>NZ_JAJOMC010000045.1 GCF_021129155.1 Arthrobacter sp. AK04
CGCCCCCCCGGGCGTGGGGGCGCCCGCCCCCCCCACGACCGGCGGCCCGCCCCAAACCTACGCACGCGCGGGCCGCAACCCCCGGGGGTTCCCGCCCCGCTCTTTGACGTCTGTTCACGGATGTTTCCGTGGAGTGCCGCCGGCCCTAGATTGCGGCGACGCCGCGTTCACCGGTGCGGACCCGGACGGCTTCGGAGACATCCATGGTCCAGACCTTGCCGTCACCTGCCCGGCCGGTGTTGGAGCTGGCGATGATGACATCGAGGATGTCGTCCGCCTGCTCGTTCGTGGCCAGGACCTCCACGCGGATCTTTGGCAGCAGATCCACGTTGTACTCCGCTCCGCGGTAGACCTCGGTATAGCCGCGCTGCCGGCCGTAGCCGCTGGCCGCGCTGACCGTCAGGCCCTGCACGCCGTAGGCCTCCAGTCCTTCCCGGATGGCTTCGAGCTTTTCCGGCCTGACGATCGCTGTAATCAGTTTCATGCCCCCACGCTTTCCTTACCTGTTGCTGATTCGGTCTTCTGCGCACCCGTTGCCTGCGCAGCGTCCGTTTGGGTCTTTCCGGTGATCATGTCGTGCAGGGGCTGGAAGCTTCCGCCGTGTCCCCCGACGCCGAACTCGTAGGCGGTCTCGGCGTGCAGGCTGAGGTCCACACCCACCGTTTCCTGTTCCTGCGAGACCCGGAAGCCCATGGTCTTGTGAATGGCCAGGGCAATGATGGTGGTCAGGATTGCGGAGTAGGCGATGGCGATGCCCGCTGCTGCCAGCTGTGCCCACATCTGGGCCATGCCGCCGCCGTAGAAGAGGCCGCCGCCGGCGCCTTCCTCGGGAAGGGCGATGAAGCCAAGGGCCACGGTGCCGATGATGCCGGAGACCAGGTGGACACCCACGACGTCGAGCGAGTCATCGAAGCCCCAGCGGAACTTCAGTCCCACTGCCAGGGCGGACGCGACGCCTGCCACGACGCCCAGGCCAAGGGCACCGACCGGGCTGACGTTGGCGCAGGCGGGGGTGATGGCAACAAGGCCTGCGACCACGCCGGACGCTGCACCGAGTGAGGTGGGGTGGCCGTCGCGGATGCGCTCGGTGACCAGCCAGCCGAGCATTGCTGCGGCCGGGGCGGCGAGGGTGTTGACCCAGATGAGCCCGCCCTGCTCAGCAGTGGAGGCAGCGCCGCCGTTGAAGCCGAACCAGCCGAACCAGAGAATTGCGGCACCGAGCATCACGAACGGGATGTTGTGCGGGCGGTGGTTGGGGTCCTTGCCGAAGCCGCGGCGGTTACCGACGATGAAGACGAGGATCAGGGCAGCAACGCCGGCGTTGATGTGGACCACAGTGCCGCCGGCGAAGTCGATGGCCTCGCCGAGTGCCGCACCAACAGCGCCTTCGGTGCTGAACAGGCCGCCACCCCACACCATGTAGGCAAGCGGGCAGTAGACCAGCGTGACCCAGACCGGAACGAAGACGGTCCAGGCGCCGAACTTGGCGCGGTCCGCGATGGCGCCGCTGATGAGGGCCACCGTGATGATGGCAAAGGTGGCGCCGAAGCCCACCGTGATGAGCCCGTCGGGGCTGTCGATGCCTTCAAGCCCAAAGTTGGCGAACGGGTTGCCCACCATCTGGAGGAAGCCGTCCCCGGAGGTCATTGAGTAACCCCACAGGACCCAGATGACTCCCACCATGCCGATGGAGATGAAGCTCATCATCATCATGTTCAGCGCGGCCTTGGCCCGGGTCATGCCGCCGTAGAAAAATGCCAGACCCGGTGTCATCAACAGCACGAGCGCCGCCGACACCATGATCCATACGTGACCTGCGGTAAGTTCCATGGTGCACGCCTCTCTTATCTATTTGGTCGAAAGTTGCGGAGCTGATCCGCCTGCCAACGCCTTTTGCGTCCTGTAACGAGTGTGTCGGCGCTGTGTTTCGGCCGCGGAGGATTTGTATTGCGGGGCTGTTACAACAACCTCTAGGAAGTAAATGGTGCATATCTGGCTTGTTACGGTTATGTTTCACCGCTCCCGCCGAAGCCCGGCACCCATATACGCAAGGACCACTGGACCATGACGGCAGATGCCCGCGTGATCCGCGCAACATCGCGGATTTTTTCCCTGCTGCGCAAGGACCGGCAGAAGCTCCCGCGCGACATCAAGGTGATGCTGGCCGCAGCCTTCCTGATAGCGCTGGGATTCGGCCTTGTTGCCCCCGTGTTGCCGCAATTCGCCACAACCTTCGGGGTGGGAAATACCGAAGCGTCCGTGATCGTGGCGATCTTCGCATTCATGCGGCTGGTCTTTGCCCCTGCGGGCGGCGCCCTGATAGGCCGGCTGGGCGAACGCCCCGTCTACGTCACGGGACTGCTGATCGTGGCGGCGTCCACGGCTGCGTGCGCCTTCGCGCAGGACTATTGGCAGCTGCTGCTGTTCCGCGGGCTTGGCGGCGCCGGCTCAGTGATGTTCACGGTCGCGTCGATGGCGCTGGTGGTGCGGCTTGCGCCGCCGGAAAGCAGGGGCCGGGTCTCGGGTGCCTACGCGTCCGCTTTCCTCATCGGGAACGTCTGCGGACCGATCGTGGGCGGCCTGCTGGCAGGCTTCGGCCTGCGGGTTCCGTTCCTGGCGTACGCGGCGGCCCTGGTGGTGGCCGCCGTCGTGGTCCAAACGCAGCTGAGCCATCAGCGCCGGGGCAGCGGGCCGCAGCAGGACCGTGCCGATATGCCGCTGGCCGAGGCCCTTGCCACAGGAACGTACCGGACAGCGCTGGTTTCCAGCTTCGTCAACGGCTGGGCCACTTTCGGCGTGCGGATGGCCACCGTTCCGCTGTTTGCGGTGGCAGCCCTCGGCGCGGGGCCTGAGGCGGCGGGGTTTGCTTTGGCTGTGTTTGCTGCCGGCAACGCTGCGGCCCTGACGTTCTCGGGCCGGCTGGCCGACACCCTGGGCCGCAAGCCCATGATGGTGGCCGGGCTGCTCGTGGCGGGTGCCTCCACGGCTGCCATCGGTTTCACCACCGGACTGGGCTGGTTCCTGGCGGCATCGGCGCTGGCCGGCGTCGGCTCGGGGCTCTTCGGCCCGGCCCAGCAGGCCGCGGTCGCCGATGTGATCGGAAACGGGCGGTCCGGAGGCAAGGTACTGGCCGTTTACCAGATGACGTCCGACGTCGGCGCGATCGTTGGGCCGGTCCTGGCCGGTGTGCTGGCGGACCGGCTGGGCTACGGCTGGGCGTTCGGAGTGACCGGCGGCATCATGGTGGTGGCGGCGTGCACGTGGCTTGCCACCCGGGAGAGCCTGAGGAAGCCAGCGGCCTGACGGCGGGCTGCCGTCAGGCCGCCAGGACGGGCTGCGGGTGCGGCTGCGGCTAGTTCAGCAGCGCGTCCACGAAGCCCTCGACCTCGAAGGGGGCAAGGTCGTCCGCCCCTTCTCCCAGGCCGATCAGCTTCACGGGGACGCCCAGGGTTTTCTGGATTGCGACGACGATGCCGCCCTTGGCGGTTCCGTCCAGTTTGGTCAGGACGATGCCGGTGATGTTGACCACTTCGGAGAACACGCGGGCCTGGTTCAGGCCGTTCTGGCCGGTGGTTGCGTCCAGCACCAGGAGGACCTCGTCCACTTCAGCGAGCTTTTCCACAACGCGCTTGACCTTCCGGAGCTCGTCCATGAGGCCAACCTTGTTCTGGAGCCGTCCGGCGGTGTCGATCATCACGACGTCGACTTCCTGGTCGATGCCGGCCTTGACCGCTTCGTAGGCAACCGAGGCGGGATCCGCGCCGTCGATGTCGGACTTGACGGTGGGAACACCAACGCGCTGGCCCCACGTTGCGAGCTGTTCGGCGGCGGCGGCACGGAAGGTGTCCGCGGCACCGAGCAGGACGTCCTTGTCCTCGGCCACCAGCACGCGTGCAAGCTTGCCCACGGTTGTGGTCTTGCCGACCCCGTTCACGCCCACCACCATCATCACCGCAGGCCTGTCCGCATGCCGCTGGACGTTGAGTGTACGGTCCATGGTGGGATCCACGAGCTTGATGAGCTCCTCCCGCAGCAGGAGCTTGACCTGCTCAGGAGTCCGGGTGCCCAGCACCTTGACCCGTTCGCGCAGCGCGTCCACCAGCTGCATGGTGGGCTCGGTGCCCAGGTCTGCGAGGAGGAGCGTTTCCTCCACTTCGTCCCAGACGTTCTCGTCGATCTTGTCGCTGGATAGCAGGGCCAGGAGTCCCTTGCCCATGACGTTGTTGGAGCGGACCAGCCGTTCGCGGAGGCGGACCAGCCGGCCTGCCACCGGCAGCGGGGTTTCCACTGGAATGACTTCGAGTCCTGCGGCGTTGTCCGGGACCTCGGTGGTCTCCAGCCCGTCCAGGTCCGCGCCGCCCGGGGCCGCGCGGTCTGCCACCGCGCCTGGCCGGTCCTCCACGGCCGTGCTGCCGCTCCGCGGCAGGACGGGGTCGTTGGCGTCCCGCGGGCCGGGGTAGCGCGTGATGTTCTTCCGGGTCTTCAGGAGGACCGGAATCAGCCCGCCGAGAACCACCAGGACAGCAAGGATGGACAGAACTATGGGAAGGATGTCATTCACTCCCCTAGCTTCTCATAGACGCCGGGGCTCTTTTCGGGGCGGGAAGGCAGTTGACCTGCCGTTACGCCGGCCGGGTCAGACCTCGGCCCCCAGCCTCTGGCTGATCACGGTGGAGACGCCGTCGCCGCGCATGGTGACGCCGTACAGTGCGTCGGCGACCTCCATGGTCCGCTTCTGGTGGGTGATGACGATGAGCTGGCTGGATTCCCGGAGTTCTTCAAAGATCGTGATGAGCCGGCCCAGGTTGGTGTCGTCCAGCGCCGCTTCCACCTCGTCCATGACGTAGAACGGTGAAGGCCGCGCCTTGAAGATGGCCACCAGCAGGGCCACCGCGGTCAGTGAGCGTTCGCCGCCGGACAGGAGCGAAAGCCGTTTGATCTTCTTGCCGGCCGGGCGGGCCTCGACCTCGATGCCGGTGGTGAGCATATCGGCGGGGTCGGTGAGGACCAGCCGCCCCTCGCCGCCCGGGAAGAGCCTGGCGAAGACCCTGGTGAACTGGGCCTGGGTGTCCTCGAACGCCTCCGTGAAGACCCGCTGGACCCGGTCATCCACTTCCTTGATGATGTCCAGGAGATCCTTTCGGCTGGCCTTCAGGTCCTCCAGCTGGCTGCTCAGGAACTGGTGGCGTTCCTCCAGCGCGGCGAATTCCTCCAGCGCCAGGGGGTTGACCTTGCCCAGGCCGGCGAGGTCCCGCTCCGCTTTCCGCAGGCGTTTTTCCTGCTCTGCCCTGACGTAGGGCTTTCCCTCGACGATGTCCGCGCCGGTGTGGTCCACGGGGGCGCGAAGGGCCGCCCACTTGTCCCCGCTCTCCCCTGCCGGAACCGGAACCGGAACGTCCGGCCCGAACTCGGCCACCAGGGCGTCCGGGGTTATCCCCAGCTCGTCGATGGACCGGCTTTCCAGGGCTTCGATCCGTGCCTTCTGCTGGGTCCGGGCGAGCTCGTCACGGTGGACGTTGTCCGTGAGGTCGGCGAGTTCGCGGGCCAGCAGTTCGTTTGCGGTCCGGATCTCCGCGAGCTCCCGGTCCCTCTGCTCCCGGTTCTCTTCCGCCAGGTCCCGCTCATGCTGTGCCAGGTCCACGGACACATCTACATAGCGGAGCGCCAGGCCGGCGGCGGCGGAAACGGCAGCTGCCCGCCGCGCCTTGATGCGGCGGACCCGGGCCCGTTCGGCAGCTTCCTCGCGTGCCCTGCGTTCCGTAGCGGCTGCGCGCTCCAGGGAAGCGGCCCGGTTCCCAGTGGCCGTGAATTGCTCTTCGGCGCTGCGGAGCGACAGCCGCGCCTCGACCTCGGCGCTCCGGGCGTGTGAGGCAGCCAGTGCCAGCGCATCGCGGTGCCCGGTGGAGGGCTCCTGTTCCAGCGGGACTTCCTGGGCTGCCGCCAGGCGTGCGGTGACGGCAGCGAGCGCCCGCTCCTCTGCGGCAACGTTTTCCTCGGCTTTGGCCAGCGATGCCGCGAGGCGGTCGCTCTCCCCGACCGCGCTGCGAAGGACGGAGTTCAGGTGGCCCAGGCGTTCTGCGACGGCGGCCAGCCTGGCATCCGAGTCATGCAGCCTGTCCAGTGCGGCGTCGGCGCGCTCCTGCGCCTCGGCGCGTTGGGCCTCGGCGCCGGCCAGGGCGAACCTGTCCCGCTCCAGGCCCGCGGTGACCCCGGCAAGCTCGCTCTCGGCGTCGTCCACTGCGGCCTGCACCTCCAGGAGGGACGGCGCCTTCGCCGAGCCGCCGGTGGCTGACAGGGCCGCGAAAATATCTCCGGCCCGGGTCACGGCAGTCAGTTCCGGGTGGGCCGCCACCAGGGCGGACGCAGCCTGGATGTCGGGCACGACGGCGACGCCGGACAGCAGGTGCGCCACGAGGGGTGTCCAGGGGGAAGGGCACGTGACGAGGTCCGTTGCCCACTGTGCCCCCGCTGGGAGGGCCGCTGTGGTGTCCCCCGCCTTTGCCGCAGCGGCCGCCGCCGCGGCGACGAGCAGCGACGCCCGCCCGGCGTCGTTGTCCTTAAGAAGCTGGATCACGGCAACAGCGGTGGCCTCATCCTGGACCAGGACTGCCTCGGAGGCCTCGCCCAGGACAGCGGCGATGGCGGTCTCGAAGCCCGGTGTCACGGCCAGGTGCGCTGCCAGGGACCCCTGGATCCCATCGAGGCCTGCGTGCAGGGCGTGGCTGGCGCCGTCCTTCCGTTCGAGGCCCAGCTTCAGGGCATCCCGCCGCGCCACCAAGGCGTCCCGCTTGCGGACCCCCTCGCTGACAGCTGCCTGGAGGCCCTCGATCTTCTGGATCACCGTGTCCAGGGCCGCACTGGCGGCCTCGTAGTCGGCGTCGAGGGATTCCTCCCCTTCCTCCACGCCCGCCACCTGGTTTTCCAGCGCAGTGAATTCGGCCTGGGCACGGGCCCGCCGCTCGGTTCCTGCGGCAAGTGATTCGCGCAGCCTGCCCAGTTCCGCCTGGGCGGATTCCACCCGTGACCTTGCCGCTGCCACCTGGCCGGCCAGGCGGGCCAGCCCCTCACGCCGGTCGGCTGCCGCACGGAGTTCTGCGGTGAGCCGCTTGTCCTCTTCCAGGGCGGCGCGTTCCGCTTCAGCCTTGTCCGCTGAGGCTGCCTCAAGGGCGGCTCGCCGGTCCAAGATGCCACGCTCCAGTTCGGCAAGTTCCTCACGGACCCTCGCGGCCTGGCGTTCCAGCTGTTCCGGATCCCGGCCGGGCGCCGGGGCCTCGACGGATCCCAGGAGGCTGTTGCGTTCCTGCGCCAGCGAACCCAGGGACCGCAGGCGTTCCCTGGTGGCGGACAAGCGGTACCAGGTGTCCCGGGCGGCGTTCAGCTGGGGGGTTGCTTCAGCTGCGCGTTGTTCCAGGGCCGCCTGCTGCCTGCGGCCGGCCTCCAGCTGCCCGGCAGCGAGCGTCCGGCGCTCCTTCAGGGCAGCTTCGTCCGCTACGTCCTTTTCCAGGGCCAGCTGAAGCTGGACGAGGTCGTCTGCCAGGAGGCGGGCGCGGGCATCGCGGACATCGAACTGCACGCGCTGGGCCCGGCGGGCCACTTCGGCCTGTTTTCCCAGGGGAGTGAGCTGGCGGCGGATTTCTCCGGTGAGGTCGTTGAGCCGCTGCAGGTTGGCCTGCATGGCGTCCAGCTTGCGCACCGTTCTTTCCTTGCGCCGGCGGTGCTTCAGGATGCCTGCCGCTTCCTCGATAAAGCCCCGGCGGTCCTCCGGTGTGGCGTGCAGGACGCGGTCAAGCTGGCCCTGGCCCACAATGACGTGCATCTCGCGGCCGAGGCCGGAATCGGAAAGCAATTCCTGGATATCCAGCAGGCGGCAGCCGGCACCGTTGATGGCGTATTCGGAGCCGCCCGAGCGGAACAGGGTCCGCGAAATGGTCACTTCGCTGTACTCGATGGGCAGGGCGCCGTCGGTGTTGTCGATGGTCAGCGACACGTGGGCCCGGCCAAGGGGCGGCCGGCCCGAGGTGCCGGCGAAGATGACGTCTTCCATCTTCCCGCCGCGAAGGGTCTTGGCTCCCTGCTCCCCCATAACCCAGGCCAGGGCGTCCACCACGTTGGACTTTCCGGATCCATTGGGGCCAACAACCGCGGTAACCCCAGGCTCGAAATTGAAGGTGGTGGCGGACGCGAATGACTTGAACCCCCGGACGGTCAGGCTTTTGAGGTGCAAGGCGTTTCGGTTCTCCTGCTCGGCGGACGCGGATGGTGGGGACAGCCACGGATACCTACAATCTACTGCGGGGCCGGGACATTTTCGCGCAGAAGCCCGGCCGGGCCGGGCCGGATGTCCTGCTGGGCATGTGCAGGAATGGACCGCCACCGGGCATGATTAGTCCTTGGGCTTTGTGCTTGAGGGGGCGGTCACCCGCCACAGCACAGGACGGACACGAACAGAGGCTTGATTTGATAGGGAATGCAACGTTCCGGCACCGCAACACCGCTCTGCTCTCGGTGATCGGCGTCCAGGCTCCGCGGATTGTCAGTTCCACGGAATTCGACCACCGGCTGGCATCCACCCTGCGCCGGCTGAAATTCCCGCCCAGGCTGCTCGAACGTGTAGCCGGTGTCACGCACCGCCGGTGGTGGGCCCCAGGGACCTCGTTTGACGACGCCGCCATTGAGGCGGGCGCAAAGGCCCTGGCCGATTCCGGCATCGAAGCATCCGAGGTGGGACTGCTGATCAACACGTCCGTCACGCGGCGGAACCTCGAACCGTCCGTCGCGGTCAAGGTCCACCACGGGCTTGGCCTCCCCTCCTCCGCCATGAACTTCGACGTCGCCAACGCCTGCCTCGGGTTCGTCAACGGCATGACCCTGGCCGCCAACATGATCGACTCCGGCCAGATCAAGTACGCGGTGATCGTCAACGGTGAGGATGCCCAGGCCACGCAGGAGGCAACCCTGGCCAGGCTGCAGCGGCCGGAGACAACCCGGGAGGACTTCAACCGCGAGTTCGCCACGCTCACCCTGGGCTCCGGGGCCGCTGCTGCCGTCCTGGGGCCGGCGGATGAACACCCGGGGGCACACCGGATCCTTGGTGGCGTGATGCGGGCCGGCACGGAGCACCATGAGCTGTGCGTGGGTGGCATCGACGGCATGGCCACGGACACGAAGGGCCTGCTCGACGGCGGCCTGCAGCTCGTGCTTGACGCGTGGCACGAGGCCCAGCCGGAGTGGGACTGGGGCTCGATGGACCGCTATGTCACGCACCAGGTGAGTACGGCCTACACCCAGGCCATCGTTGACGCTATCGACCTGGACCCGGACAAGGTGCCCATCACGTTCCCGCACTGGGGCAACGTAGGCCCGGCATCCCTGCCGATGACCCTGGCCGCCGAAGCGCAGAACCTTGACGAAGGGGACCGCGTGCTGTGCATGGGCGTCGGGTCCGGACTTAACACCGCCATGGTGGAAATCGTTTGGTAACCGCAGACTGGACAGGCGTCGACCCGGAATGGTCGCGCGAAATCGACGTTCCGTCCATCTCTGCCGCGGATGACCCCCAAACGGTACGCCGCTGGCACCTGCTGGACAACGGGCCCCAGTTGTCCCGGCGCGGCCTGGCTCCCGCCGGCACCCTGCTGTGCGTGCACGGCAACCCGACCTGGTCCTACCTGTGGCGGACGCTGCTGGCCGCCGGATCCCGTGCAGAACAGCCCTGGCGCGTAGTGGCCGTGGACCAGCTGGACATGGGCTTCTCGGAGCGGACCGGGACGTTCCGGCGGCTGGCGGACCGGATCAATGATCTCGGCGACCTCACCGATGCGCTGGGGCTGGACGGCCCGGTGGTCACCGTTGGCCACGACTGGGGCGGCGTGGTCAGCCTTGGCTGGGCACTGGCCCATCCGCAGCAGCTCGCCGGCGTGGTGCTGACCAACACAGCCGTCCACCAGCCTCCGGGCTCGCCCATCCCGCCGGCGCTGCGGCTTGCCCTGCACCCCGCGGTGCACAGGTGGGGCACAACGACGTCGGACGCTTTCCTGCGGGTGACCCATTCCCTGGCCCGCCCGCCGCTTGCCCCCGAGGTCCGCCGCGCGTTCATGGCCCCGTATCTGGGCCCCGGCCGCCGCGAGGGTGTGGGGAACTTTGTTGCGGACATCCCCGCCGACGCGTCCCATCCAAGCTTTGCCGCGCTCAGCCGCGTCGCCGACGGGCTGTCCGGGTTGCACGTTCCGGCGCTGCTGCTCTGGGGACCGCGGGACCCGATCTTTTCTGACCGCTACCTCAAGGACCTGATCGGCCGCCTGCCGGCCGCGGAAGTGCACCGCTTCGAAGGTGCGGGCCACCTGGTCCAGGAGGACCGGGACATCGCCGGTCCCGTCTTCGACTGGCTCGCCGGGTACGGCGGGGAAAGGACGCCTGTTGGTGCCGAAACGGTGTCCGCGGCTGGTGCGCCTCCCGCTGCGCACTCCCCTGCAGCACCTCCCCATGCCGCGCCGTCGCTTCCTGCGCCTATCCGTGCTGTGCCCTACACTGCTGCGCCCTCCCCTGCTGTGCCCTCTTCTGCTGTGTCTTCCCCTGCGGTAGATTCCGGCACCGGCTTCACTCCCCTGTGGGCGCCGCTGACGCAGCTCGCTGCAGGCCCGGCCGGCGGGGACACCGCCGTCGCCGAGATGGCTGCGGACGGAAGTGTCTCCCGTGCCCTCAGCTGGCAGGAGCTTGAACAGCGGATCGCGGCCCTCGCGAACGGGCTCAGGCAGGCCGGCGTGCGGACGGGCAGCCGCGTGAGCCTCATGGTTCCACCCGGCGTGGACCTGACAGTGGTCCTTTACGCCTGCCTCCGGCTGGGCGCAGTGGTGGTGGTGGCGGACGCCGGACTCGGCACCCGCGGCCTCAGCCGCGCGGTCAAGGGTGCCACCCCCGATTTCCTTATCGGCATCGACAAGGCCCTCGCCGCAGCATCGGTGTTCGGCTGGCCGGGGCGCCGCATCAGTGTGAAGGACCTGCCGGCTGCCCGACGCCGGCTCCTCGCCGTCGAGACCTCCCTTGCCTCACTGACCCGCCGGGGCAGCGTCCCGGCCGGAACGGCGCCGGCGCCTCAGGACCCGGACCCGGATGCGCCTGCGGCCGTGCTCTTCACCTCCGGATCCACCGGACCCGCCAAAGGCGTGGTGTACACGCAGCGGCGGCTGGCGGCCATGCGGGACACCGTTGCCGCGACGCTGGGGATCCGTCCCGGCGCGCGCCTGGTGGCCGGGTTCGCGCCCTTCGCGCTGCTTGGACCGGCCCTGGGGACCGTCTCCGTGACGCCAGCCATGGACGTCACCGCACCTCGGACCCTGACAGCCCGCGCACTCGCGGACGCCGCTGCGGCTATCGACGCCACGGTGGTCTTCGCCTCCCCCGCGGCGCTGCGCAACGTCCTCGCCACCCAAAACAGCATGGGCCCCGCCGGCCGGCAGGCCCTGGACCGCGTGGAGCTGCTCCTCTCGGCCGGTGCACCCGTCCCCGAACCGCTCCTTGCGGAAATGCAGCGGCTGGTGCCCCGCGCCTCGCTGCATACCCCCTACGGAATGACCGAGGCGCTGCCCGTCACGGACATCAGCCTTGAACAGATCCGCACCGCCGCGGCAGACGCTGCCGCCGGAAACATGGCAGGGGCGGGCAACGGCGTGTGTGTGGGCCTGCCGGTGCACGGCGCCCGCGTTGCCGTCATCCCGCTTGCCGCGGATGGCACCGCCCCCGGCAACATCCCCGTCACGGAGCCGGGAGTCACCGGTGAGATCCTGGTGGGCGCCCCGCATGTGAAGGAAACCTACGACAGGCTTTGGCTGACCCAGCGTGAGAGCAGCCGCACGGCGGGGTGGCACCGCACCGGCGACGTCGGACACTTCGACAGTGCCGGCCGGCTGTGGGTGGAGGGACGCCTGGCGCATGTCGTGACCGCGCCGGACGCCGTTGTGACACCGGTGGGCCCTGAGCAGGCCATTGAACGGCTGGACGGCGTCGGACTGGCCGCGGTCGTCGGTGTAGGCCCTTCCGGGACGCAGGCCGTGGTGGCCGTCGTCGAGACTGTGCCGCGTGCCCGCCGGGCGGGCCCTGCCGCGCCGCAGCTCGCAGCGCGGGTCCGGGAAGCGGCCCGCGCGGCAGGCGTCAGCGTCTCCGCCGTCCTGGCTGTTCCCGCCCAACCCACCGATATCCGCCACAACGCCAAGATTGACCGGACCCGCCTCTCCCTGTGGGCTGGCGCGGTGCTGGCCGGCGGCCGGGCGGGCAGGCCGTGAGGGTCCTTGTCACGGGCGCGAGCGGCCTGCTGGGCGGCGAGGTGGCCCGGCTGCTGGTCCGCCAGGGCCACGCCGTTACGACTTTCCAGCGGCGCCCCGCCGGGGTCGACGGCGCCACGGACCTCACCGGCTCCATCACGGACGACGACGCCGTCCGCCGGGCCGTTGCCGGCGCGGAGGGAATTATCCACCTGGCGGCCAAGGTCTCCTTCACGGGCAAGGCCACGGAATTCGACGCCGTGAATGTGGAAGGCACCCGCCGCCTGCTCCGTGCGGCCCGTGCGGCGGGCGTGCAGGACATGGTCTTTGTTTCCTCGCCGTCCGTGGCCAACTCGGGGGCCGCAATAGCGGGATTGGGCGCCGAGCCGGCGGACCCGGACCGGGCGCACGGGGACTATTCACGCACCAAGGCCCGGGCCGAACTTCTTGCGCTGGCTGCTGACGCGCCGGATTTCCGGGTCGCCGCGGTGCGCCCGCACATCGTCTGGGGCCCCGGGGACACCCAACTGGTGGAACGTGTACTGGACCGCGCACGCCGCCGCCGCTTGCCGCTGCTCGACGACGGGGCTGCCCTGATCGATACCACCTATGTGGACAACGCGGCCTCTGCCATCGCCGCGGCGCTACACCGCATGGAGCACATCCACGGCCGGGCGCTCGTGGTCAGCAACGGTGAACCGCGGCCGGTGGGCGAGCTGCTGGCGGGCATCTGCGCCGCCGGCGGCGTTCCGGCACCCTCCTGGTCGGCGCCCGGTGGCCTGGCCCGGGCAGCAGGATCGCTCATCGAAGTTCTTTGGACCCGGTCCGGGCGGGCCGGGGAACCGCCGATGACCAGGTTCCTCGCTGAGCAGCTCTCCACCGCCCACTGGTTCGACCAGCGTGAAACCCGCAGGCTACTGGACTGGGCACCAGCAGTATCCATTGACGAGGGCCTGGCGAAGCTGGCCGGACACTACCGCGCCCGGTAGGCGGCAGCCTTGTCCGGCCTGCCGGGAGCTTTCCGCTACCAGCGGCCGTTCCGCGGACGGGGCTGGCATGCAGGGCAGGTGTAGGACGAACGGTTCATGAACTGCTCGCGCTTCATGCGGCTGGAGACGCCGGCTGCGGCGCAGCGCTTGCATTCGAGGCCTTCGCGGCCATAGGCGTTCAGGGACCGGTCGAAGTAGCCGGAGGCGCCATTGACGTTCACGTAGAGGGAGTCAAAGCTGGTCCCGCCGGCGGCAAGGGCGTCCAGCATGACTTCCCTGGCTTCCGCGAGGACCCGTTCCGCCTCAGCACGCCGCAACGTGTCCGTGGGCCGGGCGTAGTGCAGCCGGGCGCGCCAGAGGGCTTCATCGGCATAGATGTTGCCGATGCCGGACACCAGGCCCTGGTCCAGCAGTGCCCTCTTCAGCCCTGTTTTGCGTTTCCGGAGACGCCGGTAGAAAAGGTCGAAGGAGAAGGCAGGGTCCAGCGGATCCCGTGCGATGTGCGCCGCTTCCGCCGCAATCAGCGGAAGGGGCGATTCAGCGAGCCCGCCGGGGCCGCCGTCGTCCGTTGGAACCAGGTCCGTGACGAACAGTCCGCCGAAGATCCGCTGGTCCACGAACCGCAGCTGCTCGGGCATGCCGTCGCGGGGGCTGAGCCGGAAACGGACCTTGAGGTGCTTTTCGTCCGGCACATCCCCGCCCTGCATCAGGAGCTGGCCGCTCATGCCCAGATGCGCCATGAGGGCCACCTGCGGGATGCCGGCACTGCCCGGAGTTCCCGCCGGGCCGCCGGCACCGGTGTCCAGGAGCGGCATCCAGAGGAACTTGCCCCGCCGCACAACGTCCAGGACCGTGGCGCCTTCCAGGTTCCCGATAAAGTCCCCGGCTCCCAGCGCGTGGCGGCGGACTGACCGTGGATCGACCACCTCCACGGCGTCGATAGTCCGTCCCCGGACCCAGCTCACCAGGCCGCGCCGGACCACCTCGACTTCGGGAAGTTCGGGCACGGCGCTAGGTTGCGGGGACGGGACCGGCGGACGTGGCTGCCCCCGGAGTGTTGCCGGCTCCGGAGAGCACCCGCCAGGCGTCGGCCGCTGCTTCCTGCTCCGCTTCCTTCTTCGAGTGGCCGGAGCCCTTCCCGTAGGCGGTGCCGCCAACATGCAGGACTGCCGTAAAGGTCCGCGCATGGTCCGGCCCGGAGCCATCCACGGCATAGTGGATGGTGCCCAGCTGGCGGCTGGCGGCGAGTTCCTGGATGCTGGTCTTCCAGTCCGTCCCGGCCCCCAGGGCTGCGGCGTCCTTGAGCAGCGGACCGATCAGGCGCATGACCAGCTGGCGTGCTGTCTCAATGTCGTTGGAGACATACGTGGCGCCGATCAGGGCCTCCATGGTGTCTGCCAGGATGGACGCCTTGTTCTTGCCCTGGGTGAGCTTTTCGCCCTGCCCAAGGTAGATGTAATCCCCGATGCCCAGGCTGCGGCCGATGCCGGCCAGCGCCCGTGTGCTGACGACGGCGGAGCGCCGCTTGGCGAGGTCGCCTTCGGGGAGGTCCGGGTTGTCCCGGTACAGGGCGTCCGTGACAGAGAAACCCAGGATGGAGTCGCCCAGGAATTCCAGGCGCTCGTTCGTGGGAATGCCGCCGTTTTCGTAGGCGTAGGAACGGTGGGTGAGCGCAAGACGAAGCGTCCCGGCGTCAATAGAGACACCGAGACGCTTCAGAAGCTCTTCAGTTGAAGACATCATGTCAGCCTGAGTGGCCGATTAGACGTCAGCGACCTTGCGTCCCTTGTACTCAAGGAACAGCGCAGTGCCGGCCGAGTCGGTGACGACCTTTGCCTGGTGCGGCAGGCTGTAGGTGACCTGGCCGTTCTCGACGGTCTTCACCAGGTGGGGGGCGGTCGCCTTCCACTGGGAGCGGCGGGCGCGGGTATTCGAGCGAGACATTTTCCGCTTGGGAACAGCCACGGCTAACTCATTTCTCTCTAGACAAACACGTACAAATCAATTTTGCCGGTCAGGCTTAGCCATATCAGCTAGGGCAGCCCAGCGAGGATCCAGGACCTCGTGGTGGTGCCCCGGCTCGTCTTCCAGGCGAACTCCACATTCGGAGCAAAGGCCCTGGCAGTCTTCCCGGCACACCGGCTGGAACGGCAGCGCGGTCACCACTGCGTCCCGCAACACCGGTTCAAGATCGATTACATCGTGCTCGACTCGACGTTGCTCTTCATTATCTTCTTCGTCCGAAAGCTCCACGCCTTCATAGAAGAAAAGTTCCTGCACATTGACCTCAAGGTCATACGCAAGGGGATCCAGGCATCGGCCGCACTCACCCGTTACCTCGGTGAGGACAGTACCTGATACCAAAATTCCTTCGTGTACGGCCTCAAGCCTCAGATCCAGCTCGACATCCGAGCCTTCCTGAACGCCAATGAGCGCCACACCAAGGTCACCTGGTGCGGGTACATGTTCCTTCAGTGTCCGCATGCTTCCCGGGCTGCGCCCGAGGTCCTTGACGTCGAACGCCAAGGGCGAACCAGCATCTCTTTTAATGAGAACTCCTGTTGAACATATGACCGACGTACCATCTTAGCCTGAAGAGCCACGGGGACTCAAACCGGCCGGCGTACAGTGCCGAAGTACCGAACAAGCCTACCCTTTCGGCTGCTGGTTCCGCGGAGGCTCGCCCGCGAGCATCCGCCGCTGCACTGACCGGGGCACGTAGTCGGACACGTTGCCGCCAAGGCCTGCCACCTCTTTGATGAGGGTGGAGGACAGATGAAGATAGTGCGCCTCGGCCGGCAGGAAGACGGTTTCCACGCCGCTGAGCTGCCGGTTCATGGTGGCCATGGGCAGTTCGTAGTCAAAGTCCGAGGATGACCTCAGGCCTTTGACGATGGCTGAGACCCCGCGCTGCCGGCAGTACTCGGCCAGCAGTCCTTCCCCTACGGGTTCCACCACGATGCCCTTGAGTGAGGCGAGGGTTTCCCGTGCCATTTCCAGGCGATCGGCCAGGGCGAACCTGTACTTCTTGGCCGGGTTGGTGGACACGGCCACGATCACCTCGTCGAAGAGGCCGGCCGCACGTGCAATAACCTCGAGATGGCCGTTGTGGATGGGGTCGAAGGATCCGGGGCAGACAGCGCGTCTCATGCTCCGAACCTACCCCATGGAAAGGCCGGGATACCATGACTGGATGCATGCACCACGGGAAGTTTCCGCCCCCACGGCTCCCGCTCCCTGGCAGCGCACGGCCCTCGGAGCGAACCTCCTCTCCCCGGGCGGGGGGCTTGGCGTCACCATCTTCGAGGAGATGACCACCCTGGCTGTCCAGACCGGCGCCATCAACCTCGGCCAGGGGTTTCCGGATGAGGACGGACCGCTGGAAATCAGGGAAGCCGCCCGGGCCGCCATCTCAGCAGGCGCGAACCAGTATGCGCCCGGCAAAGGCATCCCGGAACTGCGGGAGGCAGTGTCGGTCCACCAGCAGCGCTTCTACGGACTATCGCCCGACCCCGCCACCGAGGTGGTCATCACCACCGGCGCCACCGAGGCCATTGCCGCCTCGCTCCTGGCGTTCGCCGGTCCCGGTGACGAGGTTCTGACCCTGGAACCCTTCTACGATTCCTACGGCGCGGTGATCGGCCTGTCCGGCGCAACCCACGTCACCGCCCCGCTGCTGGCCCCGGACTTCATGCCGGACATGGCAGCGCTGGAAGCCGCCTTCAGCCCGCGGACGAAGGTCGTCCTCCTGAACAACCCCCACAATCCAACCGGCGCGGTCTTTCCGCGGGAAGTGCTGCAGCGGATCGTTGACCTGGCACGCACCCACAACAGCATCATCGTCACGGACGAGGTCTATGAACACCTCACGTTCGGCGTCGGCCACCTGCCGGTGGCATCCCTTCCCGGCGCCGCGGACCGCACCATCACCATCTCCTCCGCAGGCAAGACCTTCTCCCTGACCGGGTGGAAGATCGGCTGGCTCACGGGCCCGGAAGACCTGGTGGCCGCCGTGCGGACAGTCAAGCAGTTCCTCACGTACAGTTCGGGCACTCCGTTCCAGTGGGCCATCGCCCAGGGGCTGGCCCTGCCGGACTCCTTCTACGAGGGCATCGCGTCGTCCCTGCAGGAGAAGCGCGACATCCTGAGCGAAGGGCTCCGCGCCGCAGGGTTCGACGTCTTTTCCCCGCAGGGCACCTACTTCGTCAACGTCGACACTGCTCCCCTGGGCATCACCGACTCCGTGGACCTGGCACGGAGGCTTCCGGCGCTGGTGGGAGTCGCGGCGATCCCCGTGCCCGTGTTCTGCCACGCGGAAGGGGCGCAGCGGACCCGGAGCCTGCTCCGGTTCGCTTTCTGCAAGAAGGCCGGAATCCTCCATGAGGCTGCCGAACGCCTGGCTTCCCTCAGTGGCAGGCTCTGATGCCCGCCGGGGGCGGGACCCACGCGCGGTTCCTGCGGACCACAGGGCAGCACGCGTCCATCGAACCTGACGCATTCACCGAGGGCAGCTACGTCCTGAGCATCGGCGGCGCCGAACAGTCCCACGTCAACCTTGTCCGGCCGGAGGAGATCTTTTACGAGTACCTCCGCCGGATCGGCAACCTGGTTGATCTGGCAGCACCTGCCGGCGGTCCTGTCCGCGCGCTGCACCTGGGAGCCGGGGCACTGACCCTTGCGCGGTACATCCAGGCAACGCGGCCGGGATCGGTGCAATACGCCGTGGAACTGGAGCGCGAGCTGCTTGACTTCGTCCTGCGCCAGCTCCCCCTGCCCGAGGGCACGGATCTCCACACCGTCACCGGCGACGCCCGGGAATCACTGGCGCGGCTGGACCCGGACCTCCGGTTCGACGTCGTCATCCTGGACATCTTCTCCGGGCCGGAGGCACCGGCGCACCTGGCATGCAGCGCGTTCTACCAGGAAGTGCGGGACCGGCTCAGCCCCGGCGGTGTGCTGATCGTCAATGTGGGTGACGAACCGGGGCTCACACTGGTCCGGAGCCAGGTGGTGGCCATGCGGGAGGCCATGGCGGATGTGGCTGCCCTTGCTGAAACGGGCATGTTCGAGGGCCGCTATCCCGGGAACATTATCCTTGCGGGCACGCAGACCCCATGGCCCAGGGAATGGACCGCGGAACTGACTGCCCGCGGGCCGCACCCGGCGAAAGTCCTGGCCGGGGTGGATCTGGACCCTTTCGCGGGGTGACCAATGACCAGGACGGGCGCCGGAACAGGACCGGCTAGTTTTCCGCCGGTTCCTGCCCGTCCGGAATGTCGTCCCCGTCAATGGCGTCAGGCACATAGGGCTCCGCGTACCAAAGCCTGGTTTCCCCGTATTTCTTCTCCGCGAACCGGGTCAGGGCGTCAGGCCACTGCGGTTCCGGGGAACGGGACGACCGCTCCACCACCACCACGGCGGCAGCCGAGAGGTGGGGCGCCAGCTTCTGGAGCGCGGCATTCAGCGCCACTTCCTCAAGCGGGTACGGGGGGTCCATGAAAACAAGGTCCCACTCAGCGGTCTCCGGGGCGCGGTCCAGGAAGGGTTCGACCTTGGAACGGTGTACGGTGACGGCCTTGCGCCCCAGCACGCCGTTGACGAGGTCGGCATTGCGCTGGCACACTGCGCTTGCCTTGCCGTCTGACTCCACGAGGTCGACTGTCCGGGCTCCCCTGCTGCCGCTCTCAACCCCCAGGGAGCCTGAGCCCGCGTAAAGGTCCAGGACCCTGGCTCCGGCAATGACGTTGAAGGCGTCAAGCCGGGAGAAGAGCGCCTCCTTGACCCGGTCCGTGGTGGGCCTGGTCAAGGAGCCTGGAACGGCCGTGAGGGGGGAGCCGCCGGCGGCCCCTGCAATGATCCGGCTCACTGGACACTCCTGTCTGCGAAGCCAGGCAGTCCGGCGCGCACCATGCTATCCGCGTTCAAGGAACGCCTCCTTTTCCGGATTGAGGTACTTCTCTATCGCCTCGGCAAGCTCCGGGCGGGCCGCCAGGGCGGGGTCTTCGCCCACGATCTGCTGGGCGTCTTCCCGTGCCCGGGCAATTACATCCCCGTGTTCCAGGACCCGCAGCAGCTTCAGGGTAGAGCGTCCGCCTGACTGCGAGGCACCAAGGATGTCGCCCTCGCGGCGCATTTTGAGGTCCTCCTCGGAGAGCGCGAACCCGTCAGTTGTTGCAGCCACTGCTTCGAGCCTGCGCCTGCTCGGGTGGCCCGGTTCAAGGGAGGTCACCAGCAGGCAGGTGCCCGGGAGCCCGCCCCGGCCCACGCGGCCGCGGAGCTGGTGCAGCTGGGAGATCCCGAACCTGTCGGCATCGAGGATGACCATCAGGGTGGCGTTGTGGACATCCACGCCCACCTCGATCACGGTGGTGGAGACCAGCAGCTTGATGCGGTTCGCCGCAAAATCGTCCATCACCCCGAATTTCAGGTCCGGCTCCTGCCGGCCATGGAGCGGCGCCAGGGGCACCCCGGACAAGGACGGCTCCTCCAACAGATGCTCGACGACGGCTGTCACCGATGCGAGTTCCCGCCCGCCGTCGCCTTCCGTGTCCCCTGCCGGAGGCGCCGCCTCCCCGGGGCTGAAATCGCCGTCGTCGTCCGTTCCGATCCTGGGGCAGACGACGTACACCTGGTGGCCCGCGTCAATCTCTTCCCGGGCCCGCGCCCAGATGCGGCCCGCCCATGCCGGGTTTTCGGCGAGTCCCACCAAATGGGTGGAGATCGGCGCCCGGCCGGCCGGCAGCTCGTCCAGGACGGACGTTTCCAGGTCGCCGAAAACGGTCATGGCCACCGTGCGCGGGATGGGCGTGGCCGTCATGACGAGCAGGTGCGGGGGCTTCCTGGCTTTGGCCCGGAGCGCGTCACGCTGCTCCACGCCGAACCGGTGCTGTTCATCCACCACGATCAGGCCGAGGTCGTAGAAGGAAACATTGCCGCTGAGCAGGGCATGGGTACCGATGACGATCCCCGCAGTCCCGGACGCGGCGTCAAGCATGGCCTGGCGGCGTGCGGCCGTAGGCATGGACCCGGTGAGCAGTGAAACCTGGACGGAGGCGCCGTCCGTTCCGCCCAGCAGCCCGTCGCTGGACAGGGCTCCCAGCGTGCGGCGAATTGAATCGAAATGCTGTGCGGCGAGGACTTCCGTGGGTGCCAGCAGGGCGGCCTGGCCCCCGGCATCCACCACCTGCAGCATTGCCCGGAGGGCCACGACGGTCTTGCCGGAGCCCACTTCACCCTGGAGGAGCCGGTTCATGGGGGTGTCCCGGGCCAGTTCGCGCCCGAGAGTCTCCCCGACGGCGGCCTGCCCGGCAGTGAGGGTAAACGGCAGGTCAGCGTCGAAGCGGGACAGGAGACCGTCCGGGACGGGCCGGCGGGCCGTGGCTTCCTCCGCCGCGAGCTGGGCGCGGCGGCGGGCGAGGGCGGACTGCAGCACCAGGGCTTCCTGGTACCGGAAACGGCGGCGGGCCTGCTGCCAGTCACCGGCTGACTCCGGCTCGTGGATCAGCCGGTACGCCCTGGCGATGGGCAGGAACTTTTCCCGTTCCGCGATGGCGGCCGGGATGGGGTCGGGGAGGGAGTCGAGGTCAGCGGTTTCGAGCAGGGTGGAGACGGCCTTCTGGATTTTCCAGCTGGGCAGCTTGGACGTGGCCGGGTACACGGGGATGGGCATGGCGGCCATCTTTTCCGGATCGCGGCCGTTGTCGCTGAACATGTCCTCGTCCAGGAGCTGGTAGTCCGGATTGGTGAGGCCGAGGGACCCCTTGAAGCTGGTGACCTTGCCGGAAAAGAGGGCAAGCCGGCCCTGGAGCAGTTCCGCCTGGGCCTTGTAGCCGTTGAAAAAGCTGATTTTGAGGGTCCCAGGTGCTTTGCCGCGGTACTCCGTGCCACCTACCAGCCGAAGTCCCTGTTTTCCGTCGTCGTCGGAAACCACAACGTCCGTGATGGTGCCGCGGCGCGCCTGCATGCGGCGGGTGCTGCTGGACAGGACCCGTGCGATCAGGGTGACTTCCTCGTCCCGCGGGATCTCGCTGATGGGGGTCAGCTCCCCGCGGTTCATGTAGCGGCGCGGGTAATAGTTGAGCAGCCCCTCCACCGTGGTGATGCCCAGGTGTTTTTCAATGACGGCGGCGGAACGCTTGCCAAGCCGGCGTTCCAGGGCCAGGTCCAGTTCAGCGCTCATGCCCGCTGGAGTTCACTGCATCCGCTGCCGGATCGCGCGGCAAGGCAAGTTCGCTGATGCTGATGTTGGCGGGCTCACCGAGGGACCGGATGATCTCGACGGCGGGCTCCCCCTCGGGCACATGGACGTGGACGCGCCACCGGTAGTTGCCCTCGGAATCAGGCCCGCTGCCCACCTGGCTCATGATCACCGACTCGCCGATCTCGTCCAGCCGCTGCCGGAGGGTGGCTGCGTTGAGCGGGGAAAGGCTGATGGTGCACATGACTTCCACGCCGTCGTCGTCCGGCATGGCGGTGTGGATGTGCGGATCCGACACGTCGTAGCCGTGCAGCCCGTCAAGGAGCTCGCCTTGGAGTTCCTCCCCCAGGATCGCCGAGCGCAGGCAATCGAGGATCAGAAGCATTCCCACCCCGCCGGCATCCACCACGTGCGCGGAGGTCAGGGCGGCCAGTTGGTCCTCGGTGTGGATCACGGCTGCGAGGGCAGCTTCGACGGCGGCATCCAGGGCCAATCCCAGGGCATGGTTGCTGTCGTCTCCGTTTTGCCCTGCGTCCACGGCCGCGGCAGCCCTCGCTGCCGCTTCCATGACCGAGAGCATGGTTCCGGGAACGGGGTCGCTGAGGGCTGACCAGGCGCGGATCTGGGCGCGGTTGAGCGCTGCTGCGAGGAGGGTGGACGTCAGGCGGGTGTGGCCTGCGAGTGGTTCAGCGGCGGCAGACAGGAACACCGAGAGGAGTGTTCCGGAGTTTCCCCGCGCCTCCTCCATTGCGGCTTGTCCCGCAGTGGCCAGGACGGCGCCCACGTCCATGTGGGCCGGCTGGTCCCCGCCGGCGGACACGGCCCGGGCGGCTGCCCGCACGGTGACGTAGAGGTTGGTCCCGGTGTCGCCGTCGGCCACCGGGAAAATATTAATGGCATTCAGGCGGTCGCTGTGGTTGCCAAGTGCCGTTTCAGCCTTGCCCAACCACCTCTTCATCGCTTGCGCGTTGGCGGCAACCTTAGTGTGCAAAGTGATCCCATCCCCCGGTGTCCACGGACCGGCCCGCTATTGTGACGCCCGGGCGCTCGTTCATTCCCAGTGCTTGTATTGAGCCTATCGCAGTGAATCCAGGGGGCAGCAGGGTGCCGGAGGGGAATGTGGCCAGCAGCCCGTGGTCTTCCCCGCCGCCGAGCACCCAGTCCCGGGCATCCGCATGCAGCAGTTCCGCGGCGGGCAGCAGCAGGTCCTTCAGCCGTTCCAGCGGGCCCGGGTGGAGGTCGACGGCGACACCGCTGGCTGCCGCCAGCCGCAGGCCGTCCCGCAGCATTCCGTCCGAAATGTCCAGCATCGCGGTGGCGCCGGCGGCCCGAGCGGCGGGTCCGGCGGCCAGGGGTGGCCGCGGCCTGCACTGAAGTTCCGCCAGGCTGCGCAGTTCGGGGCCGAGACTCTCCAGTGGAACGCTGGACTCCAGCAGGGCGAGGCCGGCGGCCGCATGGCCGGCCGTGCCTGCGAGGGCCAGGATGTCTCCTGGTTTGGCTCCGGAGCGGAGGACGGCCGGGCCGCCGCCGAGGCTGCCCAGCACCGCGACCGTCACGGAAATTTCCCGCCCGCGCCCCAGGTCGCCGCCCGCCACCGAGCAGTTGGCCGCACCGAGCTCCCTGATCCCGGAGGTAAGGCCGTCGGCCAGGTCCTCAACCCAGCCCACAGGGGTCTCAGGGGGCAGGGTGAGGCTTACCACCAGGGAGGTTGCAGTAGCGCCCATGGCGTTGATGTCGCTGAGGTTCTGCGCCGCTGCTTTCCAGCCGACGTCAAAGCCGGTGGTCTTGTAGCCGCTGGGCCAGTGGAGCCTGAAGTCCTGGTCCTGGACCTGGGTGTCGATACTGATGACAGTCCTGCCGTCCGGAGCGGCGATCACGGCAGCGTCATCCCCCGGGCCAAGGAGGGTGGCGGCGCAGTATGTGCCTTCCATGGCCAGTCGCGGAAAGATGCGGGCCAGCAGCTCACCCTCGGAGAGGGCAGAGACAGTCAGCGCAGGGACGGCCGGGGCGGGGACGGCCAGCTGGTTCGCGTCGGGCTGGTCATTGCCGGATTGCACATGGGATTGCGGGCGGGAGGACGAGGGTTTTTCAGGCATTCCACTACGCTATCGCGGGGCCCTGACATTGAGGGCAGGCGGTGCCGGGCGTCGGGCAGGGCCCGTTTGCGGCGATAGGCTGAAGGAATGCACCGTGCCCAGCTTTCCCTGCCCGCCCGTGTTGCCAGGCTGGCACTGATTGGGAGCCTCGCGGCCATACCGTTGACGTCGTGTTCGCCTCCCGTGGATGTTCCTGCCGCCCAGGACGCGGCCAACCCCGCCTGCGCTCCCATGATGGTGGCGTTGCCGGACGCGATCGGCGAGAACCCGCTCCGGAAGACGAACAGCCAGGCGACGGCAGCCTGGGGTGACCCTTCCCTGGTGATCCTCCGCTGCGGCGTCAACGTCCCGGGCCCCACCACAGACCGCTGCGTGACGGTCAACGGCATCGACTGGGTCATCAAGGAGGGCAACCCCGTCTGGACCCTGACGACCTACGGCCGCGAACCGGCAACCGAGATCCTGATGGACCCGGACAAGATCAGCTCCGCCACAGTCCTGGCCGACCTCGCAGCTGCCGCCGGCAAGGTGCCGGCGGCACGGAACTGCGTAGGCCAGGAAGACCTGCAGAACCTGCCGCCCAGCCAGTAGGCCCACGCCGGCAGGGTGCCGGCGGTGGGCCCACGCCGGCAGGGTTCCCTGGCCGAAGCGGAGCAAGGTCAGGGTGCCAGCGGTGGGCCCACGCCGGCAGGGTTCCCTGGCCGAAGCGGAGCAAGGTCAGGGTGCCGGCGGGGAGTGTCAGCGCAGCCCGGTTTTGCGGTTCAGCGCCAGGTAGATCAGTTCATCGATGAGGTCGGCGTAGTCCAGGCCGGAGGCCGCCCACATCTGCGGGTACATGCTCTTGGGCGTGAACCCGGGCATCGTGTTGATCTCGTTGATGATGAGTTCGCCGGCAGGAGTGTAGAAGAAGTCCACGCGGCTCAGTCCTTCGGCACCTACGGCGTCAAACGCTGCCGCTGCCAGCTCCCGGACCCTGGCGATGGCTTCCTCGGGAATGTCTGCCGGGCAGCTCAGGGAAGCAGCATCGTCCTCCACGTATTTGGCGTTGAAGTCGTAGAACTCGTGCGTGCCGCCGGCCACGGAAATCTCTCCGGGCATGGAGGTCCGTGGAGCGTCGGTGCCCCTGCCTTCGAGCACAGCGCATTCGATTTCCCGGCCCGTGATCCCGGCTTCGATCACCAGTTTGAGGTCATGCTTGCGGGCTTCCTCGATGGCGGCGTCCAGGTCCGCCAGGGAATCAACTTTGGAAATGCCCATCGAGGATCCGGCGCGGGCGGGTTTGACGAAGACAGGGAAACCCAGCCGGTCAACCTGTTTCCGGACCAGCTCCGGGTCCCTGCGCCACTGCCGGTCCGTGACGGCCACATACGGGCCTACCTGCAGTCCGGCGGCCTCGAACACCACTTTCATGTAGTGCTTGTCCATGCCCACGGCGGAGGCCAGGACACCGGCGCCCACGTAGCGGGTGTCCGAGAGTTCCAGCAGTCCCTGGATGGTGCCGTCCTCACCGAACGGGCCGTGCAGCAGCGGGAACACAACGTCAACGGTTCCGAGTTCCCGGGGCACCTCGTTCGGGGAGGCAACGATCAGCTGGTGTTCGCCCCCGATTTCGGCGAGGGTCACGGTCTGCGGCGAGGGCGCCACCTCGGGCAGGGCCGTTGAGGAGAGGGACCATTGGGCGGTGTCGGCGCCCGCGAGGACCCATTGGCCGGTCTTGGCGATGCCAATGGGAATCACCTCGTACTTGTCCTTGTTGATGGCGCCGAGCACTCCGGCAGCCGTTACGCAACTCACGGCGTGCTCGCTGGAGCGGCCGCCGAAAAGTACCGCCACCCGGGGTTTTGTCCGCGGTGCGGTTTCCCCCGTGGCCAGGTTTTCTTGGGACATCGTCAGTAATCGCCTTCAGGTTTCAATTCCCGGGACAGCAGGACCGGCCCCAGTTGGTCAACGGACAGTTTGCCGGCCAGCACCGCAACGACGGCGGCCGTAATGGGCATCTCGACGCCCAGCTTGCCTGCCAGTTCATGGACGGCCTGGCCGGATTTGATGCCTTCGGCGGTCTGGGTCATCTTCTGGCCAACCTCCTCGAGCGTGAGGCCCTGGCCCAGCAGCCGGCCCGCGGTGTGGTTGCGCGAGAGCGGCGAGGAGCAGGTGGCCACGAGGTCCCCAAGCCCGGCCAGGCCGGCCATTGTTTTGGCCTCACCGCCAAGTGCCAGGGCGAGGCGGGATGTCTCGGCCAGTCCGCGGGTGATGACGGACGCTTTGGTGTTGTCCCCCATCTGCTTGCCCTCGCAGATGCCCACGGCAAGCGCAATGACGTTTTTCACGATTCCGCCGATCTCCACCCCAACAACGTCCGCCGTGGTGTAGGGCCGGAAATAGGGGGCCGTGCAACTCCTGGCGATCCAGCCGGCCGCGGCGGAATCAGTGCAGGCAACTACGGACGCGGTTGGTTCTTCACGGGCAATCTCCATGGCCAGGTTGGGCCCGGACACGATGGCGATGCGTTCGGCGGGCAGGCCAAGCTCCTCGCCGATGACCTCGCTCATCCGGGCGTCTGTGCCAAGCTCCAGGCCCTTCATGAGGGAAACCACCATGGCGTCCGGCGCGATCAGGCCCTTCCACTCCCGCAGCTGGGGCCGCAGCGACTGCGCCGGGACGGCGATCACCACGAGGTCGGCATCCTTGAGAACGGCGGCGACGTCCGTGGACGCCGAGATGCTCTCCGGGAGCTGCACGTCCTTCAGGTACTGGGCGTTGACGTGGCTGGTGTTGATCTGGTCCACCACTTCAGCGCGGCGCCCCCACAGCCTGATGGTGCGCGGATCCCCTGCCGCAGCCGCTGCATCGGCGAGGATCTTGGCGAACGTGGTCCCCCAGGAGCCGGCACCGAGGACGGCAACGGAACGGGCCGAACCCGTTTGCCTTCCCCCAGCGGTCACGGAGCGTCCGTTCCGGTGCCGGGCTGCTGCTTACCGCGTTCCATGAACCTGCCGTGCTTCGCCTGCTGCTGCTTGGCCGGGTCCCACCGCTCGGCGGGAGGCTGCTCTCCGCGGATCTCCGCAAGGAGGGCGGTGATGGCGTCCATGATGGCATCGGTGGCCTCTGTCAGCGTGGCCTTGTCGAGGGGGCGGCCGGTGAAGGCGCTGAGATCGACGGGCTCACCCACCACTACCCGCGACTTCTTGCGGGGGAACAGGTGGAACCGCTTGCCGTAGCGGGGGAAGACCTCGTGGGCGCCCCAGTGGGCGATCGGGACCACCGGAATGCCGCCTTCAAGGGCGAGCCGTGCGGCACCGGTGTGGCCCTTCATAGGCCAGAGGTCCGGATCCCTGGTGAGGGTGCCTTCGGGATAGATGATGATGGCTCCACCTTCGGCGACGATCTCCTGGGCGAGCTGGAGGGAACGGTTCGCTCCCGCCGTCGAGCGCTCCACGGGGATCTGCTTGGTGGCCCGCAGGACCCAGCCGAGCACCGGAACCTTGAACAGTCCGGACTTGGCCAGGAAATGCGGCAGAACCTTGTGGTTGTAGAGGAGGTGGCCGACGATCAGGGGATCGATCTCGGTGCAGTGGTTGGGCGCAGCGATGAAGCCGCCGGCAGGCAGCTTCTCAGTGCCCTTCCACTCTTTGTCCATCATGAGGTTGAACAGGGGGCGGACTATGCCGGCGACCACCGCAAGGGTGGCGCGGCTCTTGGCCGGTTCCTTCACGTCTGCCCGCTACTTCGTGGTGGTGATGTCGAAGTCGGCACCCAGCCCGGCCAGCTTTTCGGTAAACCGTTCGTAGCCGCGGTTGATGATGTCAATGCCGGTGACGCGTGAGGTTCCCGTCGCCGCCAACGCGGCGATCAGGTGGCTGAAGCCTCCACGGAGGTCGGGGACGTCGATATCGGTGCCCTTGAGCTGGGTGGGTCCGGAAATCACGGCGGAATGCAGGAAGTTGCGCTGGCCGAAGCGGCACGGCACGCTGCCCAGGCATTCACGGTGCACCTGGATGCTGGCGCCCATCCGGATCAGTGCGTCGGTAAAGCCGAAGCGGTTCTCGTAGACGGTCTCGTGGACGATTGAGACGCCCTCGGCCTGGGTCAGGGCAACCACCAACGGCTGCTGCCAGTCCGTCATGAAGCCGGGGTGCACGTCCGTTTCCAGGACCAGCGGGTTGAGCTTGCCACCCTTGTGGTAGAACCGGATGCCGTCCTCGCCGATGTCCATCCCGCCGCCCACCTTGCGGTACGTGTTCAGGAAAGTCATCATGTCCCGCTGGGAAGCGCCCTCAACAAAGATGTCGCCCTTGGTGACCAGCGCAGCGGAGGCCCACGACGCCGACTCGTTCCGGTCCGAGAGGGCCCGGTGGTTGTAGCCGCCGAGATCCCGGACGCCTTCAATGCGGATGGTCCGGTCCGTCTGGACGCTGATGATGGCGCCCATCTTCTGCAGCACGGCGATGAGGTCGATGATCTCCGGCTCGGTGGCGGCGCCGGAAAGTTCGGTGATGCCCTCGGCGCGGGTGGCGCTCAGCAGGACCTGCTCGGTGGCACCCACGGAAGGGTAGGGAAGGGAAATCTTTGCGCCGTGCAGGCCCTTGGGCGCCGAGATGTGGATCCCGCCGGGGCGCTTTTCCACCACGGCTCCGAACTGGCGCAGCACGTCCAGGTGGTAGTCAATGGGGCGGTCACCGATTTTGCAGCCCCCGAGGTCCGGGATGAAGGCTTCACCGATGGCGTGGATCAGCGGCCCGCAGAGCAGGATGGGGATCCGGGAGTCGCCCGCGTGGGCGTCAATGGCAGTGCTGGACGCCGTTTTGGCGGCCTTGGGATCCAGCGTGAGGTCGCCGTTGACGGGGTCCTTGACCACGGTGACGCCGTGCAGCTGCAGGAGTGAGGTGACCACCTCCACGTCCTTGATCTCCGGCACGTTCCGCAACACCGAGGGTTCGTTGCCCAGCAACGCGGCCACCATCGCCTTGGGGACAAGATTCTTCGCTCCCCGGACGCTGACGCGGCCTGTAAGCGGGACTCCGCCGCGGATTGTCAGAACACTACTCATATACCGGTTTCCTTACGATCACTCGCCCCCAAATCCTTGCAAAGGCTCCAACCAAGCATAGGAGGTTGCGTTACCGAACCGAAATACGCGGGCGACGGCGGCAGGGCGTGGCGTGCCGCCGTCGCACCTTTTTAAGACAGGCAGCTCTGCTTCAGCCGGCGGAGGAAAGGCGCGCCGGCAGGGTTTTGGGCTTGAACGACGGCCGGGTGGCTTCGTAGGCCGTGATGTCTGCCTCATGCTGCAGGGTGAGCCCAATGTCGTCGAGGCCTTCGAGCAGGCGCCAGCGCGTGTAGTCGTCGATTTCGAAGGGCGCAACGATGTTTCCGCACACCACGGTCTTGGACACCAGGTCCACGGTGACCTCGGTCCCCGGGGCATTCTCGAGCTCCTTCCAGATCAGCTCGATGTCGTCCTGGGAGAGTTCGGCGGCAAGCAGGCCCTGCTTGCCGGAATTCCCGCGGAAGATGTCGGCGAAGCGGGAGGAGAGGACGGCCTTGAAACCGTAGTCCTTGAGTGCCCAGACAGCGTGTTCGCGGGACGATCCTGTGCCAAAGTCCGGCCCGGCCACCAGCACGGAGCCGGCATTGAAGGGCTCCTTGTTCAGGATGAAGGACGGGTCCTTGCGCCAGGCCGAGAACAGGGCGTCCTCGAAGCCTGTCCGGGTGATCCGCTTGAGGTAGACGGCGGGGATGATCTGGTCCGTGTCCACGTTGCTCTGCCGCAGCGGGACGCCGATTCCGGTGTGGGTGGTGAACTTTTCCATGGCGTGTCCTAGGCTGCGTCGGTGCGGATGGCGGCGGATTCGGGGGCCGGGTCGAGGTCCGAGGGCGAGCTCAGCGTGCCCCGGATGGCGGTGGCAGCGGCGACCACCGGCGAGACCAGGTGGGTACGGCCGCCCTTGCCCTGGCGTCCTTCGAAGTTGCGGTTGGAGGTGGAAGCGCAGCGCTCCCCCACCTCCAGCTGGTCCGGGTTCATGCCCAGGCACATGGAGCAGCCGGCAAAGCGCCACTCAGCGCCGAAGTCCTTGAACACGCGGTCCAGGCCCTCAGCCTCGGCCTCGAGCCGTACGCGGGCGGAGCCTGGCACCACCAGCATGCGGACGTTCGGGTCCTTTTGGCGTCCGCGGATGATGTCAGCGGCGGCCCGGAGGTCCTCCATGCGGGAGTTGGTGCAGGAGCCCAGGAAGACGGTGTCCACCCGGATGTCCTTCATCGGGGTTCCGGCCTCCAGCCCCATGTACTGCAGTGCACGTTCGGCGGCGGCCTTGGCATTCTCGTCGCCGAAGTCCTCGGGAGACGGCACGGACTCGGACAGCGAAACGCCCTGGCCCGGGTTGGTGCCCCAGGTAACGAAGGGCTCCAGGGTGTCGGCGTCCAGGTCAACCTGGGCGTCGAAGACGGCGTCGTCGTCAGTGCGCAGCGTGTTCCAGTACTCGACGGCGGCGTCCCAGTCCGCGCCCTGCGGTGCGTGCGGGCGGCCCTTCATGTAGCCGTAGGTGGTTTCGTCCGGCGCCACCATGCCGGCGCGGGCGCCAGCCTCGATGGACATGTTGCAGATGGTCATGCGCGCGTCCATGGACAGAGAGCGGATGGCGGACCCGCGGTATTCCAGGACGTAGCCCTGTCCCCCGCCGGTGCCGATCTTGGCGATGACGGCCAGGATGATGTCCTTGGCCGTCACGCCCGGACGCAGTGTCCCCTCAACGTTGATGGCCATGGTCTTGAACGGCTTCAGGGAGAGTGTCTGGGTGGCCATGACGTGCTCCACCTCGGAAGTGCCAATGCCCATGGCCAGGGCGCCGAAAGCGCCGTGCGTGGAGGTGTGCGAGTCGCCGCAGACCACCGTCATGCCAGGCTGGGTAAGGCCCAGCTGCGGGCCCACCACGTGGACGATGCCCTGCTCCGCGTCCCCCAGGCTGTGCAGCCGGACGCCGAACTCCGCACAGTTGTTGCGCAAGGTCTGGATCTGGGTGCGGCTGGTGAGGTCCGCGATAGGCTTGTCGATGTCCAGCGTGGGAGTGTTGTGGTCCTCCGTTGCGATGGTGAGGTCCGGGCGGCGCAGTTTCCTGCCGGCCAGCCGCAGGCCTTCGAACGCCTGTGGGGACGTGACTTCGTGGACCAGGTGAAGGTCGATGAAGAGAAGGTCGGGCTGGGCGTTGGCTCCGTCGCCATCCCCTTTGCGCACCACGTGTGCGTCCCAGACTTTCTCGGCCAATGTCTTTGCCATGGCCATCTCCCTTCACTGCTGTTTGGCTGATGAGCTCAACTGAATCAGGACGGCTTGGCACTGCGCCAGCCGAAAGATTTGCATCTCAGATATTGAGACGGCAATATCATTACATGGACAATTCTAGTGGAGTCGGTGTCATTGATAAAGCGGCCCAGGTGCTTGATGCGCTCGAAGCCGGCCCCACCACGCTGGCGCAGCTCGTAGCAGCCACGGGCCTGGCCCGGCCCACTGTCCACCGCCTCGCCCTGGCCCTGGTCCACCACCGCCTGGTCAGCCGCGATATCCAGGGCCGCTTTGTCCTGGGAAGCCGCCTGGTTGAGCTGGCGTCCGCCGCAGGTGAAGACCGTTTGATAGCTTCCGCCGGGCCGGTCCTGATGCAGCTGCGCGATGCCACGGGCGAAAGCGCCCAGATTTTCCGCCGTCAGGGTGACTGGCGCGTGTGCGTGGCGTCGGCCGAGCGTCCCATCGGCCTCCGCGACACCATTCCGGTGGGCACGCAGCTGTCCATGAAGGCAGGCTCGGCCGCCCAGGTGCTGCTTGCCTGGGAAGACCACGACCGCCTTCTCGAAGGACTGCAGTCAGCGCGTTTCACGCCAACGGTCCTGGCAGGAGTACGACGGCGGGGCTGGGGCCAGAGCCTCGGCGAACGGGAGCCGGGGGTTGCCTCCGTCTCCGCACCGGTGCGGGGACCCTCCGGCCGGGTTATCGCGGCTGTCTCCATTTCCGGGCCGATCGAGCGCCTTACCCGCCAGCCCGGCCGGCTGCACGCGGAAGTGGTGTGCAACGCCGGACGGCTCCTTACCGAGGCCCTCCGCAAGAACAACGACTGACGCCCCGCAAAGGCAGCCACACCCACCCGGCCGGGGCTAGGATTTCGCCATGGGCAGCTATGCGGTTTTTCTCCGTGGCATCAACGTGGGCGGCATCAATATCAAAATGGCCGCCTTACGGGAGGCCCTCCAGGCCGCCGGCTTCCAGGATGCCGGGACACTGCTTGCGAGCGGGAACGTGGTCCTCACCAGCAACCAGGGCGCCGCCGCTGTAAAGCGCACATGTGAGAAGTGCCTGCGGGACGCCTTCGGCTATGACGCGTGGGTGGTGGTCCTCGAGGCCGGCCGGGTCTCCGAACTGGTGGCAGCGTGCCCCTACCCGGATGACGACAAGGCCACCCACACCTACATCACGCTTTCCTCGGACAAGGCAGTGCTCGATGAGCTGGATGCGGCCGGGTCCGCGCTGGAAGGACACCAGCAGAAGAGGCTGGGCCCGGAGGCACTGGCGTGGCTGGCACCGGCCGGGGGAACCCTGGACAGCCCCTTCAGCAAGATCTCCGCGAAAGCCAGGTTCAAGGAAGCCACCACCACTCGCAACCTGCGCACCCTGGTCAAGGTCCGGGACGCAGCTAGCCGGCTGCAGCCTTCCTGAGTGCAGCATCGAATGCGGCCTGCCTGCTGACCTCCAGTTCCACCGGCTCCACTACAAGCTCCTGCGCAACGGCCGCCACTGCGGCATTGAGCCGCCTCCGCGCCCTGGCCGCCCGCGCATTCGCCGCAGCAGCGGCAATAAAGCGGCCGGTGATGGCCAGGAAAAGACCCAGCACCACTCCCCCGGCAATCATCAGCGTGGGAATTGGCCAGCCCTCCACACGGGGTACCTCAGGCACGGGCATCTGGAAATAGCCCAGAGCCGCCAGGACGCCGAGCCAGCCCAGCCCGCCCAGCACGGTAAGCAGCGCCAGCCACTGCACCACGTTGAAGACTCCCCACCACCAGGACTTCCGGTTGGCGGCGAGGTCCGTTCCGGCGATGGCCTGGTCAAGGGCGTCAGGCAGGCGTTCCCTCCCCTCCCTGGCGGCTCCCCGGATGGCGGCCCGCCAGGGCCCGGGGGCACCGGCGCTGGCGGCGTCGGCGAATTCACGCACTGCGGCGTCCGTGCGTGCCCGCTCCGGCGCTCCTGCCGGCGGCAAGGATGTCCGGTTGAGCTCCGATGGCGCCGTGCTGCGCAGATTGAGCCGCCGCAGCGGATCAGCACGGAACCGGGAGAGCCACCTGGTCACCGGCCAGCCGGTGCGCCTGACCGACTCCAGCCGGTACGACTGGCCCACTGCGCGGACCACCACCGGAACGTTCGCTGCGACAGACAGTTCGTCGGCCAGCCGGGTAACGGCCGCAGGCCGTACACCGGCCGCGGTCCCCTCGCCGGACACAGCGCCCAGCTCGGCTGATGCCCTGGTGATATCGGCAGCCAGCCGTTGCGACTGTGCCTTGCGCTTCACGGCAACTCCACGGATGGCAGCCCGGACCTGGTCAACGCCGGCCCCCGTCAGCGCGGAAGCCGCAAGCACCTGGACCTTGGCAAGTCCGTCCCGGGCAAGGATGGAGCGCAGGGACTCCAGGACAGGCTGCACGTCACGTTCGGGCAGCCGGTCCACCTGGTTCAGGACCACCAGGGTCACCGCCCCGTGCGACGCCAGGCGCGACAGGAAGTCGTTGTGCACGGCAGCGTCGGCGTACTTTTGCGGATCAAGGACCCAGACCAGGACGTCCACCATTCCCACCATCCGCTGCACCACTTCACGGTTGGATGCCCTGGTGGAGTCGAAGTCCGGCAGGTCCAGGAGGATCAGGCCGGTGTCCTCGTCCGAGAATCCTTCCACGGCGGCGGCGTGGTGGCGGCGGCGGACTTCCAGCCAGTCCAGCAGCGGCTCGCTGCCGTCCGCACCCCACACCCCCGCCAACGGTTCCGACGTCGTTGGACGGCGAGCAGCCGCCGTCGCGATTTCCGCGCCGCTGACCGCGTTGAACAGCGAGGATTTGCCGCTTCCCGTGGCACCGAAGAATCCCACCACTGTGTGGTCTGCAGAGAGCGACCGCCGTGAACTTGCCCGCTCCAGGACACTGAAGACTTCCTGGAGGGACTCATCCGGAAGGACGCCTTCGCCGAGCTCGCGGGCGTCATTGAGGGCGGAAAGCCGGCGGTCAAGCCGGGACGCCTCGCGGGTGTCGCTGTGGCGGCTCATGCGTTGTCCGCCAGGCGGACCAGCGCGGCAGCATGTGCGGCGAGGGTGTCAGGGGCCTTTTCGTCGTACCCGGGCAGCCGGGAAAGGAACTTGCGCCGCTCTTCCTGCAGCAGGACCTGGCAGCGGGTATGAAGGTCCTCGCGTGCTTTTTCGGCCATGCGCCGGACGGCGTCCTCGCCGAAGACGGCTTCGAGCAGGCGCTGGCCCACGACGGCGGTGCCGCCGGCAACGCCTACCTCAAGGCCCGTGAGTCCCGCTGTCATGGAAAAGACGACGATCATCAGCGCGGCGCCAAGTCCGTTGATGCCGAAGGACAGCCAGCGGGCCTGCGTCCGCTTTCCCTGGCCCTCGGTGCGGATCATGTCCATCAGCGTTTCCTGCCAGGCCCGGATCTCAGCGGCGGCGCGGTCTTCAAAGCCCGGCGTTGTGCCGGAAAGATCATCCGTACCCAGCAGCTGGCGCCCGGCGGGGTCGTTGCGCCAACGCTGGTCCGTGTCCTCTGCGGCGTTGGCGGCTTCGTCAACTATGACTGCCTGCAGGCCAGTCTCGATGGCGGCTTCCACCCTGACGGCGGGGGCCGGTTCACCGCGGAAAAAAGCACCCACGCGGTCACGGAACCGCCCCACGTTCTGCTCGAGGGCCCGGAAGAATTCACCCGTACCCACGAAGTCCTGCCAGCGGGCCAGCACCTCCCCCCTCAGGAGGGCGCCGTCCCTCGTGGCTTCCAGGATGCGGTCCGCGGCGTCCCGGTAGGCCGCGACGGCGGCATCCTCCAGGTTGGCGGCGGCGCGCTGCTGCTCCCGCGCGGCCTGCGCGACGGCGGCGACGCGTCCTGCCATCGCCCTGACGGTCCCGTTCAACGTGCGGCGGGCGATGTCAGAGCGGCCGGCGGCGTCGGCGGCCAGGTCCGCCAGCCAGGCCCGCAGCGGCTGGACTGACCCTGCTGGCAGCATGCCCATCGGGTCCAGGGTGGTCTCCGGTATCACGAACAGCTGAGCCGCACCCAGGCCTTCCCTGTCCAGGAGGCTGCGCAGGTCCTCGCTGACTTCTTCTTCCGCCCCCGGGGGCACCCTGTCCAGGACCACCCCCACCATGATGTCCCGCGAAGCCGCGTTGAGGAGCAGCTTCCAGGGAACGGCGTCGGCGTAGCGGTTGGCAGTGGTAACAAAAACCCACAGATCGGCGGCGGCCAGGAGCTGTGAGGCCAGCTTTCGGTTGTCATCGGAGATGGAATCCACATCCGGGGCATCCAGGACCGCAATTCCTGCAGGCACTCCCGGGTCCGCCACAAGGACGAGGGACGACATGGCTCCTGCATCCGGCACCGCGCCGGCCCGGTTTGCCGGTACTGTGCTGTTGGTCACAAACCCATGGATCCTGCTTAAGCTCGGCAGCACGCGCTGGCCCTCGAACCAGTCCCCCTCTGACGGGTGGTGCAGGAGGATGGGCTGGCGGGTTGTGGGGCGGATGGCGCCGGCACGGGTGACCGGATGTCCCACGATCCCGTTGACGAGGGTTGACTTGCCCGCCCCCGTGGAACCTCCGACGACGGCCAGGAGCGGGGCGTCCAGGCTCCGGTACCGCGGAAGGATGTAGTCATCGAGCTGGGCCACGGCACTGGCGGCCTCGCGCCGGGCCTGCTCCGCCTCATGCAGGGCAAGCGGCAGTTCGGTGGCGGCCAGATCCTCCCGCACCTCTTCCAGGAGCGCTATGGCTGCCAGGGCTCCGGCGCTGCCCGTGGGCGTGTGCTGTGCGTGGTTCGGGTGGTCCTGCTCGTTCGGGGAGGTCACAGCAACATCATGCCAGTTCAGGCCCGGCACGGCCGCAGTTTCGGCGCGCGGTGCCGGCGGGCACGGGCCCGGCGTGAGAGCACAAACGAAAAATGGCCCCGGGCATTTGCCCGGGACCATTTCAATGGTGACCCCAGCGGGATTCGAACCCGCGTTACCGCCGTGAGAGGGCGGCGTACTAGGCCGCTATACGATGGGGCCGTGTACTTTACCGTACTTTTGACCGGCGTTTCCGCTGGTCAAGCTCAGTGATTGTTTCACACATTTCGCTTCGGTTTCAAATCGGCGGACCGGCTGAAACCTTCTGTTTTGAGCTCTTGTTAGCTGCTCAAACCAGAGCTGGGATACCAGGACTCGAACCTAGAATGACGGTACCAGAAACCGTAGTGTTGCCAATTACACCATATCCCAATGATACTTTCGGGCCGGTTTTCAGGGCTTTTGCCCTGCTCCGTGCGCCTCAGCACGAGAAATTACTCTACCCGAGACTTCGTGCTCGCACAAATCGGCCTCCGGCCCGGGGTTCCCGGGGGCGGGGGGGGGGGGGGCGGGGCCGGGGCCCCCCCCGGGCCCCGCGTCCCCGGACCTAGGCGATAAGTTCGCCCAGCGAGGACACCATGTTGCCCCGGAATTCCTGCACCCGTTCCCCTGCCCTGTTGAGCCAGACTCCCAGGAGGCCAGCCGCCGTCGAGCCTTCTGCGTCCAGAAGGCGGTTGTCCCCCACATAGAGGGTCTCCGCGGGCCCGGTGCCCAGAAGCCGGACACCTTCAAGGTAGATGGACGGATCGGGCTTTGCCACACCCAACGTATCTGTCCCCACCAGGCGCCGGACACGTTCGAGTCCCGCGCCGTCCAGCTTGGCGCGCTGGTAGTCATGGACGTTGTTGCTCACCGCGCCGTAAGGGATGCCTGCCTGGTCCAGCAGGTCCAGCAGCGGCATGACATCCGGAAACGGCTTCACGTAGGCGGGCTGCTTCTCCATGTACGCCGTGAGCCACTGGTGGGATTGCTCACCTTCGGCAAGTTCGACCCCGAAGTGGCCCAGGGCTGCGCGGCCGCGCAGCAACCGCTGTTCGTTGAAGGTCAGTTCACCTGAGAGGTAACGGTCGTAATAGTGGGTGGTTTCGTGCGTGAAGATCCGCCCGAACCTCTCCCAGCCGGCCTGGTCCATACCGGGCAGGAGGTGTTCGCTGACTTCCCGGAGGGCTGTGGTCATCGAAAACTCGAGGTCCACCAGCGTGTCGTCGATGTCGAACAGGATCCCGCGGACTGCCCCGAAGGGCGTGTCCAGGACCCCGGCTCCTGCCCTTCGGGGAGCTGTCATCGCCCTGCGGTCATCAGCCACGGAAGGCCCGGAGCCTGCGGAGGGAGGATTCCCTGCCCAGGATCACCATGGACTCGAACAGCGGCGGTGAAATGCGCCGTCCGGAAACAGCGGTACGCACGGGTCCGAAGGCGAGCCGGGGCTTGAGGCCCAGGTCTTCCACGAGGGCCTGCTTCAGTGCCGCCTGGATCTCTTCGGCGGTCCATTCCCGGACGCCGTCCAGGGCCGCAAGTGCTGCGTCCAGCACCTCATCGAGATTCTGGGGCAGGCCTTTCCGGGCGTCGTCGGCAACATCAATGGCGTCGTCGTCCTTGAACAGGAACCCGAGCATGTCCGGTGCCTCGCCCAGGAGCGTGATGCGCTCCTGGATCAGCGGCGCGGCTTCGGTAAGGATTTCTTCCTGCCGCGCGGTGAGCTGCTCCCCCACGTATCCGGCGGTGCGCAGGTACGGCACCAGCCGATCCCGGAAGTCCTCGGGCGCAAGCATGCGGATGTGGGTGCCGTTAATGGCTTCGGCTTTCTTGATGTCGAAGCGCGCAGGGTTGGCCAGGACGTCGTGGACGTCGAAGTTTTCGATGAGCTGGTCCACGGTGAAGATATCCTCATCGGCGGAGAGGCTCCAGCCCAGCAGGGACAGGTAGTTCAGGAGGCCTTCGGGGATGAAGCCGCGGTCCCGCAGAAGGAACAGGTTGGACTGAGGATCCCGCTTGGAGAGTTTCTTGTTGCCTTCACCCATCACGTAAGGCAGGTGGCCGAACTCGGGCATGTAGCTGGCCACACCGAGTTCCATGAGTGCGCGGATGAGGACAACCTGGCGCGGGGTGGAGGACAGCAGGTCCTCGCCGCGCAGCACGTGGGTGATACCCATGAGTGCGTCATCAACCGGGTTCACCAGGGTATAGAGGGGGGATCCGTCGGCCCGGACAATTACATAGTCCGGGATGCTGCCGGCCTTGAAGGTGATCTCGCCGCGGACAAGGTCGGTGAACGTGACGTCCTCATCGGGCATCCGGACGCGCAGAACCGGCTGGCGGCCGCCTGCCTTGAAGGCGGCCACCTGTTCGTCGGTCAGCTCGCGGTCGAAGTTGTCGTAGCCGAGCTTGGGGTCGCGGCCTGCGGCGCGGTGGCGTGCCTCGACTTCCTCGGGGGACGAATAGCACTCGTAGGCGTAGCCGCCCTCGATCAGTTTGGCCACCACGTCCTTGTAGAGATCAAGCCGCTGCGACTGCCGGTAGGGCTCGTGGGGACCGCCCACCTCGACGCCCTCTTCCCATGTGATGCCAAGCCACTTCAGGGCCTCGAGCAGCTGCTGGTAGCTTTCCTCCGAGTCGCGCGCGGCGTCCGTGTCTTCGATACGGAACACGAAAGTGCCCTTGGTGTGCTTGGCATGGGCCCAGTTGAACAGGGCCGTCCGGATCAGCCCGACGTGCGGGGTGCCGGTGGGCGACGGGCAGAACCGGACCCGCACGGGCGTATCGGCAGAAACAGGGGGCAGGGAGGCAGCATTCGACGCGGAAGCAGTAGTCATAGTGGCTCCAACTTTACCGTCTGCCGCTAGGGGTCCGGGCGGCCCGGGGTCAGCGGCGCACGATGGGGTTGGACAGGCGGCCGATGCCCTCGATCTCCACCTCAAAGCGGTCGCCGGCGTTGACCAGGCCCACTCCCGCGGGTGTTCCGGTCATGATGACGTCGCCGGGCAGGAGGGTGAAGGCCTGGGAGACCACGGACACCAGCTCGCGGACTCCCCTGATCATCTGGCTGGTGCTGCCGTCCTGCCGCAGTTCCCCGTTGAGCCGGCCCTGGATCTGCAGGTCCTCGGTGTCCAGTTCGGTCTCGATCCAGGGGCCCAGGGGCGCAGAGGTGTCAAAGCCCTTGGCCCGGGTCCACTGCAGGTCGGTCTTCTGGACGTCCCGGGCGGTGAGGTCGTTGCCGCAGGTGTAGCCGAAGATGACGTCGTCCACGCGGTCCTCGGGCACGTCCTTGCAGATCCGTCCGATTACCACGCACAGTTCCGCTTCGAAGGAGACTTCCTCGGAGAAGTCCGGCAGCACCACAGGATCGTTGGGACCCACGACGGCGGTGTTCGGCTTGAGGAACAGGAGCGGCTGGGCGGGGACTTCGTTGCCGAGCTCGTGTGCGTGCTCCACGAAGTTGCGGCCCACGCCGATGACCTTGCTGCGGGGAATGATGGGAGCGAGCAGCCGGACGTCCTCCAGCTTGTGGCGGACGGAGGTACGCTCCACGCCGTTGAAGAAGGGGTCTCCATGGATGACAGTGATTTCCTCACTGCCCGGGTCACCTTCGACGACGCCGTAAAGGGGATCAGAATCAACAACAAACCTGGCAATACGCATGGCTCCTACCCTACCGTCTCGCCGGGCGTGGCTCCCCGGGCCCGGCGCTGCCCAGCGTCTCCCCGAAGGTAGTGAAGCTGGGCCGAAACGGACGTTTCGGCCGCGCGCCGCACGGAAGGGTCGACGTCGGCATAGACGACGTCCGCGACGTCACCGGCGGAGGCTTCCGCGCCCAGGCGGGCCAGCGCAGCGCGCACCTGTGCCAGCCGTTCCAGGCGGTGGCTGCGGTAGGCGCGGGCAACGTCAGCCAGGGAGGGAAGGGGGGGGCCGTGGGC
>NZ_JAJOMC010000046.1 GCF_021129155.1 Arthrobacter sp. AK04
CCCACACCCACTTGCTTATTAACTCCGCCTCCCCCTCCCGCGCTTCCCCTTTCCCACACACAACCCCACCCCCCCGCGCGCGGGGCGGGCCGCCGACCCCCCCCCCCCCCCCCCCCCCCCGGAAGTGGACGGCTTATGCCGGGGCTGTTTCCACGGCTGAGGAGCCGGAGCCTGACCCGGCACCGGCACGCCGGTGCTCAACACGTTTAGCCTGCCTGGCGAGGTCGGGTTCGTTCTGGCGCAGCCAGGCGTACATGGGGGCCGCCACAAAGATCGTGGCCGCCGTTCCGATGAGGATACCGACGAACAGGGCGAGCGAAAGGTCGCGCAGCGTACCGGCACCCAGCAGTCCGGCACCGATGAACAGGATGGCACCCACGGGGAGGATAGCCACCATCATGGTGTTGATTGACCGGACGAGGGTCTGGTTGACGGCGAGGTTGACCTCCTCGGCGAACGTACGGCGGGTGGACGCGTCCAGGTCTGCGGTGTTCTCGCGGATCTTGTCGAAGACCACCACCGTGTCGTAGAGGGAGTAGCTGAGCACGGTCAGGAACCCGATGATCGCAGACGGAGTGACCTCGAAATCGCTGAGCGCGTAGACGCCTGCGGTAATGAACATTGTCACCGCCATGCCCGCGATGGCCGAAAGCGACATCTTCCACGTGCGGAAGTACAGCGCCATCAGCACGGACGCGAGCAGTACGAAGACCACCAGGCCAATCAGGGCCTGCTTGGTGACGTCCGCGCCCCAGGTAGGTCCGACGAACGTCGAGGTCACCTCATTGTCGGTGACGCCGTAGGCGCTGGTGAGCCCCTCCTTGATGCGGAGCGTCTCATCGTCCGTCAGCTTGTCCGTCTGGATCCGCATGGTGGTGCCGGCGACGTTCGCCACGCGCGGCACACTGCCCTGGACCACGTCAGTAACGGCCTCCTCCCCCAGTGCCGCATCGGTGGTCTGCACGTTGGAGACCGTGAATTCGGACCCGCCGCGGAACTCGATGCCGAGGTTGAAGCCGCCCTTGGCCAGCGGAATGATGATGGACAGGACAACGGCTACAGCCGCGATGATGAACCAGAGTTTCTTGGCACCTACGAAGTTGTAGGAGCGCTTTCCGGTGTAGAGCTCGTTGCCGAAGTTGGCGAAGCCTGACATTACTTGTTCTCCTTCGCTGAGGACTTCGAGGAACCCGCGAGCTGCTCCTGCTTCTCCGCCAGGCGGCGTTCGGCGATGGTCATCCTGCGTTCCGCTTCGGCGGCCGCACCGGCGTTCTTGGTACGGACAGCGGCAGGCTTGTCTGCAGGGGTGCGGACACGGCCGGCGCCGCGGTACAGCGGCACGGCTCCCAGCCGTTTCGGATCAAGGCCGGACAGCCGGTGCCCCTCGCCGAAGAACCTGGTGCGCGCCAGCATCTGGAGCGTCGGGTGGGTGAACATGAACACCACGATGAGGTCTGCAATGGCGGTCAGGCCTAGGGTGAACGCAAATCCCCGGACGTTGCCCACGGCCACGAAGTAGAGGACCAGCGCAGCCAGCAGGTTGACGGCCTTGGACGCCAGCACGGTCCGCTTGGCCCGCTTCCAGCCGTTCTCGACAGCGGAGACGAGGCCGCGGCCTTCACGGAGCTCGTCCCGGATGCGTTCGAAGTAGACGATAAAGGAGTCCGCCGTCTGTCCGATTGCCACGATGAGGCCCGCGACGCCGGCCAGGGACAGCCGGTAGTTCTCCGTCCAGCCCAGGATGGCAATCGCCAAATACGTCAGGACGCCGGCGACCACCAGTGAAGCGATGGTCACCAAGCCGAGCGCCCGGTACTGGAACAGGGAGTAGACCACCACAAGGAGGAGGCCGATGATGCCCGCCAGGAGGCCCATGCGCAGCTGCTCACCGCCAAGGGTGGCCGAAATCTGCTGCTCGCTCTGGATCTCGAAGCTGATGGGCAGTGCACCGAAGCGCAGCTGGTCCGACAGGGCCTTGGCGCTCTGCTCGGTGAACCCGCCGGTGATCTGCGGGCGGCCGTCGGTGATGACGGCGAGGGACCGCGGAGCGGAGATGACCTGGTCATCCAGCACAATGGCGAACTGGGCCTTCGGGTCGTTGCCCGCGTCGCCGCCGGCGGCAACGTAGAACTGGTTCAGGCGTTCGGTGACCTCTTTGAACCTGGCCGTGCCTTCGTCGTCGAACTGGATGTTCACTGCCCAGTCGTTGGTGACGGCACCCTGCGCACCCTGCTGGAGCTGAAAGGAGGACGTGACGATGTTGCTTCCCTTGACCTCAACGGGACCCAGGATGTACTTGATCGCAGGGTTCGTCTCGGAAGCCGGCTCACAGGTGACCAGCGGCTTGGCCGGGTCCGACCGTTCCCGCTCGTCCTGCGCCGGGTTGTCGCAGTCAAGGGTTTCGAACTCGCGGTAGATCTCCGCAGTGATCCAGTTGATGTCGCTGCTGTTGGCGGGTTCCGCCGTCGGCTTGGGCAGCTGGTCCTCCGGCGCCCGCTGCTCCTCCGGCACGGGCGCACCGGCACCGGCGAGCAGCACGGGCCGGAAGTTCATGTCGGCGGATGCCTGGATCAGGTCGCGCGTCTGGCTCGAGGGGGTGCCGGGAAGGCTGACCACCACATTGCGCCCGGACTGGGTGCTGATCTCTGCTTCTGCAACACCTGAACCGTCAACGCGCTGGCGGATGATCGCCACGGCCTGGTTGAGCTGTTCCTCGTTGATGTCCGAACCGCCCTCGACCTTCGGCGCCAGGATCATCTGGGTGCCGCCTTCGAGGTCCAGCGCCAGCTTGGGCGCCCAGCTTGCCTGCCCGGCAAGGGTTCCGCCGGCCAGGACGGCAGTGAGGGTGGCGAGGAGTACACCGAGCCAGACCAGGACCCTGAGGCCTGGTTTCTTGGGGCCAGTTCGTGCCATTGTCGATCTTTCTCTTATTCACGGAGGAACCGCCGGTGCCTGCTTGTGCTTGCACCGGCGGCGGTCCGCAGCGGTAGAGGTGTTGTGGATGCAGCGGGGACTAGTTGTCCTTCTTGCCCTCATCATTGAGTCGCTTCAGGGTTTCATCCGGTGTTTCGAACGGCGTTGCGGAGCTGCCGGTCTCCTGCGCGGTCAGCGACGACGCATCGTCCGGGACAGCCGGGGCGTCAGCCGCCGGAACCGCTGCCGGCTCTACGATCTTGGTGACTGCCTGGCGGTGCACGGTAGCAAGGTTGCCGGGGGAAAGCTCCAGCGTGACCTTGTTTTCCTCGTCGTCGATGTCAACGATGCGGCCGAACAGGCCAAAGCTGGTCATGACGTCGACGCCGGGGGCGAACTGTGACTGAAGCGCTGCCTGCTGCTGCTGGGTCTTCTTGTTGCGGCGGAACATCATGAAGATGAAGATGCCGAGCATCACGAACAGCAGGATCGACATGATGTCGATGCCGCCGCCGGGCTGGGTAGTGGTGGTCTGGGCAGTGATGTGTCCGAACACGGGGAAGTTCCATTCTGTACTTGCATTGAGCTGTACTTGCATTGAGCCGGTTGACAGCGCCGTCCGCTTTGAACAAGTGGCCTGGCGAAGCTGCTTGCCATCCATCCGCGGGCTGCCGGTAATGCTGCCCACGGGAACAAAGACCCGAACGTGCCGAGCGTCATACCAGTCTAAAGGGAAAAGCTGAACGGAGCCTGCTATTGGGTTTCGGGGCCCGTCAGTCCGGGCTCAGGCGTCGTCTTCGGCGGGCTCGAACAGGTCCAGCTGTTCCTGGGCGAAGACACCTGACGGAATGGCATAGCCAAGGTGGGTCCAGGCCGGTGCCATGGCAATCCGGCCACGCGGGGTGCGGCCCAGGAGGCCCTCCCGGACCAGGAACGGCTCCGCCACGGTTTCCACGGTTTCGGTCTCTTCGCCGACTGCGATGGCCAGCGTGGAGAGCCCCACCGGCCCGCCGCCGAACTTGGTGATGAGGGCCTCGAGCACGGCGCGGTCAAGCCGGTCCAGGCCCTTTTTGTCCACCTCGTACATGTCCAGCGCGGCGGACGCCGCCCTGGCGTCGATCTGGTCAATTCCGTGGACCAGGGCCCAGTCCCGGACACGGCGCAGCAGCCGGTTGGCAATGCGGGGAGTGCCGCGGGAACGACCGGCGATCTCGGAGAATCCCGCCGAGTTGACCTTGAGGTCCAGCAGGCCGGCGGAGCGCCGCAGCACGAGTTCAAGCTCCGGCACGGAGTAGAACTCCAGGTGGCCGGTGAAGCCGAACCGGTCCCGGAGGGGTCCCGGCAGCAGGCCAGCGCGGGTGGTGGCGCCCACCAGGGTGAAGGGCGGCAGTTCGAGGGGAATTGCCGTGGCACCGGCCCCCTTGCCCACCACGATGTCCACCCGGAAATCCTCCATGGCCATGTACAGCATCTCTTCGGCCGGCCTGGACATCCGGTGGATCTCGTCAAGGAACAGGACTTCGCCCTCGGAAAGGGAGGAAAGGATGGCGGCGAGGTCCCCGGCGTGCTGGATGGCAGGGCCGCTGCTGATGCGCAGGGGCGCACTCATTTCGGACGCAACGATCATGGCAAGGGTTGTCTTGCCCAGTCCCGGCGGGCCCGAGAAGAGCACGTGGTCCGCGCTGCGCCCGCGCATCCGGGATGCCTGGAGAACCAGGGACAGCTGTTTCCGCACCCGGTGCTGGCCCACGAAGTCGTCCAGGTTCTTGGGCCGGAGCGCTGCCTCGATGGCACGCTCCTCGGGCTCCTCCCCCGCGGCCACCAGGGACGGTTCAGCCACGGCTGCCTACGCGGTTGCCGGCCCGTGCACCGTCCTGTCCAAGCCACCGGAGCGTGGTCCGCAGGATCTCCGGCACGTTGCCGCGGAACGAAACTTCGGGATCGTCCGCCAGTGCCTTGTCAATGCTTGAGGAGGCGTCCTTTTCCGACCAGCCCAGGCTGGTCATGGCGGCCACCACCTGGGGCTTCCAGGCGGCTTCAGCCGGGGTGGAGGCCGCGGCCGTGCCAGCCGTGCCGTGGGGAACCAGCTTTCCGGCCAACTCCAGCACAATCCGCCCAGCGACTTTGGGGCCGATGCCGGGAACCTTCGTGAACGTCTTGCTGTCCCCGGTGTGCGCGGCCACGCGTATCGCCTCCGGTTCGTGGACCGCCAGCACTGCCAGGGCCAGGCGCGGCCCCACCCCGCTCACACTGAGCAGGACATCGAAAACTTCACGCTCGTCGTCGGACGCAAATCCAAAGAGCGTCAGCGAATCCTCCCGGACAATCAGGGAGGTGAAGAGCTGGCCTTCCTCGCCGGTGCGCAGCCTGCTCAGGGTCTGCGGAGTGGCGTTGACGCTCATACCCGCCCCGTTGAGGTCAATCACGGCGGTGGAAAGTCCCACATGCGCTACCGTCCCGCGAAGGAAACTGATCAAGGCCTGGCTCCTGGTGTCTTTGCCGGGCTCCAGGGAGCAGGACCGGCTATCCGAACATATCTACGAATACCCTAGCAAGCAGCCAGGAGATTCAGCGCGAGCGGCGCGCCTTCGCTTCGGCCTCAGCCCAGGCCCGCTGGGCCGGGGTCAGGGACGAGCTGCCCGGGCCGGTGGTAGCAACGGCGGCGCCGCTGCCCGCCCGCCAGGCGTGGGTGATGGCCAGCGCAAGGGCGTCGGCGGCGTCCGCGGGCCGCGGCGGTGCGTCAAGGCGCAGGATCTTGGTGACGAGCTTGGTCACCGCATCCTTGTTCGAGGTACCGCTGCCGGTGACGGCCGCTTTGACTTCCGACGGCGTATGCAGGGCCACCGGGATCCCCCGCCGGGCCGCCGCCGCAATCACCACCCCGGATGCCTGGGCCACGCCCATCACGGTACTGACGTTGAGCTGGGAAAAGACCCGTTCGACGGCGAGGACGTGGGGTTCGTGGCGGTCAAGCCACTCGTCGATGGCGAGGGCGATCACCAGCAGCCTCTGGTCCAGGGTGTCCTCAGGCGACGTTCCCACTACGCCATAGGCAACCATGGTGGCCTGCCTGTTCCGTTCGACGTCCACGACGCCGATCCCGCAGCGGGTCAGGCCGGGATCCACCCCCAGGACGCGGAGCGTCACAGGCGGGAACGCCTCACGAACAGGCGGGGCCTCACTCAGAGTCCAGGGCGGCCTGGACGTCGTCGCTGAGGTCGGCGTTGCTGTAGACGTTCTGGACGTCGTCGAGGTCCTCCAGGGCGTCAACGAGCTTCATGAACTTCTTTGCGGCGTCCAGGTCCAGCGGCACTTCCATGGACGGAACGAATTCCGCCTCGTCGGTGTCGTACTCGATCCCTGCGTCCTTCAGGGCATCGCGGACAGCCTGCAGGTCCTTGGGGTCCGAGTGGATCTCAAAGGTGTCGCCATTGTCCTTGACTTCCTCGGCCCCGGCGTCCAGGACGGCCATCAGGACGTCGTCCTCGGTCAGGTCCTTTTTGGGCAGGGTCACCACGCCCTTGCGGCTGAAGAGGTAGCTGACCGAACCGGGATCGGCGATGGTGCCGCCGTTTCGGGAGATGGCGAGCCGGACCTCCGAGGCCGCGCGGTTCTTGTTGTCCGTCAGGCACTCGATGAGCAACGCAGAACCCTGCGGGCCGCGGCATTCGTACATGATCTCGGTGTAGTCAACCACTTCACCGGTAAGCCCGGCTCCGCGCTTGATGGCACGGTCGATGTTGTCTGCCGGCACCGAGGTCTTCTTGGCCTTGGTCACGGCGAGTTCCAGTCCGGGGTTGCCCTGGAGGTCCGGGCCGCCCATGCGCGCGGCAACTTCAATGTTCTTGATCAGCTTGGCGAACGACTTGGCGCGGCGGCTGTCGAGGATGGCCTTCTTGTGCTTGGTCGTTGCCCATTTGGAGTGGCCTGACATGCTTTACGCTTCTCCTCTGATCATGCGGATAAAAAGTTCGTGTACGCGTTTCTCCCCAGTCACTTCCGGGTGGAAGGAGGTGGCCAGCAGGTGGCCGGAACGCACTGCAACAATTCTAGCCGTCCCCGGCAGCGGTACCGCGTGGGACGCGTGCTCCGGATCGGCGGGCTCAACCTGGGCGAGGATTTCGACGCCGGGACCAACGCGTTCCACCCACGGCCCGCGGATGAAGACGGCGTGGACCGGCGCAACACCGGACGCGGTGGCGCTGAAATCCAGGCCCTTGAAGTCAAGGTCCGTTTCAAAGGACTCGCGCTGCCGGCCGAAAGCGTTGCGGCGGACGGTGATGTCAAGTCCACCGAAGGTCTGCTGCGGAGCCCCGGACAGGTCCGTGGCGGGATCTGCAATGTCGGTGGCAAGCAGGATCATTCCTGCGCATGAGCCATACACAGGGAGGCCTTCGGCGATGCGCTCCTGCAGCGGTTCGGCAAGATCAAAGGCGCGTGCAAGTTTGTCGATGGCGGTGGATTCGCCGCCGGGAATGATCAGCCCGTCCAGGCCGTCCAGTTCCTTGGGCCGGCGGATGCCGACGGCCTCGGCGCCCGTGTCTTCGATAGCCCGCAGGTGCTCACGGAAGTCGCCCTGGAGCGCCAGCACACCGATCCGAAGGCCGGATCCCGCGCGCGAAGAAGCAGCCGAAAGGGAATTTGTCATCCATCCAGCATACGGGTGGCCCTTTACAGGGATGGGCCGTGACGGCGTCGACGGCGGTTGCATGCCTTTGCTGGGATATATTCAAAACATGCTCTACTTCAGTGTTCCGCTCGGCAAACTGGTCCGCCGGGTGTCCCGGCTTCGGGGCGGCGGGTCCGCCCTGCCCGGGCTGGTGGTCGAAAAAATCGACCCCGGCTTTATGCGGCGGACACTCAGCACCCTCCCCCATGGGGTGGCGGTGGTAAGCGGCACCAACGGCAAAACCACCACAACCAAAATGGTGGTGGAACTGCTGGAAAGCCAGGGCCTGAAGGTCTTCACCAACCGCACTGGCAGCAATTTCACCCGCGGCGTGGCTGCAGCCCTGCTCGGCGAGGTGGACTGGCGCGGCCGGCTGGACGCCGACGTCGCTGTCCTGGAACTGGACGAAGCGCACGCCGTGCACTTCGTCAACAGCGTCCCGCCGCGCTACTGCCTCCTCCTTAACGTCCTGCGCGACCAGCTGGACCGGTTCGGCGAAATCGACAAGACAGCCCAACTCCTTCAGCACATCGCAGCGAAGACAACCGGAACGGTGGTCCTGAACCGGGAAGACCCCAGGGTTGCCCGGATCGCGGACACCCTCACTGGGCAGGACGTCAAGTACTTTGGCCTGGACGACTCGCTCCTGAGCACCTTCCCCAACGACGACGACATGCGGGCTGCTCCCGGAAGTCCCGCTCCGGCGGGCCTGCCGGAGAAACCGGCAGCCGACGTCGTCCTCCGCAAGGTCGGCGCGGACACCGCTGAGTTCGAGTACGACGGCGCCGCGGTCACCACGGGCATGAAGCTTCGGGGTGTCTACAACATCTTCAACGCCGCCGCCGCGCTGACGCTTGCGCGCAGCATCTGCGGCAGCGGCGCCGCCACTGCCAACCACGACGCCCTCCTTGAGGCCCTGTCCCGGGTGGCTCCGGCCTTCGGTCGGGGGGAAAGCCTCACCGTTGACGGCCACCCCCTGGACCTGGTCCTGGTCAAGAATCCCAGCGGCTTCCGGCTGGGCCTGAAGTCGTTCCCCGCGGGCGGCTACGCCACCATGATCGCCATCAATGACAACTACGCTGACGGCAGGGACATGTCCTGGCTGTGGGACGTGGAGTTCGAGTCCCTGCGCGAGGGCGGGGTGGACCAGCTCACCGGGTCCCGCGCCTACGACATGGCACTGCGGCTGCAATACGACGACGTCCGCATCGGCAACGTTGAACCGGACATCACCCCGGCACTTGCGGCCTTCATCAGGGAAGCCCACGGAAAGCCAAAGCGCATCTTCTGCACCTACACGGCCATGCTGGCCATCCGCCGCGAACTGTCCAAAATCACTACCGTGGAGGTTGTCTCTTGAGCCAGGCAGGTGCTGATCCCGCACAGGAGAACCCGGGGAGCAAGGGCATCCTCCGGGTGGTGCAGCTCTACCCTCGCGACATGAACATCTACGGCGATTGGGGCAACGCCCTGGTGCTCCAGCAGCGCATCAGCTGGCACGGTTACACCCCGGAACTGCTTGAGTACAACGTGGGTGATCCGTTCCCTGAGGACGTGGACATTATTGTGGGCGGCGGCGGCCAGGACAGCGGCCAACTGGTCATCCAGGACGACCTGCAGGCCCGCTCCGGTGTGCTGAAGGACCTGGCGGAGGACGGTGCGCCCATGCTGGTCATCTGCGGGCTGTACCAGCTCTTCGGACACTTCTTCAAGACCCGCACCGGCGCTGTGATCCCGGGCATCGGCATCCTGGATGTTGAGACGCACGGCACCGAGGAGCGGCTGATCGGCAACGTCAAAGTTGCCACCGCGGAGTTCGGGGAGGTGCTTGGCTACGAGAACCACAGCGGCCAGACAACCCTGGGCAGCGGCGTGCGGCCTCTGGGCTCCACCCCGAAGGGCATGGGCAACAACAGCAGTGACGGCCACGAGGGTGCCCGGTACCGGAACATCGTGGCCAGTTACCTGCACGGCTCGCTCCTGCCCAAGAACCCGGCCATCGCGGACTTCCTGATCCGCACGGCAGCGGAGCGCAAGTACGGCAGCTTTGTTCCGGGCCATCCGGATGACAGCTATGCGGTATTGGCACGGGAGCACGCCGCACGCCGCCCCCGCTGACCGGGCCCGCGACCAGGTTCCCGTCCTGGCACGTTCCTGCGGGCAGGGGCCCGCACCGGAACGTCAGGGCTCGCGGGTGATCAAAAGTTCGTGCGCCCCGGCTGCCGCTGCGCCCATTGCTTCCACGACGCCTGCTGTCCTGTTCCGGGTGGCGGCGTCGGCTTCCTGCCCGGCACAGGGTCCCTGCGGCGCATCGGTGGCCACCGAACACCAGCGGTAGGGATCGCGGACGATGACCGAGGGAGCCCAGGCAAGGTCTGTGGCAGTCCATCTTCCGGAGGCGTCCTGGCCGAACTGCACCCGCACCAGGAGGCCCTCGTTGTTGACCACGTACCAGGGCGAAAGCTCGGTGATGCCGTTGCCCAGGCCGTATACGATCCACGTGCCCTTATAGCTCTCAATGGGGAGCACGGAATGCGTGTGGTGTCCGTAGACCAGGTTGAACTGGCCGCTGTCCACCAGGGCGTGCGCCACTTCCCGCTGCCGGGCGTTGGGTTCGCTGGCGTATTCGTCGCCGGCGTGGATGGCCGCCAGCACGATGTCCGCCCCCAGCGCCCTGGCCTTCTCCGCTTTGGCGATCATGGTTGGCGCATCCAGCATGTCCACTTGCCAGGGATGCTCGGGAAGCAGTCCGTTGAGTCCGTAGGTGGCTTGGATGACGGCGACCCTGGCGGCGGATGTCTGCAAAATGAGGATCCCTTGCGACTCCTTTTCAGTCCGGTACGAACCCGTGTGTTTCAGGCCGGCAGCGTCCAGCTGGTCCAGGGTGCGCAGCAGCCCGTCCGTTCCACGGTCGATGGTGTGGTTGCTGGCCGTTGTGCAGGCCTGGTACCCCACTTCTTTTGATGCTGCGATGATTTGCGGCGGAACATTGAACGACGGATAGGCCGCGAACGGGCCTTCCGGGACGGCCACCGGCGTTTCCAGGTGGCAGATGGCCAGGTCACTGTTCCCGATGTACCGCCGCTGCCCGTCAAGCAACGGCACGAAGTCCAGTCCGGACTTGCCCGCTGCTGCCGCGTCCTGCTGCGCCTGCTGCCACAGCTGCGCGTGGACCAGCATGTCGCCGGTGACCAGCACGGACGTGCACCGGAGCACCGGGCAGGCCGGACCCTCGCCGGGCGTGGGAGTCGGCGTCGGGGTTGGAGGGGAAGCCGCGGTGCTGCCGGTGCCAGAGCTGCCGGTGCCAGGGCTGCTGGTGTCCAGGCTGCCGGGACCGGTGCGAGCCAAACCGGTCGCTCCTGCCGGAGCCGGAGGCCCGGCCTGTTCCGCGACCAGGCCGCAGCCGCCGAGCGCTCCAGCTATAGACAGTGCGGCAGCCAGCGCAAGGGCAGGGATGACGCGGCGAAAATGCACCGGCCCCCTGCCGGTTAGAGTCCCCATAAGAGCATTGTAGGGAGCGGGCCATGGCGTGGCTCACATTGAGAAGCGTGGCCCGCTGTGAAAGGTTTTACTTCATGACCAACCCCCTTTTGGCACCCAGTCCCCTGCCCTATGGACTTCCGCCCTTCGCGGAGATCACACCCGCCGATTATGAGGACGCCGTCCGGTCAGGCCTCGCAGAGCATCTGGCTGAGATCCAGGCCATTGTTGATGACGCGGCCCCCGCCACTTTCGAGAACACGGCCGTGGCGATGGAACGCTCCGGCAGGCTCCTGGACCGCGCGGCTGCGTCCTTCTTCACCCTCGTTTCGGCCGATGCATCCCAAGAGATCCGGGATCTGGAAACTGCCCTGGCCCCGCTCTTCTCCGCACACCAGGACGAGGTCTTCCTCAACCGGGCATTGTTCGAGCGCTTTGCCGCCATCGACACCTCCGGCTGCGATGCGGAGTCCGTGCGGCTTGTCGAGGAGTACTTGAAGGAATTCCGGCAGTCGGGCATCCAGCTGGAGGGGCCTGCCCGGGAAAGGCTCAAGGAGGTCAACGCCGAGCTCTCGCGCCTGGGCACCGAGTTTGGGCAGCGCGTGAAAGAAGGAATGAAATCCGCTGCGCTGCTTCTGGACCACGCAGGCGAGCTGGCGGGACTGCCGGCCGATGACATTGCCGCCGCCGCGGAGGCCGCCCGCGCCGCAGGACATGACGGCAAATTCCTGCTGACACTGATCCAGCCGACAAACCAGCCTGCCCTGTCCGCCCTCGAGAACCGGAGGGTCCGCCGTCGGCTGTTCGAAGCCTCTTTGGCCCGGGGCAGCGGGGGCGGAAGCCTCGACGTGCTGGATCTGGCCACGTCGATGGCCCGGCTTCGCGCCGAAAAAGCAGCGCTTTTGGGCTTCGCCAACTACGCCGAACTGGTGGTGGACCGGCAGACGGCCCCGGATTTCGCGTCGGTCCAGACCATGCTGAACCGCATGGCGCCGGCAGCCGTGCGGAACGCCGACACCGAAGCCGCGGCCTTGGCCGAGGCCGCGGGCCATCCGCTGGAGGCCTGGGACTGGGCCTTCTACTCCGCGAAGGTCCGGCGCGAACGCTACGACGTTGATGAACAGGCGCTCCGTCCCTATTTCGAGCTGGACCGTGTGCTGGAAGACGGCGTTTTCTTTGCCGCCACTTCCCTCTTCGGGATCACATTCCACGAGCGGAAGGACCTTGCCGGGTACCACCCCGATGTCCGTGTCTGGGAGGTCCGCGACGGGGACGGCATGGGCCTGGGACTGTTCCTGGGTGACTACTACACCCGTGAGTCCAAGCGGGGCGGGGCCTGGATGAACTCCCTGGTGGAACAGTCGGCGCTGCTGGGAACAAAACCGGTGGTCATCAACAACCTGAACATCTCCAAGCCGCCCGCGGGTGAACCGACGCTCCTGACACTGGACGAGCTGCGGACCACCTTCCACGAGTTTGGCCACGCCCTGCACGGGCTGTTTTCCAACGTGACCTATCCCCGGTTTTCCGGCACTTCGGTCCCCCGCGACTTTGTGGAATACCCCTCACAGGTCAACGAGATGTGGATCATGTGGCCCGACGTGCTGCAGAACTACGCCCGCCACCATGAAACGGGCGAGCCGCTTCCGCAGGAGGTGGTTTCGAAACTGGAGGCGTCCCGGCTGTGGGGTGAAGGATTTGCCACCACCGAATACCTGGGCGCGGCACTGCTGGACCTGGCCTGGCACGTCCTGGACGGCAGCGACATCCCCGAGGATGCCGTTGCGTTTGAAGACAAGGCCCTGGCCGCCGCCGGCATCGCCCATGCCCTGATCCCGCCGCGCTACCGGACCGGCTATTTCCAGCACGTCTTTGCCGGTGCGGGGTACGCGGCCGGCTACTACTCCTACATCTGGAGCGAGGTTTTGGATGCGGAGACGGTGGACTGGTTCACCGAGAACGGCGGACTCACGCGGGCAAACGGCGACCGTTTCCGCCAGGAGCTCCTCTCCCGGGGAAACAGCCGCGACCCCCTGGAATCATTCCGCATCCTCCGCGGCCGCGGGGCAAGGCTGGAACCGCTGCTGAAGCGCCGCGGCCTGGAATAGGCCGAGCTCCTTACCCCACTTAAAGAAGTACGACGCCGGTCCCCCACCAAGAGAAGGTGAGGAACCGGCGTCGTACTTCTTTAGCCAACGCACCCTGGCGAGGGACGGTGTTATCCGGCAGCGCGCGTAAAAGGGCCCCCGCGCCGGAACCAGCTACTCAGCTGCCAACTACGCGCGGGGAATAGCGCGCCGAGGATGACGCCGTCCGGCGCCCCCAAGGCGACCAAAGGCAGAGAACTACCAGCCGCGCTCAGCGAGGCGGTGGGGCTGGGGGATCTCGTCGACGTTGATGCCCACCATGGCTTCGCCCAGGCCGCGGGAGGCCTTGGCGATGACATCGGGGTCGTCGTAGAAGGTGGTGGCCTTTACGACGGCGGCGGCGCGCTGGGCGGGGTTGCCGGACTTGAAGATGCCGGAGCCGACGAACACGCCGTCAGCGCCGAGCTGCATCATCATGGCGGCGTCGGCCGGGGTGGCGATGCCGCCGGCGGTGAACAGCACCACCGGAAGCTTGCCGGCAGCGGCAACTTCCTTGACCAGTTCGTACGGGGCCTGCAGTTCCTTGGCCGCGACGTAGAGCTCGTCCTCGGGAAGGGCAGCGAGCTTGGCGATCTCGGAGCGGATCTGGCGCATGTGCCCGGTGGCGTTGGAGACGTCGCCGGTGCCGGCCTCGCCCTTGGAGCGGATCATCGCCGCGCCCTCGTTGATGCGGCGCAGGGCCTCACCCAGGTTGGTGGCACCACACACGAAGGGAACCTTGAAGTTCCACTTGTCGATGTGGTTGATGTAGTCGGCCGGGGTCAGGACCTCGGACTCGTCAATGTAGTCCACGCCGAGGGACTGCAGGACCTGCGCCTCGACGAAGTGGCCGATCCGGGCCTTGGCCATAACCGGCACGGAGACGGCGTCGATGATCTTGTCGATCATGTCGGGATCGGACATGCGGGACACGCCGCCCTGGGCGCGGATATCAGCCGGAACGCGTTCCAGCGCCATCACAGCAACGGCACCGGCGTCTTCGGCGATGCGGGCCTGCTCGACGTTGACGACGTCCATGATGACGCCGCCCTTGAGCATCTCAGCCATGCCCCGCTTTACGCGGTTGCTGCCCGTGACGCTGTTCGCGGACGTACCGGCCTCGCTGCTTACATCAGGTGTAGACACAAAAACCCCTATGGGTAGATAGATGACCTTCGCCGGTCGTGCAGGGCGGCACGGAGATGCCACGTGTACACACACCGGGTTGCCGGATCCATTGACCGGGCAGTCCTAATACTAGTCTCACCGCGGCCGGCCGGCTTAATTCGCGTTAATCGGCCGGTGAAGGTTCCGCAAGGGCCTGGCGGCGTACGGAGACCACGCGCTGGACCACCGTGATGAAGCTGGCCACGGCAAGGAGCAGGAGCGTCACCAGCAGGACCACCTCAGGGAGCCCAAGGCCGGTGAATCCGGTGACAACCAGTACTGAGACGAGGCGCTCCGCCCGTTCAGCGATGCCGGTATTGGCCGTGAATCCCAACGACTCCGCCTTGGCGCGGGCGTAGGAAACCACCATGCCCAGGACAAGGCACACCATTGCTGCCACAGCGATGGGGACGTTGGCCCCGCCGGTGAAGAACCAGACAGCCAGGCCTGCGAAGAGGGCGCCGTCGGCAATCCGGTCGAGGGTGGAGTCAAGGAAGTTCCCCCAGCGGCTGCCCACCTCCCGCATCCTGGCCATGATTCCGTCCAGGACGTCGGAGAAGATGAACGCCGTGATGAACAGGGTTCCCCACCACAACTGGCCGAGCGGGTAGAACACCAGCGCGCCCACCACCACACCGGCGGTGCCGATGACCGTTACTGCATCCGGCGAAATTCCGATTTTGAGGAGCCAGCGGGCAAGCGGGGAGAACAGCGCGGTGAAGAATCCGCGTGCGTGCCTATTCAGCATCCGTCTCCCCGGGCCAGGCGTCGGCCACCTGCTGGCGTACCTCGTCGAGGGTCTGCGTGATGGCCTTGGTCTGGGCGATGATGGGGAAGAAGTTCCCGTCGCCGCCCCACCGGGGAACAATGTGCTGGTGGAGGTGCGCGGCGATGCCGGCCCCGCCAACAACCCCTTGGTTCATGCCCAGGTTGAAGCCGCCCGGATTGGCCACTTTCCGCAGCACCCGCATGGCCGTCTGGGTAAGGTCCGCAAACTCCGCCGTCTCATCGAGTGTCAGGTCGGTGTAGTCCGGGATGTGCCGGTAAGGGCACACCAGGAGATGCCCGGGGTTGTAGGGAAACAGGTTGAGCACCACGTAGCAGGTCTTTCCGCGGTAGACGATGAGTGCTTCCTCGTCAGTCCGTCCGGGGCCGATGCAGAAGGGACAGTCATTTTCGTTCTTGAACTGGTGCTGCCCGCCCTTGATGTACGCCATGCGGTGCGGAGTCCACAGGCGCTGGAAGGCGTCCGGGACACCGGCGAGGTCAAAGTCGTCGGTAACGCCGGCATCTCCTGGATACCCTGCGCCTGTGTTCTCCTGCACGGTGCTGTTCCGTTTCCGCTAGCTGGTCCGGTTACGGACGGCTTCCGTGATCCGCTTGACTGCCTCTGCCACGGGCACGCCGTTGTCCTGGCTTCCATCACGGAAGCGGAACGAAACGGCGCCTGCTTCGGCATCATCCCCGCCGGCGATCAGCACGAACGGAATCTTGTCCTTGCTGGCCGTTCGGATCTTCTTGGGGAACCGGTCCGAGGAGGTGTCCACTTCGGCGCGGATGCCTGCCGCCTTCAGCTGGTCGACGACGTCGAACATGTACTCGTTGAAGGTCTCAGCTACCGGAATGCCCACCACCTGGACCGGTGCCAGCCACGCGGGGAAGGCTCCGGCGTAGTGCTCGGTGAGCACCCCCATGAAACGCTCGATCGATCCGAAGAGGGCACGGTGGATCATCACGGGCCGCTGCCGGCTGCCGTCTGCAGCCTGGAACTCGAGTTCGAAGCGTTCGGGCAGGTTGAAGTCCAGCTGGATAGTGGACATCTGCCAGGTGCGGCCAAGGGCGTCCTTGGCCTGCACCGAGATCTTGGGGCCGTAGAAGGCGGCTCCACCCGGATCAGCTACCAGTTCCAGGCCGGATTCCTCGGCCACTTCGGCGAGGGTGCGGGTGGCTTCTTCCCAGGCCGCGTCCTCCCCAACGTACTTCTCCGGATCCTTGGTGGACAGCTCCAGGTAGAAGTCGTTCAGGCCGTAGTCCTTCAGGAGGTCCAGCACGAACGTCAGCGTCTTGGTGAGCTCGTCCTTCATCTGCTCGCGGGTGCAGTAGATGTGGGCGTCGTCCTGTGTCATGCCACGGACCCGGGTCAGGCCGTGCACCACGCCGGACTTCTCGTACCGGTACACGGAGCCGAATTCGAAGAGCCGCAGGGGCAGTTCGCGGTAGGACCGTCCCCGGGAGCGGAAGATCAGGTTGTGCATGGGGCAATTCATCGGCTTGAGGTAGTAGTCCTGGCCGGGTTTGCGGACGGTGCCGTCCTCGTTGAGTTCGGCGTCCACGTGCATCGCGGGGAACATGCCGTCCTTGTACCAGTCCAGGTGGCCGGAGACCTCGTACAGGTGGCCCTTGGTGATGTGCGGGGTGTAGACGAACTCGTAACCGGCTTCGACGTGGCGCTGCCGGGAGTAGTCCTCCATCTCCTTGCGGATGATGCCGCCCTTGGGGTGGAAGACAGGAAGGCCTGAGCCGAGTTCATCCGGGAAGGAAAAGAGGTCCAGTTCCGAGCCGAGCTTGCGGTGGTCGCGGCGTTCTGCCTCTGCGATGCGTTCCTGGTAGGCCTTGAGGGCGTCCTTGGTGGGCCAGGCCGTGCCGTAGATGCGCTGCAGCTGCTGGTTCTTCTGGTTGCCCAGCCAGTATGCGGAGGACGAGCGGGTGAGGGCAAAGGCGTTGGAGATGAGCTTGGTGTTGGGCAGGTGCGGGCCGCGGCAGAGATCGCACCAAACGGTGGTCCCTTCCTTGCGCTCAACGTTGTCGTAAATAGTGATGTCGCCTGCGCCGACCTCGACGTTCACGCCCTCGCCTGCCTCGGCAGCCTCGTTTTTCTTGCCCAGCAGTTCGAGCTTGTAGGGCTCGTTCTTCATGGCTTCACGGGCTTCGTCCTCGCTCACGACGCGGCGGACGAACTTCTGGTTCTGGTTGATGATCTTCTGCATCATCTTTTCGAGGGTCTTGAGGTCCTCGGGAGTGAACGGTTCGGCCACATCGAAGTCGAAGTAGAACCCGTCAGTAATGTACGGGCCGATGCCCAGCTTGGCGTCGGGACGCAGCTGCTGGACGGCCTGGGCCATGACGTGGGCGGTGGAGTGGCGGAGGACGTTAAGGCCGTCGGGCGAGTCAATGGTGACGCCTTCGACGTCAGCGCCTTCCGGCAGCTCCTGGTCAAGGTCCTTCAGCTCGCCGTTGACGCGGGCTACAACAACATCACGGCGCTCAAAGAAGAGTTCCGCACCGGTTGTCCCGGTAGTCACCTTGGTCTCTTCGCCATCGACGAGAAGGGTGATCTGCTGGGCATCTGACACGGGTGTCTCCTATTCAAAGTTAAGGCTTCATAGCTTGTGGCGTACGGGGACCACAGCCAGCCATCGTCAATGCTATCGGTTCCGCTGAGGCCCGACCAACGCGGCGCACGGAGGGTCAGCCGCTGAATCCCGTTATGGCGAGGCTCCTGCTGATTCCATCCAGCGGGTGCGGGGCCTCGGGTTCCTGCGGACGGGAATCCGGGAAGGGCAGGGTCTCTGTCCTGCCAAGGTCCCAGGCCATGCTTGCACTTAGGCTGATCCCACGAGGCCCGGTCCGCCGGGTTGTCCCGCGGATCAGCAGCAGCCTGGTCCCAAAGAGGAGCATTCCGGCTTTTTCCTGGGCTTCGTGGAAAAAGACCGAATCGATGCAGCCGGTGCCGTCGTCGATACTGATGAAGACCACGCGCCTCCCGCCCCTCATGGGCGGCGTCTGTGTTGCCACCCGCACCCCTGCCACCAGTACTTCCGTACCGTTGCGCAGGCCCAGGAGTTTGTCCGCCGTGGTGACACCCAGCCTGTCCAGCATGGGACGGTGGCTGTCCATCAGATGGCTGCTGACGTCAACTGCCATCAGGTCCAGTTCGGCCCGCACGGTTTCCACAAGTGTTGGCGACGGGAGCCCCGGCTTAACATTGCGCAGTTCAACATCCCCCAAGGGCAGGGACAGCTGGCCCTCAAGGACTTCCACGCCTTTCCGCCCACTGCTGGAACCCTGGATCTGTTGCAGGTGGTGGACCAGGTCGGCCCGGTTTGCCGTGCCGCCCGCCTCGCGGTGAAGCGAATCAAAAGCCCCCAGCTGGGCCAACCGCTTGATGTTGGGCTTGCTGACCCGTGACCGCGCCCTCAGGTCCGCAAGGGAGTCATAGGGCTGGCCCGCGACGATGCGTTTGAGTTCTGTTGCGGAAAGCCCGTAGATGCCGTTGAGGCTGAGCCTGATACCCAGTTTTCCTGCGTCCTTGCCTTCTTCGATCCGTTCCACCCGGTACTCAGCCTTGCTGCGGTTAATGTCCAGGGGAAGGATGGGAATCCCGAGCCGCCGGGCTTCAGCCACCAGGAGCCTCTTGGGGTACATGCCGGGATCGTGCTCCCACAGGCCGGCAAGGAACGCTTCTGGATGATGGGCCTTCAGCCAGGCCGACTGGTAGGTGGGAACGGCAAAGGCGGCGCCGTGTGCTTTGCAGAATCCAAAACTTCCAAAGGCCTTCAGCGTCCCCCAGACATTGTCCACCACCTCAGGCTGGTAGCCCTTGATCCTGGCAGCTTTGCGGAAGAATGCCTCCACCTCCAGTTCCAGTGCCTCATTTCCCAGGGCCCGGCGGAACTCGTCAGCGCGGGCCAGGCCGCATCCGGTCATGACATCAAAGGTCCGCAGTATCTGTTCATGGAAGACGGTAACGCCATGGGTTTCCGCCAGCACGGGCTTAAGATCCGGATGAGGATAGACCTCAGGAGCGAAACCGTGCCGGTGTTCCAGGAAGGGCCGGACCATGTCCGACTTCATGGGGCCGGGACGGAACAGCGAAATATCGATGATGAGATCGTTGAACTCCCGGGGCGCCATCTTGCCGATCAGTTCCCGCTGGCCGGGCGATTCAATCTGGAAACAGCCCAGGGTGTAAGTGCTTCTGATGAGATCAAAGGTGGCTTCGTCATCAAGGGGAACTGCGTTGAGGTTGATGTGGCCATTGTCAGCAATGTAGTCGGGCCCTGTGCCCTCAGGTCCGGACTGATGCCTTCCGGCGGCCACCACTTCCTGTTTGGACGGGTGGATGCGGATGACTTCACGGACGGCAAACGCCATGGCGCTCTGCATCCGGACTCCCAGGACGTCAAGCTTGAGCATGCCCATGGGATCCATGTCGTGCTTATCGAACTGGCTCATGGGCAGCCCCAGCCCGCTGGGCTGCACCGGGGTGCGGTCCAGGAGGGTAGCGTCGCCAAGGATTACGCCACAGGGGTGCATGGATATGTGGCGGGGCAGCCGGTCCAGGCGTTCCGTCAGGTCAACCAGCAGGTCAAGCTGCTGGTTCCCGTCCTGATCGCGCTGCTCCACCCGGCCGGCGAATTCCCGGAGTTCAGGTTTTTCCTGCAGTGCCTCACGGAATTTCCGCGCAGAAAAACGCCACAGCTGCTTGGCGATCTCCCCCACCTCGTCGTCGTCCATGCCCAGCGCCATCCCCGCGTCCCGCACCGCACCCCGGGCCCGGTATCCGTTCTGCATGCTCATCAGGGTGACCCGCTCGGAACCGAATCTCTTGAAAATGCGGTGGTAGACGTTATGCCGCTCCGCGCTTTCAACGTCAATATCGATGTCCGGAAGGGTTGCTCGGTCCTGTGAAAGGAACCGTTCAAAGATGAGGTCGTGCTGCAAGGGGTTCACCTGGCTGACGTCAATCAGGTAGTTGACCAGGCTTGAGGCGCCTGATCCCCGGGCAGCCGCCCGCACTCCCATCTCCTGGATCATGCGTGATACCTCGGCGACGGTCAGGAAGTAGGAGGAAAACCCGAGGCTGCGGATGATGCCCAGCTCATGGTCGAGCCGGGAGAGCATCCTCTCTCCGGCAGCACCAGCAATTCCCGGAAAGCGCCGGCTGATACCTGCCTGGCACCGCTGGACCAGTTCAACGTGGGGATCCTGGCTGATGCCTATGACTGAGGCTTCTGGCACAACCGGCTGCTTCCAGCCCATGTCCGTGACCGGATCCATCCGGCAGCGGTCGGCGAGCGCCTCTGTTTGCGCCATCAGCTGTTTCAGGTCCGCGGCACCGTATCCTGCCGCTGAAATGATCTCTTTGCCCAGCCGGAGCATTTCCGGCGAAGACTTCAGCCATCCCTGGCCGGTTGGCTGAAGCAGCGGTTCATCCGCGAGTTCAGGCAGGGATTTCAGGGTGCGGGCTGAGTCGAGAACATCGGCGGTGGGGGCACCGTCGGCTGCGCAGTACCTGACGGCGTTGGTCAGGACAGCAGGAACATGATGCTCTTCGGCAAGCCTGAGCATCCGGACGGCATGGGCGGTGCTCAACGGCTTTCCCGGTGCGCTGAGCTGGGACACGATCTCGGCCACCAGGGTGCCAGGGGGCATGGCATCCAGCCACTGTTTGAAGAGGGTGCGCGGGCGAAGGTAGCGGCGCCCTCCCATGGCCCGTCCGACGTCGGAGTCAGGCCCGAGCAGGACAGTTAACACCGGTTTGAGGGTTTGGGGATCAAGGGTGCGGGAAGCCAGCTCGGCCCGGGTGACCGCTACCGGGACCGCTCCCCCGGCTTTTCCCGTGGTGCGGGCGTGGGCGTCGGAGATCAGCCTGCAGAGGGCGCGGTAGCCTGCCCCGTTGTTGTGGCCCCGGGCCAGTACCACCACCCTGCCCGCCAGCTGCGTGCGGTGGTCGCCGTCGTCGTCGAATACGGCAAGGTCAACCCCAACAATGGGATCGATGCCTGCTGCCATGCATGCCTTGAGGTGCTTGATGGTTCCGTACAGACCGTCCCTGTCCGTACAGGCGAGCGCGGTTGCGCCGTCTGCGGCGGCGGCCTGCGCCAGTTCCTCGGGCCAGGAAACACCGTAGTGGGCGCTGAAGGCGGTGGAAACGTGAAGATGGGTGAAACTCATGCTGTCCTGGGCCGGAGTGCGTCATGGATGCGCAGGAGCCGCCAGCGGCCGCTGCGGATATGCCGGGTGAGGTCAAGGGTCAGCGGCTCTTCCGGCTCTTCAGAGCCCCGGCCCGGGCTGGACGGAAGGACCTGGACGCGCCAGATCTCATGGTCCACTACTCCGGGGCCGCTGCCCAGCGGTGCGCGGCTTTCTTCGGCCCACCATTGCCGGCGTTCGTACCAGCGCACCGGTTCAGCGCAGACGGCATAAGACCGCCCTGCCCACAGCAGGCCATAGGGTTCACCGTCCGCAGTGCAGTCGACATCCACGGATTCGCTGAACATCCCCATGGCGCCTCCCCGGCTGGATAGAACTGGAAATATTCGAACACATATTCGAATAGAGCCAGTCTACCCCTGACCAGAACGGGGGCATAGATGGGCCATGGGAGGGACAAAGAAGATTGGCCGTCAAGGGTGGACGGACCGATCGCCAGGGAGCAGGATTGTGCCATGAAAACCCAAGACGCACTTCTGAAGCAGGCAAGCATCACAACCCAGGACTCCACCGTGGTGGCCACGTTCGATATAGACGGCACCATCCCGGATTCCGGTGCTTACGTAGTGGGACTGGTGGGGGCTACGCCCGACTATTCCTCGCAGCGGAGGCTGTGTATTGAGTTCATGAACGGGAAGGCCATTGCCTTCTATTCCTTCAACCGCGAACAGGGAGTCGAGGAAGACTACGACCTGTCCGGGGTCACCCATTCAGAGAACAGCATCACCGGCAGCTTTCCCCTTGCCGCCTTGAACGGGCTGGGCAAGGGGCACCTCATGTCAGCCTTTAGCGAGGCGGAGGGCAGGGAGTACCAGCACGGCGTCCCCGTGGAGGAAAACCTGTAAGCAGGGCCGAACAGCGGCAGATCAGCTGTTCTCTTTGTGGACCTTCAGTTCCAGTTCAATAAAGCCGGAGATCATGGCCCGGTACGTGGACTCGACGATGTCCGGGTCTATGTCCTTCTTTTCCGCGGCTGAACGGACGTGCTCAATGATCCGCTCCACCCGGCCGGGCGCACGGACCTCGGCGTCGTCGCCCTTGAGCGTCCCGGCAATACGGATCAGCCGTTCGCGGCGGGCGATGAGGGTGACGATCTGTTCATCCACTTCGTCAACAGCAACCCGGACGGCAGCGAGCTGTTCCTTGTCGGCCAAAGCATCTCTATCGTTTCCTTGAATTGTCGCCATCGTCTGACAGTATCGAAGCATGCAGCCAAGAGTCGACTTCATTTCGCTGGGCGTCCGCAGTGTTGCCGCGTCCCGGGCCTTCTACGTAGACGGGCTGGGCTGGCCTGTCCACCGCGAGGTTCCAGGTGACGTGGTGTTCATCCAGGTGAACCACGGGCTGGTGCTGTCCCTGTGGGATGTGCGCCAGATGCAGGCAGACGCCGGCGTCACGGCGTCCGGGGGTGTCCCCTGCATCACGCTGAGCCACAACCTTCCCGGCACGGAGGCCGTGGACCGCGTCATGGAGGAGGCTGCAGCCGCGGGGGCGGAAATTATTTCCGAGCCCATCACCCAGCCCTGGGGCGGCTACAGCGGCTACTTCGCGGACCCGGACGGATTCCGCTGGGAGGTGGCCTACAACCCCACTTGGGCAGTGGACGACGACGGCGCGGTCGCCGTTTAGTCCCTTCGCCTGGCTTGTTCCGGGCTGCTTGAGGGCCCGCTGCTAGAAAAGTGCCTCGACAGGTTGGATCAGTTCGGGCCCGTTGTTCCTGACGTTGCCGACTTCTTTCCCTACGGATTCCACGTGCCAGTCAGCGGCCACGTCCTTGACCCCCGCCCGTACCAGGTCCACGAGTCCTGCCGGGTCATCGGCCTGGGGGTCAAGCCAGGCCTGCATGGTGGTTTTGTCCATGGGCAGGGGGACCCGGTCATGGAGTGCCGTGAGTTTTCCAAATACGGTGGACTCACTGCCAGGCGGGGGCGTGTCAGCGGTCAGGATGGACGTTGAGAGCAGCCACCCGCCCGGCTCCCCTGCCGGCCAGGTGGGGTCCTTCCACCATTCATAGAGCCCCGCGAACACCAGGCCATGGCCAGCGCCCGGGTGCACGTAGTAGGGCTGCTTGGACTTACCCGGCCCCTGCTTCCACTCGTAGTATCCGTCTGCCGGGACAGCGCAGCGGCGGGACTGGATGGCTTTCCGGAACGCCGGCTTTTCAAGGACGGACTCGCTGCGGGCATTGATCATCCGGGAGCCGATGCCGGAGTCCTTGGCCCATGACGGGACCAGCCCCCAGCGGGCCACATGGAGCTGGCGGACGTGCCTGTTTCCGGATTCGCCGTCCACCAGGCGTTCCAGGACGATCGGGACGTCGTCCGTCGGTGCGACATTCCACGACGGCGGGATGCTGACTTCGTCCTCAAGTTCGGCGTCGAACTCGGCAAGGAGGTCCCCCACGGCGCGTGCCATTACGTAACGTCCACACATGGCTCCAGCATGCCATCGCGGGCAGGAGCTGTCATCCGCGGGCCCCAGTACCGGGGAATAGCGGACTGCACGCTACCGTTACAGGAACGAAACCGTTATCAAGCACAGAGGAGAGCTCCGTGGACTTCACTCCCGAATCCGGCACCATCACCATGTTTTCCACCACCTGGTGCGGCTACTGCAACCGCCTGAAGAAGCAGCTTGACGCCCAGGGCATCGGCTACACCGAAATCAACATCGAGGAAGTGGAAGGCACCGCCGAACTCGTGGAGCAGCTGAACGGCGGAAACCAGACCGTCCCCACCGTCCTCTTCCCGGACGGCACCGCCGCAACGAACCCTTCCGCTGCCGAGGTCAAGCAGCGCCTCGCAGCCTAGCCGGCACCCCACCCCGGCCGGCACACCCGGCACACGTACCGGGGCTCCGGGCCTGGGACGAACGGAACGGGACCAACATTTCCCAATGTTGGTCCCGTTTGCTGTGCCCGGCAGCAACCCGCCGGGTCATGCCCCCAGGCTGCTGAACGAAGCGGTTCTCAGCGGCGCATGGCCGGCATAAACGGAAAGCAGGGCTTCCTCCACCGCTGCGACGTCCACCCCGGGCACCAAATCGTCCACCGCCCCTGCCGTGGCAGGGTCCCAGTCCAGCCCCAGGGCAGCGTAGCTGTCGGTCAGCACTTTGCGGATGGGCTGTGAGTTTTCCACCACGATCACCGAGCTGAACAGCCACCCGCCGGCCACCACCCGCTGCGCGGTGCCCACGAGTTTAACCCGATGGGCGCCGTCAGAGGGATCCGTACCGTGCACACTGAACTCGCCGGGGCAGTATTCCCCGGGAATCTCGCCCACAGCCGCCCGCACGCCCACCCGGCGCAGGGCGTCCGCGAACAGCTCCCCGAAATATCCGAACCTGGTCTTGGAGCCGGCGATGGCGTCCGCGTCCGGTTCAATATGGTCCACCACCAGGGTTCCCTCGTGATAGGCGGCCGCCCGCCCTCCTGCCCGGCGGACCAGGGGTTCGAAGCCATTGGCGCGGCAGGCCAGGGCGGCCGCCTTGAATCCCGGCAGGCGGGTGTCACGCTGGCCGAACGCGACCGTGGGGGCGGGCCGGTAGAGCCGCAGCGTGGGGCCAATGTCCCCGCTTTTGGCCCTGGCCAGCAGTTCCAGGCCGAACTCCAGGTCCCGGCCGGCGCCCAGCGTCTGTTCCTGCCGCACCACCGTCAGCGCGCGGGGCCGCGGACCGCCGTCGTTCATATTGCTAAGCTCCCTTATGGTCATTCTGCAATTCCTCGTTGTCGCCGCCGCCTTCGCAGCGATCGACGCCGTCTGGCTCAAACTGATGAACCCCTTTTACCGCAGCCATATTGGCGAGCTGCTGGCGGACAAACCACACTTAGGTTACGCCGTGGCGTTCTACGTCATTTACATCGCCGGGATTGTGTTCTTTGCACTGCGGCCCGCGCTCGACGGCGGCAGCTGGCTCACGGCCCTGGGTTACGGTGCGGCCCTTGGCGCCTTCGCCTACGCCACCTATGACCTCACCAACGCAGCCACCCTGAAGGTATGGCCGCTGCAGCTGATCGTCGTGGACATGCTGTGGGGCGCTGTGCTGACTGGCCTTTCAACACTCGCAGGCTGGCTGGTTTTCCACACCCGGACCTGACGCTCGCGCCAAGGCCGCCCCGGCAGTGCCCAGGCAGCGGCTGCGCCCCCGGCACTGCCGCTTCAAAGCCCGCGGCGGCCCGCCCACATCCCGTGCAGCAGCGGGACTGCAGACCCTGCCATCAGGACGCCGCCCAGGACGGCGTCGTCAGCCCGCACAATGGCGCCGGCGATGAGCAGGGCGGCAAACACCAGGGCCGAAGCAGAGCGCCGGTTGGTGCGGTCCAGCCGGGCGATCTGCCGTTCAAGACGGGGGTTGGCAACAGCGAGGGAGCCTTCCTCTAGCCGTCCGGCCAGTGCGTCCAGGCGCTTCGGCAGGCGCAGCGCGGTCGCTGCGGCGTCGAGGGCCTGCTGGGCCACGTCCTCCACAATGTTGCCGCGCTCGTCCCGCAAAAGCCTGGCCGCGTATGGTTCCACGGAATCCCACAGGTTGAAGCGCTCATCGAGCGAACTGCACACCCCGGAGGTCAGCGACATCGCCCGGATGATGAGCAGGAAATTCTCCGGAAGCTGGAACGGCAGCGAGCGGACCACGTCGCCGAACTCCACCGCAAAGTCGCGGAACTCCCTCGGATCAACTTCCCGGAGCTCTGCGAACCCCATGCCGCCGAAGCGGGCGAAAAGGTGAGTCATGGCTCGCTCCATCTCCACGGTGTCGACTGACGGCGCCAGCACGCCGACGTCGTCGATCGCCGCCACCAGGCCCCTGCCGTCGCGCGCGGCGGCCGCTATCAGCAGCTTCCTGAGTCCAGCGCGGGTGGAGGAGGTAATTTCGCCCATCATGCCGAAATCGATGAACGTCAGCTTCCAGGGGCGGTCCCCCGCCGCTGCGGCCACGGGTGTGACGAAGATGTTTCCCGGGTGCGGGTCGGCGTGGAAGAAGCCGTTGGAGAACATCTGGTCGAACATTACGGAGGCGAACACCGGGGCCACCTCGGCCGGATCAATGCCCGCTGCCCGGAGCGCCCCGGCCTCCGTGATCTTGATGGCCGTAACGTCTTCGAGGGTGAGCACGCGGCGGGTGCTCCGCTCCCAGGCAACGCCCGGCACGCTGACCCTTCCGTCGCCGGAAAAGTCGACGGCGAAGCGTTCCGAATTTGCCGCCTCGTGCAGGTAGTCGATCTCCTCGAAGCTTGTCTGCGCAAATTCCTCCACCAGGGCCGGCATATTGGCGCGGCTGGACACCAGCCGGATCCGGCTGAGCCAGCTGCCCACCTTCCGCAGGGCGGCAAGGTCCACATCGACAATCGCGTCAATGCCCGGACGCTGCACCTTGAGCACCACGTCCCTGAACCCGGTGTCGGCCGCATCCGTTGAACGAAGCCGGGCGCGGTGCGCCTGCCCCAGCGACGCTGCAGCGATCGGATCCTCCTCCACGAACGCGAACACCTGCCCAAGCGGAGCCCCCAGCTCCTCCTCGGCCAAGGCGCGGATCAAAGGAAACGGAACCGGAGGCACCTCGTCCTGGAGCCCTTCGAGCTCCTTGGTGATCTCGGGCGGCAAAATATCTAGCCGTGAGGAAAGGAACTGGCCCACCTTGATCATCAGTCCGCCGAGTTCCACGGCCAGTCCATGGAAGCGCCGGGCGAAGCGCTGCATCCGGCGCGACCGCGTCCGTTCCGCGATCAGGGCAAGACCGATCCGCGGGAGGAACAGTTCAAACCACCACGTCACCGCCAGGTTCCAGGCGGCAAAACGCAGGATGCGGCGGTAGCGGGCACGGATGTCTCCGGCGCCCGGGGCCGAGGCGGCCTGCGCGAGGCGGACAGATGCCACCCGGGTCAGTCCTGGGCGAGGATCGCGTAGATCCGGCGCCGTGCGTCGTCAAGCACTGCCACGGCCTGCTGCACCTGTTCGGGTGAGCCCGTGCGGCCCACCTGGGCTGCAGCCTGCGCGAGCTCCACCCCTGCTTTGGGCAAGGCTGCGAAGCCGCCGGCATGGGAACCGGGTGAGTCCCAGGGCGTTGCCCCGTGGTCCTGCGCAACTTCCTCCCGTCCGGCTTCGGTGAGCGAATAGATCTTGCGGCCGTTGGACTCCTCGGCGCTGATGGTCCCCTCGTCCGCGAGCAGCTGCAGAGTCGGGTAGACGGAGCCGGCGCTGGGCTTCCAGCTGCCGCCGCTGCGCTCCTCGATCTCGCGGATGATCTGATAGCCGTGCATCGGCCGCTCAGCAAGGAGCGCCAGTACTGCGGACCGCACCTCCCCCTTGCCGGCACGGGTTCCAGCGCGTTTTTCGAACCGTGAGCGCAGCTCCTCGACGGCCTGCCACATGCCGTCGATATTGCTTCCGCCGAATCCGGCTGCCGGGTATGAACCACGCATGATGATCTCCTTTGAAAACCGCCAACGATATACAACGATACTCAACGATACATCCACCGGACCGGGCGGTTGTTTCCACTGTGTGGCGGCATTCTGGATCACCAAGTGGCGCTTCGCATCAGGGCCCGGAGTCTGCTCGGGTGCCGCTGTGTCTCGTATCCCTAGCGTTTCGAGACACTGAGGCTATGAGACACCCAGGTGGGTTAAGAGACGGAGTCGGCGCCCGCGAGCGGGATCGTCTATCGCATCGGCTGGTCACTTGTCGGACCTGAACACGATGGAGTCGAAGACGGCGCGTGCCTCTCTCGTCAGCTCCGGGTTGATCGATTCGTGGAGTTGGCTCACCGCGATCACAGCGCGCTGGCCATTCAAGTCGACCACCCGGTAGGTCTCGCGCTCAGCCACGCTTGAGTACCAGCGTGAGCATTCGTATGAGGATCCTGAGTGGATGCATAACTTGCCGCCGTCGCAGGCTGTGATGTCCGCGTCGCCCTCGACGGAGTGGTCGAACTCGAAGCCGGAGTAATTGCCCACCATGACCTCGACGGCAGGGGTGCTTGCCGTTGACGTCTGCGCCGCCATCGCATCGACGAAGGCCTTAGGCGACGAGTCGACCTCGGCGAGCTTGCCCACCCACGCGCATGCGTCCGTCGCCACATAGTCGGCGGGCCAAAAAGTGAGGTAAACGGCCCATTCATCCGGGTGACCAGGGTCGTCCTTGATCACGCTGTCGCCGTCGAAGGACTTCCAGCCGTCTGGGACGGTGATCTCGAAAGGCTCCGTGTAGCCGGGGACGAGGACGAGGTATGTGCCGGCGTCGATGTCGCCATTCTTCGGCAGAGGTGGGACCGTGCGAGTGTCGCCGCCGTCCGCCGGAAGCTGTGGGGGTGTGCGAACCTCCGTAGTCGGAGTACTGGCGGACGGGAGGGGGGCATCGTCGGACTCATACTGGCAGCCGCCGAGACATCCAATCAGTGCGATAGCTACCAGGGGCCGGAGATGGCGCGGCCGCTGAGTGGCCTTGTCGAGGGGTGTCATGGAGCTCATCGATCCACCAAGCCGCTACAGGGGGACTGTGAGGCCCTGCAGCCGGGTGGCCCCGCGGGCGGCCCGGGATGGGATGCCGTCGCCTCAAGTCTCCTCCGGCGCAGAACCCGTGACAATGAAGAGTTGTATGGAGATCAGTTTCGACTCATGCAATCCCCCGAAATGACAGGAGCGCCCTGAAGCAGTGTTGAGGAAACGCCAGATTTGAGGCAGCTTTTCACCGCCCGGGTCTAACTAGCCCGAGAAATCTGGCGGTAGCCTACGTCTCGTAACCCTTGGGTTTCGAGGCGGTGAGGTTCCGAGACATATCGAATGCGACGCGGAGGACGTTTACCGGGTGTCCAGAAACCCTGTGAGCGCTTCTATCCACTGTTCAAATGCGTCAAGATGGGCGTCGTGTGACCCTCCGGCAAGGTCGATGCGTGTGACGTCGTTTCCCCTCTCGACAAACTGCGTTTTCTGTTCCTCCGTGAACATCCCGTCGGCAGCGTATACGACAAGTGTGGGTGCCTGGACGCGGGACCATTCCTGCCAGCGCGGTTCTGCCAGGGGTGCAAGCACCGCGACCATCACCTCCGGATCAAAGCGGGGGCGCAGTCCGTCTTCTTGGTGCTCCATGTCCTCAACCCAGGCACGCTGCAGCGGACCGTCGCCCAAGAACCCGGCCGCCGCCGCACGGTCTGGGAAGGGTACGGGCCAGGAGCGGAAGTAATCACCGAGAGCTGCATGCTCCGGGTCGTTGCCATCTCCTTCGCCGCATTCGAGGAGTACAAGAGTCCGGACCAGGTCCGGACGCGCCCCGGCAGCGAGCATAGCGGTGTGAGCGCCCATCGAGTGTCCGACTAGATGAACCGGGGTCGATGCTTCACGTTCAATAACTGAAACAACATCGGCAACGAATGCGGCACGGGAGGTATCAGACGGTATCCTCGTGCTCCCGCCATGCCCCCGCTGGTCCACCAACACGATCTTGCGGCCCGACAAGGCGCCCGCGGTAGGAAGGAACTCCCGGCCACTACCGGCGAGGCCATGGAGGATCACGACGGCCGGCTCACACCCGGGCACGACGACGTAGCTGATATCAGTACCATCATCCGCGCGCAGGACATGCCTTGTTTGATCCACCCAGCGATCCTACGCAACCAGTCGGCCGTCTTCAGGAGGAACCCTGGGTCTGACGCGGAACACCATCGGCTACGGCTACGTCAACGGGCTGTCAGAAACCTCGGCGTGGTCAGGGACACCTCCGGGTACTGTCAAGTCAGCTGGGGAACCCGAAGCGTACCCGCGTGGAATTTCGGCGAGGAGTCACTCTTTTTGGGCCGGGCTACCTTGCGCTATTTCGCACGGAGTGGCGACGTAGACTCACCTGAGCAACTACAAAATTGGGGGATGGATGTTCGATAAGAAGCGGACGTGCGGGATGTGCGGGCAAGCTCTGGCGGCCCACGATAGAGATGTTCGGTTCCGTCTCCCGGATCCAGTGCTGGAGAGCCCCGAACAGCACCGGGTCGAGGACAGCTGGCTGAGTGACCCGGACCCCAATAAGGCCACACTCATGCAGATCCCGAATATCAGTCCTTTCGTCCGTGCCCTGCTTCCGATCAAGCTGCAGGGCGGCCACGAGTTCCGGTTTGGGGTCTGGATCGCCATTCACCCCGATGACCTCCAGCACGCCTGCAGGGTCTGGAACGCGCCTCAGTACGCCGACCTCAAACTCACTGGGTACCTGGCCAACAGGATCCAGCCCTGGGGTCTGTTCGCCGTGCCAGTAGATTTGGCTGTCCTGAACGTGGACCAGACTCCTTACTGCGTGTCCAGCTCGAACGAGGAGCTGAACGAGGTGCTAACCAAGGAGTGGCCACATGACATCCTGACGTCACTACCGTGATTCAGCAATGGCCAGCCCGCAGCCCATGGACGTTCGCCGCGGTCTGCGTGATGGTGACCTTGCTGACGCTACTGGTGTTCGGCCTGACGCAGGTGCCCGTGATCGAGCTATTGCCCGGGTACGTGGCCGCCTACCTGCTGATCGGGGGGTGCATCTTCGGCCCGCCCGGCAAACTCCCGGCACTGCGGCAGGCCGCGGCGTTCCTGCTCCCCGGCGCCCTGCTCGTGGTCCTGGCGCTGCTCGACCTGGGTTTTTGGTGCGGCGGCTGGCTGCTCGGGCTCCCGGCCTGGGGGCTGCTGCTGAACCGATGGACGATGGCGAACCCGCTCCGGACCGTGGACGTGTTTAAATTCTTTGGGCTGCTGGTGCTAGGCATGGTGGTCTTCACGTTCAACATCATCTGGGTGATTTTCAGCCTCGGCCTGTTCCTGCTCCCGATAGTCCCCCTGGTCCGGCTGGCCCACCCTGAGTACCGGGCCAGGCCTCTGCAGGCGGCTGTAGAGGTACTTCTGGCCGTGGCCTCCGTCATTATTGCCTTTGCCATTCCCACCCCCGAAGGGTCATGGTCCTCGCCCTGGGTGTATGCGGGCGGAGCCGCGACGGCTGGACTCATCATCACATATTGGGCCTGGAGCGTCCCCCGCCGCTCCCGGCGCCCGCAGCTCAATAACGGAGCCATCGTCTAGCTTCCGGTTCCCTAACGGGGAATGGTGCTGAGGCCCACTCTCATAACCCTAGGGTTTCGAGGCGCGGAGGTTTCGAGACACGTTGCGACGGGCTACGCCCGCTTCGGGTGCCCGTGAGGGGATCCCCTAGCGAACGCGAGCGTCCGTTTGGGCCAGTTTTAATTGTCGTCGGCTGAAGCCATGGACTGCTCGCGTTTCGCCGGGCGGCGGCCGATGAAATGCTTGAGAATCAGTGTCAGGCCGATCGGCACGAAGATGATGCCAGTGACCAGGCGGAAAGTCTCCACGGGCGCCCATGCGAGAAAGATTGCCCCCCAGAGCAGGAAAAATACACCGGCTATCAACGCCGGCCATTTGGAACTGCTCATTGGCTTCTCCTTCGGTGCGGAGTCCGGACCGGGCTTGCTGCGTCAGACCGACCTTGTGACATGCCGCGAGCCTAGCCAATGGGTCAGCGAACGCAAGTCATGCCGAGACGGCCGAATCATCGAAGGCACCATCTCATTGCGCAGACGTCCCGTAGAGGGATCCTCTACCGGGCATTTACTCGGTTAAGGCGAGCACGTCGCCGGCATTTTGGCCACTACAAGAATCAAGGGGAGAGCGTGCTCGGCCGAAGTGTCTGAGGCCAGCTCACGCCAGGAAGTTGTCCTTGTCCAGAGCGGCCACGGCATCGATTATCTCTTGAATTCCCGTGTAACGGTTCTCAGTGGTCAGGTCTGTGCATTTTCGTACAAGAGCCCCGAGGTTGGCGCCGGCCACGTACGGGGCTTCCTTTCCGGTGAAAATGAAGGAGAGGATGAATCCCACCGAGTAGATCTCGTTGCTAAGCGTGTAGTCCTTAAAGCTGGTGAGAGTTGGGTCAAGGATGGTCCCTTTCATCTCGGTCCCTGTCCGAGTGAGTAAGGAACTTTGAGTCTTGTGCAGACCAAAGTCTGAGAGCTTCACCTGGACTACTCCTGCGTCGTAGGTCTTGACGAGTACGTTCGTTTAGCTCAGATCTCTGTGGAGGACGTTTTTGTATGCGAGATAGCTGATGCCGTAAAGGAACTGCTGTGCGATACGTTGCCGCTTGCTGAAGTCGAACTTCGGGTTGCCATTGTTTATGGAGATGTATTTTCCGAGGGTGTAGTCGCAAAACTCCATGGCATAGCTGATCCTGGTTTCGTTGTACCCGTAGACCGTCAACACGTAAGGGGAGCTGAGGTCAGCTAGAACGTCATATTCAGCCTTGAACCTGTCCAGCTCGTTCTGAGCGAGGTTCTTCTTGGCCACCTTCACGGCAACGGGCATCTTGTATTCAAGATCCCTGTACTTATAGACAAGCGCGTAGGAACCCTCTCCAAGGGGCTTGAGTGGATAGTCTTTGCCGGACTTTTCGATACGAACGATGTCTGCCGCGACGGTAAAAATGGCCTCGTAGTCCTCAAGAGGTATCTCTTCGAAATCTGGGGCATGGGGCTTCCCCCACTAGGGGATAAAAAAGTACGGCAGCGTTCGAGCGCATCTTGATAGGACTTTCTCAGGCTTAACTCAACGTCAACCCTCTTAAGGTTCGTCCTGAGTTGTCCCAGCTCACGCATGACCTCAAGAAGGTCCCGGCTCTGTTCCGCGTTGTAGTGCCCTCCTCGCTCCCGTTTGTGGTTCATGTGGCCAAGCAGCGCATTGAGCTTGTCGTGGAAGTAGGCAAAGGCCGGCCGGAGTGCCTCCCTTTGATCTTGGTAGTAGCGGGCGTACCGGTCATCGTAAGGGTACGCAGAGTATTTAGTCTGTATGTCCTGAAAGACGTCTGCTGGCACTACCAAAGGTTTCCCCCAACGATGAGACGGCTATCCACCTATTATCGGGCAATTGCGCCGATGCTTCCGTCGCTGCCCGGACGGAGGGGTTTATAGACGGGCTGCGCCCGTAACACGGCCGTCGAGCGTTCAGCCAGGCATGGATGCATCCCTCTGCTCCGTTGTCGGCCCTTGACATGTACGTTTACCCCGAACGATGAAATGCACGGTGCAGGCCTAACCGTTGCCCACCAGCTTGTCTCGAAACCCTTGGGAAACGAGACGTCTCAGCGAGCTAACAGTCGTCTGACCTGCACGGTCACAGATTTTCTGCGGAATCTTGGACGCGCGATTACATGGGCGATTCTCGTAACTATGTCTCATAACCTTTTGGCAAAAATCGAGTACTTATCCTTGGTTATGAGACACCTCGCAGCAGCCCGTGACAAAACTGATTTACTACCCAGTAGCCCGGCCCGGCAGCGCTCCACTAATCGAGAACAGGCGGACCTTCTGGCCTCCGTCCGCCGCTTATGACCACTACGTTGAGTACGGCATCTCTGGAGCGAGAGCTTCACGCCCCTATGTCGTCCGGCGCTCGAGTCGCTGCTCGAAACGACACCCGGGCCATCTCAACCCTGGACAGACTCGGACAATCCATCCAGCGCATGCCCGTCTTCGACGACGAACCCGGCAACGCAGGCTGCGATTCCGAAGCGCAAGGTGCTCGCGAGACCGGGATGTACCGAGCAGTCTTCTACAGGCGGTCACAAGCATCCATGAACAAGTGAGTTAGCGGCGCGAAAAGACCGGCCATCCACCTCCGTGCTCCACACCCGGCGGACCCGTCAGGTTTTTCGGAGCGTCAGGATCTGCTCCGCGCGCCCGAACGGGCCCTGGAGGTCGTGCAGAACGGTGGAGGTCAGCCCTATTCCGTCCGCGCCGAACGAGACGGCGTTGTCCAGCCCCAACCACTCCCCTTCCGGGCGGCGGTACATGTGGATCTGCAGGTCAAGGTTGGGGAACGAGTAGCTGTCCTTGCCGGGCGGGACCCTGGCCGCGATGCCGTTGGCCGTGTCCACCATGCCCATGAGCCGGGCCAGGGCACCGCTGTCCCCTCGGTCGGTCAAGGGATGTTCCGTGCGCAGCCAGACCTTTCCGGCCCCGGGGCGGTGCCCTTCCGCTACGCGCATTTCCAGCGAGCGGATGTAGCCGCCGGGCCACACGGACGCGCCGTCGTACGGCTTGCAGTCTTCCGGACCTGGGATGGGAGTGTCCTCTATTGCGGCCACCGGCGTTGTATCGCTGGTAGCCAGCCGCCAGGCGGTGGCACGGATGGCGGTCCGGCCGCCCGCCACCAGCTCGGCCTGCAGGAGCTCGATGGTTTTGCCGGGCCGAAGGGTGGTGGCCGCGATGTGGAATTCGCCGCCAGGGATGAGTCCGAGGATCTCGTAGCTGATCCGGGCCATCCGCATGTCCGGCCGCGGGTCATGGCGTTCCAGGCTGTCCGCGAGCAGGCCGGACGCAGGCGCCATGTGCTGCTCGTGGACGTTCCAGGCACCCTGGGCATGGATGGTGGACCGGAAACGGCCTCCCCCCAGGTTCAGGTAGTAGAAGTTTCCCTCAGCCAGTTCAGGCAGCTCTGCGGTCAACGTTGGCCCCTTCGGAGTTCCAGTGAATCGGCCTTAACTCTAGCTGCGCCGGGCGTTGCGGCTGTCCCGGACCCGCGGCCCGGCATTCCACTGAAAGGGACGCGGCGAAATGTTGGAGCTTGGGGCGATCCATCCGGCTAGACTCAGGAACTGGTCCTGTCAGCAACCTCTGAAGAGGTGTTCCATGCGCGTCATCAGCTACAACCTCCGCAAGCACAAAGCCAGCGGCGAACTCCTCGCCCTGGCGCGGAACCATGACATCGATGCGCTGTGCCTCCAGGAGGTGGATTCCAGCGATCTTCCTGAAACCCTGGGGCCGCTCCATCTGGCCGATGCCACCAAGGGCAACCGCCTGGGGCTGGCCATCTACTACCGCACCAGCCGCTTCACCGCCCTGGACACCCAGTCCTTCGCGCTGAAGAAGTCGATGCATGACCGCGTCCTGGCCCCGGCCCATGAACGTCTGATCGGCACCCGGGTCATGGACAACGAAACGCAGCATGAACTGGTGATCGGCTCGTTCCACGCAGCACCGCTCACAGCCTCAAACTCGCTGCGGCGCAAGCAGATCCACGCGGCCCACGCTGAACTGCTGAGCATGGGCAAGGGCCTGATGACCCTGATGGTGGGCGATTTCAACTACCCGTTCTTCACCAAGAACCTTGACCTGCACATGAAAAACTCGGGCTATGCACTGTCCCTGAGCAACAGGCGCACCTACACCCGGTACAAGGTGTTCAAGGGCCACTTCGATTTCGCGACGTCGCTGGGCCTGGACATTGAAAGCGTGGAGACCCTGCCGCGCGGCAATTCAGACCACCTTCCCATCCTGGTCACGGCGGAGTACGGCCCGGACTACTAGGACTCGAGCCTTGCACGGAGGTCCGGCCAGGACGCTTCGAACCCGGGGTGAAGTTCCAGTCCGGCCACCTCGGGCAGGGGGACCCACCGGAGTTCCAGGCTTTCGGGATCGCTGATCACCGGGTCAAAAGGCTCCCTCACCAGCACCACAACCGTGGTGTACGTCCAGTACCCCACGTCCAGCAGGGACGTAAAAAGCACCTCCACGTTGCCGGCGGGCACGGCGGCTTCCTCATAAGCCTCCCGCAGCGCACCGGTGACAGGCTCCTCACCCTCATGGAGTGCGCCGCCGGGCAGCCCCCATGTTCCGCCGTTATCGCTCCACACGGCACGGTGCTGCAGGAGCACCCCCTTGCCGGGGTCGTAGGCCAGCACTCCAGCTGCGCCAAAGCGGCCCCAGAAGCGGCCGCGGTTTCCTTCGACCCAGGCATCGCCGGGGTCCCTCGGGCCAGTACGAATGGGAGGGGCGGAGGACGCAGTGGACGCAGAAAAGTGATCCATCGCTCCAGTCTGACAGGTGCAGCGGGTGGGCTGCACCCGCCAGTCCGCCGCCCCGGTCAGGCCTGGTTCGCGGTGCCGCGCTCGACGGCGAAATCACCGCCGGGGTACATGATGGTCTCGTGCCCGTCATCAAAGCGGACGCGATAGGGCGGCGTTCCGCCCTGGCCGCGCACCTCGAGAATCACTCCATGCCGGTCTGCGGCACCCACCGTCCTGCCATGCACAATGATGCGGTCGCCCTGCGTTGCCTCCATGGCAATCACCTCCGAGCCCAGAGTACGACCGGCTGCCTTCAGGCAAAAGGGCCGGTGGAAACAACGTCCGGGAAGATGCCAGGAGAAGGGCCCATGTGGATCCGAGGTCCAGGCGGTCCGCGGTACCCCGGCGGGCGTGGCAGGATTTTCCCATGCCGCTGAACATCGTCCTGGTCGCCGATACCCATGTCCCCAAGCGCGCCCGCGATCTTCCTGCACAGGTGTGGTCCGCCGTCGAAAGCGCCGACGTGGTCTTTCACGCTGGCGACTGGGTGTCGGGCTCCCACCTGGAGGAATTCCATAGGCGGAGCCGCCTGCTGGTGGGCGTCTACGGTAACAATGACGGACCGGACCTGCGCCGGAGCCTTCCGGAAACGGCGGAGATCACGCTGGAAGGCGTCCGCTTTGCCATGGTTCACGAGACCGGGCAGGCCAAAGGGCGCGAGGCCCGGTGCGAGGCGCTGTACCCGGAGGCGGACGTGCTGGTTTTCGGCCACAGCCACATCCCGTGGGACACCACCACCCCGCGTGGGCTGCGGCTGCTCAATCCGGGTTCGCCCACTGACCGCCGCCGGCAGCCGGCCTGCACGTTTATGACGGCCACGGTGGATGCCGGAACGCTGGGGGACGTCCTGCTTCACGAGGTCATCAGGGATTGACCCGGGTTGGCAAGGGAGGCATCGGGTGCCTAGGCTTGGAACGGTAAGCATACTTAGCTTTTTGTTACCCGAGCACCAGGAGGACTGCAATGACAGACCAGTACACCTTCCGCAATCCGGTCACCGCGTACGAAAAGATCTCCCCGCCAAAGCAGCACCAGCCCGAGCCGGGACTGGACGCGGAGCTGGCACCCAAGGCCGACCTGGGTGAGGAAACCTACCGCGGTACCGGCCGGCTGGAAGGCCGCAAGGCGATCGTCACCGGCGCGGACTCCGGCATCGGCGCGGCAACGGCCATTGCCTTCGCCCGGGAGGGGGCCGACGTCGTGCTGTCCTACCTGCCGGAAGAGGAGGAGGACGCCGCGCGCATTGCCGGCATCATCGAGGCCGCCGGGCGCAAGGCCGTCAAGGTCCCGGGCGACCTCAAGGACGCGTCCGTGTGCCGCGACGTGGTGGACACTGCCGTGGCGGTGCTGGGCAGCATCGACATCCTGGTCAACAACGCCGGGAAGCAGGTGGCGCAGGAGGACCTCGCCGACATCACCGATGAGCAGTTCGACCACACCCTGAAGACCAATGTGTACGCGATGTTCTGGCTGACCAAGGCAGCACTCCCCCACATGCCGGCCGGATCAACCATCATTAACACCACGTCCATCCAGGCCTACAACCCGTCCCCGACGCTGGTGGATTACGCCACCACCAAGGCCAGCATCAACAACTTCACGAAGGGCCTGGCGCAGCAGCTTGCGCCCAAGGGCATCCGCGTCAATGCGGTGGCGCCGGGTCCCATCTGGACCCCGCTGCAGGTCAGCAGCGGCCAGCCGAAGGAGGAGCTGCCGGAGTTCGGGCAGTCGACGCCCCTGGGCCGGGCCGGCCAGCCGGCGGAGCTTGCCCCCGCGTACGTTTTCCTCGCCTCACCGGAATCCAGCTATGTTGTCGGCGAGACGCTGAACGTCAACGGCGGCAGCCCCACACCGTAGCCGAAGGCTCCAAAAAAGCGGCCGAGGGGGGGGGGGGGGGGGGGGGGGGGGGGGGCGCCCCCGCGCGGGGGGGGGGGGGGGGGGGGGTTTGGGGGGGGGGGGGGGGGGGGGGGGGGGGGGGGGGGGGGGGGGGGGGGGGGGGGGGGGGGGGGGGGGGGGGGGGGGGGGGGGGGGGGGGGGGGGGGGGGGGGGGGGGGGGG
>NZ_JAJOMC010000047.1 GCF_021129155.1 Arthrobacter sp. AK04
CCCCCGCGCCCCCCCCCGCCCGGCTGGGGCGGCCGGCCCCCCGCCTCCCCCCCGGGCGGGGCCGGCGCGGGGTGGTGTGTTTGGCGGGGGGGGGGGGGGGGGGCCCCCCCCCCCCCCCCCCCCGCCGCTGTTACGATGGCAGCCAGATCCCGGCTGCCCCTTTTGAAAGGCCTCAATGACTGTTGTACCCCTGCCGCTTGAGCAGAACCACCCCGGCGACACCCTGGTCCACGGTTCCGACGGCGGCTCCGAAGTCCGGCGTTCGGTGCTGCCCGGGGGAGTGCGGGTGCTCACCGAGGCGATGCCCGGGCAGCGGTCGGCCACTATTGGTTTCTGGGTGGGGGTCGGTTCGCGGGATGAGGCACCGGGACAGCACGGCTCCACCCACTTCCTGGAGCATCTCCTGTGCAAGGGCACCAGGCGGCGCACCGCGCTGGAGATTGCCTCGGCCTTCGACGAGGTGGGCGGCGAGTCAAATGCCGCCACAGCCAAGGAGAGCACGTGCTACTTCGCACGGGTCCTGGATAGCGACCTGCCCATGGCCATTGACGTCATCGCGGACATGATCACCGGAGCCGTCCTGGATCCTGCCGAGATGGAGCAGGAGCGCGATGTCATCCTGGAGGAAATCGCCATGGACAGCGATGACCCCACCGACGTCGCCCACGAGCATTTTGTGGCTGCCGTTCTTGGCAGCCACCCCCTGGGCCGCCCCATCGGCGGCACCCCCGACGCCATCAAGGCTGTAGCCCGCGACTCTGTGTGGGAACACTACCAGCGGTACTACCGGCCCGATGAGCTGGTCATCACGGCAGCTGGGGGACTGGACCACGACGTCGTCTGCAACCTCGTGGTGGATGCCCTCCAGTCGGCAGGCTGGTCGCTTGAGTCCGACGCCGCACCGGTGGAACGCAGGTCCACCGACCGCGCCCTCATCACGGGGACGGCTGGCCTGCACGTGGTCAAGCGGGCCGTAGAGCAGGCCAACATCATCATGGGCTGCCCCACCATCGTTGCCACGGACGAGAGGCGCTACGTCATGAGCGTCCTGAATGCCGTGCTGGGCGGCGGCATGTCCTCGCGACTGTTCCAGGAGATCCGGGAGAAGCGCGGCCTCGTCTACTCCACCTACTCCTTTGCGTCTTCCTATGCGGATGCGGGCTATTTCGGCATGTACGCCGGGTGCACACCGTCCAAGGTCCGCCAGGTGCTGGAGCTGCTGGCTGTGGAACTGGACAAGCTCGCGGAGCACGGTATTTCCGAGGACGAGCTCCGCAAGGCCGTTGGCCAGTTGGGTGGCGGAATCGTGCTGGCGCTGGAGGACACCGGTTCCCGGATGTCCCGGCTGGGCCGCGCCGAGCTCGTCTCCGGCGAATACCAGGACATCGACGAAACGCTGCGCCTGATCAAGGCTGTCACCGCCGAACAGGTGCAGGAACTTGCGGCCGAATTGGCTGCAGCGCCGCGGACCGTGACCGTGGTGGGACCGTTCGAGGAGACTGAAACCTTCGGCTTCTGACTTCCGGGCCGCAGGCTTAGGATGAACCCCTGAGGGCAGGTCATTGCCCGGGTGAGGGGAGAACGACATATGGACCGGCCCCGCATCGATCCTGGCCACCCGGCGCTGGCGAGCCTGCTGGGCCGCTGGCGGGGAACCACGCGGCTGGAGCCCGGCCCCTGGGGCGCGGAACGGACAGTGGACGCGGAAATGACGTTCACCCTGGTTGCCGGCGGTTCGGCGGTGGTGCAGAGCTACCGCCACACTGAACCCGACGGCGGCCACTTCGAAGGCCACGGCATCTTCACTATTGACCCGGACCGCCAGGATGTCCTCTGGTACTACGTCAACAGTATGAGCCCGGCCCCGGCGGCCCCGGCACGCTGCACCTGGCATGACGGGGTCCTCCAGGTGGAGCGCCACACCGGAGCGGGTTCGACCCGCCATACCTTGAGTGTCAGTGGGGGACTCCTCATCGATGTTGCCGAGCTACGCAAGGAAGACCCAACGGATACTCATCTCGGCGACCGGGCTACCGCAGACGGGGCTGTAGCCTCATACAAGCCCTTCATGACCTCCCGGTACCGGCGGGATCCGGGCGCACAACAGATGTAATGACCGGCGGCCGGGACGTACCGTCGGAAGCACATCCGCGTCTGCCTACATTTCTATGTTCTTTCCCCGGCCACAACATGTCCCGATAACGCCAGCATCACATAGAACTCGCCAAAATGATCCTGCGGCAGGTCGCATTCCGCTACTCCCGGGTCTTCCGGAATATCAGGGGTACGACAATCAGGGCTGGGCAAGCGGACTGGCCGGCAAGCGCTCCCTAGCCTCCGGCGAAAGGAGGCAGGACGTCCACCACGTCGTCCGCTTTTAACACAACTGAGTGGTCACGCACCGCCACTTCATTGAGCAGGAAACTGCTTCGGGACAGGATGCGGGGCAGCGGGGGAGTCCCGGCAGGAGGCTCGGGGCGCTCCATGGACCGGACGGCGTCGAGGAGGTCCGCAACGGTGGCGCCCGGCGCCAGGTCAAAGGTCTCCTCCTCGAGGCCCGCAGCAGCGCGTGCGGCAGCGAAGTAACGTACGTTCAAAGAATTCAGCCCCCGATGGCGCTCATGCTGCGGTCCGGCTGGACGAAGTCCGGAGCATCGAGTCCCACGTGGTCCATTCCGTGGGCCTTCGGCTTAAGCCACATTGCGTCCTGCCACCGCTGGGCGAGGGCTTCATCGCTTGCCCCGGTGCGCAGGAGGCCCAGCAGATCGAACTCCTCGCGGGAAAACAGGCAGCTCATGATTTTGCCCTCTGCTGTGATCCGGGTGCGGCGGCAGTCGGAACAGAAAGGTTCAGTCACGGACGCAATGATTCCAACGGTTCCCAGCACCGGACCGGACCCATGATCGGACCCTGCCGTCCGCCGTCGTACTTCAAAACGTTCTGCAGGAGCACCGTCACGGGCGCGGGAGTCGGGGCTAAGGACAAAGTCAGCGGAGAGCAGCTGCCGGATTTCGGCAGCGGTGATCATGTTCCGCCGCGTCCAGCCATGGTCGGCGTCCAGCGGCATCTGCTCGATGAAGCGAAGCTCGTAGCCGCGGCCCAGGGCCCAATCCAGCAGGGACGGTGCCTCGGCGTCGTTGATTCCACGCATCAGCACCGCGTTGAGCTTGACCGGCCCGAGGCCCGCAGCCCACGCGGCATCCACGCCCGCCAGCACCTGGTCCAGGAACGGCCGGCGGGTCAGCTGGGTGAAGGTTTCCTCGTGCAGCGAGTCAAGGGACACGTTGATCCGGGTCAGTCCGGCAGCCTTCAAGGCGGCCGCCTTCTTCGCCAGGCCCACGCCGTTGGTGGTCATGGAGATCGGCAGGTCCGGGTGGTTGCTTCGCAGGGTGGCAATGATGTCCACGAGGTCGTGCCGGACCAGCGGTTCGCCGCCAGTCAGCCGCAGCTCGCGGACTCCCAGCTGCCCCACCCCAATGTCCACGATCCGGACGATCTCCGCGGCGGTCATCACCGCCTGCTTCGAAAGCCACTCCAGGCCTTCCGCCGGCATGCAGTAGGTGCAGCGCAGGTTGCATTTGTCAGTCAGGGACAGCCTCATGTCCGTCGCCCGGCGGCCATAACGGTCTGCCAGCCCTGCCGGCGCATCGCCCGGGCGTGCGGCCGGGACTGACGGCAGGGGCGCGTCTGCTTCCTCCCGTGGCTGCGGCATTCCTAGCTGGACACTCATGGATTCAGGCTACGCCACCTTGGGGCGCACATCACACCCGGGGTGGCGAACGCCGGAAACAGAAAGCCGGGGAACGGCGCCATGAGCAGTCCGCGAATCTAAGCTGGAGGTGTGAGCAGCTCCGAGCCAGGGCAGGCAAGGCACGACGACGGGCCGCGTGACTCCGCGCGCGCGGAGCCTTCGCGGCTGGCGGCTTCGCAGCCGGGCAAGGCAATACTGGGGCAGGCTGTGCCAGGGCAGGCGGCGCCGGGCCCGGCGGTTCCGCAGCAGGCAGTGCACGACGGCGGGCTGCGGCAGCCAGCGCGTGCGGCGGCAGCCGCTGGCGTGGTTGCAGTGGGAAGCGCCGCAGTGCTGGGGGAGCTGCTGGCCGGATTCTTCAGTCCCTCGCTGTCACCCGTCACAGCTGTCGGCGGTGCCGTCGTTGATGCCGTGCCGCCCGGCGTCAAGGACTGGGCCATAGCCGTGTTTGGCACGGCGGACAAGGCAGCACTCCTGGTGGGCATCGCCCTGGTGATGGCCTTGGCGGCCGCCTTGGCAGGAGTCGTGGAATACCGCAAGCGCTTCGCCGGCGCCGCACTGATCGGCCTCTTTGGCATGGTGGGCCTGGCCGCCGTTTTGACCCGGGCCCAGGCCAATGCCAACGCGGCAGTGCTGGCGGTACTCGCCGCCGTCGCCGCCGTACTTCTGCTGAGGTTCCTCGTCCGCAGGCTCCAGGATTGGGACACCCAGAGGACACCGGGGCCGGCTGCCGTACCGGCAGTCGGCGCGCCGTCGGCACGCCGCCGCTTCCTCCAGGTGCTGGCCGGGGGAGCGGCGTTCACTGCGGCAGGAGGCCTGCTGGCGGGAGCCTGGCGGGGTGCTGCAGCCATTGCCAGCGAGGCCAGGAGCCGCGTGGCGCTGCCGGTTCCCGCATCCCCGGCGCCGGCCATACCGGCGGCTGCGGAGGCCAAGGTCGACGGCCTGCAGCCGCTGGTCACGCCGAACAAAGACTTCTACCGGATCGACACCGCCCTGACAGTCCCCGCCGTGGACCCTGCCACGTGGGTTCTCAAAGTCACCGGATTGGTGGACCGGGAGGTGGAACTGACCTTCGCCGATCTCCTGGCCAAACCCCTGACCGAACGCCACATCACCATTGCCTGCGTGTCCAACAACGTGGGCGGAGACCTGATCGGTAATGCCCGCTGGCTGGGCTGGCCGGTGCGCGAACTGCTGGCACTGGCCGGGCCCCGGGCCGGTGCGGACATGGTGTTGTCAAAGAGTGCCGACGGCTGGACTGCCGGCACGCCGCTTGAGGTACTCAGCGACGGCAGGGACGCCCTGCTCGCCGTCGCCATGAACGGCGAACCGCTGCCCCTGGAGCACGGATTCCCTGTCAGGCTGGTAGTGCCCGGCCTGTACGGGTACGTGTCCGCCACCAAATGGGTCACGGAGCTGAAAGTCACCCGGTTCGCGGATGACGCCGCCTACTGGACGCCCCGGGGCTGGTCCGAGCGCGGACCCATCAAGACCTCCTCGAGGATCGACGTGCCGCGGAACGGCCGTTCAGTGAAGGCCGGAACAGTAGTGTTCGGCGGTGTGGCGTGGGCGCAGCACACAGGTATTGGAAAAGTGGAACTGCGGCTGAACCGCGGACCGTGGCAGCAGGCCGACCTGGCACAAGGCATCTCGGTGGACACGTGGTACCAGTGGAAATTCGGCGTGGAGCTGACGGAGGGCCAGTATGAAGTCCAGGTCCGTGCCACGGACCTTGCGGGACAGGTCCAGGACGAAAGGAGCCGGCCGGTTGTCCCGGACGGAGCCACCGGTCTCCACACGATTAGAGTGGACGTGACACCCTGAACGCTCGAACTGAAGGCGGAACCATGGCCAGCCCGCAACCGCATGGAACGCCTGCAGCACCGGCAGCGCACGGGACGGAGCACCCGCGGCAGCACGCAAACGCAGAGCACGCAGCGAGGTCCGTGGCCGAGCACGCAGCAGCCGTTACTGCACTGTTGGAGCCTTTGCAGGCCGTGCACCGGACGGAAACGCTGCCCTTGGCCCGTGCCCTGGGCCGCGGTTTGGTGGCGGACGTGCGTGCGCCCATCAGCCTGCCGCCCTTCGCCAACTCCCAAATGGACGGCTATGCCATCCGTTCAATCGACGTGCCCGACGGCGGTGCAGAGCTGGGCATGATGCCTCCCGTTCCAGCGGGCGCAAGCCCTACAGCACTGCAACCCGGCATGGCTGCCCCGATCATGACGGGAGCAATGCTCCCCTCGGGGGCGGACGCCGTCGTCCCTATTGAGCGGGCCGTTCCGGACCGCTTCCTGCCAGCCGCTGCACAGGCAACGGAACACGCCACGGTGTGGCTGCCGCCGGCGTCTGCAGGCACGTTTGTCCGCGCTGCAGGCAGTGACGTGAAGGCCGGCGGGACGGCCCTGGCTGCGGGCACCTTCCTTGGCCCGGCCCAGCTGGGGCTCCTGGCCGCGCTGGGCCTCCCGGAGGTGACGGTCTACCAGACCGTGACAGTCCTGCTGGTCACCACCGGTGACGAAGTGGTGGAGCCCGGCCGTGAGCTTCCGCCCGGCAAGATCTTCGACTCCAACGGGACGCTCCTGGAAGCCGCCATGGAACAGGCAGGACTGCAGGTCCGCCGCGCCGGCATCGCTACGGACAACCCGGACCGGCTCAGGACGCTGCTGAGGGAAGAGGGCGCGGGAGCCGACCTGATCGTGACCACCGGCGGGGTCAGCAAGGGCGCCTACGAAGTGGTCCGGCAGGCCATGGCGGACCAGCCGGTCGAGTTCCTGCATGTGGCCATGCAGCCGGGCGGTCCGCAGGGGATCGGCACCTTCGAAGGCCGGCCCTTCCTCGGGTTCCCCGGCAACCCGGTGAGCTGCCTGGTGTCGTTTGAAATGTTCCTCCGCCCCGTCCTTGCCGGCCTGCTGGGCGCCCCGGCGCCCCGCCTGCCGGTCCGCGCCCGGCTCAGCCAGCCGCTGACCTCACCCGGGCACAAACACCAGGTCCGCCGCGGCAGCCTCAGGGCGGATGGAACCGTGGAGTTGCAGGGCGGGGAAAGCTCGCACCTGATGCATGCGCTCGCCGGCTCCAATGTGCTGGTCCATGTTCCGGAAGGAGTGGCCGCGCTCGCGGCAGGGGCGGAGGTGGAAGTATGGATGCTGTGAATGCAGAACAGACCCCCGCCGCGCTGACGCACCTGCGCCAGGACGGCAGCGCCCAGATGGTGGATGTATCCGCCAAAGCCGAAACCACCCGTGAGGCCACCGCCACCGCCACGCTCCGCACCACCGCCGAGGTGATGGGCCTGCTGGGCTCGGGCGGCCTGCCCAAGGGGGACGCCCTGGCCGTGGCACGGGTTGCCGGGATCATGGCCGCCAAGAAAACCCCTGACCTGATTCCGCTGTGCCATCCGCTTCCCCTGTCCAAGGTCACCGTGGACTTCGAGCTGGCACCGGACTCCGTTTCCATCCTCGCCACGGTCAAGACCCGCGGCGTTACCGGCGTGGAGATGGAAGCACTTACTGCTGCCTCCGTTGCCGCGCTGAGCGTGTACGACATGGTCAAGGCAGTGGACAAACATGCCGTCCTCACCGACATCAAGGTGCTGGCCAAAAGCGGCGGCAAGAGCGGGGACTGGACACTGTGAGCAGCCCCGGCACTTTGAATGCCCCCGAGCCGCACCGCCACGGCGACGCGCAGGGCCGCAAGGCCGGCGTCGTTATTGCTTCCACCCGTGCAGCCGCCGGGATCTACGACGACGAAACCGGTCCCGTGATCACCGACTGGCTCACCGAACACGGCTTTGACGTGTTCCCCGCCATGGTGGTCCCCGACGGCGAGCCGGTAGGGGCAGCCATCCGCGCCCTCATGACCCAGCGCCCCGCCGTCGTCATCACCAGCGGCGGCACGGGCCTCAGCCCGGACGACCGGACCCCCGACGTCACCCTGCCCCTGCTGGACCGCGAGATTCCCGGCATCATGGAAGCGGTCCGCCGTGCCGGAGCCGCGAAAACCCCGCTGGCGGCCCTCAGCCGCGGCTATGCCGGTGCGGCCGGAAGCACGTTCATCATCAACCTGCCCGGATCACCGAAGGGCGTCATGGACGGGCTGACAATCCTTGACCCGGTGATCGGGCACCTTTGCGACCAGCTGGAAGGCGGACATGGGCACTGAAGCAGCTTTCGAGGTAGTCAACGCGGTCCTGAGCGCGGAACCCATCTCGGTGGACCAGGCCATTGCTGCGGTGGAAAGTGACACCGCAGGCGCGGTAGTCAGTTTCAGCGGCGTGGTGCGCAACCACGATGGCGGCAAGGCAGTTGAGCGGCTGAGCTACAGTGCGCACCCCACGGCCCACCAGGTGATGGCCGACGTCGTTGCCCGCCTTGCGGCCGAGCAGCAGGCCCAACGGGATGGCGGCGCCACCGGCCCGTCCCCGCAGCCAGTGCGGATCTGGGCGGCGCACCGGATCGGCATGCTGGAGATCGGCGATCCCGCGCTGGTGTGCGCCGTGTCCGCGGCACACCGCGGACAGGCTTTTGCCGTGTGTTCGGAACTGGTGGACAGGATCAAGGAGCAGGTGCCCATCTGGAAGGAGCAGTTCTTCGTTGACGGCACCGTGGAATGGGTGGGTGCCGGCAGCTGATGCTGCTGCTCCGGGTCCTCCTCCAAACTCCCGGATTCTTCCATCCACAGGGTGCCGGCCACCCGCCTTGTTCCGTCGAGGTAACGCACAGTCCCTGGTTCCTCCGCGTCACGGCCCCGCCGGTAGGGTTAAGGCCATGACCGAACAACTCTCCGATCCCAAGCTGGTGGCCGTCCTGGGCGCCAATGGCCGTATGGGTGCCGAAGCCGTAAAAGCCGTTGAAGCCGCGCCCGACCTCAAACTCGTGGCGGCCCTGAGGCGGGGCGATTCGCTGGACCGGATCACCGCTGCCGGCGCGCAGTATGTTGTGGACCTGACCGTGCCGGAAAGCACCGAAGCGAACGTCCGCTTCGCCGTCGAGCATGGTATCCACGCCGTAGTGGGCACCACCGGCTGGGATGCAGAGCGCTTGTCCGGGCTGAAAGGCCTGCTGGCAGACCACCCGGAAACGGGCGTCCTGATTGCTCCGAACTTTGCCCTGGGTTCCGTGCTCGCTTCAGCCTTTGCGGCCAAGGCATCCAAGTACTTTGAATCCGTGGAGATCATCGAACTCCACCACCCGGACAAGGTGGATGCCCCCTCCGGTACCGCGGTCCGCACGGCGCAGCTGATCGCGGCAGAACGCAACGCCGCAGAGATTCCGCCGAGCCCGGACGCCACCACATCTGAGCTGGCAGGAGCACGGGGCTGCGAGGTTGACGGCGTGCGCGTCCACAGTGTGCGCCTCCGGGGACTGGTGGCACACCAGGAAGTCCTGCTGGGCGGTTACGGCGAGCAGCTGACGCTGCGCCACGACTCCTTCGACCGCGCTTCCTTCATGCCGGGCGTGCTCCTTGGCCTGCGCAACGTGGCTGCCCACCCCGGACTGACGGTGGGCCTGGACGGCTACCTGGACCTGGGGCTCTAGGCCATGGGCGCCCTGCTGGCCGGGTTCCGGAAGAACCGCACCAAGATCTGGGTTGGGGCGGTAACCCTTTTGCTGGTCTTCTACCTGGTGGTGTCCTTCCAGCGTTCCATCCTTCTCCTGACGGACAGCAACCTGGCGGCCCAGGCGATCGGGGCTGCCTATCTGGTGCTTCCGGTTATCGGCGCCTGGGCCCTGATCAGGGAACTGATGTTCGGCGCCAGGACCGAGCAGATGGCAAAGGTCCTGGAGGCCGAGGGCGGCCTGCCGGTGGATGAACTGCCCCGGACGCCTGCCGGCCGGATTGTCCGCTCGGCAGCGGATGCCGAGTTCGAGAAGTACAAGGCCGAGGCCGAGGCTGCCCCGGACGACTGGCGTTCCTGGTTCCGGCTGAGCTGCGCCTATGACGCCGCTGGGGACCGCAAGCGTGCCCGGGCCTCCATGCGTGACGCCGTCAGGCTCTTCCAGGGCAACGCCCCCGCCTAGGCTTCGGTAACGCCAGGCCCTTACCGGACAGCCCTGACGTTTCCCCGGCCCACCTGGTTTGCCGCGTGCCCCAGCCACTCGAGAGGGCCGCGCCACTTCAACAGCACGAACACCATGCCCACGATGACGGCAGTGGCAGCCTGGGCAAAGTACATTCCATCCTCGGTCCAGCCGGCGGGCAGGGGCTTGAGGTAGAACCCGGAGACCACCCACACGTGGACCGTGTACAGGGTCAGGGTCATTGCACCCGCACCCCGCAACGGCAGCAGCAGGTCCAGGTCCACCCACTCAGCCAGCCGGCCCAGCAGGAGGCATGCGCCAATCACTGCCACGGCCACAGCGGACGTGTGCAGCAGGTCAAGTGTCGTTGCCGAGTGCGGCGCCGCGGACGCCAGCCACCACCACGACCCCTCCTGTGGAATGCCCGTCAGGTTGACCTGCAGAACGCTGCCCAACGGATAACCGGGGGAATTGAGGACGTCCTCCAGGGCAGCGCGGCCGCCCCAGCTTTCCATCGCGGTGACGCCCAGGGTTTTGGCCAGGACGGCAACCACCGAACCGGCCACCAGGAGGACCACCGGAAGCATCGCCCTGGCCGGCACCAGCCTGCCAACAATGAGCCCCACCAGCAGGTAAGAGAGCCACTGGAACACGGGGTAATACCCGGTGAAGAACAGGTCAGCCAGCAGCCGTGACGGGGTGGCAAGGTCCTCCCAGGACGGGTTGTGGCCCAGCTTGAGCGGAGGCTCGGCAGCCAGGAGCCACGGGCGCAGCAGGTACGCCAGGACGGGGGAGCCCAGGATCCAGCCGCCCGCCCAGGCGCAGAGCCGCTTCAGCCCCATGCCCAGGAAGGGCAGGACGCACAGGAACAGCACGGCGTAGTGGACCAGGATGATGGCAAGGTTGACTTCCAGCCCGCCCAAAGTCAGTCCGACGGCGGCAATCACCAGGGCTCGCAGCGCGATGCCGCGGCGGGCGGCGGAGAGGTCCGGGCCCTGCAGCGGCCTGTGCTTTCCCGTGGACAAGGCCAGGCCCACCCCTGCCAGGACGGCGAACAGCGCCGCCGCCCTTCCCGAGAACGTGAGACCGATCCAGGTGGGGGTCAGCTCGGCGTTGGATTCGAAGGTGGGGAGCAGATGGGTGGCCATCATTCCCAGCAGGGCGAGACCACGGGCCGCGTCGATGCCGTAGAGGCGCCCCGTGACGGGCTGCCCGCCGGATTTCCGGGACGTTCTGGCCGCATTACGGGACGTCATGACCAGATCGTCTCACACCTGCCTGTGCCGGACCTGCCGGCACGACCTCCTTGTATTCGAATATATGTTCGAATAAGATTGCCGCCATGTACACTCCATCATCCGGAAGCCCTGCGGATCAGCCCGGCACTGCCGGGCTTGCTAGGGCCATGAGTCCGGGGGTCGTTGACTACCTCTTCCGTCAGCTGGTGGCCGGCCGGCCACCAGAGGATGTCCAGTGGCAGCGGGAGGGCATCAGCCTCGCCGCCCAGCCGGAGGGCGCAGAGCTGGCACGGCGCCTCGCCGAGACGGACATCGATGCCCTCACGCCCGTAGAGCTCTTCCACTACGTCAGGGCCGCCCAGCGGCTGTCATCCTGGGCCGAGGACCTGCGCCAGGCCGCCGTCGGACGGTATTGCCACCCGCCGGAGTGCCAGGCGCCGGCGGAGGCAGCCCGCCCTGCCCGGCACTCCGCCTCCTGACCTGCGGCAGCTCAGGGCATCAGGGTCGGCGGCGCATCGCTTCCTGACGGCCGGTGCATCCGCTTCCTGACCGCCGGCTGCTCCGGTCGTGGTTCGGCGGCGCATCGCTTCATTGCCGCCGGCAGCTCCGGTTGCTACGTTCGGCGGCCGTCGGCTTTCCGGCCACGGGCTTTGTGGCCCGTGGGCCCGGCGGCCGCGTCAGTGCCCGGAAAATGGTGGACGGTGGGGGCGCCGCCGGCGTGTCGGAGGCGAAGCCAGTCGGTTATTTGACGTGCATCACGCCCCGGGCATTGTCCTAACCAGCGCCGGACAGGGTAACGTTTTTTCCATGGCTGACACATCCGCGCATCTCCCTGCCCTTGGTACTCTTCTGACCGCCATGGTCACACCGTTCACCAAGGACGGCGCAGTGGATTATGAGCAGGCCGCAGCCCTGGCCAGCAAGCTGGTGGACGACGGCTGCGACGGCCTGGTGGTCACCGGAACCACAGGCGAAACCTCCACCCTCACCGACGAGGAAAACCTCGGCATGTTCCGCGCCGTCAAGGACGCGGTCGGCGGCCGGGCTGCGATCATCGCCGGCACGGGCACCAATGACACCGCCCACTCGGTCCACCTGTCCCAGCAGGCAGCAGCCCTCGGCGTCGACGGCCTCCTCCTGGTGACGCCTTACTACAACAAGCCAAGCCAGGCCGGTGTCCGCGCGCACTTCGAAACCATCGCCAACGTTGTGGACGTACCCGTCATGCTGTACGACATTCCCGGCCGCTCCTCCATCCCCATCGAGCCCGACACTATGATCCGGCTTGCCCAGCACCCGAACATCGTGGCTGTGAAGGATGCCAAGGCCGACTTCGTCGCTGCCGCCCGCGTCATGGCCGAGACGGACCTCCTGTTCTATTCCGGAGACGACGGACTGACCCTTCCGTGGATGGCCCTGGGCGCCGTCGGACTCGTGGGCGTAACGACGCACGTGGCCACACGCCGCTTCCGTGAGCTCATCGACGCCGTCAACACGAACGACCTCAGCACCGCCCGGAAGATCAACTTTGAACTCCTGCCCGTAGTACGCGCCACCATGACGCGGGTCCAAGGGGCCGTTGCGGCCAAACAGATTCTTAAATGGCAGGGAGTCCTGCCCAACTCGATTGTCCGTTTGCCCCTCGTGGAGCCGGACGAAGCCGAGATCGAAACCATCCGCGGGGATTTGGCGGAAGCGGGGCTGGTCTTTTCCTGAGGAGTAAGACCAGCACCCTTCCGCCTGGAAAGTAGTGCAATATGACCCAAACTGCCCTTACCGGCCTTGTCACCCCTCCCCGCCTGCCGCAGGGAACGCTCCGGATTGTTCCGCTGGGCGGACTGGGGGAGATCGGCCGGAACATGGCCGTGTTCGAGATCGACGGCAAGCTGCTGATCGTGGACTGCGGCGTCCTCTTCCCCGAGGAAACCCAGCCCGGCGTTGACCTGATCCTGCCCGATTTCTCCTACATCGAGGACCGGCTGGACGACGTCGTGGCCGTGGTCCTTACCCACGGACACGAAGACCACATCGGAGCCGTTCCGTACCTGCTCCGGCGCCGCAACGACATCCCGCTTGTGGGCTCCCAGCTCACCCTCGCCCTGATTGAGGCGAAACTGCAGGAGCACCGCATCCGGCCTTACACGCTCACGGTTGAGGAAGGGCAGGTGGAGAAGTTCGGCCCCTTCGAATGTGAGTTCGTGGCCGTCAACCACTCCATTCCCGACGCCCTGGCGGTGTTCATCCGGACAGCCGGCGGCACTGTGCTGCACACCGGCGACTTCAAGATGGACCAGCTTCCACTGGACGGACGCATCACGGACCTCCGCCACTTCGCCAAGCTCGGCGAGGAAGGCGTGGACCTCTTTATGTCCGACTCCACCAATGCGGACGTCCCGGGATTCACCACTGCCGAAAAGGAAATCGGCCCCACGCTGGAACGTCTTTTCGGCCAGGCCACCAAGCGCATCATTGTCGCGTCCTTCTCCTCGCACGTGCACCGAGTCCAGCAGGTCCTGGACGCAGCCGCCAAGCACAACCGCAAAGTGGCCTTCGTAGGCCGCTCCATGGTCCGCAACATGGCCATTGCCGAAAAACTTGGCTACCTGGACGTCCCGGCGGGCCTCATCGTCGACATCAAGAACATCGACAACCTGCCGGACAACCGCGTGGTGCTGATGTCCACCGGTTCCCAGGGCGAGCCCATGGCCGCCCTGTCCCGGATGGCCAACGGCGACCACCGGGTGGTGGTGGGCGACGGCGACACCGTCATCCTCGCCTCGAGCCTCATCCCCGGCAACGAGAACGCCGTCTTCCGGATCATCAACGGGCTGCTGAAGCTGGGCGCCGACGTGATCCACAAGGGCAACGCCAAGGTGCACGTCTCCGGCCATGCCGCGGCGGGGGAGCTCCTGTACTGCTACAACATCCTCGAGCCGCTGAACGCCATGCCGGTGCACGGTGAAACCCGCCACCTCATCGCCAACGGCAAGATCGCCATCGAGTCCGGCGTTCCCGAAGCAAGCGTCATCCTCGCCGACAACGGCACGGTCATCGACCTCAAGGACCACCGCGCTGACGTGGTGGGACAGGTGGAAGTCGGCTTCATCTACGTGGACGGCTCCAGCGTGGGCGAGATCACCGACGCCGACCTCAAGGACCGCCGGATCCTCGGCGACGAAGGGTTCATCTCCATCATCACGGTCATCCACCGGGCCACCGGCAAGGTGGTGTCCGGGCCGGAGATCCACGCCCGCGGCGTGGCAGAAGATGATTCCGTCTTCGACGACATCATCCCCAAGATCAACGCCGCGCTGGAGGAAGCCGTCCTCAACCACGCGGACCACACCAGCCACCAGCTCCAGCAGGTGGTCCGCCGCGTGGTGGGCACCTGGGTCAACCGCAAGCTGCGCCGCAAGCCCATGATCATTCCCGTGGTGCTCGAGGCCTAACATCGGCCGCCTGTACCGGCCCGCGCTCCCGTTCCCAACGGGACCGCGGGGCCGCGGCGTTTAAGGGCCGCAAACCGGGGACCGGCGGCACCCAAATCCCCGGAAATCCGGCCCAGTTCGGGTACCGTGGCTACTATGGCCACTCGTACTACTTCCGCGCCCAATGGATCCAGCAGGGGCCGCGCCGGCAGCAAAACCGGCAGCTCCTCCGGCCGCGGCGCTGGCTCTGCGGCCGCCAAATCCGGGCGTGCCGGCGGCTCCTCCAGCACGGCCCGCACCCGCCAGCTGCCCGCCGTCGAGCACCACCAGCCGTGGCTGCTGCGCGTGGTGGGCGGCGCGTGGTTGGGCCTCGGCCACCTGGTGGGCGGAGGCGTTCGGCGCATCGGCCATGACGTCAGCGACCTGCCGGCAGAGGACCGCCGGGACGGCGCGGCCCTGTTCAACCTGGCACTTGGGATCTTCATCGCCACCTTCGCCTGGTGGGGCCTCACGGGCTGGTTCCCGGACGCCGTGTATGCCGTGGTCAACGGGACATTCGGCTGGATCTCCCTGCTGCTTCCGCTCATGCTGTTTGTCTGCGCGTTCCGGCTCTTCCGCCAGCCATCCGACGGCCGTGGCAACAACAGGGTTGGCATCGGCTTCCTGATCATGACGTTCGCCGGCTGCGGGCTGGCGCACATCCTGGGCGGGGAGCCCACCGTTGCCCAGGGTTTTGACGGGCTCCGCCAGGCGGGTGGAATGCTCGGGTTCCTCGCCGCCTCGCCCCTGGCCGCCATCCATTCCGCTGTCCCTTTGGTGCTCTACTCCCTGCTGGCGTTCGTCTCACTGCTGATCATCACCGCCACCCCGTTCACTGCGATCCCGCGCAGGCTGCATGCCGCCTACGAACACCTCATGGGCATCGACCTGCTGGATGAGCAGGACCGGGACAAGCATGACCGCAGCTACCTGGAACGGACCCCGGCGGCCGCGCCCGCCAAGAACGCCAGGAAGAAGAAGCGGCGCTTCTTTGGCAAGGATGAGGAAGACAGCGACGCCGGCCTGGAAGGCTACGTGGGCGACGAAGCCTTCGAGCACGCAGTGATCGACGACGACGACGCAAAGGGAGGAGCGGAGGCGCGCCCGGCGCCTGGTGTCCGCCGCCCCACCCAGGCAGAAATCGCCGTCGAAAAGATCAAGGCAGCCCAGGGACTGGGCGCAGGTGCCCCCGCCTCCCCAGGGGAAAACGCCACCGAAGCCATCCCCATGATCACCCCCGGCATGGCCCCGCCGGCGGCAAAGCCGGCCGCCGCGCCCACTGTGCCTTCCAATCCCGTGGCACCCGCGCCGCCGCCTGTTCCCATCCCGCAGCGCACCGAGCAGCTGTCCCTCGCCGGCGACGTCACCTACACGCTCCCGGCCTCGGACTACCTGACCCCCGGATCCATCCCGAAGGAGCGCACGGAAGCGAACGACGCCGTCGTCGCAGCCCTCACGGACACCCTGCAGCAGTTCAACGTCGACGCCACGGTCACCGGCTTCAGCCGCGGCCCCACCGTGACCCGGTACGAGATCGAGCTGGCCCCGGGAACCAAGGTGGAACGGGTCACCGCCCTGTCCAAGAACATCTCCTACGCCGTGGCGTCCAGCGACGTGCGCATCCTCAGCCCCATCCCGGGCAAGTCCGCCATCGGCATCGAAATCCCCAACACCGACCGCGAAACCGTCTCCCTGGGCGACGTCCTCCGCAGCCAGAACGCCCGCCGGACGGACCACCCGATGGTGATGGGCGTGGGCAAGGACGTGGAGGGCGGCTACGTGGTGGCCAACCTCGCCAAGATGCCCCACCTGCTGGTGGCCGGTGCCACCGGTGCCGGTAAATCATCTTTCGTGAACTCGATGATCACCTCCATCCTGATGCGCGCCACCCCCGATGAGGTGCGCATGGTCATGGTGGACCCCAAGCGCGTGGAACTCACGGCGTATGAGGGCGTCCCGCACCTCATCACCCCCATCATCACCAACCCGAAGAAGGCCGCCGAGGCGCTCCAGTGGGTTGTCCGCGAGATGGACGCCCGCTATGACGACCTCGCCAACTACGGCTTCAAGCACATCGACGACTTCAACAAGGCTGTCCGCGCCGGCAAGGTCCAGCCGCCGGTGGACTCCAAGCGCGTCATCCGCCCCTACCCGTACCTGCTGGTGATCGTGGACGAGCTCGCCGACCTGATGATGGTGGCTCCGAGGGATGTTGAAGACTCAATTGTCCGCATCACCCAGCTGGCCCGGGCGGCCGGCATCCACCTGGTCCTGGCAACCCAGCGGCCGTCCGTGGATGTAGTGACCGGCCTCATCAAGGCGAACGTCCCCTCACGCATGGCCTTCGCCACCTCCTCGGTGACCGACTCCCGGGTGGTCCTGGACCAGCCCGGGGCCGAAAAGCTTATCGGCCAGGGTGACGCCCTGTTCCTGCCCATGGGGGCCTCCAAGGCGATGCGCGTCCAGGGTGCGTGGGTCACGGAATCCGAAATCCACAAGGTGGTCGAGCACGTCAAGGGACAGCTCCAGGCCACCTACCGCGACGACGTCGCCGCCGAAGCGCCCAAGAAGCAGATCGACGACGACATCGGGGACGACCTCGAAGTCCTGCTGCAGGCCACCGAACTGGTGGTCACCACGCAGTTCGGCTCAACGTCGATGCTGCAGCGCAAGCTGCGTGTCGGCTTCGCCAAGGCCGGACGGCTGATGGACCTGCTGGAGTCACGCGGAGTGGTTGGCCCCTCCGAAGGCTCCAAGGCCAGGGACGTCCTGGTCAAACCGGACGACCTCGCGCCCGTCCTTGCCGCCATGAAGGGCCAGGAAGCCCCGGCAGCACCAGACTCGCAGACCGCCGCGCTGAGCGAGAACGCCAACGCCAACATCGCCCAGGGCGGCTACGCCGAAGACCTGGTGGCCGCAGACCTGGACCAGCGGAAGCAGAACGTCGAATATTACGACGGCTCGGATTCCCCGCCCGGCGGCTATGACGACGAGGACGGCTCCGAAGACGCCTGGTCCCTGACCGGGCGTTAGCCCGGGGACTGTAGCCTAGGAACGTGACTAGCACCGATGCAACCGCCGCCGGCCCGGGCCGTGCCGGGGTCTGGAACCTTCCCAACATCCTGACCATGATCCGCATCGCGCTGGTGCCGTTTTTTGTCTGGTTCCTCATCGCGGACGCCCCTGGGCTGCGCAGTGAGGCAGGCGTGTGGCGCTGGGCAGCGGTCCTTGCGTTCGCCGTCGCCATTTACACGGACAAGCTCGACGGCGACATCGCCAGGAGCCGGAACCTCGTGACTGACTTCGGCAAGATCGCTGACCCCATTGCCGATAAGCTCCTTATCGGTTCGGCGCTGGTGATGCTGTCGGTGCTCAGCGAACTGCCATGGTGGGTCACCGTCCTGATCCTAGTCCGGGAATGGGGCGTCACCGCCCTGCGCTTCTTTGTGATCCGCTACGGCGTTATCCCGGCCTCCCGCGGCGGCAAGCTCAAGACGGTTGTCCAGACCGCAGCGATCTTCCTCTACCTCCTGCCGCTTGGTTCTTTTGCCCCGTGGCTGGTGTGGGTGGCGTTCGCGGTGATGATGGCCGCTGTGGTGATCACGGTGTGGACGGGCGTGGAGTACGTAGTGGAGGCGCTGCGGATCCGGGCCAAGGGAAAGCTGCAGGCACGCAGCGATAAAGGCCAGGAGCCAGCATGACCAATCTCCACCATCTGTCCGCTGAGGCGGTCCGTCAGGCGCTCGACGCGGGGCGGACCGTGGCCACGGCCGAATCATTGACCGCGGGCATGGTGTCCGCCGTCCTTGCCGATACCCCCGGCGCCTCCGGCATCCTGCAGGGCGGGGTGGTTGCGTACCAGAACTCCGTCAAGGAAAAGGTCCTGGATGTTCCGCCCGTGCTGCTGGCGCGCGCCGGATCCGTGGACCCGGACGTCGCGGCGGCCATGGCGGCAGGAGCCCGGACCGTCCTCGACGCTGACATCGGCGTCTCCACCACCGGCGTTGCCGGGCCCGAAGCACACGACGGAAAGCCCGTCGGCACCGTCTACATCGGCATAGCCACCGCAGCCGGGACCTCGGCCTTTGAATACTCCTTCTCGGGAAGCCGTGCCGAGATCCGCGGACAGGCGTGCGGTGCGGCCTTGGAAAGGCTCCTCGAAGCCCTGTCCGGGTAGGGCCTGCCGCCCCGAAGTTACTGGGCGTAAAGTTGGCGGGAACAAAAGCCGGTACCGATTAGTTATTACTTTGTGTCGCTTCCGAAGAGCGGAGGCGCCTAGGATGAAATGACCACGACGGTTCGCCTTGGGGCGGACCTGACCAATGAGGGAGCAAGGCGATACAGATGGTAAAGCAGCCCGTATCCGTAAACGGCGTTGTCCGCTGGAAGGATGTGGGCCTCGCCGATCAGGGCAAGAGCGAACAGAAGGAGCGCAAGATGGTTGTACTTCGTCACGAAATTGGTGATGTCCTGCGCGATGTCCGCCAGCGTCAGGGGCGTACGCTCCGTGAAGTTTCGCACAGCGCCCGTGTCTCCCTGGGTTACCTCAGTGAAGTGGAGCGCGGCCAGAAGGAAGCATCATCCGAGCTGCTGTCTTCGATCTGCTCGGCCCTGGACGTTCCGTTGTCCAGCATGCTCCGCGAAGTGAGCGACAGGGTGGCCGTTGCAGAAGGCGTTGCCGTTCCGGACACCGTTCCCCAGGAATTCTCCCAGCGTTACGGCCGCGACCTTGAGCGCGACCTCAACACTGAACTTAACGACGAACTGTCCACGGGCCTTCTTTCCGGCGCCCGGTAGGGTCCCGCCGAAAGACGGCTCCCGGAACGTAATGCACTGAAGCCCCCGGCCGCGGCCGGGGGCTTCAGTGCATTTTCTGCTACTTGTCTTCCCCGGCAGGCGCCGTGCCGTCCTTCGGGAAGCCGTCACGCTCGTAGGTGGAGTTCAGCTTGGCCATGCAGCGGGCCAGTTCCTCCAGTTCCTCAACCGGCCATTCACCCAGGCGTTCGCGGAACACCTGCCGCCGGGCGTCCTGGACCTGATGCATCTTTTCCTCGCCCTTGGGTGTCAGGCGGATGGCCTGCGCCCGTCCGTCCAGGGGATCAGCCTCCTTGGACACGAGCCCCAGGCTCTCCAGGAAAGCAATCTGCCGGCTGACGGAAGGCTTTCCGACGCCGATGTTCATCGCCAGGTCGGTAAGGCGGATCGGCCCCTCCCGGCGGATGACCGTCAGGAGGCCGTACGCCGCAGGTTCCATATCCGGATGCACCTGGCGGGAAAGCTGGTTGGAGATCGACCTTGCGCGCCGCCAGAAAAGACTGATCTGGTGTTCCACGTTCTGCACCGCGGCGTCCACGGTGGCCTCGTCGTGGCGGCCCTGCAGGGACGGGACATCAGGGGAGTTGCTCATGGCAACAATTCTAGTGCGCGGGATCATGAGAGACTTTTCTGGTGCGAATCAGCGATTATTGGCGACTCATGGACGACGAATTCGGCGCCGGGTACTCGCGGGTCCTCAGCAGCACCCTTGTCCTGGCAGGGGTGGGCGGGCGTACCGCGGACCAGGCGCTTGCCGCCGGCATAGAGCCCCGCAGGGTGTGGCTGGCCCTCTGTGATGTGCAGGATGTTCCCGCGGAGCGCCGGCTGGGCCGGGACATCAAGCCCCGCACGGACTAGCCGGTTTCTCCTGACACGCCGTGCGGTTGTTCGAATACCTGTTCGGGTAAAGCTATGCTTTTCATAGCGGGTTATCCACATAGCCGCCCTCACCCGGCCGGAATGTCAGTGGGTCCCAGTAGCGTCAGAGATGACCAATAAACGGCCGCTGAGGCCACTCCAAAGCGAGAAAGCATTAGAGGTGTGAACCATGGCGGCAGCCCCGGATCGTGCAAAAGCGCTCGAAGCAGCGCTGGCCCAGATCGACAAGCAGTTCGGTAAAGGCTCGGTCATGCGGCTCGGCGATGAAGTCCGGGCCCCGATCGAGGTCATCCCCACCGGATCCATTGCCCTGGATGTTGCTTTGGGAATCGGCGGCCTTCCCCGTGGCCGCGTTGTTGAAATCTACGGGCCGGAATCGTCCGGTAAGACCACCGTGGCCCTCCATGCCGTGGCCAATGCCCAGCGCCTGGGCGGGATTGCCGCCTTCATTGACGCCGAGCACGCCCTGGATCCTGAATACGCCGCGAAGCTTGGCGTGGACACCGACGCCCTCCTCGTTTCCCAGCCGGACACCGGCGAGCAGGCACTGGAAATCATGGACATGCTGGTGGGCTCGGGCTCGCTGGATGTCATCGTGATCGACTCCGTCGCTGCGCTGGTGCCGCGTGCCGAAATCGAAGGCGACATGGGTGACAGCCACGTCGGCCTCCAGGCCCGCCTCATGAGCCAGGCCCTGCGTAAGATCACCGGGCGCCTGAGCCAGACCAAGACCACCGCGATCTTCATCAACCAGCTCCGCGAGAAGATCGGCGTTTTCTTCGGCTCCCCGGAAACCACCACCGGTGGTAAGGCCCTGAAGTTCTACGCCTCCATCCGTATCGACGTCCGTCGCATCCAGACCCTGAAGGAAGGCGCCGATTCCGTCGGCAACCGGACCAAGGCGAAGATTGTCAAGAACAAGATGGCTCCGCCCTTCAAAGTGGCCGAATTCGACATCATCTACGGCCAGGGCATTTCCCGTGAGGGCGGCATCATCGACATGGGTGTGGAGCACGGCATCATCAAGAAGTCCGGCTCCTGGTTCACCTACGACGGCGACCAGCTCGGCCAGGGTATGGAAAACTCCCGCAGGTTCCTCCGGGACAACCCAGAGCTTGCTGCCGAACTTGAGCGGCTGATCAAGGAAAAGCTCGGCGTGGGCGTCAAGCCTGCAGAGCCGGAGTCCAAGGACTCCCCGAAGCTGAAAGCCGTTGACGGGTTCTAGCAGTTGACGGATTTTGACACTCCGCGTCCCCGCCGTGCGAAAGCCGGCGGGCGGCGCGGCGTTTCACATGGCGGCGCGTTCCAGGACGACCCGGATCCAGGTTCCTCTATTGCCGGGGATGCCGAGGCGGATCCGGTGTCCGTTGCGCAGAACATCGTCTACCGGCAACTGACTGCTTCGGCGAAGAGCCGGCTGCAGCTTGCCAGGAAACTAGCCGAGCGGAACATCCCGGACGACGTCGCCGAGGCAGTCCTGGACAGGTTCCAGGAAGCACGCCTGATCAACGACGCCGACTTTGCGGACATGTGGGTGAGGAGCCGGTCCCAGTCGCGGAAGCTGGCGAAGGGAGCTCTTCGACGTGAACTCGCGGAAAAGGGCATCGACCAGGACACTGCGGCGGCAGCGTTGGAACAGCTGACGGATGCGGATGAGGAAGCCGCCGCACGGCAGCTCGTGGAGCGGAAGCTCCGCCCGGGAACGGATTTCCAGGACCGGGCTGAGAGGGACAAGGCGACCCGGCGGCTGGCATCCATGCTGGCCCGCAAGGGCTATCAGCCCTCGCAGGCGTTCCGGATCGTCAACGAGGTCCTGGAGTCCTGCGCCGGACCCGACCGTGCCAACCTGTAAAACCGGTACCCTTAACAGGTGAGTTTGACCATCCCTTCCCCCCTTTCCGGTACCGCCCCCTCCTCAGAAGCTGAAGCTGCCCCGCAAGCCGGTGCCTCCAAGCCCCGCACCTACCAGGTGCGTACGTTCGGCTGCCAGATGAACGTCCATGACTCAGAGCGGATGGCCGGCATGCTGGAGGACGCAGGGTATGTGCCTGCGGAGGATGAGCAGGCCGACATCGTGGTGTTCAACACGTGTGCGGTCCGGGAGAACGCCGACAACAAGCTCTACGGCAACCTCGGCATCCTGGCTCCGGTGAAGGCCGCAAATCCGGGCATGCAGATCGCGGTGGGCGGCTGCCTGGCGCAGAAGGACAGGGAAACCATCCTGAAGAAGGCGCCCTGGGTGGATGCCGTCTTCGGCACCCATAATGTTGGGGCCCTGCCCGCACTGCTGGAACGTGCGCGGCACAACAACGAGGCGCAGCTGGAGATCCTGGAGTCGTTGGACGTCTTCCCGTCCACGCTGCCCACCAAGAGGGACTCCGTCTACTCAGGCTGGGTGTCCATTTCCGTGGGCTGCAACAACACCTGCACCTTCTGCATCGTGCCCGCCCTCCGCGGAAAGGAGAAAGACCGCCGGCCCGGAGACATCCTTGCTGAGATCCAGGCGCTAGTGGACGACGGCGCCATCGAAGTCACCCTCCTGGGCCAGAACGTCAACTCCTACGGTGTGGAGTTCGGCGACCGGCAGGCCTTCTCCAAGCTCCTCCGGGCCTGCGGGGACATCGAAGGCCTGGAACGCGTCCGCTTCACCAGCCCGCACCCCGCCGCGTTCACGGACGACGTCATTGATGCCATGGCCGAGACCCCCAACGTGATGCCGCAGCTGCACATGCCGCTGCAGTCGGGGTCGGACAAAGTACTTCGGGACATGCGGCGTTCCTACCGGTCCAGCAAATTTCTGGGCATCCTGGACAAAGTGCGCGACAAAATCCCGCACGCGGCAATCTCCACCGACATCATTGTGGGGTTCCCCGGCGAAACCGAAGAGGATTTCCAGGCAACACTGGACGTGGTGGAGAAGTCACGCTTCGCCACCGCCTTCACGTTCCAGTACTCCAAGCGCCCGGGCACACCCGCCGCTGACTTGCCGGACCAGCTGCCCAAGGCCGTGGTGCAGGAACGGTTCGAGCGCCTGACCGCCCTTCAGGACCGGATTGCGGCGGAGGAGAACCGGCGCCAGCTCGGACGCCGGGTTGAGGTCATGGTCACGGCGCAGTCCGGACGGAAGGCAGGGGAGACGCACAGGCTCTCCGGCCGTTCCCAGGACCAGCGGCTTGTGCACTTCTCGGTCCCTGAGGGTGCGCCTGCGCCGCGGCCAGGAGACCTGGTCACAGTCACCATCACCGAGGCCGCAGCTTTCCACCTCGTCGCCGATCCCGCCCCCGGAGATTACAGCCTTCGCCGTTCCCGCGCCGGTGACGCCTGGGACAGGTCGCAGGCAGACTCCTGCGGAGCACCGGCACCGGGGTCCGGTGCCGGCGGCAAGGGCGTATCGCTGGGCATGCCCTCGTTGCCCGTCCGCACCCGCTGACCGGTGGGCTCACCGCCTGTCATCGCCGTCGTTGGTCCCACTGGGTCCGGCAAGTCTGACCTTGCCGTCAACCTTGCCCTGGAACTGGACGGCGAAGTCATCAATGCCGACGCCATGCAGTTCTACCGGGGCATGGACATTGGCACGGCAAAAATCACCGACGCTGAACGCAAGGGCGTTCCCCACCACCTACTGGACATCCTGGAAGTAACCCAGGAAGCCAGCGTGTCGCAGTTCCAGCAGCAGGCCCGGGAGCTCATCACGGACATTCACGCCCGCGGCAAGCGCGCCATCCTGGCCGGCGGCTCCGGCCTCTACGTGCGGGCCGCCCTGGACGTCCTCGAATTCCCGGGCACTGATCCGCGGGTACGCCAAAGCCTGGAATCCGAACTCGCCGACCAGGGGACCGCGGTGCTGCTGGAGCGGCTGCGTGAGGTGGATCCGGTGTCCGCCGGCCGGCTGTCAGATGACCGGAGGATTATCCGCGCCCTGGAGGTCCACCAGCTCACCGGACGGCCGTTCAGTTCCTTCATGCCGCAGCGCGAGTACTTCCAGCCTGCCGTCCAGGTAGGCCTGGCGGTGGACCGTGAGGCGCTTCGGGACCGGCTTGCCCGACGCGTGCACAGCATGGTGGACGCCGGCCTGCTCGCCGAGGTCCAACGGCTGGACGCCCGCGGGCTGCGGCAGGGGAAGACTGCCCCCCGCGCCCTGGGATACTCGCAGTTCCTGCGTGTTATCGACGGCGAATGGACCGTTCCCGAGGCCGCGGAGGACACCATCGTGGCCACCCGCCAGTTCGCCCGGCGCCAGCTCACCTGGTTCCGGGCCGACCCGCGCATCCACTGGCTGGACTGGCAGGATCCGGCCTTGTTGGCCGCAGCAGTGGGGCTCTGCCGTTTTTAGGGCTGCACCGCACGGCCGGTACCCTTGGAACCATGGACACAACCCTCGCAGAAACCACCGAGCCGGCCTTCAGCACCCTGAGCGGGCTCCGCTTCTCCAAGGGGCACGGCACCGGCAATGACTTCGTCCTGGTGGCTGATCCCGAAGGCGTCCACACCATCACGGCCGAAGCAGTTGCAGCCCTGTGCGACCGGCACCGCGGGATCGGCGGGGACGGCCTCATCCGGGCAGTTCCGTCGCGGTTCCTCCCGGAAGGCCGCGAGCTGCTGGCTGCCGCCCCCGACGCCGAATGGTTTATGGACTACCGCAACGGGGACGGCTCGCTGTCCGAAATGTGCGGCAATGGCGTCCGCGTTTTTGTCCATTTCCTCCGGACCGAGGGCCTGATCGAGCTGCCCGACGGCGGCGCCCTCACCATTGGTACACGGGCCGGGGTCAAAACCGTGGTGCGGACGGGCGAAGGCTATGCCGTGGACATGGGTCCCTGGGAGTTCATCTTCCCGGGCGAGGCCACGGCCAAAGCCATGGACTCACTGGTGACGGCCGAGGGCCTGGAGGTTCCACGCCCGGCCCTTTCCGTCAGCATGGGCAACCCGCACACGGTTGTTGCCCTCGCCGAGCTTTCCGAACTCGCGGGAACACGGCTGTTCACCGCGCCCGTGGTTGACCCCGTCCCGGCCAACGGGACCAACGTGGAATTCGTGGTTCCGTCCGAGCCGCTGGTCCACGACGGCGTCGGCTCGGTAACAATGCGCGTGCATGAACGCGGCGTGGGGGAGACCCAGTCCTGCGGAACGGGTGCCTGCGCCGCCGCTGTGGCCATCCGCCACTGGGCGGGCGCGGAAGCCCCGGACGCCTGGCGCGTCCACGTTCCCGGAGGCGTGGTGGGAGTCAAGTTCTTCGCCGGTCCAGGAGGCCACGAACACGTGGAGCTCAGCGGTCCGGCAGTTATTGTGGCAAACGGGACGCTTTCCTGACCTTCAGGATCCGGAACGACTTCGAGGTGGACTCCCGGCTGACCGTGAACGATTCGTCCAGTTCAGCTGCAAGCCACCGCTGAAGCGAGTCGGCCCCGAGGTTCTTCTGCACCACCAGCCAGGCCGTCCCGCCCGGAGCCAGGCGCGGAATCCACAGCTTCAGCAGTGAGTGCAGTTCGTCCTTGCCGATCCGGATGGGCGGATTGGACCAGATCGTGTCAAAGCGCAGCTCGGGATCCACGGCGTCGGGGGTGCTGGCTGTCACGTTGGCAAGCCCCAGTGCTGCGGCGTTCTCGTTCGTCAGCGTGATGCAGCGCTCGTTGACGTCCACGGCGTAGACCCGGGCGGAGGGCGCCTTGAGGGCCATGGTCAGGGCAATGGGTCCCCAGCCGCAGCCGATGTCCAGGAGGTTTCCCTGGGGTGCGGGAGCGGGAACCTCGCTGAGCAGGATCGCCGTGCCTTTGTCGATCCCGTCGGGGCTGAAGATGCCGGAGGAAGTCTGCAGCCTGCGCGTCTGCCCGGCGAGCTCAACAGCCAGGGGCTTGCGGGTGAAAGGGCCGGCGGGTGTTGCGCTGAAATAATGTGCGGACTCCATAACTGGCCAGAGTAGTTCCCCTTGCAGCGTAAAGGGAAACCGCGGGTATGGCCCTCTGCTACGCTGGAGGGCATGTTCCTGATCTTCGAGTAGCCGGCACGGGCCACGCCCGTCCCGAAGCCTGTCCTCAAGCGACAGCATGTCCCACCCAGCGATGCGGTTTCTCCGAATCTTCCGCTGCGTGCACCGGACCAGGCGGAATCCGCCTGTTCTGGTCGCCGGACACACTCGAAAGTCAGCTTCCTGCTGGACTTATCGCCGTTTTCCGGCTTTTCCCTTCTCCGCCACAAATCAATATGTGGCACCTCTGCCAGTGCTGCCATCCGCAGCGCCGGCCCAGCAAGCCAGGAGGCTTGGATGACCGCAGGCCGTCAGCCCACCGCGAATACTTCCCCAACCACCAGCAATCGGCACTATTCTGGAACTGCCGAATCTTCTAAGGAGACCATGACCAGCCAGCCCAACACCGGATCAGATCCAGCCGCCCAGGACATGAGTCCCGAGGAAATCCAGGCTGTCATTGACCGGATTCTCTCCAAGGACGTACCGGCCAGGACCCCCAGCCCGCACAGCGGCGAGGCGAAGGGCAGCGACGGAAAGTCAGTGTTCGGCAAAGCCCAGGCAATTTCCCGCTTGGACGAAGAACATTCAACGTACGACGGCGACCAGCAGGACCTCGAGGAACGCCGCGCCCTGCGCCGTACCGCAGGACTGTCCACCGAACTGGAAGACGTCACTGAGGTCGAGTACCGCCAGCTGCGCCTTGAGCGCGTTGTCCTGGCGGGGCTCTGGTCCGAAGGCACGCTGGCCGACGCCGAGAACTCGCTGCGGGAACTCGCCGCCCTTGCCGAAACTGCCGGCTCCGAAGTCCTGGACGGACTGGTCCAGCGCCGTGACAAGCCGGACCCCGGAACGTTCCTGGGCTCTGGCAAAGCGCTTGAGCTCCGGGACATCGTGATGTCCACCGGCGCGGACACTGTTGTTGTGGATGCCGAGCTCGCACCCTCGCAGCGCCGTGGCCTGGAGGACATCGTCAAGGTCAAGGTCATCGACCGGACAGCCCTGATCCTGGATATCTTCGCCCAGCACGCCAAGAGCCGCGAAGGCAAGGCGCAAGTGGAGCTGGCGCAGCTCGAATACCTCCTGCCGCGCCTTCGTGGCTGGGGCGAGTCGATGTCCCGCCAGGCCGGCGGGCAGGTGGGTGGCGCCGCGGCCGGCATGGGCTCGCGTGGTCCTGGTGAAACGAAGATCGAGCTGGACCGCCGTCGCATCCGCACCCGGATGGCCAAGCTGCGGCGCGAGATCGCCGCGATGAAGCCGGCACGCGAGACCAAGCGGGCCAACCGCCGTCGTAATTCCGTGCCGTCCGTTGCGATCGCCGGCTACACCAACGCGGGCAAGTCCTCGCTGCTCAACCGCCTGACCGACGCCGGCGTCCTGGTGGAGAACGCACTATTCGCTACCTTGGACCCGACTGTCCGCAAGGCGGAGACCGCGGACGGGCTGGGCTACACGCTCGCGGACACTGTGGGCTTCGTCCGGTCGCTGCCTACGCAGCTGGTGGAGGCGTTCCGCTCCACGCTGGAGGAAGTTGCAGACGCGGACCTCATCCTCCACGTGGTGGACGTATCGCACCCGGACCCGGAAGGGCAGATAGCTGCGGTCCGCAAGGTCTTCAGCGAAGTGGACGCCCGCAAGGTGCCAGAGATCATCGTGCTCAACAAAGCCGACGCGGCCGATCCCTTCGTGGTGGAACGGCTCAGGCAGCGCGAGCCGCGGCACGTAGTGGTGTCCGCACGCACGGGACAGGGCATCGCGGAGCTGCTCAAGGCGATCAGTGACGCCATTCCCAGGCCAGGGGTCAAGCTGGAGCTGCTCATCCCGTACGATCGCGGAGACCTGCTCAGCAAACTCCACGAATCTGACGCCGAGATCATCAGCGTGGACCACGTGGAGGAAGGCACCCGGGCCGTGGTGATGGTCCGGGAAGGCTTTGCGGCCGAACTGGAACCCTTCGTCAGCAATGACTGACGTCGTGGCCCCTGAAGCCACGGAGACGGCCGGCGAGCAGTTCGTGATCGAACTGCTCGACCGGGCCGTTGCCGGCATGGGCGGACAAAGCCGTGAGGGCCAGCATGAGATGGCCAGGCAGGTGGCCCGTGCGCTGGGAACGGGGGACCACCTCCTGGTCCAGGCAGGCACGGGCACCGGCAAGTCGCTGGCCTACCTGATACCCCTCATCGCCCACGCCCTGGAAAGCAACAAGCCTGCCCTGGTGTCCACGGCCACGCTTGCGCTCCAGACGCAGATCGTTGGCCGGGACCTGCCCCGGCTGCTCAAAGCCATTACTCCCGCCCTGGACAGGCCGGTCAAGGTGGCCCTGGTCAAGGGGCGGTCCAACTATGTCTGCCGGCACAAGCTGGAAGGCGGCTTTCCCAGCGAGGAACCGGCGGAAGGCCAGCTGTTCAGCCTGGGCGAGGACACCAGTGTGCCGCACTTCGCGGCAGCCGCTGGCGGACCCTCGTCCCAGCTGGGCAAGGAAGTGGTACGCCTGCGGGAGTGGGCGGAGAAGACCGCCACGGGCGACCGGGACGAGCTGCTGCCAGGCGTGACGGACCGCGCCTGGCGCCAGGTGTCCGTGACGTCCATGGAATGCCTCGGCGCCCAAAAGTGCCCCCTGGCAGCAGAGTGCTTCAGTGAACTTGCCCGCCAGGATGCTGCGGAGGCCGATGTTGTGGTCACGAACCATGCGATGCTCGCCGTCAGCGCCTTTGAGGGGCTTGCGGTCCTGCCCGAGTACGACGTCGTGGTGGTGGATGAGGCGCATGAACTCCAGGACCGGGTCACGGGGGCGGTCTCCGGCCAGCTGTCCGTGGCAATGGTCCATGCCGCTGCCGCCGGTGCCCGCAAGCACACGGCCATCACCGTTGACGCGCTCAACGCCGCGGCCGCCAACCTGGAACTTGCCCTCGCCGGCGTGCCGAACGGACTGCTGCCCAACGGGCTGAATGACGAACAGCTGGACTGCGTGGACCAGCTGCGCGATGCCTGCCGGGCCGCCCTTTCTGATTCGAAGGGGGACGGCAATGCAGCGCCCGACGGCGGGAGGCAGCTTGCGCGGTCCCGCCTGATGCTCATCCTGGAACTTTGCGAACGGCTCCTCGCTGCCCGGGAGAACCGCGAAGTAGTGTGGTTTTCCCGCGCCAGCTCCTTTGATCCAGCGCAGGGGTTTTCCCAGCCGGATGAGACGGCGCCGGCCTTGATCAACGTTGCGCCCCTGTCCGTGGCCGGGCGGCTGCGGGAGGGCCTGTTCGCCGGGCATACGGTTGTGCTGACTTCTGCCACGCTGGCCATCGGTTCAGCGTTTGAGCCCGCCGCCGGCGGTCTGGGACTCGTGGGTGAGGGTGCCCCCCGCTGGAAAGGCGTGGACGTGGGGTCGCCCTTCGACTACCCCAAGCAGGGCATCCTTTACGTTGCCGGGCACCTGCCGAAGCCCGGAAGGGGCGCATCCCCGGAAGCACTGGACGAGCTCGAGGCCCTTATCCGTGCCTCCGGCGGCGGCGCACTATGCCTGTTCTCCTCCCGGCGCGCCGCAGAGGAAGCCGCCGAAGCACTGCGCCCAAAGCTGGACATGACGGTCCTCTGCCAGGGCGACTCCACCATGACCGCCCTGGTGAAGCAATTCGCCGACGAGCCCGATACCTGCCTGTTCGGGACCATGTCCCTGTGGCAGGGCGTGGATGTCCCTGGGGGTTCCTGCCGGCTTGTGGTGATAGACCGCATTCCATTCCCGCGGCCGGACGATCCCCTTATGACTGCGCGTTCCCGGGCCGTGGCACAGGCTGGCGGAAACGGCTTTATGTCGGTTTCGGCCACCCATGCCGCCATCCGGCTCGCCCAGGGCGCAGGCCGGCTGATCCGCTCCACGGGGGACAAGGGAGTGGTGGCTGTGCTTGACTCCCGGCTGGCCACCGAGCGCTACGCCGGGTTCCTCCGGGGAGCGCTGCCGCCGTTCTGGTCCACAACGGACCGGAAGACGGCAATCGCGGCCCTGGAGAGGCTTGCGGGCGAGAACGCCTGATGCCCTGGGCAGGGCAGTGTTTGGCTGGGCGGAGTGTTTGACCCTGCGCAGGCCTAAACACTGCCCGGGCCTGCTACCCAGCGGGGAACCTGGCTACAGGGACCGGAGCACTGACACGACCTTGCCCATGATGGTGGCGTGGTCTCCGAGGATGGGCTCGTACTGGGTGTTCTGGGGGAGCAGCCACGTGTGACCGTCACGCTGCCGGAACGTCTTGACGGTGGCCTCGTCGTCGAGGAGGGCAGCGACGATGTCGCCGTTGGCTGCATCCGCCTGGCGGCGGACCACTACCCAGTCACCATCACAGATGGCCGCGTCCACCATGGAATCCCCGGCCACCCTGAGCATAAACAGCTCACCCTGGCCCACCAGCTGCCGGGGGAGCGGCATAACGTCCTCCACCTGCTGGTCAGCCAGGATGGGACCACCAGCTGCGATGCGGCCAACAAGGGGAACCATTGCCGTGTCCAGGGCCGTGGACAATTCCGTGACAGTGGCGCCGCCGCCTGGGGGCGCCACGGATGGCTGGCTGGCCGGCCTGGCCGCACCGCCGTCCAAAGTCAGGGGCATCAGGACCTCCATGGCGCGCGGACGCTTCGGGTCACGGCGGAGGTAGCCCAGTTTTTCCAGCTGGGACAGCTGGTGCGTGACGCTGGAAAGGCTCGCCAGGCCCACGGTATCTCCGATTTCCCGCATGGACGGGGGATAGCCGTTCTCATTGACGGAACGCTGGATGGTTTCGAGGATCTTCTTCTGCCGTGGCGTCAGGCCCTTGGCGGTCCTCTTCGGTTGCGCGGTTGCCCTGCCCCCGGCGGCTGCTGCTGCCATATTCGCCAATGCCTTTCGGTGTCCGCCGGGCCTCTCCACGGCAAGGCCCTGGACGATCCCGCCCCATAATGTCAGACCCTGCTGATCGACTGTCCGGGTGGTTGTTCTTTCGTTCAAAACTAGGCCAGCCACACTGCTTTTTCAAACATTTGTTCTAGCGAGTCTCGACAATGTTCGTTGATAGGTGCTAAAACAGAAGAAGCAAAGTTCGAACATATGTTCTACTGCGAACACCGGCCATTCGAAAGTGGCACCGGGAAGCCCCTGTGGGCGTCGGAGCAGAACATCCGGGCAGCACAGTATGGTCCAGGAGGGCTCAGTTCATGTCAGCTACATCTGTTTCGCGGGGTTCACGTCCACAGCTGCACTCTCTGCAGCAACTTCTCTCCCGGCCTGAAGAGCGCCAGCCGGAACGGCCGGCCCCCCTTCCGCCCCTGCGGCTGACCCGGCGCGGCCGCATCGTGCTGATCGGGATTCCCCTGGTTCTCCTGGCCGCCCTGCTGCTCTCGCTGGCAGGCTTCTTCAACTCCCCGGCAAAAGCCTCCGACTCAGCCGCGGAGCTCCAGACGACCTCCGCGGTCACCGTGACGGTCCAGCCCGGCCAGTCGCTGTGGGGGATCGCAGCCGCCGTGGCGCCTGATCGCGACGCACGCGATGTTGTTGCCGACATCGTGCAGCTCAACAACCTCTCCGCAGGCGCAGTCTTCCCCGGCCAGCAGTTGTTCGTTCCCGCCGGCTGAGCTGCCATTGCCGGCAGCAGAGTCCGGACCCGCGGATGCGGCTCCACGGAAGCAGCCAGGGGCGCACGCCGAGGGCGAACAGGAAGCCGTCACATTTTCCGGCGTCCGGCACGGGCACTAAACTGTTCAGGTGAATGACCAGCTAGAACGCCTGAACCGGCTTCCCCTCCGCAGCAACCTCCGCGGGCTTACCCCTTACGGTGCGCCACAGCTGGACGTCCCCATCCTCTTGAACGTCAACGAGAATACCCATGGTGTCCCGGCGGACGTGAGGGCGGCCATCAGCGCCGCGGTATCCGAAGCCGCCGCCGGCCTGAACCGCTACCCGGACCGGGAGTTCACGGAACTGCGCAAAGCGCTGGCGGAATACCTGGGCCACGGCCTGGATGAGACCAACCTCTGGGCCGCGAACGGCTCTAACGAGGTGCTCCAGCAGATTCTCCAGGCCTTCGGCGGTCCCGGGCGCACAGCGCTCGGCTTTCCGCCCACATACTCCATGTATCCGCTGCTGGCCAGCGGAACGGACACCGAATACATCGTCGGTGAACGCGCCGAAGGCTACGGCCTCAGCGCCGAATCCGCAGCTCGGCAGGTCAAGGAACTGCAGCCCAACATCGTCTTCCTCTGTTCGCCCAACAACCCCACGGGGACCGGGCTCGGGCTGGATGTCGTGGAAGCCGTGTACGAGGCAGGTGAAGCAAGCCAGACCATCGTCATTGTGGATGAGGCGTACCACGAGTTCGCACACGACGGGACGCCAAGCGCACTGACGCTGCTGCCCGGCCGGGAGCGGCTGATCGTGTCCAGGACCATGAGCAAGGCATTCGCGCTGGCCGGAGCCCGGCTGGGCTACATGGCTGCCGCACCCGAAGTTGCCGACGCCCTCCGCCTGGTCCGGCTGCCGTACCACCTCTCAGCCATCACGCAGGCCACTGCCCTGGCTGCCCTCCAGCACCGCGAGGCACTGATGGCGGATGTGGAAGACATCAAGAAGCAGCGGGACCGCATCGTGTCGGAGCTGACGCGGATGGGCCTCAAGCCCGCAGCGTCGGACTCCAATTACGTCTTTTTCGGCGGACTGGAGAACCCGCACCGGGTCTGGCAGGAGCTGCTGGACGCCGGAGTGCTGATCCGGGACGTGGGGATTCCCGGCCACCTCCGGGTCACGGCCGGAACTGAGACCGAAACCACAGCCTTCCTCACATCCCTGGAAAGCATCCTTGCAAGCCAGGCCACGCTTCCCGCCTAGACTGGAAGCAGCGGCGCTGGACGCCCTGAACCACCCCATCTGCCCAAAAGGACCCAAAGCATGAGTACCACCGGATCGAACGTGGCTGCGGCCCGCACTGCGCGCATGGAACGTGCCACCAGTGAGTCGTCCGTGCTCGTGGAAATCAACCTGGACGGCACCGGCACCTCGGACATCGACACGTCGGTACCTTTCTACGACCACATGCTCACGGCGCTCTGCAAGCACTCGCTGATCGACATGACCGTCAAAGCCACAGGTGACATCCACATCGATGTCCACCACACCGTGGAGGACGTAGCCATCACCTTCGGGGAGGTGCTGCGCACCGCGCTGGGAAACAAGGCCGGCATCCGCCGGTTTGGCGAGGCCACCGTTCCCCTTGACGAGGCCCTTGCCCACGCCGTCGTTGACGTTTCCGGACGTCCCTACCTGGTGCACGGGGGCGAGCCCGCCGGCCAGGAATACCACCTCATCGGCGGCCACTTCACGGGATCCCTTACCCGGCACGTCTTCGAGGCCATCACGCTGCACGCGGGTATCTGCCTGCACATGAACGTCATCGCAGGCCGCGATCCGCACCACATCGTAGAGGCCCAGTTCAAGGCGTTCGCGCGGGCGCTCCGTGCTGCCGTGGAACCTGATCCCCGTGTTGAGGGGATTCCCTCCACCAAGGGCGCGCTATGAGCGGCCAGGTCCTGCGGGACGGTGCCATCATCGATCCCTCCGCTTCCCACAAGCTGCCCTCGCCCGAGGGCAAGCCCACCGTCACCGTCCTGGATTACGGCTCCGGAAACGTCCGGTCCGCCGTGCGGGCGCTGGAACGGGCCGGGGCGGAAGTCATCCTGAGCTCCAAGCCCGAGGACGTCCTTAACGCCGACGGCCTGGTGGTCCCCGGAGTCGGGGCCTTCGAAACAGTGATGCGTGAGCTCAAAGCCGTGGACGGCATCCGCCTCATCGGCAGGCGGGTGGCCGGCGGCCGGCCGGTCCTGGGCATCTGCGTAGGCCTCCAGGTCCTTTTTGAGGCCGGCGTGGAGCACGGCACCGAAGCTGAAGGCATGGGTGAATGGCCCGGCAAGGTGGAACTCCTGCCGGCCGATGTGGTGCCGCACATGGGCTGGAACACCGTCAAGGTGCCCGAGGGGTCGAAGCTGTTCGCCGGCGTCGAAAACGAACGCTTCTACTTCGTGCACTCCTACGGGGTCCAGGAATGGAACTTCGATGTCATCCAGCCGCGGATGGCCGCGCCCCTGATCACCTGGTCGGAGCACGGCGCCCCGTTTATCGCTGCCGTCGAAAATGGCCCGCTCTGCGCCACCCAGTTCCACCCCGAGAAATCCGGTGACGCGGGCGCGCGCCTGCTGCACAACTGGGTGGATGCCCTGCGCAGGCCCTCCGCCGGCGGCCAGGCCGACAGCACCCAGACCAACGGCACCCAAGCCACCAGCCTCCCTGCCAACAACACTCCGGCCGACGGCGGGGCGCCGGCTTCGGAAGAGGGCTCCGCCTAGATGTGGTCCGTTCTCCTGATGGGGCTCGCCGGCGTACTCGTCGGCGGCGCCCTGTCTTTCAGGCAGCAGCACAAGCCGCTCTGGACCCAGATATCGTTTTATGTTCTTGCGGGCATGTCGCTGCTCGCCGCCTACCTGCTGACGCTGCCTGGCAACTGACCGCGGCAGGCCATCCTGCCCCCCATCCTGAGGATTCAACATGAGCACTGCAACTGACCTGCCCGTTCTCGAACTGCTCCCCGCCGTCGACGTCGTCAACGGCCAGGCCGTCCGGCTGGTGCAGGGCGAGGCAGGCAGTGAGACCAGCTACGGAACGCCGCTGGAAGCCGCACTGAACTGGCAGCAGCAGGGAGCTGAATGGGTCCACCTGGTGGACCTGGATGCAGCCTTCGGCCGCGGCTCCAACGCGGAACTGCTCCGCGAAGTGGTGGGCCGGCTGGACATCAAGGTGGAGCTGTCCGGCGGGCTGCGCGACGACGAAACCCTTGAAGCGGCACTGGATCTCGGCGTTGCCCGCGTAAACCTGGGAACCGCAGCGCTGGAAAACCCCGAATGGACCCGCCGGGCCATCGAGCGGTTTGGTGACAAGATCGCCGTCGGCCTCGACGTCCGCGGAACCACCCTCGCTGGCCGCGGCTGGACGAAGGAAGGCGGAGACCTCTGGGAGGTCCTGGGCCGCCTTGAGGAAGCAGGCTGCAGCCGGTACGTGGTCACGGACGTGACAAAGGACGGCACCCTGCAGGGGCCAAACGTGGAACTCCTCCGCCAGATGGTGGAGAAAACGGGCAAGCCCGTTGTCGCCTCCGGAGGCATCTCCAGCCTCGACGACCTCAAGGTCCTGCGTTCCCTGGTGCCGCTGGGCGTTGAAGGGGCGATCGTGGGCAAGGCCCTCTACGCCGGCGCCTTCACGCTGCCCGAAGCCCTCGACGTGGCCGGCCGCCGCTAAGGGCGCACGCCGTCATGGGCAATGAATCAGGCACCCCGCCGCCCCGCCAGCTGCCGGGGCATATTGCTGCGGCGCTGGCAGGTGCCGGCGGCGCCACGGACTCCGCAGGACAGCCCTGGGCGGGCCGGAGCCTGGCAGGCGACGACGCCAGGATCCACAATTTCGAGAACGACGACGGGACGGCCAGCGGCGCCTACCTCGCCGCCATCGCGGCACTCCGGAAGGGAAGCGGGGACGAGGCAGGCGTCGTCGCCTCGCTCGCCACCGCACGCGTGTTCATTCCGATTGTTGCCCAGCTCGCGGAGGAAGCGGAAGGGCAGGACGGCCTGCAGGCAGACAAGCAGGCCGACATGGCGCTGGTCACGCTCAAGGCCCCGGATGGCAGGACGGCGATGCCCGCCTTCACCTCCGCAGCGGCCCTGTCCGCCTGGCATCCGGACGCCAGGCCCGTTGCCGTATACGCCGCCCGCGCCGCCCTCTCAGCTGTCTCCGAAGGCGCAGAGCTGCTGGTTCTTGACCCAGGCTCTGACTTCACCTTCGTGGTCCGGCGGCCGGCCGTGTGGGCGCTGGCCCAGCAGCGGCAGTGGACGCCTTCCTACAGGGACCAGGAACTCGCTGAGGAAATGGGCAGGGCCGCCGCCGGCTTTCCAGCCGTCCGCAACATCGAACTGGTGCCCGGCAGGGGAGTGGCCGCCCGTGCGGCCGATGGAACGGTGGTTGCTGGGGGCGGTGCCGGGCCTGAACTGCAGGTGGTGCTCTACCTCGAGGACGGGCTGGATGCCGAGGGGGTGCAGGAGCTCGTGTCCGGACTCCAGGCCCAGTGGTCCCGGAATGTATTGTTTGGGGAGCGCGTCGACTCGATCGACGTCAAGTTGAGACGCGCAGACCACTAGCCGGCAGCCAGCGGGGTGATCCCCGGCCGCTGCGGCAGACCTAAGGATCGCTCCGTGAATTTCGCTCTCTACCGGGAGTTGCTCGCCGTCCGGCCAATCCGCCGGCTGCTGCTGGTGGGCATGGTTGCCCGCATTCCCCACTCCGCCGCCGGGGTGCTGCTGACGCTGCACATCGTCCTCACCCTCAACCAGGGGTACGCAGCCGCAGGCGCTGCCGCGGCCGTCATGACCATCGGCATTGCGGTGGGTGCACCATGGCGCGGCAGGCGGGTTGACACCGTGGGCCTTCGGACAGCACTTATCCCCTCGGTGATCTCGGAAGCAGTTATCTGGTCCGTTGTTCCGCATGTGTCCTACCAGTGGCTCCTTCCGCTGGTGTTTGTGGGCGGGCTGCTCACACTCCCCATTTTCAGCGTGGTTCGCCAGTCCTTGGGCGTGCTGGCCGACGGCGACCAGCGCCGTACAGCCTTCGCCCTCGACGCAATCACCACTGAGGTGGTGTTCATGATCGGTCCCGCAGCAGGCGCAATCGTCGCCACCAGCGGCTTCACGGTGCTGGGCCTCACCATAGTGGGGGTTTCCACGTCGCTGGCCGGACTGTTCCTGATGTGGTTCAACCCCCCCACCCCAACCCCTGCGCAGGACGGGGAACGCAGTGCCGACGAGCGCCACGCCGCCGAAGCCGCCGTGGTGTCCGCCGCCCCCGCGCACCTGCAGGAGGCTGCGGCAGAACTGGTCCCTGCGGGCACCTCGCGTCCCGGACCAGGCCTGCGCGGCAAAGTGGCCCACAACTTCGCCTGGTTCACCGCCACCGTGGCGGCCGTCTTCGCTGTGGCAGCAGGGGCGGGAATGGTGCTGAGCGGGACCGACGTCGGCATCGTCGCCGCCCTGGAAACGGGAGGACGCCAGGCCGAAATCGGCATCGTCTTCCTCTTCTGGTGTGCCGCGTCCGTGGTGGGAGGCCTGATCTACGGGGCCATGCACCGCCCCGTTTCGCCGATCCTCCTGCTGCTCGGAATGGCGGCCCTGACCATCCCCATGGGATTCGCGCAAGATACCTGGTCGCTCGCGCTCGTCTCAATCCTGCCGGGACTGCTCTGCGCGCCCGTGCTGTCCTCCGCATCGGAAAAAGTTGCGGACCTGGTGGCTGAGGAACGCCGCGGCGAGGCCATGGGCTGGTACGGCTCCGCCCTGACCGGCGGCGTGGCCCTGGGTGCACCCCTCGCGGGCGTCTTCATCGACGGCACAGGGCCGTCCGGCGGCTTCGTTGCGGTGGGCGTGGCCGGCGTCGCGCTCTGCTTCGCAGGCCTTGTCCTCCAGCAGCGCCGCCGGGGGAAGATCAGGGCCCAGTAATTCCCAGCCCGCAGGCCGAGTTTTTGTCCACATATGCAGACTTCCGAGGCGTTAAAGTCGGCATATCTGGACAAAAACTCCCTTAAATGGACGACGGCGGGGGCGCCGATTTAGTGCGCCCCCCCCGGGGGCGGGGGGGTTTAAAAATGGGTTGTCGCGGCAGGATTTTAATACGCGCCGGAGTTAAAACCCCCGCCCCA
>NZ_JAJOMC010000048.1 GCF_021129155.1 Arthrobacter sp. AK04
TTTCACCGTATATCTCCTTTTTTTCTTTCTATACATTCCTCTTATCGTCCAAATAACACCCACCTGCCTCACCCCCCTGTCCCCCCCGCCCCCCACGCCCCCCCCCCCCCCCCCCCCCCCCCCCCCCCCCCCCCCCCGTCGCGCTTTAACCTGCGCTTGTTACTTCGCCTCGATGGCAGCTTTGGCCAAGGGATCGGAATCGTTGAGGAACTTCTCGATCCGCTCCGGTTCCTCCGCCTCGCCAATGGCGGCGGAAGCCCGGCCCAGCGAGTACAGGGCCCGCAGGAACCCCCGGTTGGGCTCGTGCTCCCAGGGGATGGGCCCCACGCCGCGCCAGCCGTTGCGGCGTAGCGAGTCCAGCCCCCGGTGGTAGCCCACCCGGGAGTAGGCGTAGGAATCGATGGTGCGGCCCTCAGCCCAGGCCTCCTCGGCCAGCACGGCCCACAACAGTGAGGACGTGGGGTGCTTCTCCACCAAGTCCAGGGCTTCCTGGCCCGCCTCCAGCTGCTGGTAGACCTCGGTCTCGGCAGGCAGGAGCGTGGGCTCCGGGCCCATCAGGTTCCGGCGGAACTCGTCCGACATCTAGAAAGTCTTTCCGGCCGAACCGAGCTGCTTGGTGGCTTCCACCACTCGGGCTGCCAGGCCGGCTTCGGCGGAGGCGCCCCAGACGCGGGGATCGTAGGTCTTCTTGTTGCCCACTTCGCCGTCGACCTTCAGGACGCCGTCGTAGTTCTTGAACATGTGGTCCGCAACCGGGCGCGTGTAGGCGTACTGGGTGTCGGTGTCGATGTTCATCTTGATGGTGCCGTAGGAGACTGCGTCCGCGATTTCCTGGTCCGAAGAGCCGGAGCCGCCGTGGAACACGAGGTCGAACGGGCTGTCCTTGCCGATCTTCGCTCCCACCTGGGCCTGGATGTCCTTGAGGATCTCCGGGCGCAGCTTCACGCCGCCGGGCTTGTAGACGCCGTGCACGTTGCCGAAGGTGAGGGCCGTGATGTAGCGGCCGTTCTCGCCGGCGCCCAGGGCGTCGATGGTGGCGAGGGCGTCTTCCACCGTGGTGTAGAGCTTCTCGTTGATTTCGTTCTCAACGCCGTCTTCCTCGCCGCCCACGGTGCCGATTTCGACCTCGAGGATCATCTTGGCGGCAGCGGTGCGCTCCAGCAGTTCGCGGGCGATACGCAGGTTTTCCTGCAGGGTCTCGGCGGAGCCGTCCCACATGTGCGAGTTGAAGATCGGGTTGCGGCCGGCCTTGACCTCAGCTTCGGAGGCAGCCAGCAGGGGCAGGACGAAACCGTCCAGCTTGTCCTTGGGGCAGTGGTCCGTGTGCAGGGCGATGTTGACGCCGTAGTTCTTGGCAACTTCGCGGGCGAACGCGGCGAAGCCCAGGGAACCGGCAACCATGTCCTTGGTGGAGGCGCCCGACCAGTAGGCTGCACCGCCGGTGGAGACCTGGACGATGCCGTCGGACTCGGCTTCGGCGAAGCCGCGCAGGGCCGCGTTCAGCGTCTGGGAGGACGTCACGTTCACGGCCGGGAATGCGAAGCCGCCCGCCTTTGCGCGGTCGATCATCTCGGAGTAGATCTCTGGGGTTGCAATGGGCATGCTGACTCCTATGCTGAGGTTCGTCTGTGGGCTGGTAACCCTGGAGTACCGCTTACGGCTAGCACCATCCTAGTCATTTCCGGGCCGGGCGTGTTCTGGGTTACGCCCCGCCCGGACCCAACCTTGGCGGGCATGCGCCCAGATTCCTGCTAGACGTGCTGGTTGAACACGTGCCGGCGCACCCAGGCGTGCATGGCGATGGCGGCGGCGGAGGCGGCGTTGATGGACCGGGTGGAGCCGAACTGTTCGATGGACAGTGTGGCCACTGCGGCGTCGTGGACCTCCGGCGTCAGCCCGGGTCCTTCCTGCCCGAACACCAGGACGCAGTCCCGGGGAAGCTCGTAGGTTTCCAGCGGAACCGAATCGGGAAAGATATCGATCCCGATGATCGCCAGCCCCTCCCCCTGTGCCCAAGCGACGAAGTCCTCAACCGTGGGGTGGTGGCGGACGTGCTGGTAGCGGTCGGTGACCATGGCGCCCCGCCGGTTCCACCGGCGTCGTCCGATGATGTGCACTTCCTTGGCGAGGAACGCGTTGGCGGTCCGCACCACCGTGCCGATGTTCAGGTCGTGCTGCCAGTTTTCGATGGCGACATGGAAGTTGTGGCGCCGCGAATCGAGTTCCGCCACGATCGCCTCGTGCTTCCAGTACCGGTACTTGTCCAGCACGTTGCGGCGGTCGCCGTCGGCCAGGAGGTCGGGATCCCAGTGGTCCCCTTCCGGAAGTTCACCTTCCCAGGGTCCGACGCCGACCTCCGCCGCGTGCGGGCCGGCCTCCTCAGGCTGGGGGCTGGGTTCGTCGGGGAGGCCGGGCGCTTGGTTCACCCCTCAACACTAGACTGGACCACTGGAGCATTCATCACCGGTGGAGGTAGACGTGGCAGAAGCAGACCAGGTAGCAGGAAACCCGGCGGTATACCGCAGCGGCCAGGAGATCGAGTGCTGGCTTACGGACATGGACGGTGTCCTGGTCCACGAGAACCAGGCAGTCCCCGGCGCCGCCGAGCTCATCCAGCGCTGGGTGGACACGTCCAAGCGCTTCCTGGTGCTCACCAACAACTCCATCTTCACCCCGCGGGACCTCGCTGCCCGGCTGCGCGCTTCCGGGCTGGAGGTCCCGGAAGAAAACATCTGGACCTCGGCCCTGGCCACCGCCCAGTTCCTGAAGAACCAGGTGGAAGGTTCCGGGTCCGGGAACCGTGCGTACACCATCGGTGAGGCGGGACTTACGACGGCGCTCCACGAGGCAGGCTTCATCCTCACCGACCAGGATCCGGACTTCGTGGTGCTCGGCGAAACCCGCACCTATTCCTTCGAAGCGATCACCATGGCCATCCGCCTCATCCTGGCGGGCGCCCGGTTCATCGCCACCAACCCGGACGCCACCGGGCCGTCCAAGGACGGCCCCATGCCGGCCACCGGGGCCATCGCCGCGCTCATTAGCAAGGCCACCGGACGCGAGCCTTACATTGTGGGAAAGCCCAACCCAATGATGTTCCGCTCGGCCATGAACCAGATTGACGCCCATTCCGAAACCACGGCGATGATCGGGGACCGGATGGACACGGACATCATCGCGGGCATGGAAGCCGGCCTGCACACTGTCCTGGTCCTGACCGGCATCACCCAGCGCGAGCAGATCGCCTCCTACCCGTTCCGGCCCAACCAGGTCCTGAACTCCGTGGCCGACCTGAAGAACCAGATCTAGCAGGACCCTTAGAAAACCGTTACCCGGGATCCGCCGCGCGGAAGCGGGAAGTGCTCGTCCAGCAGCTGTTCGAGGACCGGCCGGTACACGTTGGGGTTCCATCCGGGACTGGCGTGGGCCGGCCTGGCGCCTTCGGTGTGGAGGCTGCTCGAGACCATATTGGCCTTGAACGCCACGGCCCACGCCTCCACCGCCGTCTGGTACCGGACGGTGCGGTCCCGGGGGTTGCCGATGTAGGCCATTTTGGCACCCCCCAGCTTCCCGGCAAACCTGCTGCCGTCGAAGTAGTAGATATAGGCAGATTCGGACTGGATCAGCAGGCTTGAGGGGGCAATCGGGGAAAGCTGCTCGAGCGTCTGGTCCAGGATCTGGCGCCAGCTCCGTTCGTCCTTATGGATGACCCGCTCCCCCAGTTCGTACCCTCCGCGCAGGGTGGACGGGAACCGGAAGCCCCGCTCGTAGAGGAACACCACGCCGTCGAACCAGCTCTGGTCCAGGACATCGTGCTTGCTGTAGGGGCTTGAGTCCAGCACGATGAACTGGACCTCCACACCGTGGATTTCCAGGAGCCGCGCAGCAACCTGGGTGGCCACCATGCCGCCGAAACTGTGGCCGTAGAAGAACAACTTGGTGAGTTTCTCGGCCCTGACGTATTCGATGACGGCAATAACGATGTCGTCAATGTCCAGGCCCTGGTTGGAGTACCCCACGGCAGCCAGCCGCGCCCGCTTGTTGAGGGCCCCCCGGAGGGAGTTGAGGATCCACTGCGCTTCCTCCCAGCTGGTCTTGTATCCGGGGAACAGGAACCAGCTGGCATCCGGGTAGTAGGCATCGGCGAAATCGTCGGCAACGGGGAGGACCCGGTCCGTGCGGCGCTGGGCCTGCACCTGCCGGGTCAGCAGCATGTCCGCCGCGAGCAGGCCGGCGGCACCGGTCCCCGCCAGGAATCCCCGCCGCGAGAACTGTTTGAGGGCAGCACCTTCTGCCAGCAGCCGGGCCCCCGGGACTCCGGGCCGGCCCTGTGGACTTACCTCCCCCTCATACGGCACGGCTCTACCGTAGGCACACCCGCCGACGCCGCCGCAAGAATCCCGGTGTAACCATTGGGTGACGCCGGGACCAGCAGGGCCCTCTCAACTGGCGGCCTGATCCTCCGAGGCGGGAAGGGGCGCTGCCTGCTGCCGGCGCCTCCGGAACTCCAGTCCAATGTCGTTGTACCGTCCCAGCAGGTCCGGGCCGGCGAAGGTACTGGGGGTGTCCAGCAGGCCGAAAATCCAGTCGCTTGCAGTCAGCAGTTCCGCATCCGAGTATTCCTCCAGCGGACGGCCGCACAACTCTTCCAGGCGTCCGGTCGGAACCAGCGGGTAGCCATCGGCAAAGTCTTCTCCGTCCTCCGTCAGGTCGGTGAGGACGTCGATGAGTGCCAGCGGCGGCTGGGCCGGATCCGGCTTGGCGGCCCATCCATCGGCGCTTGGGGAAAAGGCCAATGAAACGCCGTTGCCATAGATTCCTGGCAGCGTATCGCTGTCGATGGCGTTGAGGTCGCTCCGGAGGCCGGCAAGGGCAGAAGACTCCACCTTCCCAGCACCGGAGAGGTCAACACGGATGTGGGAGCGGATGCCCATCCGCCGGACGCGCCGGACGATGTGCACGAGTTCAGGGCGGGAGCTTTGGTTTAAGGTGCCCCTGATATCAACGCGGACGACGTCGGCGGGGACATCAAGGTTAACGAATGCATTTAAGGCGCGGTCCATAGGTACTCCAAAAGAGGGTGTCTATGGCCGACGGCTCAACCTCCGTAAGCGTAACCCCCCACGGAAGCCGGGCACAACCCGCCAGTAACAACGAGGTGTGCCGGTTGCCGGTTAGGCGCTTTGGTCAGCCTGCCGCTTTCCGGGCTCCTGGAAGTGGGTGCGGCTCCCGGTGCCTCCCACCGAGTCCACCAGGGACTTGGCGATGTCCCTGAGCTTGGTGTTGGTGTTGCTTGAGGCCTCGGTGAGGATGGCAACTGCCGCCTCCTGGCTGCACCTGTTCTGGGCCATCACGATGCCTATGGCGAGGTCGATGATGGTCCGGGACTCCAGGGTGGCGCGGAGGTTGGCGGCGCTGTCGGTGTGGAGCGAGAAGCGTACCGCCAGGCGGAGCGCCTGTGAGATCTCGCGGGTGAATTCACGGGCACGGGCAACGGCACGCTCATCGAATTTGTGCGGAGCGTCGGAGTACAGGTTGAGCGCCGCCTTTGCCTCCCCCTGGAGGTTGAAGGGCAGGGACAGTACCGAGCGCAGCCCGTGGGAGGCCACGGCTGCAGCGTAGTCAGGGCCCCAGCGGTTCTCGTCAAACAGGTCCGGAACGTTGACTTCGCGTTCCTCCTTGGCCGCTGTGAGGCAAGGTCCTTGCGAAAGGGAGTACTGGATCTCGTCCACTTCCCGGGCCGAATCGCTGCTCCAGCCGATGGTGGCGGCCTTGCGGTCGCGGAGCAGGGTGATGCCGCACAGGGCGTCGTCGCCGTCGCCGGCCATCTGGTGCGCGGAAAAACGTGCCAGTTCGTTAAGGAAGTCCTCGAAGTCGGCACTTTCCAAAATGAGGTTCTGGACCTGGTCGGTTGTGCTCAGGGGTTGTTCAGGGGGGAGCATGGTGCACGTTCTCCGTACGGGAAAAGGGGTTATCGCACATGATAGAACAGCCCCGCGTTGCGGTCCAACAGGCCGGCTGCGGGGCAGCCGGCCCGTTGGACCTGGGTGCCGTGGCGGCAAAAGCGGCTCAGGACAGGCCGAGCTCGTCCTTGCCGAACGCGAACAGGTAGGGCACACCGGTTTCTGCTTCGATTTTTTCCTTTGCTCCGGTGTCGCGGTCCACGATGACGGCTACCGCCACCACGTTGCCTCCGGCTTTCCGCACGCCTTCCACGGCCGTCAGCGCCGAGCCTCCGGTGGTGGATGTGTCCTCCAGGACCAGGACGTTGCGGCCTTCCACGGACGGGCCCTCCACTTGGCGGCCCATGCCGTAGGACTTCTGGGCCTTGCGGACCACAAACGCATCGACGGTCCGCCCGGCATCCACGGCGGCGTGCATTACCGCGGTACCTACAGGGTCAGCACCCATGGTGAGCCCGCCGGCGCACTCAAAGTCGATGCCGGCGTCGTCCGCCAGGGCCAGCATCACCTGGCCCACCAGCTTTGAAGCCTCGTGGTGCAGCGTGATCCGGCGGAGGTCGATGTAGTAGTCAGCCTCGGCTCCGCTGGAGAGGATTACCTTGCCGCGGACCACGGCGAGTTCCTTGATCAGTTCCAGCAGTCGGGCGCGGGCGGCTGCAGTATCCACTGCAGTGTCACTGGGGGAAGTCATGGTTTCCAGTTTAGTGCGGGCGGGCCGGTGTGGATGCTTGAGGCCTGTCGCTGCAGCTGGCTAGTCTGGACCTCATGCGCGAACTCCAGGCAAAGATCATTGAAGAAATGGGCGTTCAGCCCCGGATCGACCCCGCCGGGGAGGTGCGCAAGCGCGTCACATTCCTGAAGGACTACCTCAAGGCCACCCATACCAAGGGCTTCGTCCTGGGCATTTCGGGAGGCCTCGACTCGTCCCTCGCCGGAAAGCTGGCCCAGCTGGCTGTCGAGGAGCTTGAGGCCGAAGGAGTGGAAGCCAATTTCGTGGCGGTGCGCTTGCCCTACGGCGTCCAGCATGACGAGGAAGACGCCCAGGCAGCCCTCGACTTCATCAAGCCCAAGACGGAGTGGACCTTCAACATCTCCGCCGCGGTGGACGGTTTCGAGGATGAGTTCGAGAAGACCGTGGGCACGGAAATCTCCGATTTCCACAAAGGCAACACCAAGGCACGGACCCGCATGATCGCCCAGTATGCGTTGGCGGGAGAACACAACTACCTGGTTATCGGCACGGATCATGGCGCAGAGTCCGTGACGGGCTTCTTCACAAAGTACGGCGACGGCGGCGCGGACATCCTTCCGCTGTTCGGCCTGAACAAGCGGCAGAACCGTGCGCTGCTGGCCGAACTGGGAGCCCCCGCCCGCGTGTGGGAGAAGGTGCCCACGGCGGACCTCCTGGACGACAGGCCGGGACGCACCGATGAGGATGAGCTGGGCCTGAGCTACGACCAGATCGACGATTACCTCGAAGGCCGGGACGTGCCTGAATCCGTGGCTGCGTCCATCGAGGAGAAATACCTGCGGACACGCCACAAGCGCACCGTCCCCGTCAGCATTTTCGACACCTGGTGGAAGCACGAAGGACCGGAGGAACCGCGGACCGGGCTGTAGGAACCAGTTGATGCACCGCTGACCCCACGTCCAGGGAGGTACGACGGCGCGCCGCACCGGGAAGGTGGGCGCGCCGTCGTGCTTTCCCGGCACAGGCGGGGAGGCTCAGCGGGGCCGCGCCCCCTTTCCTTCCCCGCCCAGCTGCTGGGTGATGCGGTGGGCCTCGGCCATCAGGAGGCCGCCCAGTTCCTCCTGCCGTTCGGGCTTGAAGCGCGGCTCGATGCCGGTCAGGGAAAGCGCCCAGGCGGGCCTGCCGGCGGCATCGAACACCGCCGCGCCCATCCCCCAGCTCCCTTCCAGGACGAGGCCAGGATTCACTGAGTAGCCGGACAACCGGGTTTGGGCGAGGTTGGCCCGGACCAGCTCCCTGGTGTGTGACGCAGCGAAAGCCCCCGCGTGCCCTGCCCAGTTCCCAAGCAGCTCTTCCTGCTCTGCCTCCGGCAGGAAGGCCAGGATCGCGGTGCCCGCCGAGGCGACACCCAGCGGGAACCGCACCCCCTCGTGCAGGACAAAGGACCGGACCGGGAAGCTGCCCTCCTCTCGCAGCAGGCACACGGTTTCGGACCCACGGCGGATGGAAAAGAAGGCACTCTCGCCGGTGGCCTCGGCAAGCCGGCGGAGGCTGGGCCGGGCGATGTCCTCAAGGGGAAACCGCGCCGATGCAACCGACCCCATCAGGAGGATCTCCGGACCCAGCACCCAGTTGCCGGAAACGGGGTCGTGGTCCAGCAGCCCCTCCGACGCCAGTGACGACAGGAGGCGGTGAACGGTTGGCCGGGTAAGGCCGGATGCCTTGACGAGGCCGGCGAGGGACATGCCCTCTGCACTCCGGCCCACAAGCCGTAACAAACCTGCTATCCGGCTCACCACTTGGGCTCCCTGTACCGGCGACGTGTTCATATTCTCCCTTTATGTCCACATTATGGATAGGTCGTATCCTACCGTCCATACTGTGAAGAAGGCGGTTTTCCGGCATGAATTCGCTCCTTGACAGCTTTGATGAACCCTCGTAGTGTCCACTGCCAGAACCCTTGTCCACAAAGTGGATGACCCCGGATGCTCGATGAGGAGACGTCATGACAAAGCTTCAACCCACTGCCGCGGCTGCACTGGAAGGCGTACTGCAGGACGGCATGACACTCGCGGTGGGCGGGTTCGGCCTGAGCGGAATCCCCGCCGACCTGATTGAGGCCGTTCGCGACTCGGGGGTAAAGGACCTGACGGTGGTCTCGAACAACATGGGCGTGGACGGCAAGGGCCTGGGCATCCTGATCGATGCGGGCCGGGTGCGCAAGGTCATTGCCAGCTATGTGGGCGAGAACAAGCTGTTTGCTGAGCAGTACCTGGCCGGCAGGCTGGAGGTGGAGTTCACGCCGCAGGGCACCCTGGCCGAACGGCTCCGCGCTGGCGGTGCCGGCATCCCCGCCTTCTACACCAGGACCGGGGTGGGCACACTGGTTGCCGAAGGCAAGCCGCACGAGGTGTTCGACGGCGAAACGTACGTCCGCGAACGCGCCATCCGTGCCGACGTCGCGCTTGTCCATGCGCACACCGCGGACGCGGACGGGAACCTCGTTTACCGCTACACCGCCCGGAACTTCAACCCCGTTGTTGCCACCGCCGGCGTCCTGACCGTCGCCGAAGCGGAAGTGGTTGTGGAACCGGGCCAACTGGATCCCAACCACATCGTCACCCCCGGCGTGTACGTACAGCGCCTCGTACAGGCCAGCAGCCGGGTCAAGGACATCGAACAGCGCACGGTGCGTCCGGCCGCAGGCCGCCCCGCGCCCGAAGCCGTACCGGCCTGACCGCTACCCTACTTACCTGAAGGAGAACCCCCATGGCCTGGATCAGGGATGAAATGGCTGCGATCGCGGCCGAGGAACTGAACGACGGCGACTACGTGAACCTGGGGATCGGTATTCCCACGCTGGTGGCCAACAACCTGCCGGACGCCGTGCGGGTGGTGCTGCAGAGCGAGAACGGCCTGCTGGGCATGGGGCCCTTCCCCTATGAGGGCGAGGAGGACGCCGACCTGATCAACGCCGGCAAGCAGACCGTCACCGTGCTGCCCGGCGGCAGTATCTTCGACTCGGCCACGTCCTTCGGCATGATCCGCGGCGGGCACGTCAAAGTAGCCATCCTGGGGGCTATGCAGGTCTCAGGCAGCGGGGACCTGGCCAACTGGACCATCCCCGGCAAAATGGTCAAGGGCATGGGCGGAGCCATGGACCTCGTGGCCGGGACGCCCCGCGTGGTGGTCCTCACCGAGCACAACGCCAAGGACGGCAGCGCCAAAATTGTGCGGGAATGCACGCTTCCCCTGACCGGGCTCGGGGTGGTGGACCGGATCATCAGCGACCTCGCGGTGTTTGACCTCGTCAAGGGCGAGGCGGACACCGGCGAGGAAACAGGAGGGCGAAAGCTCATCCTCACCCGCCTTGCACCCGGAGTCACCGTTGAGGAAATCCGGGAGAAGACAGAGGCGGAATTCTCGGTGGCGCTGGCGGAACCAGCCTTAGAAGGAACTACGGCATGAGCCTGCAGGAACAGTTCGGCAAGGATGTCCTGCTGACGGGCTGGGGGCACAGCCGGTTCGGCAAGCTGGCAGAGGAGACCCTTGAGTCCCTGATCGTCCAGGTTGCCACCGAGGCCATTGCGAATGCCGGGATCGAGCCAGGCCAGATCGACGAAACCTACCTGGGCCAGTTCAACTCCGGCATGATGCCGCTGGCGTTCCCGTCGTCGCTGGCACTGCAGGTCTCGGCGGACCTTGCCAACGTTCCAGCAACGCGCGTGGAGAACGCCTGCGCCTCAGGCTCCGCCGCGTTCCAGCAGGGCACCAAATCCCTGCTCGCTGGTACGGCGAAAACGGTGCTGGTGATCGGTGCGGAAAAGATGACGCACGCCGGAGCCGACGTGGTGGGCGCCGGCCTGCTGGGCGCGGACTACGACATGGCCGGCAAGTCCTCCACCACGGGCTTCACCGGACTCTTCGCCGACGTGGCCAAGCACTACGGAAAGCGGTACGGCGATACAAACCTGGGGGATGTCCTGGGCTCCATCGCCGCCAAGAACCACCGCAACGGCGTGGACAACCCCTACGCCCAGCTCCGCAAGGACCTCGGCGAGGAGTTCTGCCGCACGGTCTCGGACAAGAACCCCCTGGTGGCCGATCCCCTGCGCCGCACGGACTGCTCCCCCGTCTCGGACGGGGCGGCCGCCGTCGTGCTGTCCACCTCCCCGGCCGGAGGTGCCGTTGCTCCGGTCCGGCTCGCCGGCTTTGGCCAGGCAAACGACTTCTTCCCGGCCTCCCGCCGCGACCCCGTGGCGTTCGAAGCTACCCGCGTCTCCTGGCAGCGCGCGCTGGCGATGGCCGGCGCCAGCCTGGCGGACCTGGACTTCGCCGAGGTCCACGATTGCTTCACCATCGCGGAACTGCTCATGTACGAGGCCATGGGCCTGACCGGGCCAGGCCAGGGCGCCCGGGCCGTTGAAGAAGGCTGGGTGTACAAAGACGGCAAGCTGCCTGTCAACGTCTCAGGCGGGCTGAAGGCCAAGGGCCACCCGGTTGGCGCCACGGGAGTATCGCAGCACGTCATCTCCGCGATGCAACTCACCGGAACCGCCGGTGAAATGCAGCTTGCCAACCCCCGCCGCGCCGCCGTCCAGAACATGGGCGGCGTGGGCATCGCCAACTACGTGAGCATCCTCGAAGCCGTCTAGGGGCACGCGGCCGTGCACCGCCGTCGTGGGCTGCTTTGAGGCCGGTTTCGGCTGGAACGAGCCTTAGCACCGGCGTTTCCGCGCCGATGTGCCCCACGACGGCTGGGATTGATACAGCCTGCGGCAGGCGGCCCCCTAGCCGCGGGACCGGATCAGGGCAGCGATCCCGGCGAAGCCCAGCCGTTCGGCGTTCTCCAATGCCGTCCTGCCCTCCCGGTCCGGGATGTTTGGATCGGCACCGGCGTCGAGGAGCAGCCGGACCACCTCCTGCTGCCGTGGGCCGCCGTTATTGAGCACAACGGCTTCCTGCATGGCCGTCCAGCCCAGGTTGTTGACGTGGTTGACCGGCACTCCGGCATCGATCAGGATCCGCACCGTCTCCACGTGGCCGTGTTCACTGGCAGGTATCAGCGCGGTGCCGCCGTACCGGTTGGTGCTGGCGACGTCCGCCCCCGCAGCCAACGTCAGCCGGAGCACGCCGTTGAACCCTTCAGCGCCCGCGTAGAGGAACGCCGAGTCCTGGATTGCGTCCTTGGCATTCACGTCGCCGCCGCGGCCTATCAGCTCACCAACCAGAAGTTGATTGTTGGACTTGGCGGCGGCAATCAGCTCCTGGTCCAGCTGCGCCTGGGCTTCAGCGGAAAGCCTCGGCGGGGAGGCCGGCGGCGGAGTGGCCTGCGGTGGAGTGGCCGACGGCGGCGGCATCGGGTTTGTGGACCCGCTGGACGGGTGCGCGTCACCTGAGGCCAAGGCCGACGGCGGAGCAGCCGCCGGAGGCTGCGGTTCCCCGCTCCCCGCCTGGCACGCTGTCACTGACATGGCAAGGACAAGGACAAGGACCGAACTCAGGGTCCCGAACCACCGCATGCGCCCAGCCTACTGGGCTGCGCCGGGCACCGCGATGGCATCCGCGCCGGCCGCCGCACAGGCCTCATCCAAGGCACCATCGGGAGCGCCGCCGACGCCGATGCCGGCCACCGAAACCCCGTTGACCTTGAGGGGGACGCCGCCCGCAAGGAAAAGCGTGCCGGGAAGGTCGGCAATGCTGGGGCCGGTTCCGTTGATCCGCTTGGCAAGCTCACTGGTGGGGGTTCCGAAGGCCGCAGCAGTGTAGGCCTTCTGCCGGGCGGCCTCGATAGTGTGTTCGGCGGCGTTGTCCCCGCGCAGCAGCGCCTGCACTGTCCCGAAACGGTCCACCAGCGCCACCGTGACGAACGGCAGCTTGTCCGCCTGGCATTTAGCAAGTGCCGCCTGCACGGCCCGGGCAGAGGCGCCTGCCGATATGCGGTTTTGCTGCACGACGTTTTCCGGCACGGGCTGGATGTCTGCGGCAGGGACTGCTGCCGGAGCTGGACCGGGCCCGGCATTCGCGGCGGCCGTCACGCCGGCGGTGAGGGCAAGCGCACCGGCAGCTGCGGCGGCAAGGGCTTTTGTGGACTTCTTCATGGTGTTTCCTTCATGGGCAATGTTCGGTTCGGGTACGGTTCCATCCTTCCGGCGCCGGACGGCCCTGCCATCGGGCGTTTGGCTGTTACGTCCTGCGCCACAAGGCCAGCCGTATCAGCCAAAAGGCCGAGAGACGCGGGAAGGCGGGCGCAATAGCATTGTGGATAGCCTTGCCCCCACCTGAACCGGAAATCCCATGCCTACCCGAGCCTCCGCCCGTACCCCTGACGACGCCATCGTGGAGGGCCCGGCCCCGTCCGCCGGCACGGACTCCGCCCCTACGGCTCCGGGCCGTGCCCCCTTGGCCGGCATCGACATAGCCGTACATCTTGGGTTCGCCGTGCTCCTGGTGGCCTCGCTGGTCCGGTACGTCATGCGGCACAGCCCCGCTGACAACCTCATGGTCCTCGGCCTTGCCGCAGCCGCCTGCCTGCTGTACGCCGTCGTTGCAGTGCTGGCCCGGCGGGCGCGGCCCGGAGTGCCGTGGATGGTTGCCCTGGTGGCAGTCTGGGCTGTCCTGGTGGTCGCTGCACCGAGCTTTGCCTGGTGCTCGTTTGCGCTCTTCTTCCTCAGCCGGAGCGCCCTGGCAGGCGCCGCGGCCTACACCGCAGCAGGGGTTACAGCCGCAGCCACTGCTGCCGGCCTGTTCCGGATGAGCAATGGCACGGACCTGGCGATGCTCCTCGGGCCCGTGGCAGTGGGGGTCATGCTGACGCTGATCTATGACCGGATCCAGCATGACGCCGAGGAGCAGCGCCGCCTGCACGCCGAGGTCTCCCTGGCCCAGGGACAGCTGGCAGCCAGTGAACGCCGCGCCGGCACCATTGCCGAACGGGAGCGGGTTTCCCGGGAAATCCACGATACCGTGACCCAGGGACTGGCCAGCAGCCTGCTGCTGCTCGAAGCGTCAGGGCGGTCGTGGCCGAACGGTTCAGCGCGGGCCGGCCTCCTTGAAGCCACTGCGCTGCTGCGGAACAACCTGGCCGAAACCCGCGCCCTGGTGCACGAGCTCGCCTCTCCCGGGCTGGAGGGCTCCCCGCTTCCTGACGCGCTGCTCCTCGCGGCCCGGCAGTACGTCCCCGAAGCCCGGCTCCTGGTGACCGGCGAGCCCCGGCCCGTCCCCGCCGAACTCCGGCACGCCCTGCTGCGGGTGGTGCAGAGCGCTGCCTCCAACATCCGGCTGCACGCCTCTGCCGCCGCCGTCACCGTGACAATCGGATTCCTTCCGGAGGCGGTCACCCTGGATGTTTACGACGACGGCGGGGGCTTTGATCCGGCGGCGGCAGCAGCGCCGTCGAACGTTGGCGGCTATGGGTTACGCGCCATGCGGCAGCGGGTGGAGCAGCTGGGCGGCACCTTCTCCGTGCAAAGCGCACCCGGGGAAGGGACCATCGTTGCAGCACAGCTGCCGGTGCCCTCCGACGGGCACCGCGCACAGGGAACACCGGCATGAGCCCGATCACGGTGCTGCTGGTGGACGACCACCTGGTGGTGAGAAGCGGGCTGCGGGCCCTGCTGGGAACGCAGCCGGACCTCCACGTCATTGCCGAGGCCGCATCCGGGGAAGAAGCCATGGACCGGGTCCAGGAGCGTTCCCCCGACGTGGTGGTCATGGACCTCGCCATGGGTGCCGGGATGGACGGAATTGAGGCAATCCGAAAAATCCGCGAGCGCAACCGAAGCCAGGCGATCCTGGTTTTCACAACGTACGACTCGGACGCGGACATCGTACGGGCGGTGGATGCCGGCGCCATGGGATACCTCTTGAAGGATGCCGCGCCCGAGGAAATTTTTTCCGCCATCCGCGGTGCCGTACAAGGCAAGAGCGTCATGAGCCCGCCGGTGGCATCGCGGTTGTTCCAGCAGCTGCGCAATCCCGAAGAAATCCTCACTCCGCGTGAGGCAGAACTGCTGAGCCTCCTCACCGAAGGGCTTAGCAACCGCGAACTGGGCCGGCGCCTTTTCATCTCCGAAGCCACCGTAAAAACGCATCTTGCCCACATCTACGCCAAGCTCGGGGTTGAGACCAGGGCGGCCGCAATAGCCACCGCAATCCGCCGCGAAGGGATGCGCTGACCTCGCCAAATGTTGCCTAACCCTTGCAAGCACGGCCTGCGCCCCGTACGTTGGGGACTGCGGGGGACGTTCTCCTCGCACTCCGGGCCGATGGCACGGGGAGAGAATCAGAGTCACACGAAGGAATGCAGCCATGGCAACAGGCACAGTTAAATGGTTCAACGCCGAAAAGGGTTTTGGCTTCATTGCCCCCGATGACGGGTCCGCTGACGTTTTCGCCCACTACTCCGCAATCGCCAGCAGCGGATACCGCTCACTCGATGAGAACCAGAAGGTTGAATTCGATGTGACCCAGGGCCCCAAGGGCCCGCAGGCGGAGAACATCCGCCCGCTCTAAGGCTTAGGTGACCGCCGGCCCGCGCCGGCGGAACCCCGTATCCTGCAGCGGCTTCTCCAGCATTTTGCTGGAGGGGCCGCTGTTTTATTGCCCCCTCCCCTGACCACCAACCCTTGCGGTTCGGATTTGGGACAATTGGAGGGTGACGGGACAGGACCAGGACCCTTGGGAAGAGTTCGACAGACTGGGGCCGGGCGCGCCCGACAGGGTCCCCGGGCACCCCGGCGGTGAACCCCTGGGCTTCGGGTTCCGGACCGGCGTCCGCAGCGCGCGCGTCGCCGTCGGATTTGCCGTTTACACGCTTGCGCTGGGAACTGTCCTGGCGGTGACCGGATGCATTGTCTTCGCTGCACGGGGGCAGTGGCTGCTCGTGGGCCTGATGCTGGCCATCGAGGCAGTGTTCATTTTCTCCTTCAGGCGCCTCGTGGCGCAGGCCCGGAACCGCTCCGGACACCGCCGTCCACGGGGTCACGGCTTCCCGGAAAAACCTGCTTGACCTTGACGCAGCGTCAACCCCTACGCTCGGAGCATGGATGCAACAGATGCGACGCCGGCCCCTGACTGGTCCATCCAGGACGTGGCACGGTTTGCCGGCACCACGAGCCGCACGCTGCGGCACTACGACGAGATTGGGCTGCTGAAGCCGAGCCGTGTGGGCAGCAACGGCTACCGCTATTACGACGGCGCCACCCTCCTGCAGCTGCAGCGAATCCTCCTGCTTCGGGAGCTTGGCCTGGGCCTGCCGGCGATTGCCGGGGTCTTCCGCCAGCAGACGGATCCCGTCACGGCCTTGGCCCGGCACCTGGAATGGCTGACGCAGGAGCAGGAACGGCTCACGCGGCAAATGGCATCCGTCCGGCAAACAATCGAGACAGTGAAAGGCGGAGGCGACATGGTGGCGGAAAAGATGTTCGACGGATTCGACCACACGCAGTACAAAGACGAGGTGGAAGGGCGCTGGGGCAAGGACGCCTACGCGAAAAGCGATGCGTGGTGGCGTGGAATGGGTACGGCGGGGCAGCAGGAGTGGAAGTCCCACGCCGCGAAACTGGGCAGTGACTGGATTGCCGCGGCAGCTTCAGGAGTTTCCCCCGTGTCTCCCGATGCGCAGGACTTGGCGCGGCGCCACGTTGAGTGGCTGGAGTCCATCCCCGGCACCCCGGCTGCGGAGGACGGCGGCGACATCAAGGGGTACGTTGTGGGCCTGGCGGAAATGTACGTCGCCGATGCCCGGTTCGCGGCCAATTACGGCGGCGAGCAAGGAGCGGGCTTCGTGCGGGACGCGCTGCTGGCTTTCGCAGAGAAGCACTTCTAGGCGAACGCTGACTTCCCGGTCACGGCCCGCCCCACGATCAGGGAGTTGATCTCGTAGCTGCCTTCGTAGGTGTACAGGATTTCCGCGTCGCCAAACAGCTTGCCCATTTCGAAGTCAGCACTGATGCCGTTGCCGCCCAGCAGGGACCGCCCCATCGCCACCGACGCACGGGCCAGCCTGGTGGTGGTGGCTTTGGCCAGGGCTGCCTGCGCCATTTCCAGCTTCCCCTCCTCCTGGATCCGCGCCAGCTGCACCATCAGCGCCAGGGAGGCCGTGGCGTTTCCCAGGATGTCCGCAAGCTGCTGCTGGACCAGCTGGAACTGCGCCAGTTCCTTGCCGAACTGCCGGCGCGCCAGCGAGTAGGCGCGGGCTATATCGAAAGCGGCGAGCTGGATTCCGGCAGCCTGCCAGCCCACCCAGGCCCGGGAGTCCCGCAATAAATCGTTGGCCTGGCTGAAGGACGTCGCACCGGGAAGCAGGTTGGCCGCCGGAATCCGCACGTCCTGCAGCGTGATGTCCGCGTTCTGCATGATCCGCAGGCCGATCTTGTTGCAGATAATGGCAGCCGCGTAGCCTGGCCGGTCCGTCTCCACAATGAAGGCCTTGACCTGCCCGTCCGCCACGTCGCGTGCCCAGACCAGGGCGAAGTCGGCGATAGTGCCGGCCCCGATCCAGCGCTTGGCCCCGTTCAGGACCCACTCGTCACCGTCCAGCCGCGCTGAGGTCTCCAGCCCTCCGGAGATATCGGAGCCATGGTCAGGTTCCGTCAGCGCGAACGCCCCCAGGCTGGCAAAGGCTTTCAGTCCCGGCAGCCAGCGGTGCTTTTGTTCCTGGGATCCCAACTCGTTGATGGTGCCGACGATCAGCTCATTGTGGATGCCGGCGAGGGCAGAAAGGGACACGTCCGCCCTGGCCAGCTCCACGTAGACCAGGCCCTTGAGCAGCGTGGAACTGCCGTCCACCTGGAGGGCGCCCAGGCCGTAGCCGCCCATTTCGGCCAGGAGGCCAAAAGGAAACTCTTCGCGGTTCCAGTAGGGAATGGAGGGCCCGCGCACGTGGTCCTGCAGGAACTCACGGATGCGGAGGTAGCGCTGGCGCTCGGGTCCCGCCAGGAGGTCCGCGACGTACATGAGGTCGGCGTCGGGAAAGGGGAGCGCTTCATCGCGTCCTTCGGGACCCACCGGCATCCACCTCCGCGTCGCCCAACCATTGGATGTCCTAGTATATTCACACAGCTGGTACATGAGTGATGCGCGTCACGTGGAAGAAAGGTGTTCGATGGGTACCCCATTGCCCCGCGATCCCATTGCTGAAGCACGGCGGAACTGGGAGGAACAGGGCTGGGCGGATGTCGCCGCTCCCATGGCTGCCATCACAGCCATTATGCGGACGCAGCAGATCCTGCTGGCCAGGATCGAATCCACGCTCAAGCCGTTCGGACTGACGTTTGCCCGCTACGAACTCCTGGCCCTGCTGAGTTTCGCCAGAAAGGGCTCCCTGCCAATGAACAAGGCGAGCGCACTGCTCCAGGTCCATCCCACGTCCATCACCAATGCCGTGGACCGGCTTGAGCGTGCGGGCCTGGTGGACCGGTCCCCGCACCCCACTGACGGCAGGACCACGCTGATTGAGCTCACCACCGCGGGACGCACGCTGGCAAAGCGCTCGACGGCGGCGCTCAACGCCGAGGTGTTCAGCGCCCCGGGGTTTGATCCCGGCGACGTGGACCACCTGATCCGCATCCTTGGCGCATTCCGCCGGAACGCCGGCGACTTTGAGGGCTGACGGCGAAGCCTGCGGGCGACGTGAAGCTTGGCCGGTCAGCGCTGGACTTTCTCCCGCTTGAGCCGCCGCACCACGAGCAGGAGGACCGTCACGCCCAGCGCAGCGTAGACCGCGTAGTTCAGGAACCTGGAGTACTGCTCGATCAACTGGTATTGGGTGCCCAGCAGGTATCCCAGGCCGATCAGGGCCCCGTTCCACAGTCCGCTGCCCGCCAGGGTGTACACGCTGAAGGTGGCCAGGGGCATTCCGGATGCTCCGGCCGGGAGGGAGATCAGGCTGCGGACACCGGGAAGCAGCCGGCCAAAGAAGATGGAGGACCTGCCGTGGCGGCGGAACCATCCCGCAGCCTTCTCAAAGTCCTCCTGGTCCACCAGGGGGAGCCTGGACAGCCCGCGGATGGAACGCTGAAGGCCCAGTTTTGCGCCCAGCCAGTAGAGGAACAGCGCACCGAGATACGCGCCGAGGGTGCTGGTGATAAAAACGAGGATCAGCTGCAGGGACCCCTGCTTGGCAAGATAGCCGGCCAACGGCAGAATCACTTCACTGGGGATGGGCGGCACCACCGTTTCGGCGAGGGTAAAAGCACCTACGCCCCACTCGCCCATGTGCTCGATGGTCCGTGCAGCCACGCCCACCAGGCCGGTCAAATTATCTGTCGAGCCGCCAGCGTCTGACGCCATTCCCAACATAGTGCTCCCCCATCCGCTTCCGGCTGTCCAGCCCTGTCTACCTTAAGCAGCTGGGAAAAAGCTGGACCTGCAGGTCAGGATGGCTTGGAACGGATGTGCACCCGCTCGCCCTGGGTCCCAAAAAGGCTGAGGAATTCAACGGGCCTTCCATCCGCGCGGCCAAACCAGTGCGGCACGCGGGTATCGAACTCGGCGGCTTCCCCCGCCCCAAGGACCAGGTCCTGGCTGCCCAGCACCATTCGGAGCTTTCCGTTCAGGACATACAGCCACTCATAGCCTTCGTGCACCTGCGGATTGGGCTGCTGCAGGGGCCCTGCCGGCAGGATGTGCTTGTAGGCCTGGATGCCGCCCGGCTTCCGGGTGAGCGGAATGATGGTCATCCCCCGCGCGGTGATGGGCCGCAGGTGCACGCGGGGATCTCCCGTTTCCGGCGCTCCCACCAGCTCATCAAGCGGGACGTGGTAGGCCTTCGCCAGGGGCAGCAGCAGCTCAAGGTTTGGCCGGCGCTGCCCGGACTCCAGCCTGGACAGGGTGCTCACTGAGATGCCCGTGGCGCCGGCCAGCGCGGACAGGGTGATGTCCCGGGCCAGCCGGAGCGCCTTGAGGCGCGGCCCCACTGATGCGAGCACCGCGTCTGTTCCCGCATCCATGACGTTTTCGGCTCCGATATCCATGGATCCAGTTTGCCATTCCAGCAAATAAGTTTGCCAGCTAGGAAGCCAGCCCAACAGCATTGGAGGCATGACTGAAAACATAGAGACACTCCAGGACGTCCTGATTATTGGCGGCGGCGCCGCCGGGCTGAGCGCCGCCCAGATGCTGGGCCGCAGCCGCCGTTCCGTAGCCGTGGTGGACAGCGGGGAACCACGCAATGCCCCTGCCGCCGGGGTCCACGGCTTCCTGTCACGGGACGGGATCAGCCCCGGCGAGCTCCTTGCCGTCGCCCGGACGGAGGCTGAGAGCTACGGGGCAACAGTGCTCCAGGGCAGGGTAGTGGCTGCCGGCGGCAGCCTGGCGGAGGGCTTCGAAGTAACGCTCGACGACGGCACGCAGCTTCGCGGCCGGCGCCTGCTGATTGCCACCGGGCTCACCGATGAGCTGCCCGCCATCGCTGGGCTGCGTCAGCGCTGGGGCACGGACGTGCTGCATTGCCCGTTGTGCCACGGCTGGGAAGTGCGGGACCAGGCCATCGGCATCCTGGGGAACGGCCCGTGGTCAGTGCACCAGGCCCTGCTCTTCCGGCAATGGAGCAGCACCATCACACTGCTCCTGAACAACAGGGTTGCCCCGTCCGAGGACGAATCCGAACAGCTGGCGGCGCGCGGAATCAGGGTGGTGGGCGGGGAGGTGGAGGCCGTCCGGGTTGAACAGGACCGGCTGCGGGGCGTCGCCTTGGCTGGAGGCCCCGAGGTTGCCGTGGAGGCGCTGGTGGTGGGGCCCCGGGTCCATGCCCGGCTGGACGCCTTCGCCGGCCTCGGCCTGGCTCCGTCCGAACATCCGTCAGGAGCGGGAACCTACCTTGAAACGGATGCCGACGGCGGCACGCAGGTCCCCGGCGTATGGGCCGCGGGCAATGTCACGGACCTGAAGGCCCAGGTGCTGGCCTCCGCGGCGACTGCCGCCTGGACCGCCGTCGTAATCAATAACCACCTGATGGCTGAGGAGCTGGCAGCGGATGTTGACGCCTACCGGAGGGCGCTGGCGTCTACCGGTGCCTGAACTCCGGCTGGCGCTTCTCCGTGAACGCCGCCATGCCTTCCTTCTGGTCCTCGGTGGCGAAGAGGGAGTGGAACAGCCGGCGCTCGAACAGGACGCCCTGGGCCAGCCCGGTTTCGAAGGCGGCGTTCACGGCCTCCTTGGCAACCATGGCCACGGGCCTGGACTTGGAAGCAATCACCTCCGCGGCCTTCAGGGCCTCGTCCACCACGTCCTCGGCGGGGACCACCCGGGACACCAGGCCGCAGCGGTCGGCCTCCTCCGCCCCGATGAACCGGCCCGTAAGGATCAGGTCCATGGCCTTGGCCTTGCCGACGGCACGGGTCAGCCGCTGTGAGCCGCCCATTCCAGGCAGGACACCAAGGTTGATTTCCGGCTGGCCGAACTTCGCGTTGTCTCCGGCGATGATCAGGTCGCACATCATGGCCAGTTCGCAGCCCCCGCCCAGGGCGAAGCCCGAGACGGCAGCGATGGTGGGTATGCGCAGCCGGGTGAAGTCTTCCCAGCCGCGGAACCAGTCGGCGGCGTACATGTCCATGTAGCCCTGCGCCGCCATCTCCTTGATGTCGGCTCCCGCTGCGAAGGCCTTGTCGGAGCCGGTAATGACAACCGCCCCCACTCCGGGATCGGCGTCCATGGCCTTCACCGCGGCCACCAGTTCCTCCATGGTGGCTTTGTTTAGGGCATTCAGGGCCTGCGGGCGGTTCAATGTCACCAGGCCCACCCGCCCCCGCTGCTCCACGAGGATGTTGGCGTATTCGGTCACTCCGGGCTCCCGTCGTCCTGCGCTGCGCCGTGCGGTGCACTGCCAGCTGGGTTGTGTGGTCCGCCGTCCGCCCTGCGGCCGGACATATCGCGGATGTCGGTGATGATGCCGGAAAAGTCCCTTCCCGCGCCCTCCCCTGCCGCAAACGTACCGTAGATCTCCGCAGCCAGCGGACCCATCCGGGCAGCCACCCCGGTGCTGTTGAGGGCGTTGACGGCCAGTGAGAGGTCCTTGGCCATCAGGGCGCCGGCGAAACCTGGCTGGTAGCCGCGGTTGGCGGGGCTGGTGGGAACGGGGCCGGGCACCGGGCAGTTGGTGGTGAGGGCCCAGCACTGTCCGGACGCCGCGGAGGCCACATCGAACAGCGCCTGGTGGCTCAGGCCCAGCTTCTCCCCCAGGACAAATGCCTCACTGACGGCGATCATTGAGACGCCCAGGATCAGGTTATTGCAGATTTTGGCGGCCTGGCCTGCGCCGTGGGCGCCGCAGTGGACAACGCGTTTGCCCATTATGTCCAGCAGCGGCCGCACCGCCTCAAAGTCCGCGGCATCCGCGCCCACCATAAACGTGAGGGTGCCTGCTTCCGCCCCCACCACCCCGCCGGAGACCGGGGCATCCACGGAGCGGTGGCCGGCGTCAACGGCGAGGGATGCCGCTTCCCTGGCCTCGTCCACGTTGATGGTGGAGCAGTCCAGGAACATGGTCCCGGGCTTCGCCGCCGCGAGCAGTCCGGGCTGCCCCTCCTGGCCGCGGTAAGCGTCCAGGACATGCCGGCCGCTGGGGAACATGGTGAGGACCACGTCCGCCCCGGAGACGGCTTCAGCGGCATTCCCGGCAACCGGCACGCCGCTGGCCCTGGCGGCTTCAAGGGCTGCCGGGACCACATCGAAGCCGGCCACTGCATAGCCGGCCTTGACCAGGTTTACGGCCATTGGACCGCCCATGTGGCCGAGGCCCAGGAAGGCGACAGTGTACTTTTCGGTCATGGTCGGGCTCCTTTTTGCTGCGGTTCCACGCCCTGAAGGTCGAGTTCCCGGCTGCCCAGCGGCGCAAAAAAGTGCTCCACCTGGTCCGCCGCCACCTCAGCCAGGGTGGGCGGCTTCCAGCGGGGGTTCCGGTCCTTGTCCACCACCTGTGCACGGATGCCCTCCCGGAAATCCGGTGCCTCCAGGAACCGCAGGCCCACCCGGTATTCCTGCGCCAGGGCCTCGTCCAGGGTTCGGCCTTTCACGCGGCGGAGGGCGTCCAGCGTGACCTTGACGGACGTTGGCGACTTCGCCTCGATGGCGTCCGCCGCCTGGAAGGCCTCGGTGCTTCCTTCTCCTTCGCGTCCCCGCAGGCGCCGGATGATTTCCTCGGCGTCATCTGCGGAGTAGCAGGCGTCGATCCAGTCCTGCTGTCCCTGGAGTGCCGAGGGCGGGGCTTCCGTGCTGTAACGCGCGACGGCGGCTTCCGCCGTTTCGTTTTCCAGCGCCGCCACGAGGCCGGGCAGTTTGTCGGACGGGACGAAGTGGCTGGCCAGGCCAAGGAACAGTGCGTCCGCTCCGCTCAGGTGGGCCCCGGTCAGGGCTGCGTGGGTGCCCGTTTCGCCAGGGGCGCGGGACAGCAGGTACGTCCCGCCCACGTCGGGAGCGAAGCCGATGGTGGTTTCCGGCATCCCTGTCCGGGTGCGTTCCGTGACCACCCGGAGTGACCCGTGCGCGGAAATTCCTACCCCTCCGCCCAGCACCAGCCCATCCATCAGGGCCACATACGGCTTGGGATAGCGGGCAATCAGTGAATTGACCCAGTACTCGGTGGCCCAGAATTGGGCAGTCTGCTCCCCGCCCGCCAGCATGTCCCGGTAGATCGCCACGATGTCGCCGCCCGCGCAGAGGCCCCGGTCTCCGGCGCCCTGCACCAGGACCGTGGCAACGCCGTCGTCGTCCGCCCACGCGGTGAGGTGCTCCAGGAGCTGCCCCACCATGCCGGCCGTGAGTGCATTGACCGCCTTAGGCCTGTTCAGGGTAATGACGCCCAGCCGGCCGCGGCGCTCGAACAGCACCTCCCCGCTGTCCCCTGAAGCCCCTTCATCAGCCGTGCCCTGTGCCGCATTGTCCGTCATTAACTTCCTTCCGGCATCACGAAGCTGGCTCCGTGCCGTATTCCCGACGGCCACCGTGTGGTGACCGTTTTGGTCTTGGTATAGAAGCGGAAGGCGTCGGCGCCGTGCTGGTTCAGGTCGCCGAAGCCCGAGGCTTTCCAGCCGCCGAACGTGTAGTAGGCGATTGGTACGGGGATGGGGACGTTGATGCCCACCATGCCCACATCCACCCGGGTGGCGAAGTCGCGGGCGGCATCACCGTCGCGGGTGAAGATGGCCACGCCGTTGCCGAACTCATTACTGGTGCACAGCTCAAGCGCTTCGTCATAGTCCGCCGCCCGGACCACGCACAGGACAGGGCCGAAAATCTCGTTGCGGTAGATCGGCATGTCCTGTGTGACGTGGTCGAAAAGGGTGGGACCCACCCAGAAGCCGCCTTCGTGGCCCGGCACGCTGAGCCCCCGGCCGTCCGCCAGGAGCGTGGCGCCGGCATCAACCCCCGCCTGGATGTAGCCCTCGATGCGTTCCCTGGCGTCGGCAGTCACCACCGGGCCGAAGTCGGATTCCTGCTCAAAACTGTGGCCCACCTTGAGGGCTGCCACGCGGTCCTTGAGCTTGGCCACCAGCCGCTCCGCTGTTTCCTCCCCTACCGGCACGGCCACGGAGACGGCCATGCAGCGTTCCCCGGCGGAGCCGTACCCGGAGCCGATCAGGGCATCGGCTGCCTGGTCCAGGTCGGCGTCGGGCATGACCACCATATGGTTCTTGGCCCCGCCGAAGCACTGGGCCCGCTTGCCATGCGCGGCGGCCGTGGCGTAGATGTACTGTGCAATCGGGGTGGAACCCACAAAGCCCACCGCCTTGACCCGCGGATCCTCCAGCAGCGCGTCCACTGCTTCCTTGGCGCCATTGACCACGTTGAACACCCCGTCCGAGACGCCGGCTTCCGTATACAGCTCGGCCAGCCGGAGCGGCACCGAGGGGTCCCGCTCCGAGGGCTTCAGGATGAACGCGTTACCGGCAGCCAGGGCAGGGCCGGACTTCCACAGCGGGATCATGGCGGGAAAGTTGAACGGCGTGATGCCGGCTACCACGCCCAGGGGCTGGCGGAGCGAGTGGATGTCTATCCCCGGACCGGCGTCGCTGGAGAACTCACCCTTGAGCAGGTGGGGCGCCCCGGCGGCAAACTCCACCACCTCCAGGCCGCGCTGGATGTCGCCTTTCGAGTCGGCGAGGGTCTTCCCGTGCTCGGAGGACAGCAGCCGGGCGAGCGAGTCCAGGTCCCGGTTGACCAGGTCCACGAACCGCAGCAGGATCCTCCCCCGCCGCTGGGGATTCATGGCCGCCCACTCCGGTTGCGCCTTTTCCGCTACGGCAACTGCGTTCTGCACCTCTTCCCGGCCGGCAAGCGGCACCCGGGCCTGGACCTGGCCGGCGCAGGGGTCGAAGACGTCGCCAAAGCGGCCCGACAGGCCTGCTGCGTGGTGGCCGCCGATGTAATGGGACAGCTCGCGGACCATGACTGCACGCTCCTTCGCATGTGATCCAGGTCATTTCTGGTTGCGAATATACTCGGACTTCCTACTAACTTCCACCGGGCCTCATCCCCTTCCTGCCCCTCCGGCCCGGGCACGCGCCAGGCGCCGCCGTCCCGGGGCACATTGGCGCCGGGTCCTGCCGAATGGACCTGTATGCGCGGGCGTGTCCGCGCCATTGTGCCCCGTTTTGGAGCCCTGCCCCGTCCGCATTTCCGGCGCTCAAGGTAGGTTAGGAACTGTGAAAATAGCTACCTGGAATGTGAACTCGCTCCGTGCCCGCGCCGACCGCGTTGAAGCCTGGCTTCAGCGCAGCGACTGCGACGTCCTGGCCATCCAGGAGACCAAATGCAAGGACGATAACTTCCCGTGGGAACTCTTTGAACGCATGGGCTACGAGGTTGCACACTTCGGTGTAAACCAGTGGAACGGTGTTGCCATCGCCTCCCGCGTGGGCCTGGAGGACGTTGAGCGGACGTTCCTTGACCAGCCCTCTTTCGGCAAGGCGGGCAAAGACCCAGTCCAGGAGGCCCGCGCCATGGCGGCAACCTGTGCCGGCGTCCGCATCTGGAGCCTCTATGTCCCCAACGGCCGCTCACTGGATGACGAACACATGCCCTATAAGCTCAAGTGGCTGGAGAGCCTGAAGACCCACGCCCAAGAACTCGTAACGCAGGATCCCGGCGCCCAAGTGGCCCTGATGGGCGACTGGAACATCGCGCCCTTCGACGAGGACGTGTGGGACATCGACCTGTTCGTCAACAACCGCTACACCCACGTCAGCCCGCCCGAACGCGCCGCGTTCCATGCCTTCGAGTCGGCAGGCTTTACCGATGTGGTGCGCCCCTTCACGCCGGGACCGGGCGTGTACACCTACTGGGACTACACCCAGCTGCGCTTCCCCAAGAAGGAAGGCATGCGGATCGACTTCGTGCTGGCCTCCCCGGCGTTGGCAGCACGGGTCACCGGCGCTTCCATTGACCGCGAGGAGCGCAAAGGCAAGGGCGCATCGGACCACGCCCCCGTTCTGGTGGAACTGGCGGACTGATGACCGTGCCCTGGACCCACGCAAGGAGGCCGTCATGACCGGAAGCCTTTACCGGGGCCAGGCCGGCCTGCCGTTCTCGTCAACCCTGCGCGTCTACGAACCGCTGGACGCCTTCCCCGAAGAGCAGCGCCAGGCGATCCAGGAGGCAGGGGCGCGCACTGCTTCCCGCGCCGCCGTCGAGAACGCCGAACTGCTTGCTTCGCTGGGGCGCATCACGCGCTCCGGCGGCGACCCGTTCCCCACCGGTCGCACAGACCTGGTGCGCGTCACGAGCGTCCCGGCACCCTCCGGCGGCAGTGCCGGTGAACCTCCCGCCGACGGCGATGCCGCGGAGCTTGTGCTGCTGTACTGCCCCAGCCAGCTGGTGCTGCGTGCCGGCCTTGCGGCCAATGCCCTGATGGAGGGCATCCACGGCCCGCTGGCGGAACTGCTGATTCCCGAGGAACAGCGGGACAAGCACCAGGAACGGATCGACCAGGTGAAGGCCCGCGACGGCTCCACCCGCGTGCACACCCGGGCCTCCACGTGGGGAATCCCGTTCAGCTGGTTCTCGCTGTTCATGGAATCGGACCATAAGGACGTTGTGGAGTCCGGGGGGCGGATTGTCACGGTGCGGGTGTGGGCGCCCATCACCGAGGCCCTGGAGCGTGCGCGCTACGCGGTGGCCAACCTGGCCCTGGCGGCGCCGGACCTGGACATGCTGGACGATCTTGCGCAGCTCACCGAGTGGCTTGAACTGTTCCACGTGGACTCCATGGTGGAGCTTGATTATGGTGCTGTCGCCGACAAGGTGTACCCGGACGAATCCCCCATGGACATCAGGCTGGGCATCGAGTGCCTCGCGGAGGGCGACATGACCGGCGCTGCTGCCGCCTACCGCCGGCTGGCGTCCCGCTGGATCCCGATCCGGCAGTTGGCGCGCGCCTCCTGAAGCTGCACCCGCGGCTGGATGCTCCTAGGGCTGGGGCGGCGCCGTGGTCCTCCTGATGATCAGTTCATGGGGCGCGACGGCGGACTGGACCGATCCAACCTGCCCGTCCAGTTCATCAAGGAGCATCTTGGTGGCCAGCTCGGCCTGTTCGTCGGGCCGCTGGCCCACCGTGGTCAGGCCCACGGCTTCGGCGAAATCGTGGTTGTCGATGCCCACCACGGACAGGTCCTCCGGCACCCGGACGCCGAGGCGGGAAGCTTCGAAGATCACTCCCATGGCCATCTCGTCCGAGGCACAGAAGATGGCGGTTGGCTTCGTCCCGGGCTTGGACCAGAGGCGGCGGAAGGCGGCCTGGCCGCTGCGGACCGTGAAGTCGCCCCATTCGTCCCATTCGGGCCTGGTGGGAAAACCGGCCGCCGTCATCACGTCCTTGAACGCCAGGATGCGGACGCGGGGAACGTCGAAGTTCAGGTCTGTCTCGTCGTCGCCGTGCAGCAGCGCAATATCCCGGTGGCCCAGGTCGATCAGGTGGCGGACGGCCGTGGAGGCAGCCGCATAGTCGTCTATCCCGATGTAGGCGCATTCCTCGACGTGGCCGCCGACCACCACCAGGGGTATATCGATTTTCTGCAGGTGCTCGAGTTCCTCATGGGTCAGGGCCATACACAGGACCAGCAGCGCATCGATCTGCTTGTAGACCATGGTCTTGCTGAAGAGCCGTTCCCTATTGCTCCCGTGCCCGCCCAGGTTGAACAGGGAAAGGTTGTAGTTGCGGGCATGCAGTTCCCTGTCCGCACCCTCGATGGCCTTGGAAAAGAACCACCGGCTCACAAAAGGCGCCAGCACCCCGATGGTCTTGGTGCGGCCGGTGGCAAGGCCCGACGCCGAGCTTGAGGCCACGTAGCCCAGGTCTCCAGCGACTTCGAGGATCTTTTGCCGCGTGGCCGGTGACACCCGGGGCAGTCCCCGGACCGCCCGGGAGACGGTAGCGGTGGACACTCCCGCGGCTGCCGCTACGTCTTCAATGCTGACCCCGCTGTGGCCGCCCCGTTGAGACCTTTCACTTGTGCGTCCCACGGTGTCCCCTCATATATTCCCTGCAGGCATGCGCGCTGCTTCTGTGCGATGCCCTCTGCCATGGTATTTCGGGCGCCGGCTTGCATCGCAGTGTTACCTGCCCGGAAGGGGCGGCGGTACTGGCAGGGGTGCTACCTCCGGTCCGGCAGGCGGCGCCGCAGGCGCACCATTCCATACAGCGCCAGGAGCGTGGCCAGCAGGCCCAGCGCCCAGCCAAGGGCAGGCTGGGCCGTCAGTTCCATCCAAAGCGTGACTACGAACAGGACCAGGGCCCAAAAGCCGAGGAACCCGATGATGATGTCAAAATCCTCGCCGGACCTGGCCCTGCGGCGGTCGCTTCCCGCCCCCGTGGAGCGGGAGCGGGAAGCGTCGCCCGTCACTTGACCGCACCTGCCGTAAGGCCGGCCACGATCTTGCGCTGGAAGACGAGCACCAGGATCACCAGCGGAATGGTAACGATGGTGCCCGCGGCCATGATGGCCGTGTAGGGGATCTGGTTTGGCTGCGCACCGGAGAAGCTGGCGATTGCCACCGTCACCGGTTCCGTTGCCTCATTGGACAGCTGGCTGGCGATCAGGAACTCGTTCCAGGAGGAGATGAACGCCAGGATTGCCGTGGTGAAGATCGCCGGCGCCGCCAGGGGCATGATCACTTTCCGGAACGCCTGTCCCTGCGTGCAGCCGTCCACACGCGCTGATTCCTCCAGCTCCCACGGCATTTCGCGGAAGAAGGACGTCAGCGTATAGACCGTCAGCGGCAGGACGAAGGAGATATTCGGGATGATCAGTGCCTGGTACGTACCCATCCAGCCGATGTTGGTGAAGAGCTGGAACAGCGGGGTGATCAGGGCAACGCCGGGGAACATGGAGGCGCCCAGGATGAAGCCCAGCACCAAGTACTTGAACCTGAAGTTCAAGCGGGCCAGGGCATAAGCCGCAAAGACGCCGATCACCAGGGAGATCACCGTGACGGTGACGCCGATAAACACACTGTTCAGGAGTGCCTGGCCAAAACGGTTGCCGAACGAGGTGTCGAAGGCAGTGATGAAGTTGTCCAGTGTCACGTGGGTAGGCCAGGGCGTGGTGTCGTAGGTGAAGCCCACCTCCCGGAATGCCGTCACCACCATCCAGTAGGCCGGCGCAAGGCACCAGACCAGGATGACGACGGCGCTGATGTACGTGCGTGCCTGCGCCCATTTCTCCCGGTTCTGGGCAGCCTTGCGGCCTTTGTCCTGCCGTGCCCGCAGTTCCGTGGAGGCAGCTGTGGTTGTCATTTCTTCCCCTTACCGGTGGCTCCGCTTTGCTCCACGACGTTCGCACCAAGGAACCGGACGAAGATGAATGCGACCAGGAAGATGATGATGAACGTAATGGTGGACAAGGCGGCCGCTGAGTTGAACCCTTGCCTGATCTGGTTAATCACCAGGATGGACAGCGTGGTGGTGTTGTTGGCACCGCCGGTGAGGATGTACGGAAGGTCGAACATGCGCAGGGCGTCCAGGGTACGGAACAGTATCGCCACCATCAGCGCCGGTTTCACCAGCGGAAGCGTGATGAGCCGGAAGCGCTGCCAGGCAGTAGCACCATCCACCTTGGCTGCTTCGTAAACATCCGCCGGAATCATTTGCAGGCCCGCCAGGATCAGCAGCGCCATGAACGGCGTTGTCTTCCACGTGTCCGCAATAATCACGGCCCACTTTGCAGGCCATTCGCTTCCGGTCCACAGGATGGAAGCGTTGAACAGCTTGTTGGCGATGCCCTCGAAGGCGAAGATGAAGAGCCACAGCTGGGCGGTGACGGCGGTGGGGATGGCCCACGGAACCAGCACTGCCGCACGGACCAGTCCGCGGCCCTTGAAGGTCCGCGCCATGATCATGGCCATCCAGAAACCAAGGATTGTTTCGAAGGTGACGGTGATGACAGTGAACAGGAACGTTGTTCCGGTGGCTGACCAGAACTGGCCGCCCAGCGTGCCGGGCGGGCAGGCGACGGTGCCGCCGCCGGGGGCGGCACACTGCTGGCCAAGCCAGTTCACGTAGTTCTGGATGCCGGCCGGACCGCCGGCGGTGAAGAGCCCGGTTGCCGGATCGAGCCCGGCGTCCTTTTGGAACGACATGACGATGGCGCTGATGATCGGGTAGACGATTACAATGCCCAGCGCGATGACGGTCGGAGCAAGAAGCCACGAGGCCCACTTGCCCTGACTGAGGATCTTGTTGTCTTCCCCTACGCCCTTGGGTCCGTGGTGGACCGGGGTCCCGCCCGACGCCGGCCCTTTTACCGGCGTCGGGCCCAGTTCGGTTGCCATGATGAAATTACGATCCTGCGCCGGCGGACTCGATGGACTTCTGCATGTCGTCCAGGGCCTGCTTGGCAGACTTCTCGCCCTTGAGTGCAGCGTAGGAGTTCTCCTGGATGGCCTGGGTCACTGCCGGGTAGAACGGGGTAACCGGACGCGGCACAGCGTTCTCGATGGAGGTCTTCAGGACCGGCAGGTACGGCAGCTTGGAAACGAGTTCCTGGTCTTCGTAGAGGTCACCAAGGACCGGGGCGAGTGAACCCTGCGTGGCGAAGAACTTCTGCTGCTCTTCCTCGATGAGGAACTTCACGAAGTCCCGTGCCGTGGCCTTGTTCTTGGAGTAGACGCTGATGGCAGCGTTGTGTCCGCCAAGCGAGGAGGCACCGGGGCCATCCTTGCCGGGCAGTGCCGCCATGCCCAGAACGTCCTTCACCTGGGAGGATCCTTCGGTGGTGGCCAGGTTGTAGACGTAAGGCCAGTTGCGCAGGAACAGCAGCTTTCCTTCCTGGAACGCCCGGCGGCTTTCCTCTTCCTGGTACGTGATGGCCTCGGCCGGGATGTTGCCGTTCTTGAAGGCGTCAACCAGGTTATTGAGGCCTTCCTCGGCCTCGGGCGTGGTCAGGTTGGGCTTGCCGTCGTCGCCGAGCACGGAGCCGCCGGCTGAGTTGATGGCCTCGGAAGCGTTAACGGTCAGGCCCTCGTACTGCTTGAACTGGCCTGAGTAGCAGCCGATGTTGTTTTCCTTGGCGATGGAACACATGTCCATCATCTCGTCCCAGGTTTTGGGAGCTTCCGGAACCAGGTCCTTGCGGTAGTAGAGGATGCCGCCGTCGGATGAAACGGGCGCGGTGTATAGCTTGTCCTGGTAGGTGCCGGCTTCGATGGTGGGCTCAAGCATGCCGTCCGTCTCGATGGCCATGTCGCCTTCGAGCGGCTGCAGCCACCCGCGCGCGGCGAATTCTGCAGTCCAGACGACGTCGACACTGACGACATCGTAGTTTTCGTTCTTGGCCTGGAAGTTCTGGACCAGGTCATCGTGCTGCTGGTCGGCCTGGTCGGTCTGCTCTTCGAAGGTCACCTGCTCGTCGGGGTGCGCAGCGTTCCACTTGTCCAGGAGGGGACGGACCACGTTGCTGTTGTCCTTGCCCTGGACATACGTGATGGGCCCGCGGCCCTCGAGGTTGGCTTCAGCGTCGCTGCCGCCTCCCGTGGTCCCGCCTCCACCTCCTCCGCCGCAGGCAGTGAGGGTCAGGGCCAGGACGCCGGCGGTGGCAGCCGGGAGTAGGAATCTAGGGGTTTTCATTAGCTTGAAGCTCCTCGCTGAGTGACAAGTAAGTCGACAGTGCGGTTGTTTTGGTGAGGTTGTTGTGGTGACCATCACACTAGTAATGTTGCTGTCGGCAATGCAAGCGTTTACATCAAAAAGTTATCTGAGAGGAACCTAATGTCCAAGCTGAGCGTTCCTGCCTCTGACCAAACCGGGGAATGGTGGGCCGACGCCGTCGTCTACCAGATCTACCCCCGCTCCTTCGCCGACGGCAATGGCGACGGCATGGGTGACCTGCGCGGGGTTTTGGACCACTTGCCCTACCTGGAGCGGCTGGGCGTGGATGCCATCTGGCTTTCCCCCTTCTACAAGTCCCCCCAGGCCGACGGCGGCTACGACGTGGCAGATTACCGGCAGGTGGATCCCCTTTTTGGTTCCCTCGAGGACTTCGACGCCATGTTGCTGGAAGCTCACCGGCGCGGGCTGAAGGTCATCGTGGACCTTGTCCCCAACCACACCTCCGACGAGCACGACTGGTTCCGGGCTGCGCTCAGCGCCCCGCCCGGGTCCCCCGAACGGGACCGTTACATCTTCCGCCCGGGCAAGGACGAGGTGCCGGGCTCCGGTGACGGCAACCGGGCACGCAATAACTGGAAGTCGATTTTCGGCGGAGCCGCTTGGACCCGGGTCACCGAGGCGGACGGTTCCGCAGGAGAGTGGTACCTGCATCTCTTCGACACCAAGCAGCCTGACCTGAACTGGGAAAACCAGGAGGTACGGGAGGAAATGCGCTCTGTCCTCCGCTTCTGGCTGGACCGCGGTGTTGATGGTTTCCGTGTGGACGTAGCCCACGGGATGGTCAAGGAGCAGGGCCTTCCCGACTGGGACGGGGTGGCCGCCATGGTGGAGGGCACCTCCGAGGTTCCACGGGAACCGTCCCCTCCCGGTGATGCACCCGGCGCCCACACCAACGCGGAGGAGCCGCACCGCGCGGTATCCCCGGTGTATCCGCCCTCGCCTTTCTTTGACCAGGACGGCGTGCACGAGATCTACCGGGACTGGCACCGCGTCCTGTCCGAGTACGGCAGCGACCGGATGATGGTGGCCGAAGCCTGGGTGGAACCGGCGGAACGGCTGGCGCTCTACGTCCGGCAGGATGAGATGCAGCAGGCTTTCAACTTCGATTTCCTGATGGCCGGCTGGGACGCCGAGCGCATGGCCGAGGCGATCGATGCGTCGCTGAAGGCGGCCGCAGCGGTGGGTGCCCCATGCACGTGGGTGCTGAGCAACCACGACACCGTCCGCCATTCCACCCGCTTCGGGCTCACGAATCCCACCACGTTCCCCAAGGGCATCGCCGCAGGTGACGAACAGCCAGACACCGCCCTGGGACTGGCCCGCGCCCGGGCCGCAACAGTGGTTGAGCTGGCGCTGCCGGGCTCGGCCTACCTGTACCAGGGCGAAGAACTGGGACTGCCCGAGCACACCACCCTTCCGGCCCAGGCTCGGCAGGACCCCACGTTCTTCCGCACCCAGGGCGCCGAAACCGGACGTGACGGCTGCCGGGTGCCGCTTCCGTGGGCTGCTGATAAGCCCGGTTACGGTTTCGCGGATTCGTTCCCGGGCGAACCTGCGTCCCCCTGGCTTCCCCAGCCTGCGGAATTTGGGCCGCTTGCCGCCGACCAGCAGGATGGCGAGGAAGGGTCCACCCTGGAGCTGTACCGCGCAGCACTCGCCATCCGGTCTGGGCGGCGCCTCGGCACCGGCTCCCTGGCCTGGGCCGAGGTCCACGCGCCGGAAAGCGGCCTGCTGGCCTTCCACAACCGGGATGTCCTGGTGATCGCAAATATGGGCTTCGCGTCTGCGCCCATCCCCGAAGGCTATTCCGTGGCGCTCTCCAGCGGGCCGGAGCCTGCCGCAGAGTGGGAGCTGATGCATGAGGTTCCCGTGGACTGTGCCGTGTACCTGACCCGGAACTAGGGGACGGTCAGCGGACGCGCTCTGCCCTGCGGAAGCGCGTCCGCGCTCCGGCCCCGATATGGATCAATACGGGGATGTCCTTTCCCACCGCCCGTTCCAGGGCTGACACCAGCACGGACACTTCATCTGCGAGCAGGTGCGGGGCCACGCCCTGCCGCGGAAGGAGCCGGACCTTCAGCGCGGGCGTGCCTTTGACGTCATAGGTGGTAACCGTGGCGCCGGCGAGGTCGGGACGGTGCGCGAGCGCATGCTTCAGGGCCTGCTCCGCCACTCCCCCACCGATCCGCACATCGCCCGGGACCTCACCGGGATCGTACTCGACGGCCAGGACATCGGCCCGCCCTTTGCCCTGCTGGGCAACCCAGGCCACCATGAGGCCGATCAGCACGAGCAGGGCCAGTGCCACCAGGATCCACAGCCAGCTCTCGGGCCGACCTGGAAAGCGGGTGGCGTTGAACGCCGCGTTAATACCGCGCCATGCGTCCGCCGACCAGGACCGCCACCAAGAGGCCACGGCGGGCACGGCGGCCAGCAACATCAGCAGGCCGCCCGTTCCAAGCAGCAGTAGTCCCAAGGCCGCGACCAGGATGCGGTTGAGAAGGGTGGGGGTACTGTTCATGCGCCAATCACCCCGGTTGTTGCAACGTTGACGCGCACCTCGGGCGCGGGATCCAGTGCCATGGCGTCCACTTCGCTCCGGACTGCCGCGAGGACCGCATCCTGGTTAACAGGCACACCCGAGGTGGGGCGGACATTCACCACTACTTGCCGCCGGGAGACCACCACCATGACCTGCTCCGGCGTAACGTTCGCAGCAAGCCGGGCACGCCGCGCCAGCGAGGAAGCGATGACTTCGTCATCCACCACAACGGCCGGGCCGGCAGCGTCCCGGCCGACACCCATAAGGTGGCGGGCGCGGCGTCCAGGCAGAACCCCGTTGAGGAGGAAGACCAGGCCTACCATTGCCAGTACCGCTCCGATGGCGCCCAGCAACAATGGAGGGATTCCGGCCGGAAGCGCAACCAGGCGTTCCGCGGCCACCTGCGGCTCGATCAGCCAGGCCGGCTGCCCTACTGCGTGGACGCCTGCTTCGAGGAGCCCGTAGGCGGCCAGCACGATGACCAGGACGGCCGCTGCGGTGGCCACCGCAGCACGCGTTGACCGGGTTTCACGGCGGAGGATCCGGTCCATATCCGGGCTTTGGGCTTCACCATGGCGGTTCATCGCACACGACCCCCTTCACTGATCTTTGCCCCGGTGATCCTGATGTCCACCCGGCTCAATCCTGAACCGCTGAGCTCTGCCACCGTGGCCAGGATGCCAGCCTTTGCCCTCACGGTCCGGTCCCAGATGGACCCCCCGGCACCCTCCACGCGCGAGGGATCCAGGACCACCGCGTTCAAAGGCGGCATGCTGATAGGTGCGACGAGGGACAGCGCCAGCAGGCCGTCGTCGTCCGTCCAGTCAGCACGGACATCTTCCGGTTCCACCCCGAGGAAGTGGGCTGCTGCGGCTTTGGCGAGGCTTGTCAGGGCCTGGGTACTGATGCGGTTGTGGCCGCTCAGATGTTGGCCCCGGACCGCCGGGGCTGTGGAGCTCATGAGGACGAGCGCCGGCCGATGATGGCGTCCAGGACGCCGCGAAGGTCCAGTTTCCCTTCGGCGGCCCGGCCCAGGAGTGCCCCGATGGCCATGAAAAGGAGGGCAACAAGGAAGCCCCACAACCCGAACTGCAGGGACATAAAGGCGACGAAGGCGCCCATCGCTGCGCCGGCCACGGTGAGGTTCACAGCAGCGCCTCCCTTTCAGTTGTGCCGGGCATGTCAGCAGGACCGGAAGCTGCGGGCTTGACCGGTGGCGGAATGTAGACGTCGGTGACTTCCACGTTGACCTCGATCACCTGCAGTCCAACGAGCTCCTCGACCGCCCGGTAGACGGCGGCGCGCACGGCGTTGGCCAGCGAGTGGAGCGGTGTTCCGTAACTCGCCACCAGGCTGATATCCACGGCCACCTGCGTTTCCCCGACTTCGGCGCGCACCCCGGCGGCGTGGTCTGAACTGCCGACGGCGTCACGGATGGCACCGAGCGCGCGTGACGGAACCGAGCCCAGGGAGTAGACACCGGGGACGGAGCGGGCAGCTATGCCCGCCACCTTGGCGACGGCTGTCTCGGAAATTACCGTACGGCCGGGGCCGGGTACAGGAGCCGGCACGGCGCGGTGCTGCATGCCCTGGTTGGGTTGTGGGTTCTGGTATTCCATCAGGCACTCCCCCTTCTGTTTGATCCCCACCCTATCCCCGGCGGTGACTTAACGGCAGCAGGCAGGGGCGCCCGTGATCCGGACGTCCCTGCCTGTACCCTGCACCTGTTGGGGGCAGTGGGTTCTACTTGTAGTGGCCTTCGCCGCCAACGCGGACGTTAGTGGGCAGGTAGCCGAACGGGCCAAGGCCGTCCTGGCCGAAGCTCCGGTCCACCTGCGAGATGCCGTCCCGGAAGTTGATCTTCACGGTGGGCGACAGCGAGCCGCCGCGTACGCCGTTCACGTTGTCGATGAACGACTGGACCAGTCCGCCCGGCTGCACGTAGTGCGAGTACGCCTGGAACTGGCGGCCGTTCTGGTTCGGGGTGGGTGCCTCCGGGGACTCGGACGGCAGGTTCAGGTCCGTGGGCGAGCCCAGGGCCAGGCCGCTGTTGTTCATGGGCTGGTAGTCCGAGCGGACGCCGTCGCCGACGAAGCCGTAGACGCCGTCCGGGCCGCGCATGCCGGCTGCGTAGGTGAACTGGTGGCTGATGGTGAACAGGTAGTACTTGTTCTTGCCGCCCTCGTTCTGGATGAAGATCTGCGGACGCTCGGTCTGGTCGTTCACGCAGTTGGCGGAGAGGATCGGCGGCAGGAAGGACCACTTGGTCAGGTCCTTGTTGTCCGCCACTGCCAGGCCCACGTTCGCTGTCTGGTAGTAGGCTCCGCTGCTGTTGACCTCGTCAACGGACTCGGCATTGGCATCGCCGGGGCGGTATCCGAGGTCCTCGGGCTTGCATTCGTATTCGCCGCGGGTGCCGCCGGTGTTGCCTTCGAAGACCATGAAGGTCTTGCCGGGGTGGGCCGGGTCCGCAAAGGTGTAGGGGTCGCGGAAGGCGAAGCCGGGGTTCTGTTCCTTGGTCTGGTACATCTCGCCGTCCGGTTCCAGCAGCTTGGTGTGCTTGAACCCGTCGAACGTCACGCCGTTCTCGTCGGCATGGATCTTTCCCAGTGCCTTGGCAATGGCCGCGTCCGGGGCGATTCCGCCGCCGCCCGCGTTGCGCTCGGCAACGTCGTAGAACGTGGTGGCGGTGTAGAACACGTTCACCTGGTTGCCCTGCATCAGGCGGGTGGAGCCGGACCATTCGGTGTTGCCGATGGAAGCGCCGTCGGCGAAGACGTGGCCGCCGTAGTTCCACTTGTCCTTGGCGGGATCCGCGTTGGTCTTGCGGAAGAAGTAGCCGATGCGTGCGTTCCAGTGGCGCTGGTCGAAGCCGTAGCCGGCGTGGCGGTCGGCCACCAGGGAGAAGACGACATCCCAGCCCTTGTAGCTGATCTGGTTCGCGTTTTCGTCGGTGAGGGACCAGGTGTCCCAGACCCATACGTCGTCGTTCATGGCGGGGAAATCCTCGGGGATTTCCGGCATGGTGACGTCGGGGCTCATGGAGTTCTCACCGGGGGCCACGGTGGGGTCGCTCTGCGCCATGATCTGCTTGGCGTCGGCGCGGGTCCACTTGGAGGTGAAGTCCGACGCCGGGTCGAAGGCTTCCTGCGTGTGTTCCGTGGGGAGGGGGAATC
>NZ_JAJOMC010000049.1 GCF_021129155.1 Arthrobacter sp. AK04
GCTCCACTGGAGCCGCACCTTCTGTTCATGGACCGGAATTCAGTCCTTCTTGAAAGCGTCCTTGACCTTTTCGCCGGCCTGCTTCAGGTCGCCCTTGGCCTGGTCGCTCTGGCCTTCGGCCCTCAGGCGATCGTCGCCGGTTGCTTCTCCTGCGGCTTCCTTACCCTTGCCGCCAAGCTTCTCGGCTGCGTTACCAATCTTGTCGTCCAAACCCATGGTGTTGCTCCCTACGGTCGGCTCCCGCCGGCGTGCCGCCAGCGGCTTACCTTCCCATCGTAACCACAAATCACTAAGGGTGCTGATCATTGTGGGCGGTGAGCTGCGGCGCGGACCTCCCCGACAGCCCTAGCCGTGGCTGGGTTCGCCTGTGATGCGGTGGTCCGCGTGGTTGATGGTTTCCCGGATCAGCCGCACCAGGTGCCCGTCATGCAGGGAGTAAATGACGTGGCGGCCGTCCTTGCGGGTGTCCACCAGCCCGCTGAGCCGCAGTTTGGCCAAGTGCTGGCTCGCCACGGTCCGCGGCACTCCTACGGCTGCCGTCAGCTCCGTTACGGTTTTGGGGCCCTGCGCCAGTTGCCAGAGCAGGTTCAGGCGCGTGGGTTCAGCCAGCATCCGCAAGGTTGCGGACGCTGCTTCCAACAGCTCGGGGCCCGGTGTTACCTGATGGACCAGGGACGGGACGTCAGCGGCGGGGACGGCTTCGCTGCGGGGCTGGCTGGTCACTCTTCTGTTCCTCCCCTGCACGGCCCATGGCTCCCGCGGCCTCATGCCGGGGCCAGGACAGGAATGCTCCTGCACTGCCTATCATCGCAACAATTGTCAGCCCCGCTGCGGCCCAGCCCAAACCGGCAGCGGCCCCCACCCAGCCCGCCAGCGGATAGGCCAGGATGTAGCAGGCGTGCGAGAGCGAGAACTGGGCCGTGAAAACGTACGGGCGGGTGTCCTCGGTGGAGGCTTCCCGCAGCAGTCTCGACGACGGCGTAAGGATTGTGGAGTTCGCCGCGCCCAGCAGGAACCACAGGAGAAGCAGCAGCCACCACCCGCTGCCCGGCGCGGCCCACGCCATGGAGGCGGCGCCCGCCATGGCAAAGGGAACGACGGCGGCTCCGGTGAGCATCACCGTCCGGTCACCCAGGCGTTCCAGTACCCGCGGGGCGGACAGTGCCACGGCCATGGATCCCACGCCGAAGCAGGCCAGTGCTACGGCGAGGTCCGTAGCCGGCCGCTGCAGGAAATCGCGGACATAGACCACCGTATTCACCAGCACCAGGGCGGTTGGCGCCGCCACCACCAGGTTCAGCGCCAGCAGCGACCGGAGCCGCCGGTTCCGCCAAAAGATCCTGGCCCCCAGCGTGGTCCGGTGCCAGAGTGAGGACTGCGGCGCCTCACCGGCGGAGGCCGCCGGCAGGACGGAGACAGCCACCATGAAGGCCGAGAACAGGAACCCGGCCACGGTGCCAAGGAACACATTGTTGTAGCTCATGACAGTCAGCAGCAGCGCGGCCAGCGCCGGGCTGGCCAGCGCCTCCATGTCATAGGCCAGCCGGGACAGGGACAACGCCCGCGTATAGTCCCGCTCGTCCGTGAGGATGGTGGGGATCAGCGACTGGAACGCCGGGGTGAACGTGGCGGAGGCGGACTGCAGCAGGAAGATCACCACGTAGATCTGCCAGGCTTCGGTGATGAACGGCAGGGACAGGGCCATCGCAGCGCGCACCAGGTCGGCGCCGATCAGGACCGGCTTCTTCGGCCAGCGGGCCACCAGGGCGTTGATCACCGGCGCCAGGCCCACATAGGCAAGCATCTTGATGGTCAGTGCTGTTCCGAGCACCGCGCCGGCGTTGCTGCCGGCCAGATCGTAGGCCAGCAGGCCCAGGGCCACCGTCAGCAGGCCCGTCCCGATCAGCGCCACAACCTGGGCAGCGAAAAGCCTCCGGTACGTTGCATTCCGCAGAACCGAGATCATCCAGCCCACTCCTTGAGTGCATAGGTGCACGTATATGCACATCTTAGGCGTCTGCCCGTCGTCCCGCCACGCCACGCCCGGGCCGTGAATGGCGGGAGGGGGGGGGGGGGGCGGCCCGCCGGGGGGTGTGGGGGGGGCGGGGGCGGCGGGGGGGGGGGGCGGCCGCCTTCCTGGCTTTGTGGTGCCGTGGCTGCGTTCAGCGGGTCAGGCGCTGGTGGCGTCCTGGACCTCGCCCACCAGTTCCTCGATGATGTCCTCCAAAAAGAGGACACCGGTGGTGTTGCCGTGCGCATCGAACACCCTGGCAACGTGGGCGCCGGTGCGCCGCATCGTGGCCAGAGCGTCCTCAAGCTCGCTGCCGCTGTAGGCGGAGGCGAGGCGGCGGATCCGCTTGGCCGGCACCCGCTGGGTGAACTTCTCCTGCGTGGTCAGGTCCATGACGTCCTTGAGGTGCAGGTATCCGGAGGGCTCGCCGTCGTCATTGGTGAGGATGTACCGCGAGTACCCGTGCCCGGCCACTGCGCGCTGGATGTCAGCCGGGGTGGCGGACTCAGGCAGGAGCACCATTTCGGAGATGGGCACCTCAACGTCAGCCACGGTCTTGGCCGTGAACTCGAACGCGGCACTCAGGGTTCCGGTGGTGTCCGTCAACATGCCGTCGCGGGTGGACTGCTCCACGATGTTGGCCACCTCATCCAGGGTGTAGGCGCTGGTGGCCTCGTCCTTGGGTTCCACCTTGAACAGGCGGAGGATTGAGTTGGCGATGCCGTTCAGCGTCCAGATCACCGGCCTGACCACGCGGGAGACCATCACCAGCGGCGGGGCCAGGATGAGGGCCGCCCGGGTGGGAACGGAGAAGGAGATGTTCTTGGGGACCATCTCCCCCAGCACCACGTGCAGGAAGGTGACCAGCAGCAGCGCCGTAATGAAGGCAATGATGCTGATCGCTTCATACGAGAGGGACGTCAGGCCGAGCGGGATTTCCAGCAGGTGGTGGATGGCAGGCTCGGAGACGTTCAGGATCACCAGGGAACAGACGGTGATGCCCAGCTGGCTGGTGGCCAGCATCAGCGTGGCATGCTCCATGGCCCACAGGGTGGTCTTAGCGGCCTTGCTGCCGGCCTCGGCCTTGGGCTCGATCTGGGAGCGGCGCGCGGAAATAACGGCGAACTCGGCACCGACGAAGAAGGCGTTGACCACCAGGAGCACCACCAGCCAGATGATGCCGGGAAGATATTCACTCATGGGTCAGCTCCTGCGTCAGGCCATCGATAATGCGGTCATGGGCACTCTTCGGCGCGTCCTCCGAGGCGTCAGGGGTGAACCGGATCCGCTCCACGTGCGTACCCAGGACGCGCTCCACCCGGAGCGTGCCGCCGTCGATCCCTACTTCATCTCCCAGCTCGGGGATACGGTCCAGCTGGTCCGTGACAAAGCCGGCCAGGGTGTCGTACTCCTCGCCGTCGGGCACGGTGATGCCCGTCCGGTCCAGCAGTTCGTCGGGCCGCAGGGACGCGTCAAAAGTGATGGACCGCCCGGTCCGGACCACGCCGGTGCGCGCGCGGTCGTGTTCGTCTTCAAGCTCGCCGACGATCTCCTCCACCAGGTCCTCCAGCGTCACGATGCCGGCGGTGCCGCCGTGCTCATCGGAGACGATGGCCACCTGCAGGCCCTGCTTCCGCAGCAGGACCAGGAGCGTATCCACGCCCATGGACTCAGGCACCCGGAGCGGTTCAATCATCAGCTCCGAAGCGAGTACCCGTGACCGATCCGCCAGGTCCACGGCGAAGGCCTGCTTCACGTGGAGCACGCCCTGCACATCGTCGCGGTCCTCCCCAATGACGGGGAACCGGGAGTAGCCGGTGGTCGTGCCAAGCGCCACGACCTCTTCGGCCGTGTCATCGGCGTTGACTGCCGTCATGCGCACGCGGGGGGTCATGACGTCCGCGGCGGAGTGCTCGGAGAACCGGAGGGTGCGGTGCAGCAGAACCGCATGGTCGGCGTCCAGGAGGCCCTCAAGGGCCGACCGGCGGACCAGGGAGCTGAGTTCCTCGGCGCTGCGGGCACCGGAAAGTTCTTCCTTCGGCTCAATGCCGAAGGACCGGATGATCTTGTTGGCGGTGTTGTTGAACAGCAGGATCACGGGCTTGAACACGGTGGTGAAGAGCGCCTGGAACGGGACCACGAACTTGGCTGTGGCCAGGGGCAGCGCCAGGGCGAAGTTCTTGGGCACCAGCTCGCCGATCACCATCGAAAAGACAGTGGCGATGAAGATGCCAACAACCGCACCAATGCCAGGAACAACAGCCTCGGGAAGGCCCGTCGACAGCAAAGGGCCGCGCAAAAGTGAGCTGATCGCCGGCTCGAACGTGTAACCCGTGAGCAGCGTGGTGAGGGTGATGCCCAGCTGCGCACTCGAGAGGTGCGTCGAGGTGATCTTCAGTGCCTTGATCGTGGGCTTGAGGCGCTTTTCGCCGCGCTCCTGGCGGGCTTCGAGGTCATTGCGGTCCAGATTGACCAGCGCGAACTCGGAAGCAACAAAGAAACCGGTACCGACCGTCAGGACGAGGCCGATACCGAGCATGATCCATTCATACATTCAGGCGCCCCTCTCCCGTGGTGGCCGGCGAACCGGTCAAAAGGCGGAGGGGCTTGGGCATATGTGAAGGAGGGTCATCCATAGTGCATTCCATCTTATCGGCACAGGACCCGCCGGCTCGTGCGTGTACGCCCACAGCAGAGCGCGCTGCGGGCCCCAGTGCGGCGGACAGTTCAGGAGTTGCCCACAGTGCAGTCGACGGCGTCCTGCACCACATCCCTGAGGTCGCCGGTGCGGTGCAGCACCTCAAGCTGCCGCGTTGCGCCGGTACCGGCGTGCAGCAGGTCATCGACCAGTCTCTCCACCCGGGCCAGGTCCCCGCTGCCCTCCAGTGCTTCGTGGATGTGGATCAGGAGGGAATTGACGACGGCGAGCGCAGGGGCCGGGCGCGACGTGTACGGATCGAGGAGTTCCCCGCGCAGTCCCCAGCGGCCCGCTTTCCACCCCGCCAGCCGCAGCAGCGCTGAAGGCACGCCCAGCGGTTCGATCCCCTCGCGCCATTCCCGGGCGGCCGTGTCCACCAGTGCCCGCGCGATCCCGGCAAGAAGCACTGTGTTTTCCGGCCGCAGGCATACATCCGGGACCCGGAATTCCACGGTGGGATAGTGCCGGGAGAGCCGGGCGTCGAAGTAGATCATCCCCTCATCAAGCGCCACGCCGGTACTCACCATGTCATGCACCAGCTGGTGGTACACCTCGGGCGAACCGAGGATCTCCAGCGGACCGGCGGATGGCCAGCGGTTCCAGACCTGCGAACGGTAGCTGGCATACCGGGTGTCCTCGCCATGCCAGAAGGGCGAGTTGGCGCTCAGCGCCGTCAGCACCGGCAGCCAGATCCGGATCCGGTCCAGCACCGCCACTGCCTCTTCTGCGGATTCGATCGAAACATGGATGTGGCAGCCGCAGGTGAGCTGCTCCCGTGCGGTGAGCCCATACTCCTCCGCCATGGCTGCGAAGCGGCGAAGCTGGACGGGATGCGGATCGCAGGGCAGCGGCGACGTCCCCAGGGCAGCGGCCCGCACGCCCACATCCCGGGCCGCCCTGTCCGCGATGGCGCGCCCCGCCACGATGTCCGCCTTCAGCGCATCCATGGTGGAATGCGGCGGCGAGACCACCTCGATCATCTCCTGCTGGAACTCGGCCGTGAGAACGGGTCCTTTACTGGATTCCATGGGACGGACGTACAGGTCCAGGAGCGCGCCGGCCATGGGCACCGCCTCACCCGTGCCCGGATCCACGAGGAGGAGTTCCTCCTCGATACCGAACGTCCGGACCCGCCCGCTGCCGCTCTCGCTGCGTGCGCTGCCGGTGCCGTCATTGCCCAAGCTGACCATCGCCGTCGTCCTTTGCCCGCTGCCCGCTTAGTAAGCATACTTACTTCTTTTACGGTAAGGGCACGCCGTCCGCAGTACAAGATCCCGCCACCCTGTACTTCCAGCCGCGGCCCGGGTACATTCGAAAGAGTGACGGGGGTCATGCCCCGCCCACTCCCCGGCCCCTCTGCACAGCCGGCGGAGCAGCCGCTGTAGTAAAACGGCGGCACAGGATGCAGAAGCGGAATGGGCCTACCTTGGCAACCTCGCACTTTCAGCAGTTCCTCGATGAAGCAACTGTTCTTGATCCATCCACCGATTCGACCCTTGGGCCTGACTGCCTTTACGGCCTCTACGTCAGCTGGGCAGAGCTTCAGGGACTCCAGCCCAAATCGGACCAGGCTTTCCGGGCAGGGATGCAGCGCTGCGGAGTGGACCTGCACGATATCCGGCTGCACATGACCGGCCCCGCCGCGGCCGACTACATCCTCCGCAGCTACCCGGCCGTGGCATGATATTCCGCCAGCCGGGCGAATGTGGTGCCGGGCCGCCGGCCTCCCCCAGCAATGAACTATGCAGCGGGCAGCCCCGTCCGGCTTCCACTGGATGGACCCTGATCACGATGAGCGAGCAGCTGATCGGTAAGGTGCCGCCGCCCGCAGCGCGATGATGGGGGGGTATGGAGAATGGGTTTCGATCCTCACGAACCTGAACAGCGCGGGAAGCTTAACGATGCCCTTGGCGCAGCTGGCATCAGCGTGGGGGAACTCTGGCTGCGGTATTTCAGCATGAGCGGGTCTGCCGGTGAGTATGAGGTGCAGGCCTATGCGCAGGGCCTCATCTCCCTGCCCGTGACCCAGCGTGACCTGCTGGCCATGGCTGCGAACGAGCTCATTGACGAAAAGCCGCAGCCCCGCGCGCCCTACGCGGACCAGCTTGATGATTCCAATGCCGCGGGCGCCGGGGACCTCGGCGACCATGACGCCCGCGGCCAGAATCCGAACACCTAGATCCGATCCTGCGCAGTCCCGTTTAGGCCCGTCCCGGCGCCGTCAGGCCTGCCTGCCCGCTCCCAGCCCCCTGCGGTACAGGAGCCACCCTGCCGCCACCAGCAGCACGCTGACGCCAAGGAACCCCAGATCCCAGGCGGGAGGGCCGCCAAGATCGTCCCGCACATGGTGGATCTGCAGCAGCTGGTGGTTGACCAGGCCCTCAATGATGTTGAAGATCCCCCAGCCTGCCAGGGCCAGTCCGGTGTGGAACCGCCAGCTCCCGGAGAGCCGTTCCTGCCTCCGGGCGCGGACGGCGAGCGCAGCCGCGGCAACCACCAAAATCCACATGGCGCTGTGGAACAAGCCGTCCGCCAGGGTGTTCAGCTCCAGGCCCGCCACCGTCTTCGTGTTGCCGCTTTCCGTGTGGCTGAGCATGTGGTGCCACTGCAGCAGCTGGTGCAGCACGATGCCGTCCACGAACCCGCCGATCCCCATGCCGAACAGTAGGGCGGGCGCTGCAGCGGGCGGCAGTATCCGTCCGGAGTCTTTGGCCAGGGAAGTGTTGGGCTCCCGTTGCATGCTTCCGTTCCTTTCACGTGGTGCTCTTTCCCCTTACTCCCTACCCGCCGTCGGACGCTGTAACCGCACGGCCAGGCCGCACTTGGTCACAGAAAAAACACCATATTGAAACAATTCAGCAACCTCGTCACGGCATGCTGTCTCTTACGGGGACACAACAGCAGGAGGCGCATCATGGAGGCACAAGGAGTTCTCACCGGCCAGCTTCGGATCGGTGACCAGATCGAGGCATGGCACAACGGCAAACTTTTCCACCGGGGTCGGGTGATGGACGTGGTTCCGGCCCTTGAACTGTTCTGGATCCTGGACGCGAGGACCGGCACGCGCAAGCTGCTGGACCCGGAGGCCCTTGAGATCCGGCACGTTGAGGAGCAGGCCAAGCCGCTCGCCCCGGCCTGAGGAAAAGCAGGCGTACGACGGCGGCCTGCCGGGCTTCCAGCGTTCAGGGTTTCCAGCCCGCGGACACCGGGCGCTGGGCCGGGCCCCGCGCCGGCCGTGCATAGAATGAACCCATTGCGGCACCGCTGCGGCAGTACGGGCGTGATCCGCCCGCAACCACCACTAAGGAGCACACCGTGATTGGATTCATCGTTGCCGGCCTGATCATTGGCGCACTGGCCCGCCTGATTAAGCCGGGCAAGCAGAACCTGGGCCTGCTGGCCACCCTCCTGCTGGGCCTGGCCGGCTCGGTCATCGGCGGAGTGATCGCTTCGCTACTGGGCACCGGCGATATCTTCGAGCTGAACTTCGTGGGCTTCATCGTGGCCGTCATCGCCGCGGTGCTGCTGGTGGGAACAGCCGAGGCGATCGTGGGCCGCCGGAGGTCGGTGCGCCGCTAGGCGCCCTGGCCCGGCCGGGCCAACCGGTCCACGGCTACACCAAAACAAAACGCGGGGTGGGGGGGGGGGCCCGCGCCGCGGGGCGGGGGGGGGGGGGGGGGGCGCCCCCCGGGGGGGGGGGGGGGGGGGGTGGGGGGGGGGGGGGGGGGGGGGGCGCGGGGGGGGGGGGGGGGGGGGGGCCCCCCCCCCCCCCCCGCGTTGCTGTTAGGTGAGTGGTGCTGTCAGTTCCGGTCCTGGTAGACGTCCGGGATGCCGTCCTGGTCCGCGTCCACCTTCTCCAGCTCCTCGGCCTCCCGGTACTGCCGGTTCCTGGTCTTCAGCACGGTGGTGGCCAGCAGCGCCGCCAGGACGGACGCGGCCAGGATGCCCACCTTGGCGTGGTCATCGTGCAGGCTGCCCTGGCCAAAGCTGAGCTCGGCCACCAGCAGGGACACGGTGAACCCGATCCCGGCCAGAAGCGAGACGCCAAAGACATCGATCCACTTGAAGGACTTGTCCAGCTCCGCCCGGGTGGCCTTGGTCAGGAGCCAGGTGACGCCCAGGATACCGATGGGCTTGCCCACCACCAGGCCCACGATGATGCCCAGCGCCACCGGATCCGCAAGGGCTGAACCGAGCCCCTCCCAGCCGCCAACCGCCACGCCGGCGGAGAAGAACGCGAAGATGGGAACGGCCACGCCCGCGGAGATGGGGCGGAAGCGGTGTTCAAAGATTTCCGCCAGGCCGGGCCCCGCCTCCGGCCCGCCGTTGGCCTGGGAGCGGAGGACGGGTACGGCGAAGCCCAGCAGCACTCCGGCCACGGTGGCGTGGATGCCGGACGCGTGGACAAGGGCCCAGGTGACCATGCCAAGCGGCAGCAGGATGAACCAGGCGGCGGAAGCCTTCATGCCGAAGAAGTGGCGGTACTTGTGCGCCAGGAAGGCGTAGATGGCCAGCGGAATGAGGGCCAGGAGCAGCGGCGTGACGTCCAGGTCGCTGGTGTAGAAGAACGCGATGATGGTAATCGCGATGAGATCGTCCACCACCGCGAGCGTCAGCAGGAAGATGCGCAGTGCGCTGGGCAGGTGGGATCCGATGATGGCCAGGACTGCCACCGCGAACGCGATGTCCGTGGCCGTGGGGATGGCCCAGCCGCGGAGGGTTTCGGGGCTGGTGAGGTTGATGGCGACGTAGATCAGCGCCGGAACCACCACGCCGCCCGCGGCCGCGGCAACGGGGACGATCGACTTGCTGATCTGGCGGAGGTCCCCCGCCACGAACTCGCGTTTGAGTTCCAGGCCAACCAGGAAGAAGAAGATGGCCAGCAGTCCGTCCGCCGCCCACGCACCGAGGCTGAGTTCAAGGTGCCAGGGCTCGTAGCCCACTTTGAGGTCCCTGAGGGCAAAGTAGCTGTCCGACGCGGGCGAATTGGCCCAGATGAGGGCGATGACCGCAGCCACCACCAGCAGGGCGCCGCCAACGGTTTCCTTGCGGAGGATCTCCCCGATCCGGAGTGCCTCGGCGTAGCTGCCACGGGAAAGGACTGCGGATTTCCCCTGCCCGGACGGGGGTGTTGGGGGCGTGGTCTGGTTCATGGAGTCTCCTGGCATTTGGGGTCTACAAGACTATGCCGACCAGACTTCCCGGCGCACCTTCGTTCCATCCTACAGGGGTGCTTTGCCCTTGCTTCCGCCTTGGTTTTTCGTGGAGCGGGCACTGGCCGCTGTGCTCCAGTTCACTTTCTTCCCATCCGTAACAGCAGTGGTTCCGAAGTACTTGTGTCCCTCATCTGGGACACCACCGTTACTTGTATGAGGAGACTGCTTTCCGATGAACAAGACACTTCGCTTCCTTGCCGTACCTACCCTGGCTTTAGGCGCCCTTGCGCTTTCAGGCGCCCCCGCCATGGCCCACGACGGGGCCGACCACTACCAGTCCACGTTGGGCCAGATCAACGGCAGCTCGGCCTCCGGCACCATCACCGTTGATGTCACGGGCAACCAGGCGCACGCCGTCCTCAAGGTCTCCGGCCTGGCCGCGACGTTCATGGACGCCCCCTACCCCCACGTCCAGCACATCCACGGCGGGGCCCAGGGTGTGTGCCCGGCACCGTCCGCCGACAAGGACGGCGACCAGGTTGTGTCCACCACCGAAGGTGCACCGGGCTACGGCGGCATTGTCACCACCCTGTCCACCAGCGGCGACACCAGCCCTGCAGCCGGGCTTGACCTCAAGGTGGCAGGCCAGGGCGCTAGCTACACCGTGGACCGCACCTTTGAACTGAACGCCGAAACGAAGGCCGCCCTGGAAGCAGGAACCGCGGTGGTTGTGGTCCACGGCCTTGACCCGGCAACGTTGAGCCCGGCCGGCGCGGCAGCCAAGAGCGATCTTGTTCCCGAGCTTCCGCTGGCGGCCACCTCCCCCGCCCTGTGCGGAACCCTGACCGCCGGACAGATGAAGATGCCCGCAGGCGGTGCTGACACCGGCATTGCCCAGGAAACCGGCACTGACACCGGCGCCCTGGCCCTCGGTGGCGGCCTGGCCCTGGTTGCCCTGGCCGGCGGCGCCTACGTTGTCCGCCGCCGCAGCGCCGGATCCGAAGCCTAAGCCCGGGCTGACTGGACCATCACTGTGACACTCACGAAATCCGGCCGCCGCGGGGGCCTGCGGGCCACCACGGCGGCCGGGCTTCTGCTCATCCTTGCCCTCGGCGGCTGCGGCGCCGCGGCTTCCGGGCCGTCCGACGCCGGTGCCGCACCTTCCGCTTCCGGCGCACCGTCCGTGGCCCCCGCCCCGCCTGCGGCAAGTCCGTCGGTGCCGGCACCAGCCCCGGCCACCCCGGCACCGGCCCCATCCACTCCGGCGACTGCAGCCCCAGAACCGGCAGTCCTGTCCCGGTCAGAGCCGGTGGTCCTGGAAATCCCCGCCATCGGCGTGCGGACCGATCTGCTCAAGCTGGGCCTGCGGGAGAACGGCTCGCTCGAGGTACCGCAGGACTCCGGCAGCGGCGCTCCGGCCAGCTGGTACAACGGTTCCCCCACTCCCGGCGAACGTGGACCGTCCGTCATGCTGGGCCACGTCAACTCTCCCAGCGGCCGTGGCGGAGTGTTCGCGGACCTCCGCACGCTCACCCCGGGAGCCGAAATCAACGTCTCGCGAACCGACGGCAGCACCGCCGTGTTCACAGTTGACCGCGGAGCCCTCTACAGCAAGAACGACTTCCCCACGCTGGAGGTCTACGGCAACACGGCAGGGTCCGAACTCCGGCTGATCACCTGCGACGGCTACGACCCCGCCACGGGGCTCTTTGATGACAACTACGTCATCTACGCCAAGCTCAAAGCCTGACCTGTTACCCGCCAAGGCCCTTTCCCACCAACGCCCAATCCCCCAGGAACCGAACAACCCTCGGGAACCGAACAAACGGCCGCGAACCCGCACAGGGGTGCGGCCAGGACGGACGAGTCATGAGCCACCGCACCCCGCTGCTTGCTTCGCTTGCTGTCTCAGCCCTGCTGCTCTCCGGCTGCGCTGCTGCGGCGGGGTCCGTGGGAGCGGCTCCAGCGCCGTCGTCGGACGTTTCCTCCCCGGCGGGCGGGGCCCCAGCGGCCGGGGCCCCAGCGACCGAACCCCCGACAGCCCCGTCCCCGTCAACGCAGGGCGGCCACGCGGGGCACCACGGCGGGGGCTCTCCTTCCCAGCGCACCGCCGCCAGCGAACCCAGCGAAGCTGCGAAGATGGTGTGCGGTGAACAGCCAATGGACAGGCTCACCGAGATCCTGGACCTTGGGCAGGAGCCGCACACGGTGGACAGCTGGGCGGACAGCACGTTCACGTGCACCTACCACCTGGACGAGGGTGCACTGGAAATTTCCGTCAGGGAGGCGCCGGACAAGGCCGCGGCGCTGACCTACTTTGACGCCATGCAGGCGCTGGCGGTGGAGGCGGCGCCCATTGAAGGGCTCGCCAACCTCGGCTTTCCGGCCTACGAGACAGCGGACGGATCGGCAGTGTTCCAGAAGGACAACTTCGTCCTGCACGTGGACGCCTCGGACCTGCCGGAGGCCATGGGGCCGGACGGCATCAGCCGCAATGCGCTGGCCTACCAGTTATCCACCACCATCCTGGCGTGCTGGGTGGAGCACCACTAACCGGCCCTAGACAGCCCGCTTCCGAGGCGCGGCAGTCCCCCGGCCATCCGTCTCGATGGCCTTGACGGCAGCGTCCAGGTACTGGCGCGATCCTGCCGCGTTGGCCAGCTGCACCAGCTCCGCGGCCACCACCACCAGCTTCACGTTCCGGTGGCTGCTGGTGCTCACCAGCATCTGGAACGCGTCCTCGGACCCCATTCCCAGCTGGCCCATAAGGATGCCGCGGGCCTGGTCTATGACGGTCCGGGTGGACGTGGCACCGATGACCGCGTCCCGGGCGGTCTGCTCGGTCTCGCGCTGGAGCGTTGAGGTGAGGTCCACCATCACACCCTCCAGGGCGGTGACCTTGCCGCCCATCTCAATGGCGTCGCCGGACGTCAGGACCCGCCGGGTGCGCCCCTGGGCATCGATGATGCGGTGGTACATGCAGAAATAGCCGCCGGTCCGGACAACCTGGGCAACAATCTCCTCGCACCGGGGCCTGTCCTCCGGATGCTTGTGGGAGTAGAGCAGTTCCAGGGTGGGCACCACCTCGCCCCGCCGGTATCCGTGCAGCTGGAACATGTCGTCAGACCAGCTGATCTTCCCGGTTTCAAGATCGGCACGGAACGTCCCGGCAAGGCACTGGTTGTCCCCCAGCGCACTCGAATAGGTATAAGGGCCGGTCAGCTCTGACACAGGGCCACCTCCATGTAGCGTCCAACACGTCCCCGGCCGTTGGCACAGTCCGCACTTATCCCATTATGGCCGGGCTTGGCCCCGCGGGTAAGGCCTAATGGCCCCTTCCCCATGGCGGGGTGGTCCGTGGTGGCAGAAAGGCTTGACGCCTATACCCCCTAGGGGTATATTCAAGGTGTTGTCAGTGAAGTGGTATGTCCCGGCCGGTGCCCCGCACCGCCATCACAGCCGTTCAACCCCAGCACCTGCCCAGCAAGGAATTGCCCTTCACCTAGGAATGGAACTGACATGTTTGACATTGAAAACCGCACCGAGCTCCCCCTGGCCTCCAGCGCCGGCTGCAGCTGCTGCTCCCCCGCCGGCCACGCGCAGGAGGCGCCGGCCGCCGTCGTAATTTCCGACGCCGATACCCCCTCCCTGCGGACGTTCGCCGTGGAGGGCCTCACCTGCGGGCACTGCGTGCAGACGGTGGAGAAGGCCGTCTCCGCCCTTGACGGCGTCGAGTCGGCATCCGTTGACCTGGTAGCAGGCGGCCGTTCCGGCCTCACCGTGGCCGGCTCCGCCACAGACGCGGCGGTCCGCCAGGCCGTCACCGCAGCCGGGTATTCCCTGGCCTCCAACTGATTTTCCGCGCCGGGGCTGCTGCCCCGGGTTGCGGCGCCCTCCAAGGAGGAACCGATGCAGGACCACCAGCACCATCACGACGACGACCGCCCTTCACGCGGCACCCTCACCGAACCCGCGGCTGCTTCAGCCGACGGCGGGCACGGCGGGCACGGCGCCCGCCACGATGACGACCATACTGTCCACACCCACGGGCAGCATGCCGGACACAGCACGGCCATGTTCAAGAACAGGTTCTGGCTGACGCTGGCCCTCTCCATCCCCGTGGTCTATTTCAGCCCCATGGTGGGGCACCTCCTGGGCTACATGGCCCCCATGTTCCCCGGTTCAACCTGGATCCCGCCCGTTTTGGGCACGGTGATCTTCCTCTACGGCGGCCAGCCGTTCCTCAAGGGCGGGCTGCAGGAGCTCAAGGACCGCCGGCCGGGCATGATGCTGCTGATTGCCATGGCCATCACCGTGGCGTTCGCCGCATCCTGGGTCACCAGCCTGGGCATCGGCGGGTTCGACCTGGACTTCTGGTGGGAACTCGCCCTGTTGGTGGCCATCATGCTGCTGGGCCACTGGATCGAGATGCGCGCCCTGGGATCGGCGCAGGGGGCTTTGGATGCCCTCGCCGCGCTGCTGCCTGATGAAGCCGAGCGCATTACGGACACCGGCACGGAAACCGTTCCCGTCTCCGAACTCCAGCCTGACGACCTGGTCCTGGTCCGCTCCGGCGCCCGGATGCCCGCCGACGGAACAGTGGTGGAAGGGCAGGCCGAGGTCGACGAATCCATGATCACGGGCGAATCCAGGACCGTGCCCCGCGGCCCCGGAGACGCCGTGGTGGCCGGAACCGTGGCCACCGACACCAGCGTCCGCGTCCGGGTCACCGCCGTAGGCGACGACACCGCCCTGGCAGGCATCCAGCGGCTGGTGGCCGAGGCACAGTCGTCATCCTCGCGCGCCCAGGCCCTGGCCGACCGCGCCGCAGCCTTCCTGTTCTACTTTGCCGCCGGCGCAGGTGTCCTGACGTTCATTGCCTGGACCCTGCTGGGCAGCATCCCGGAAGCCGTCACCCGCACCGTGACCGTCCTGGTCATCGCCTGCCCCCACGCCCTGGGCCTGGCCATCCCGCTGGTGATTGCCATCTCCACCGAGCAGGCAGCCCGCGCCGGGGTGCTGATCAAGAACCGGATGGCGCTGGAGCGGATGCGCACCATCGACGTCGTCCTCTTCGACAAGACCGGCACGCTCACCACGGGCGCACCGCAGCTCAAGGACGTGGCAGCCGCCGAAGGAGTGGATCCCGATGAGCTGCTGGCCTTGGCCGCCGCCGTCGAGTCGGACAGCGAGCACCCCGTGGCGCGGGCGATCGTCCGCGCGGCCCGCGAACGCAACCTCACCCTTCCTTCCGTCACGGATTTCGGCTCCCTGACCGGCCGCGGCGTCAAAGCCAGCGTGGACGGACGCACCGTGCACGTGGGCGGGCCCGCGCTACTGCGCGAGCTGGGCGCCGTCGAACCTTCCGCACTGGCGCAGTCCACCCGTGCTTGGATGGACCGCGGCGCTGCCGTCCTGCATGTGATTGACGACGACGGCCGCGTTCTGGGCGCCGTCAGCCTGGAGGACGCGGTGCGTGCGGAGTCGCGCCAGGCCGTGGCGGCGCTGCAGAACCGCGGCGTCAAGGTGGGCATGATCACCGGCGACGCCCGGCAGGTGGCCCAAGCCGTGGCCGAGGACCTGAACATCGACGAGGTGTTCGCCGAAGTCCTGCCCGCGGACAAGGACAAGAAGGTTGCCGAACTGCAGGCCCGCGGGCTGAAGGTGGCCATGGTGGGCGACGGCGTCAACGACTCACCTGCGCTGGCCCGCGCAGAGGTGGGCATCGCGATCGGCGCCGGCACTGATGTGGCAATGGAATCCGCCGGGGTGGTGCTGGCTGGAAACGATCCCCGCGCCGTGCTGTCCATGGTGGACCTGTCCCGCGCCAGCTACCGCAAGATGTGGCAGAACCTGGTGTGGGCCACGGGCTACAACGTCCTGGCCGTGCCGCTGGCCGCAGGTGTCCTGGCGTTCGCCGGGGTGGTGCTCTCACCCGCAGCCGGAGCCGTCCTGATGTCCGCATCCACTATTGTGGTGGCTCTGAATGCCCAGCTGCTGCGGCGGGTGAAACTCAACCCGTCCGAGGTACGTTGAAAGAACTGGGCACCGCCTGTCCTTAAGTCCAGTCCAACAGCAGATCCGTTCAGACCCCCGAAGGAGGAACCAGCATGACCGCACGCGCCAGCGTCCTGTCGGCAGCGTTCCTCCGCGCGGGGCTGCTCGCTGCGGTGATGGCTATCGTGGCCGGGATCTTCGGCATGCACGTCATGACCGCGGGCCACTCGTCCCACGCGGCGCACGCGGACGTCTCCCGCACTGCCGGGGACGCCGGCGTCGGGCATGCTCCCGTTGCCCATACCGCGGAGGGACACGCCGCCGTTGGGCACACTGCCGGACACGCCGCCGTCGGACATTCTGCAACTGGCCACCCAGCCAGCGCGGCAGGCGCAGCTGGTGCGGGCGCATCCTTCACCGCCTCCGAGTCCTGCAGCGCGGGCTGCCCGGATATGCGGGAAGCCGGCGCGTCCTGCACCCCGCTGGCCAAGGCCGGATCGCTCGCGGCCGTCCCGCCCCCGGCCCGCCACACCGCACTTCTGGCGCCGGCGGCCAGTGCCCGTGGGGCCACCGGCTACTCCTTCGTCCCGCCAAGCCCAACGCCCTGCGAACTGTCCATCAGCCGAACGTAAACGGACTGCGCCGCGTGGCCATCCACGCTCCACACGCCCAGTTCACCCACTTCCCTGAAGGACCACCAACAATGAACAGCAAGATCAAAACCCTGTCCGTCGCCGCTGCGCTGGCAGCCTCGCTCGGCCTGGCCGGATGCGCCGCCGATTCCGGCAGCACCGGCGGAAGCACCATGCCCATGAACCACAGCTCCGGCCCCGCGTCCAGCATGATGCCGGATGCAAGTGCCGGCCATAACCCGGCGGACATCGCCTTTTCCCAGATGATGATCCCGCACCACGCACAGGCCGTGGAGATGAGCGACATGATTCTGGCGAAACCGGACATGCCCGCGGACGTCACCGCCCTGGCCACCAAAATCAAGGACGCGCAGGCGCCTGAGATCGAAACCATGACCGGATGGCTCGAGGGCTGGAACGTGCCCACGATGATGTCTGATCACGCCGGGCATGGCATGACCGGCATGGTCGATTCGGAGGGCATGGAGAAGCTCAAGGAGGCCCAGGGAACGGACGCCGTCCGGCTCTTCCTGGAGCACATGATCGGACACCATGAAGGCGCCGTGGACATGGCGCAGCAGGAGATCGGCGCCGGCAAGCACCCCGAAAGCATCCAGCTCGCCCGCGACATCATCACTTCCCAGGAGGGGGAGATCGCCGAGATGAAGGAGATGTTGGCCGGCCTCTAGCCCTCCCCCGGCACGCTCTCCCACTTAACGCCGGTTCTGCGCGGACGCTCTATCACTTAACGCCGGTTCTGCACGGACGCTCCTTCACTTAACGCCGGTTCTGCACGGACGCTCCTTCACTTAACGCCGGTTCTGCGCAGACGCTCTTTCACTTCCCCCTTGGGAAGGTGAGAGATCGTCTGTTCGATTACCGCATTAAGGGAGAGAGCGTCTGTTCGATCACCGCATCAAGGGAGAGAGCGTCCGTCTGGTGATCAGCGCCGGCGGGTGGATCGCCTGGATGCGGGTGCCGCGGGGTTCACGTGCTCGGGACGGATTCCGACGCCGATGAACCGTGCGGTGAAGCGGCGCAGCAGCGGCGAGGCGAGACGGATCAGCGCAACCACCCAACCCGGTGCGAAGCGGCGGCCCGTCGCTGCCCTGGAGATGGCCTTGTGCCCGTTGCGCTGGATCAGCTGCATGACCTTCACCGGCAGCTCGCGGCGCCGCTGGACCGCTGCGAGTTTCTCCACCGGCACAGCCCCGGCAGCCAGGTCCCCGGAGACGGCGTTGAACAGCGCTACCGCGTCCTGGATGGCGAAGTTAACCCCCACGCCGAACACCGGTGACATTGCGTGGGCGGCATCGCCGATCGCCATGAATCCGGGCCGGTACCAGCGCCGCAGCCGGTTGATCTGGACGGAGAGGAGTTTGACCTGCCCCCAGTCCTGCAGGGTGTCCACCACCGGCTGGAGCACGGGAGCCGCGCGTGCAAGCCGTTCACGGAAGGCGTCCAGCCCTTCCCCGCGCAGCTCGTCCAGACCTCCTTTTCGGATGGCCATGCCCGACTGGTACCTGTCGCCCCGGTCAAGCGTGAGGACCATCCCGCGGGAGGAGATATACCCGAGGGTCACGGGCGGCGGCGAGGGCGGCTTGGGAAGGTTGAACCACAGCACATCGATGGGCACACCGAATTGGTCAGGTACCAGCCCGGCCGCGGCCCGCAGCACCGACGCCCGCCCGTCCGCTGCGACGGTCAGCGTGGCACGGACGTCCCGTCCGCCGTCGGGCGTTTCAACCCGCACGCCCCGCGCCTGGTCCTGCTCCATGATCAGCCCGGTGGCCTCTGTGTTCATGAGCAGCTCGAACGTAGGGAAAGCTGCGGCCTCGCGGGCCAGGAAGTTCAGGAAGTCCCACTGCGGCGCCAGGACCAGGAAGTTGGCCGGGGCCCTGAGGGTGCGGAAGTCAGCCATGGTGATGCGCTGCCCCTCCACCACGGCGTCAAGGGTGGGCAAACGTGTGAGGGGCAGTTGCAGGAATTTTTCACGCAGCCCGAGCTCGCCGAGCAGGGTCACCGTGGAAGGGTGCACCGTGTCGCCGCGGAAGTCGCGCAGGAAGTCCGCGTGCTTCTCCAGCACTGTGACTTTCAGGCCGGCGCGCGCGAGCAGGTAGCCGAGCACCATGCCGGCCGGGCCCCCGCCGGCAATCACGCAGTCGCGTCCGGGCTGGTCTCCTGGGCTCATCGTGCCACTCCTCCGTATCGGTGCCTGCCTCAATGGTGGCCGCAGTGCCGCTGGAATGGTAGTGACGCGCACCGGTTTCGCCGCAGGGAGTGATAGAGCGTCCCGGGAAAAGCAGCGGCAAGTGAGAGAGCGTCACGGGAAAAGCAGCATTAACTGATAGAGCGTCCCGGGAAAAGCAGCGGTAAGTGAGAGAGCGTGCGGGTGTTGCGTGTTAAGTTGAAACGTGCGGGCCGGACGGTCCGCACACCGGCTGGAAAGAGAAAATCCCCTTGGACACATCCGCACCAGTACGAATCCTCACCGTCTGCACCGGCAACATCTGCCGCTCGCCGGTGGCCGAGAGGCTGCTGCAGGCAGGCCTGAACCAGGCCGTGCCGGGCGGTTTCGTGGTCGCCAGCGCAGGGACGCGGGCCATGGTGGGCGAGCCCATGCAGCCCATCTCAGCGGACATCGTGCGCACCTTCGGCGGGGACCCGGACAACTTCGCGGCCCGCCAGCTGACCCCGGCAATCCTGCGCGGCGTGGACCTGGTGCTCACCATGACCACGGCACACCGCGGCGAAGTGCTCCAGCTGGATGCCTCGCTCCTCAAGCGGACCTTCACCATCCGCGAGTTCGCCCGCATGCTCGACGTCCTGGACGAGCGCGCGGCAGCAACCGACGGGGGCACGCCCCCCGCAGGAGTGGCCGACGACGGCGAACGGCTGGTTGCCAACGCGGCCTTCTGGAAGAGCCTGGCAGCAAGGGCCGCAGGGGTCCGGCACTTGTCCCTGCCGCCCAACGCAGGGGACAACGACATCATCGACCCCTACCGGCGCTCGCCCGAGGTGTACCGGCAGATGGAAGACGAGCTGGCTCCGGCCATCGTCTCCATCCTCCGCCACGCCCGGCTGAACGTTCCCGCCTGAGCCGGCTTCCGCCGTCGTCATTTCAACCTGTGGTTTTCTCTGCGGTTTTTCTGCGGATTCCCCCGATGTAATGAAAATTTGCCGATGCTAATTTTCCCAAATGGGCATCCAGCTGCACGATCCAAGCACCCAGCCAGCCGACGCACCTGAGCCAGCAAAACGCCGCAGGCGCCATCCGTTGCGGACCATCCTGCTGGTGCTCCTGGCCGTGGCAATCATCATTCCTGCCTCGGCCGGGGCCTACCTGTACAGCCTGGGACAGATCTACGAGTCCGAGATCACCACCATCGACTCTCCCTGGCCGGCGGAATCCACCCGGCCCCAGCGCCAGCAGCCGGGCACGGCCGCGGGAGAAGCAGCACCGGGTGACGCCGGCGGGTCGGGCGGAAGCCAGCCCGGCGGCGGAACCGCGGAGGGCAGCCAAAATGCCATGGCCGACGGCATGCTGAACATCCTGGTGATGGGCAGCGACAGCCGCGGCGCCACAACCGAGGAAGCGTTGTCCGGCGGCAACTCCAACCAGCGCGCCGACACCCTCATGCTGGTCCACGTACCCGCGGACAGGTCCAAGATTTTCACCGTCTCCCTGATGAGGGACCTGTGGGTCGACATTCCGGGCAACGGCCAGGCCAAGATCAACGCAGCCCTCGCCTACGGCGGCGTCCCGCTGATGGTGCAGACGGTCGAATCCCTGTTCAACCAGCGCATCGACCATGTGGCCATGATCGACTTCGAAGGCTTTGTGGGCATGACCGATGCCTTGGGCGGGGTGGAAGTGAACGTCACGCAGCCGTTCGTGTCGCCGCACAGCAGCAAGAAGTACGCCAAGGGCCCCACGGTCCTGGACGGCAAGGGCGCCCTGGACTTCGTCCGCGAGCGCTACGCCTACGCGGACGGCGACTACCAGCGGGTGCGCAACCAGCAGGCCTTCCTGCAGGCGCTCCTGGCCAAGAACCTCAGCCGGGACACGCTCCTGAACCCCGTGAAGATCCACAACGTCATCAGCTCCATGGCCCCGTTCGTCAGCGCGGACAGCGGCCTGAACGCCGGAACCCTGGCACGGCTGGGGCTGGAGCTCCGCAACGTCCGGTCCGACGACATGGAAATGTTCACCCTTCCAACCCTTGGAACGGGAACGTCGGCGGACGGCCAGTCGATCGTGATCCCGGACCGCAACGCCATCGCGGGGCTCTCGAGGGCGCTGGCAGATGACAGTTTGGACAAGTTTGTAGCCAGCAGGGGCCTTGCGGGCTGACACTGATCCCACCTACCCACAATGAGGTGAGACATCGTGAGCACACCTGGCGGTTCTGATTCTTCCGGTCCTGGTTCATCGGGTCCTGGTTCTTCCGGGGCCGGGGGCACGGGCCCAACCGATCCCTCCGCGTCCGGGCCGCACGGCGGCAGCTGGGTGGCGCACGGCCGGCGGCGGTGGATCGCGGCGCTGCTGGCGTTCGTCCTTGTGGTGGTGGCCGCCGTCGCCGTGATCAGCCTGAACCGGCCCGCCACCGAGGCGCAGCCCGCCGCAACGCAGAGCGAAACGCCGTCGCCCTCGCCGTCGGAGACTCCGTCCCCCTCGGAAACCCCTTCAGAAACACCTCCCCCGGCGCCTGCTCCCCCGCCGCCTCCGGAGCCCATCCCGGATTTGCCGGCTGTGCCAATGAACGTATTGGTTATCGGCAGTGACATGCGCGGCGTTGCGAAGGACGCGGCGGCACATACGGCAGCAACCGGTGAAGCGATGGACCACCGTTCGGACACCCTGATGGTGGTGCACGTCCCGGCCGACCGCAGGAGCCTGTACATCGTGTCCATCAACAGGGACACCTGGGTGGACATCCCGGGCTTCGGCGGCGCAAAGATCAACGCCGGGCTGCAGTACGGCGGCATCGACATGACCACCCAGACGGTGCAGCAGCTGCTCGGGATCACCATCGACCACACCCTGATGCTGGACTTCGGCGGCCTCAAAGTCCTGGTGGACGGGCTGGGCGGGATCGACGTCAACGTCCCCATTCCCTTCCAGTCCACACATGACACCGGCCACGTCTTCGGCCCGGGCGTGAACCACCTGGACGGACAGGCGGCGCTTGAGTTTTCCCGGGAGCGGTACGCCTTCGCTGACGGTGACTTCCAGCGGGTCCGCAACCAGCAGATCCTGCTCAAGTCCATCCTGTCCCGGCTGACCGCGGGTGGCGTCCTCAACGACGTCAACGCCGTCCGCAGCTTGGTGGACTTCGCTTCCTGCTGCCTCACCGTGAACAAGGGCTTCGACCCGGTCCAGGCCGCTATCCTTGCCTACAGCCTGCGGAACCTGGACACCAATGCCATCGGCACCATGACACTGCCCACCGCCGGAGCCGGGTTCGTGGCAGGCCAGTCCGTGCTGTTTCCGGATTACGGCGCCATCAACGCCGTTGGTGCTGCGCTGCGGGAGGGGCGGATCGGCGAGTTCGCGGTTCCGTAGGCCGGCCCGGTGCCAGCGCGGGCTGTTCACCTGATGTGAGTTCCCGCTGTTCATCACCGAATCACCCCGCGTTCACCCGCGGGCCAGCCTCCGTGCGCCCGGCGGCGGCAGCCTGAGGGACATGACTTCCACTCCACCGGCCGATGTATCGCGCCGCACCATCGTCAAGGGATCCGTCCTCGCCGCCGCACTGGCCGCCGTGCCTGCCGCAGCGCAGGCCGGCGCGGTCCAGGCTGCCCCGCACACCGCAGGAGGGGTTGCGCTGGTCCGGAACCGGCTCACCCTGCCCAGCGGCATCGCCACCGGAGACGTTACGTCGGACTCGGCGGTGCTGTGGTCGCGCGCGTCGGGATCCGGGCGGATGACGGCGATCCTGCGTGCGGTTGACGACGGCGGTGAGGTGTTGCGCGGGCGCGGCGCCTTCGAACGCGTCCTGCGGGGTCCGCGCGCCACGCAGGCGTCCGACTTCACCGCCAAGATCCACGCCGGCAACCTGCCGTCCAACACCCGCTTCGCGCTGGAGATCAGCTTCGAGGACGACGGCGGCGCGTCCGGTGAAAGCGTGCGCGGCACCTTCCGCACGGCTCCGGACGCCGGGACGTACAACGGCCGGGGCCGCACCGGTGACTCGAGCAACGGAGGCGCCGCGCCGTCGTCGTCCGCCCAAAGCTTTGTATGGACCGGCGATACGGCCGGGCAGGGCTGGGGCATCAATGAGGAGATCGGCGGCATGCGCGGCTACCGGGCCATGCACCAGACGCGGCCGGACTTCTTCATCCACTCGGGAGACACCGTGTACGCTGACGGTCCGCTCACTGAAACGGTGGTTGAGAAGGACGGGCAGGTGTGGCGGAACCTTGTCACGGAGGAGGTGTCCAAGGTGGCTGAAACCCTCACCGAGTTCCGCGGCCGGCACCGCTACAACTCGATGGACGCCAACATGCGCGCCATGTTCGCCGACGTCCCGGTGATCGCCAACTGGGACGACCACGAGACCACCAACAACTGGTACCCCGGCGAAATCCTGGAGGACCCCCGCTACACCGTGCGCGACGTCAACACCCTCGCCGCCCGCGGCCGCCAGGCGTGGCAGGAGAACATGCCCATCGCCGAGTCCGCCGCGCTGTGGCGGCCGGGAACGTTCGACGACGCCGGCCAGTACCAGCCCGCCCGCATCTACCGCAAGATCTCCCGCGGCCCGCAGCTGGACATCTTCTGCCTGGACATGCGCACGTTCAAGTCGCCGAACACGGACGGCAGGGAGCCTTACGCCACTGCCCTCCTGGGCCAGGAGCAGGTGGACTGGCTGATCCGCGAGGTCTCGAAATCGAAGGCGACGTGGAAGGTGATCGCAGCGGACCTGCCGCTGGGGATCATCGTGCCCGACGGCGCCGTGAACCAGGAGAGCCTGGCCAACCGTGATCCCGGCGCACCGCTGGGCCGCGAGCTCGAGATTGCCGGGGTGCTGAGCTCCTTCAAGCGCAACCGGGTGAAGAACGTGGTGTGGCTGACCGCGGACGTGCATTACTGCGCCGCGCACCACTACTCCCCCGAGCGGGCGGCGTTCACCGACTTCGACCCGTTCTGGGAGTTCGTGGCCGGTCCCATTGCCGCGGGATCTTTCGGCCCGAACGCCATGGACGGCACGTTTGGTCCGGAGGTGGTGTTCTCGAAAGCCGGGCGCTTCCCCGGGGAATCACCGCGCGACGGCGAGAACCAGTTCTTCGGGCACGTCCAGCTGGATTCCGACACCTTCACGGTGAGCCTGCGGAACGCCAATGGCGCCACGGTGTTCTCGAAGGTGCTGACGCCTGAGCGGTAGGGCTACCCGGTGTTACCGCAGGTCCGGGAGGCGCCTGTCCATCAGTTGGCCGGTCACGATCAGGGCAGCCGTGACCGCAACCACCGCACCAAAATAGGTGAGCGTCCCCGGGATGCCGAAGCTGATGTCGAAGGTCCCCCGAAGGACCAGATAGGCGGCGAGTGTCACGACGACAACAAGCCCGGCGAGGGTTCCCACCCGGGCGCCCCTGGATGTGGTTGTGCCTGCGGCGAATGAGGCGGCGTACTCGCGCGGCTGCCCGAAGGCCGCAACCCCGCTTTCGCCGCTCTCAGCCAGGTGGCTGCTGACTTCCTGCAGCGTGTTCCGGACCATGTCTTCACCGTGTTTCCGCTTGCGCAGTTCATAGGCCAGGGTCTTCAGGTATTCCTCTGTGGACATCACTTTCAGCCGTTCCTCTCGTGGAGCAGGTTCTTGATGAGATCTGCGAAATGGTTCCAGTCCGTGCTTGCGTCCTGCAGCCGCTGCTGCCCCCCGGGAGTGAGGGAGTAGAACTTCTTACCCGGACCGGCGTCCCCCTGGCGCCATTCGGAACTGACAAATCCATCCGTTTCCAGCCGGTTCAGCGCCGGGTAGACCGTCCCGCCGCTCAGTCCGTCAAAACCGGCAGCCTTCAGCGCCTGGATGATCTGGTACCCGTAGGCCTCGCCGCTTCCGGCGACCGCCTGCAGGATGCAGGTGGGGAGCACAGCCCTGACCCAGTCGCTGGGCCACCGTTTGTCTGGGGTCATAGCTAGATAGTGTCATGGGTTGGGTTGTGACACAACCTAGTCGGCGCACAGCCTGACGCCGTTGCACTGCCGCCAGTCGTCGTCGTCCGTTATTTTCCCTGGCCCATGGGTACGCCGCTGGTAGTGTTCCTGCATTCGGCAAGGCACGCGGACGGAGTGATTCTTTGTGAAAGACGACGGACTGACAGAGGCTGTGCAGGAAGCTGGGGCGGTGGAGCTGCTGCTGATCCGCCACGGCGAAAGCGAAGGGAACGTGGCTGCCACCGATGCGCGGATGGCCGGGGCGGAAGTCATTGCCGTGCCTGCCCGGGACGCCGACGTGAACCTCTCGGGCACCGGCCAGGACCAGGCCAAGGCCCTCGGCGCGGCACTGGCGCGGATCGCCGAGGAATTCCGGCCGGACGCCGTGGTCTCCTCCCCCTACGCGCGGGCCTTCCAGACGGCCGAGATCGCAGTGGAGGCTGCCGGCTGGCCGGTGAAGGTCCAGCTGGATGAACGGCTGCGGGACCGGGAACTGGGCATCCTGGACAGGCTGACCCGGCTCGGCGTGGAGAAGCGCTACCCGGAAGAGGCCGAGCGCCGCGAGTGGCTGGGCAAGATGTACTACCGGCCGCCGGGCGGGGAATCCTGGGCGGACGTGGCGCTCCGGCTGCGCTCCGTCCTGGATGAACTGAACAACCTCGGCAGCGGGCACCGGGTGATGCTGGTGTGCCACGACGCCCTGATCATGCTGTTCCGGTACGTGCTGGAGGGGATGACCGAGAAGGAGCTCCTGGACCTGGCGGCCAGCACCTCCGTACTCAACGCCTCCATCACCCGGTTCGTGCGGCCCGCCGGCGAGGGCCCGTGGACGCTGGAGAGCTTCAACGTGGCGGACCACCTGACCGAACAGGGCGTTGCGGTCACCGAACACGGAGGGGATTCCAGTGTCCACCCCAAGTGATTCCGGTTCGCCAACCCTCGTGACGCCGTCGCTGTTGCGCGACTGGCCGCTGCCTGCACCCGGGGAGGACAAGTATTCGCGCGGCTCGGTCCTGGTGATCGGCGGCGCGCGGGCCACGCCGGGGGCGGCGCTGCTCGCCGGTGCGGCAGCACTGCGCGCCGGGGCCGGGAAGCTCACCCTGGCGGTGGCGGAATCCGTGGCGGTGCAGGTGGGGGTGGCGCTGCCCGAGTGCGGGGCGATGGGACTGCCCGAAACGTCCAGCGGGTCCGTCACGGGTGAAGGGCTGGAGCGGATCGGGTCGTACCTCGACCGCGCCGACGCCATCCTGGTGGGCCCGGGCCTGGACGATCCGGACCTCGCCGAGGACCTGCTCCGTGCCCTGCTGGAGCGGGAGGCCGCCGGCGGCGAGAAGGACGACGGCGGAGGTCCCGCCGTCGTCCTCGATGCCTTTGCTTTGGGCGCCTTGGTGAACGTGGCGGACCGGTTCGGCCCGTGGAAGCGCCGCCTGATCCTGACGCCCAATCCCAAGGAGGCGGAGATCCTGCTGGGCCGGGACCTGAAGGACCTGCCGGCCGATGTCGTCGAAATTTCCGACAGGTACCAGGCCGTGGTGAGCTGCCAGGGGCTCATTGCCCGCCCGTCCGGTTTAGATGTGCCCGAGGAATCGGAGCTCTGGAAGATCACCACCGGCTACGGCGGGCTGGGCACATCCGGAAGCGGGGATGTTCTGGCGGGGGCCATCGCCGGCCTCCGTGCCCGGGGAACCACGGGCCCGCAGGCGGCCTGCTGGGGAACGCATCTTCACGCGGCTGCCGCTGACCGGCTTGCCAGCAGGCTGGGACCCCTGGGGTTCCTGGCCCGCGAACTGGCCGACGAACTGCCTGCCCTGATGCTGGAGCTGAACACCTGATTCCGGGGCCGGGCCGCGGGCGCCGAACCCCGGGCGCCGGGCCGCGGGCGCCGGGCCGCGGGCGCCGGGCCGCGGGCGCCGGGACTAGGAGTCCGGGCATGGGAGTCCGGGCATGGGACGACCCCCGGCCGAAGCCGGGGGCCACCGTATCGGGAAGTTCAGGCGCAACCTGCCGATGCGCGAGAAGCGCTGTGGCGTGCTCAGAATGGCCATCCGCCCTAAGAGGCAGTACACAATCAGTGCCCGACGTCCCGATCCTGTGTTGAAACTAGGCGGCGATTTCCTGCTTTGCCCCCTTCGTCTCAATTTCGATCTTCCGCGGTTTGGCCTTTTCGGCGACAGGAATCCGCAGTGTCAGGACACCGGCGTCGTACGTAGCCTTCACCTTCTCAGCATCCAGGGTGTCCCCGAGGATCAGCTGGCGGCTGAACACGCCGCGCGGCCGCTCGGAGGCGATCAACTCGGTGTCCTTCCCCGCAGGATCAGGCCGCTCGGCCTTGACCGTGAGGACGTTCCGTTCCACATCCAGGTCCACTGAATCCACATCGACGCCGGGCAGATCAAAGGCGACTACAAATTCCTGGTCCTCACGCCATGCGTCCATCGGCATAGCTGCCGGACGCGCTGCGGTGCCGAGGACCTGCTGGGCCAGCCTGTCCAGCTCGCGGAACGGATCGGTTCGCATCAACATGGCTTCCCTCCTCGTAAGAGACGGTCCAACACTTTTTGCTTTCAGCCGATCTGTATTGGCTGATACAGATTTTTTATCACTGGAGAGGCAGGTCCGCAAGCGTCTTGCGGGAGATTTTTTGCACCTTTTTTGGGTGGTGTGACGCTCGCCGGAATGCGGACAAGGGGCCCTCCGCTTTGTGCGGAAGGCCCCCTTTGGAGAGACTGTGTTGAATGCGGGGATGTTCCCCGGCGGATTAATCCCGCGTGGGATCCGGCCGCAGCGGAGCGGGTCCGGGGTCCGGTACGGGAAGCGGCCCGGGAGGCTCGGGGGCAGGGAACGGGTTGGGCGCCGGCGGCCCGGGGTGCCCGGGATGGGCTGGATCAGGCTGGGTGGGGCCCGGTTCCGGCGGGAACGGCTCGGGCTCGTGCACTGGCGGGATGGTCATTAACTTCCCCTCTCACGCTGGGCGGATGTGCCTTGGCGTGAACAGGATACGCCTGCCACCTCAAGCCCACTAGGCGCCGCCCTTCGCGTTGCCATTTCCTTTTCCTGGCCGTCCCCCGGAAGCTCCTGCCTTCGGCGGCCCCGGTCTTCTTGTGCGGTCGGGAGATGGAGCGTCCGGCGAAAACCCCGCATCAAGTGATGGAGCGTCCGGCGGAAACCGGCATCAACTGATAGAGCGTCCGGCGCAAACCGCCGTCAAGTGAGAGAGCGTCCGGCGCAAACCGCCGTCAAGTGAGAGAGCGTCCGGCGCAAACCGGCGTCAAGTGATAGAGCGTCCGGGGTGGGAGGAGACGGGTTTGGCGGTGTAATCCCCCGGTAGCGAACGGCGGCAAAATTGTCGGAGCGGCTCTATATATTGAAGGAATGACCCAGACTCCGCTGCAGGATTCCGCCGCCACCGCCGTTCCCGCCCCGCCGGCGGCCAAGAAAATCCCGTCCGAACGCCTCCACCACGGGGACACCTTCGTGGACAACTACGAGTGGCTGCGGGACAAGGAATCCGCCGAGGTGGTGGAGCACCTGAAGGCCGAGAACGCCTACCAGGAAGCCGTCACCGCACACCAGGAGCCGCTGCGGGAGGCCATTTTCCAGGAGATCAAGGGCCGCACCCAGGAAACCGACCTCTCCGTGCCGCACCGCAAGGACGGCTGGTGGTACTTCAGCCGCTCGGCCGAGGGCAAGGAGTACGGCATCCAGTGCCGGGTCAGGGCAGCAGATACCGGGGACAAGATCGCTGATTGGACTCCGCCGGCGGTACAGCCCGGCGTCGAAATTCCCGGCGAGGAGATCCTCCTGGACGGCAACATCGAAGCCGAGGGCAAGCCGTTCTTCTCCGTGGGCGGATCTGCAGTGACGGTGGACGGCAACCTCTACGCCTACGCTGTGGACAACTCGGGAGATGAGCGGTTCACGCTTCGCATCAAGGACCTCCGCACCGGGGAGCTGCTGCCTGACGTCATCGAGAACATTTTCTACGGCGTTGCCTTCTCGCCTGACGGCACCCGGATCTTCTACACCGTGGTGGACGACTCCTGGCGCCCCTACCAGGTCAAGGCCCACACGCTGGGAACGCCTGTGGCCGAGGACATTGTCATTTACCAGGAGGACGACGCCGCCATGTGGCTGGGCTTCGAGCTCTCCTCCGACCGCCGGTACCTGGTGCTGGGCATCGGATGCTCGGAGTACAGCGAGACGCGCCTGCTCCGCTTTGACGATCCCGCCCAGGAACTCACAACCGTCATCTCCCGCAACGAGCGGGTGCTCTACGAGGCAGAGCCGTTCCTGCTCACCGGCCCGGACGGCACTGCCAGCGAACGCATCCTGCTTACGCACAACCGCGGCGCCATCAACTCGATGGTCTCCCTGGCGGACCCGGCCGAGCTCAGCAGGCCGCTGTCCGAGCAGGACTGGGCCACCGTCGTCGGCCATTCCGACGACGTCCGCGTCAACGGAGCCGGCGTCACCTCCACGCACCTCATCGTGTCCATCCGCAAGGACACCATCGAGCGGGTGCAGGTCATCGCGCTGGACGGGCTGGGTACTCCTGCGCAGGAGGCTCCGGTTGAACCTGCCTTCGACGAAGAGCTCTACACCGCGGGCGTGGGCGGCTCCGACTACGAGGCCCCGGTGATCCGGCTGGGCTACACGTCCTACTTCACGCCGTCGCGCATCTACGACTTCGTGCTGCCCACCCCGGAGGTGCCGGCGGGAGAGCTGCTGCTGCGGAAGGAAAGCCCGGTTCTCGGCGGTTATGACGGCAACGACTATGTGGCCACCCGGGAATGGGCCACGGCAGCCGACGGCACCCGGATCCCGCTGTCCGTGCTGCGGCACAAGGCAGTGAAGCAGGATTCGACGGCGGCGGGCCTGGTGTACGGCTACGGCTCCTACGAGATGAGCATGGACCCGGGCTTCGGCATTGCGCGGCTCTCGCTGCTGGACCGCGGCGTGGTGTTCGTGATCGCGCACATCCGCGGCGGCGGGGAGCTTGGCCGGCACTGGTACGAGAACGGCAAGAAGCTCACCAAGAAGAACACGTTCACCGACTTCGTGGACGCCACCGACTGGCTGGCAGCCTCGGGATGGGCGGACCCGTCACGGATCGCTGCTCTGGGCGGTTCGGCCGGCGGCCTGCTGATGGGTGCCGTGGCGAACATGGCACCGGAGAAGTACGCCGCCATTGTGGCCCAGGTGCCGTTCGTGGATCCGCTGACTAGCATCCTGGACCCGGAGCTGCCGCTGTCCGCCCTGGAGTGGGAGGAGTGGGGCAACCCCATCACAGACCCCCACGTCTACGAGTACATGAAGTCCTACTCCCCTTACGAGAACGTGCGCCCGGCCGCCTACCCCAAGATCGCCGCCGTCACGTCCTTCAACGACACCCGGGTCCTTTATGTTGAGCCGGCGAAGTGGGTGCAGGAGCTGCGGAACAAGACCACCGGCTCAGAGCCGATCGTGATGAAAATCGAGATGGACGGCGGCCACGGGGGCGCCTCCGGCCGCTACGTGCAGTGGCGCGAGCGGGCCTGGGACTATGCGTTCATCGCGGATTCCCTCGGCGCCACGGAGCTGCTCCCGGGCGCCGGCCTGAAGTAGGACGAAAGCGGCGTACGCCATCGACTGCTCCGATATTGCCGTTTAGAGCCCCGAGAACGGCGTTTTCGGAGCAATCGATGGGGAAATCCGGGACCTTAGGTCTGCGGGTGCTCCACCAGCCACTCGGCCAGGGTTTCGAGGTTGGCGCGGACGGTGCGGCCCTGGGCCCGTTCAACGAGCGGGTCGGCCAGCTTGCCGAAGACGCCGCCCAGGCCACTCGCGGCGTCGATCCGCTGGGTCAGGCGGGTGCCGCCGTCGGCCGGTTCAAGGGTAAAGGTGATGGTGAAGTCCAGCTTGCCTTCGACGGAGCGGGACACCATGCGCCGGGGCGGATCGAACTCGGAGACCTCCACGGTCCAGTCGAACTGCCGGCCCATGACCTTGCTGGTGCCGCGCCCGCGGGTACCGACGCCGAGGGGTCCGTCCCCCACCTGCTCCGAGGCAGTGACCGAGGAATCGAAGACCGCGACGTTCTGGAACTTCGACACGAAGTCGAAAACTTCCTGCGGCGGCCGGGCAATAACAACACTTTCTTCCACAACAGGCATTGGAGCCTCCTTCAAAGGACACCTGATGCCGGCTCGGCTCTGCCGGCACGATAGGCAGGCACAGCGCCAGAGTGGACCCCGCGCCAAGCCCTGTCAAGAGGGCGCTGGCCGGCCGATTATTTCTCCACTCAATGGTCTATAACGGCGCTTTTTACTTAGGTGAGCCTTAGCTAATACCATCGTCGGATGACCACGCAGCTTGATTTCGCGCGGGTACCTTTCGCTGCCGATCTTTCGAGCTACGACAACAGGCCTGCCATCATCACCGACGGACTGACCCTTACCTATGGCGAGCTTGCCGACCGGGTGGACAGTTTCGCCCGAAGGTTGGGCACCGAACGGCGCCTCGTCGCCCTCGCCGCCTCCAATGACGTGGAGTCCGTGGTCGCGTACCTGGCAGCCCTCGCCTCCGGCCACCCGCTGATCCTTCTCCCGGAGGACAAACCTGCAGCCCTCGAGTCCCTGGTGGCCGCCTACGATCCCGACGTTGTGGTGCGCTCAGCCAACGGGGAGTGCGTCCTGGACGAACGCCGCCCGGGGACCCGGCACACCCTGCATCCGGACCTTGCCCTGCTCCTGAGCACCTCAGGGTCCACCGGCTCCCCCAAGCTGGTGAGGCTTTCCCACGCCAACCTCCAGGCCAATGCCGAATCCATCGCCACCTACCTGCAGATCACCCGGGACGACCGCGCCGCCACCACGCTGCCCATGTCCTACTGCTACGGGCTTTCGGTCATCAACAGCCACCTCCTGCGCGGTGCAGGCCTGGTCCTCACCGGGCTGTCCGTCGTGGATCCGTGCTTCTGGGAGCTGTTCCGGCGGGAGGGAGCAACGGCGTTCGCCGCCGTCCCGTACACCTTCGAACTGCTGGAACGCGTAGGCTTCGCGGGCATGGACTTGCCCAGCCTGCGCTACGTCACCCAGGCCGGCGGCCGGCTGGCCCCTGACTCCGTGCGGCACTACGCCGAACTGGGCCGGCAGCGGGGCTGGGACCTCTTCGTGATGTACGGGCAGACGGAAGCCACCGCCCGCATGGCCTACCTGCCGCCGGACCTCACAACCGACCATCCCGGTGCCATCGGTGTTCCCGTTCCCGGCGGAGCCTTCCGGCTCGAGCCAGTCCCGGGACTTGCCGACGGCGAACTGGTGTACACCGGGCCGAACGTCATGCTCGGCTATGCGGAGACCCCTGGTGACCTGGCGTTGGGCCGCACGGTGACCGAACTGCGCACCGGTGACCTGGCCCGGAAGAACAGTGCCGGGCTCTACGAGGTGACGGGACGGCGGAGCCGGTTCGTCAAGATCGTGGGGCTGCGGGTGGACCTGGGCCAGGTGGAACGCCTCCTCGCCGACCTCGGCGTGGACGCGGCCAGCGCCGGGACGGACCAGCGGCTCGTCGTCGCCGTCGAAGGGGACCACGACACCCACCTGCTCACCAAGGTCCTCGCCCAGGGGCTGGGACTGCCGCGGGCCGCCGTCGACCTCCATGCCGTGGAGGAGATTCCGCGCCTGGGCACGGGCAAAGTGGACTATCCGGCCGTGGCTGCACTATCGGCAAAACACCCCGCAACGGTCCCGCCCTCGGCGGACGTTTCCGGCGTAGCGACCGGGCACAGCAGCGCTGTACAGCCGGACACTGTCAGGCGGATCTTCGAGGACACGCTGGAACTGACGGACATTGCCGACGACGACACGTTCGTTTCGCTCGGCGGCGACTCGCTGTCCTTCGTGGCCGCCTCCGTCCGGCTGGAGCAGGTGCTGGGTCACCTGCCGCCGGACTGGCACGTGACGCCGGTGCGGGACCTCAAACCGCGGCCGGAAAGGCGCCGGGAGCGGCATCCGGCCAGTGAAGCCGGCGGGCATCCGGACGGGCGCCGCGGTGGAAAGCCGGCCCGTCCGTGGGCCGCTCGCCTGCTGGCCCCGATGGACACCAGCCTCGTGCTCCGCGCGGTGGGGATCTTCCTGATTGCCAGCACCCACATCGGCCTCTTCAGCTGGCAGGGCATGGCGCACGTGCTGTTCGCGGCGGCCGGATTCAATTTCGCCCGCTTCCAGCTCTCCGGCGAGAGGCTGCCCCGCCTGCGGCGCCAGCTCACCAGCGTCGCCCGGATCGTGGTGCCCAGCATGGTGTTCATAGCCTTCGCCTACCTGGTCACGGACCGGTACAGCCTGGTTAACATCGTGCTCCTGAACGCCGTCCTGGGCCCCGAGCAGGTGACCACGCAGTATCACTTCTGGTTCATCGAGGTGATGGTTTACATCCTGCTGGCAATGACGGCCCTGCTCAGCATCCCCTGGCTCCACCGTGCGGAACGCCGGTTCCCGTTCGTCTTCCCGCTGGTCCTGTTCGGCGCAGGCCTGCTCACCCGCTTTGAGCTTGTGGAGCCGGGCATTCCCCATACCGTCCCGGCCCTGTGGCTGTTCGCCCTGGGCTGGGCGGTGGCCCGCTCCCGCACCCTCGCCCAGCGCTGCGTTGTCACCGCCCTCACGGTCCTTACCGTCCCGGGGTTCTTCGAGAACCCCTACCGGGACCTCACCGTGATGGCCGGGATCCTGATGCTCGCCTGGCTGCCCACCCTCCCGGTGCCCCGCGCCATGAGCCGCCTGGCGGTCCTGCTGGCCAGCGCCTCGATGCATATCTACCTTGTGCACTGGCTGGTCTACCCCCTGCTCACCGGCATCAGCGTTCCCCTGGCCGTGGCAGCCTCGCTGGCTGCCGGGGTGGCCTACTGGGCCCTGTGCAACAGGGCTGCCGGGGCGGCAACCCGCTACCTGGCACGGAGGTGAGGTGACGACGGCGGCCGCCTCCCGCCGTCGTCCGCCCACCTTTGATGGCGGGCAGTACCCGGAAAAGCTAACCGTGCTTACTATTGTGGAGAATCCGTACTCCCACCGGTGACCGCCACGGCCCGGACCCCACCAAAGGAGCAGTCATGCCGCTACGCAAGGGAACGTCCGTCGAATGGAACACGTCGCAGGGCATGACCCACGGAAAGATCGTTGAGAAGAAGACCAGCGACTTTGAGCTGGACGGACACACGCACCGGGCCAGCGAGGACGAGCCGCAGTACGTTGTGGAATCCGCCAAGACCGGCGCCCGGGCCGCGCACAAGGCTTCCGCCCTGACCGAAAAGAAGTAGCGCCGTGGCCGCCCAGCATGAAGTGGTGATCATCGGAGGGGGCAACGCCGGCGTATCTCTGGCAGCCCGCCTGGAACGCTACGGGGTCAAGGACGTGGCCGTCATCGAGCCCAGGGACCACCACCTCTACCAGCCGCTGTTCTCCCATATTGCCGGCGGCCGGGCTCAGGCGCAGGAGGCCATCCGCTCCCAGGAGTCGGTGATGCCCCAGGGCGTGACGTGGATTCATGACGGTGCCGTGGACGTGGACACGGACACCAACACCGTCAGCCTGGCCTCGGGCTCGTCCGTGGCCTACGGGCAACTGGTGGTGTGCCCCGGCCTGCAGTACGACTGGGACGAGGTGCCGGGCCTGGCGGTGGCCGTGCATTCGCAGCATGGAGCGTCGCATTACGAGTTCGAGCTGGCACCCAAGGCCTGGACCCTGCTGAGCGGTCTCACGTCCGGAACCGCCGTCTTCACCATGCCCGCCGGCCCCATCAAATGCGGCGGCGCCAGCCAGAAGCCCATGTACCTTGCCTGCGACTACTGGCGCGAACAGGGCGTGCTGGACCAGATCCGCGTGGTGATGGTCCAGCCCTACCCCACGGTTTTCGGGGTGCCCGAGATAGACCGCGAACTGGACCGCAAGATCTCGGAGTACGGCATTGAACTGCGGACCAACAGCGAACTGGTTTCCGTGGACGCGGCGGGCCGGAACGCCACCATACGGGACATCTCCACGGGCGCCGAGGACACCGTCCACTACGACGTGCTGAACGCTGTTCCGCCGCAGTCCGCACCGGACTGGCTCAAGGCCACGGATCTTCCTGCCGCCGGGGACGCCGGCGGTTTCGTGGAGGTGGACCGCCAGACGCTCCGCCATATCCGGTTCCCGAACGTCTGGTCCCTGGGGGACGCGGCAGGGACCACCAACTCAAAATCCGGCGGCGCCCTCCGGAAACAGACCAAGGTGCTGGCCAAGAACCTGGTCTCCGCCCGGAAGGGGAAGCCGCTGCGCGCGAAGTACAACGGCTACTCCGTGTGCCCGTTCACGGTCTCGCGCGACACCGTGGTGTTCGCCGAATTCGACGACCGCTACCGGCCCATGCCCACCATTCCCCGGGTGCCCACCTGGAACGAGAGCAGGCTGTCCTGGGTGGTGGACCGGGACATCTTCCCGCAGGTCTACTGGAACCTGATCCTCAAGGGCCGGGCCTAGCAGTTCAGGTGGTTGTGCCCGTTACCCCCGACCTGGGAGTTTTTGTCCAGATACGCAGGCTTCCCGGCGGGTTAAGTCTGCATATCTGCCCAAAAACTCCTGCCCGGGCCGGGGGTTCAACCGCTGACGACGGCGGCCGTCGCCTCCGCGATGGCGCGCTCCTCGTCGGTGGGAACCACCAGGACGGGGAGGGCGGAGCCAGCCGTGGAAATGACGCGGGGTTCCTTTGACCGCTCGGCGTTCAGGCCGGCGTCGAGCTCTACGCCCAGCGCGCCCAGCCGGTCCGCCACCAGCGCACGGAACTGGTGCGAGTTCTCGCCGATGCCGGCGGTGAAAACCAGGGCCTTCGCCCCGCCCACGGCCACGTGGTATCCCCCGATGTACTTGGCCAGCCGGTAGGACGTGACGGCGAGGGCCGTGGCAGCCTTGGCGTCCCCGGACTCGGAGGCCTCCACCACCGAGCGCATGTCATTGTTGCCGGCCAGGCCCTTGAGCCCGGACTCCCGGTTGAGCATGGTGTCCAGGTCCTCCGGTGTCCAGCCCGCCCGCCCCAGGAACACCAGGATGGAGGGGTCCAGGTCCCCTGAGCGGGTCCCCATCACCAGGCCCTCAAGCGGCGTGAAGCCCATGGACGTGTCCACCGACTTGCCGCCCCGGATGGCCGTGACGGAGGCGCCGTTGCCCAGGTGGGCGATGACGCCGTCGAACTCTTCAACGGGCAGGTCCAGCAGCGCGGCGGCGCGCCGGGTCACGTACTCGTGGGAGGTGCCGTGGAAGCCGTAGCGGCGGATGCCGTGGTTGGTGTACAGCTCGTCCGGGACGGCGTAGCGCCAGGCGTGCTCGGGCAGCGTGCGGTGGAACGCGGTGTCGAATACGGCTACCTGCGGCATGTCCGGCCACTTTTTGGTGATGGCCCGGATCCCCAGGACGTTGGCCGGATTGTGCAGCGGCGCCAGCGGGTTGAGGCGCTCGATGGCGCGCGTGATCTCGTTGTCGATCAGTACAGGCTCGGCGAAGCGCTCCCCGCCGTGCACCACCCGGTGGCCCACCGCGGCCAGCTCCAGGCCCCCAAGTTCCCGGTGGATGGCGGCGTCCACCTGCTCCAGCGCCTCGGCATGGTCCCGCGGGCCCTCGATCTCGCCGTCGCCGTCCCCGCCGTTGCCCATGCCGATCTTCTCGATCAGCCCCTCGGTCAGGACGCTCCCGGCGGCGACGTCGCGCACCTGGTACTTGAGCGAGGACGAGCCGGAGTTGATGACGAGCACGAGCATGTGGGGCCTCCTGAGCCTTGCTTCTGCGGTTCAAACCCCACTATAGGCGGGCCGGGGCGCGGGTTTCTTGCGGACAGGCGCCGCCGGCGCCTAGAGTCGGCAACACGAGCTGGACCACGCCCGAGAGGACACTTCCATGACGAACGAGCCGAATTCGATCGACGAGAACGACCCCACCAACACCGGATCCAGCAGCACGGCACCCCTGGACCCGCAGGCGGACTCGGATACCGGTTCCGGGAAGAAGGACCCCACGGGAGTGGAAGGTGCCAACCCCGCCCTGGACGACACCGGCGCCCTGAAGGCCGAGGAGAGCGGCGAGGCACCCGAAGCCCCCGAGAACACCGAGGACCTGGACCTCACCCCGCAGGGCCTGTCCGATGAGCCTGCCAAGCAGGAGGACCCGGCCAGCCTGGCCAAGCCGGACAACAGCTGACGCGGCGCGAAGCACCGAAAAATAAAGGGGGGGGGGGCGGGGGGGGGGGGCCGGCGCGGGGGGGGGGCGTCCGGGCGGGGGCCGGCGACGGCGCGGTCCGGGCGGCGCTGGCGGACCAGATCGGTGGCCTGCCGCACTGCGTCCACCGCTTCACCCGAGCCGGAACCGCCGGTTGAGTAGGACAGC
>NZ_JAJOMC010000005.1 GCF_021129155.1 Arthrobacter sp. AK04
GCTGTACACGGCAACACCAGGAAGGGGGGGGGGGGGGGGGGGGGGGCGGGGGGCCCGGGGGCGGCGGGCGGCGGGGCGGGCGGGCGGACGGGGTTGTATGAGAGGCGCGGGCCCCGGCCCCGCCGCCCGCGCGGGGCCCGCGCCGCGGCCTTTCGCCGTTAAGGTCCGCTTGGCTGAACGGAAAGATTTCAGCGTGCGACGGCGGCCCGCAGGGCCAGGATGCGCTGCAGCTGCTGCCTCTCCTCGGCTTGGAGCAGCTGGACGTCACGGCCGCTCAGGATACGCTGGCGCGTGTTGGCCAGCTGGGTGGCGGCCTTCAGGAACTCCTTCATTTGCCGTTTCCTGCCGTAGCTTCCAGCCCAACCCAGGGCAGTGCGCCGGCCGCCCAGGGTGGCCATCAGCTCCACCTCTGCCGGAGTGAACCAGCCGGCTGCGGAGTACTCCAGCAGGCGCTGCCGGGTCAGGCGCTTTTCCGCCACACGCAAGAGGATGATGCCACCCACGGCGAGGAAAAAGATGGGCACCTGGACCATGATGTACTCCGCCAGGAAGCCCTGCCCCATGCTGTTCCAGCGGTTGTGCAGGAACATGGCCGGCAGAAGCCCCACGAAAAAGGCTGCCACCGAGGCCCCCACATGCCAGCGCCGGGCCGCGAACCCCATGACCAGCCCGGTGGTGCCGGTGAAGATGGCGTGGGCGAAGGGGGACATGACGCCGCGGAGGAAGAAGACCTGGGCGAAATCACTGGCGGGATCCGCGGACTCCGCCACGGCCCGGCCGAAGTACAGGATGTTCTCCGTAAAAGCGAAACCTCCCGCGATGGTGAACGCAAAAACCACACCATCCACCGGCCCGTCAAAGTGCTTCCTCGCCAGCAGGAGGATTAGCAGCAGCCCCAGTGACTTAGCGAACTCCTCGACGATGGGCGCCTGCACCGTGGCCATGTAGGCCTGAAGGTCGGCTTCGCCGGAAAACTGGAACGCCAGGACAAAGAACGGCTGGATCAGCAGGGTGACTGCAATGGACACCGCAGAGCCCCAGGTAAAGGCAAAGAAGAGGAGCCGCTTCGGCTCAGGCTCCCATTTGTCGATGATGTGCACGGCCAAAAGAACCACGGAAAGGGGCACCAGGGATGCGAGAAAACCCACCAGGAACCCGGCCGGCCCTGTGTTGGACAGCAGGAACGGGATCACCAGGAACAGGCTGAGGAAGGCAAGGGTACTGCCACCAACGGTCAATCCCACCAGGCCGCTGCGGGACCGGCCGGACTTCACCATGGCTCCCTGGACCTGTGGCGGCACTACCGTGTCCACCGGCCTGCCAACGTGCCCCGGCGCCGGGCGGTAGTTTCCCGGCTCCACGTGCCCCATCCAGCTCGGGTTGGCTTCGCCCGGGAGCGGCGCAGTTCCGCGCAGCCAGGGATCGTCGGGATGCCCGGAGGCGGGGTGTTGTGGATTCGTCGGCATAACGAAAGCCTAGGTGCGAGTCGCGGGGCCTCCAAGGACTGCGGTACCGGCACGCTGCAGTGTGACCAGCACCGCGTCCTCCCGGCACGGGCTCCGGGAAACCCGTGTGGTAATTTTGAACCGCACATGATCCTTTTTTAATTCCGTCCTGTGAGGCGGGGAAAGGGGAGACGAGCGTTGACTTCTGTCACCAGCGCACCGGTTCCAGCCAGGGTTGTCCTCAGCCAGGCGGACATTGACCGGGCCCTCACTCGTATCGCCCATGAGATCCTTGAAGCGAACAAGGGATCGCAGGACCTCGTCCTGCTGGGCATCCCGCGCCGCGGGTACCCGCTGGCGCTCCGGCTCGCCGAAAAAATCGCCGCCGCGGACAGCAGCGTTGATGCCGCCGCCATCGTTGGCCAGCTGGATGTCACAATGTTCCGCGACGACCTCTCGCACCAGGGGACCCGGCCGCCGTACCCCACGAAACTGCCCCGGACGGGAATCGACAACAAGGTGGTTGTCCTCATTGACGACGTCCTGTACTCCGGCCGCACCATCCGCGCAGCCCTTGACGCGCTCGTCGACCTCGGCCGTCCGCGCATCGTCAGGCTCGCCGTGCTGATCGACCGCGGCCACCGCGAACTGCCCATCCGTGCGGACCACGTGGGCAAGAACCTGCCCACATCGTCGGCTGAGAAGGTCCGGGTCCGGCTGGCTGAGACGGACACTGCTCCCGGCGGCACGCCGGTCAACGAGGTAGTCATCGAGGGCCGCTCATGAAACACCTGCTCTCCACCGAAGACCTCAGCCTCGCAAATGCAATCCGGATCCTCGACACCGCTGAGGAGATGGCCGCGGTAGGGGACCGCGAGGTCAAGAAACTCCCGGCCCTGCGCGGACGCACCGTGGTCAACCTCTTCTTCGAGGACTCCACCCGCACCCGGATCTCCTTTGAAGCTGCCGCCAAGCGTCTCAGCGCGGATGTCATCAACTTCGCGGCCAAGGGCTCCTCGGTGTCCAAGGGTGAGTCGCTCAAGGACACTGCCCAGACGCTGTCCGCCATGGGAGCGGACGCCGTCGTCATCCGCCACTGGGCCTCGGGCGCACCGCACCGCCTCGCAGCGACGGACTGGATTGACGCCGCCGTCATCAACGCCGGCGACGGCACCCACGAACACCCCACCCAGGCCCTTCTGGATGCATTCACTATGCGCCGGCACTGGGCCCGCCTTGCCGGCACCGGCTCCGAAGGCGCGGACCTCAAGGGCATGCGCGTGGCCATCGCGGGCGACGTCCTGCACTCCAGGGTTGCCCGTTCCAACGTCTGGCTGCTCCGCACCCTCGGAGCGGAAGTCACCCTGGTGGCCCCGCCAACGCTGCTTCCCATCGGCGTCGAAAAGTGGCCCTGCAAGGTCAGCTACAACATGGACGAAACGCTCGAGCAGGGCGTAGACGCCGTCATGATGCTGCGCGTCCAGGGCGAGCGCATGAACGCTTCCTTCTTCCCCAGCACCCGTGAGTACTCCCGGCGGTGGGGATTCGACGACAACCGCCTGAAAGCCCTGGACACGCTGGGCATGAAGGACACCATCATCATGCACCCGGGCCCCATGAACCGGGGCCTGGAAATTTCCGCCGCCGCGGCCGATTCACCCCGTTCCACCGTGCTGGCCCAGGTCCGCAACGGCGTTTCGGTGCGGATGGCCGCCCTCTACCTGCTGCTCTCCGGGGATACCCGCGAACCAGCCGCCACCCCCGCCCTGGCGTACGCCGGCACCCATTCCACCAAGGAGAGCAACTGATGGCAGGCAACACCGGAACCTACCTGATCCGCGGCGCCTCGATCCTGGGCGGCGAACCGGCGGACCTGCTGATCCGTGACGGCGTCATCGCCGAGACCGGAACCGGCCTGTCAGTGGACGGGGCCACCGTGATTGATGCCGCCGGCCTGGTGGCACTGCCGGGCATGGTGGATGTCCACACCCACCTGCGCGAGCCCGGCCGCGAAGACGCCGAAACCGTGGAAACGGGCACCCGCGCAGCGGCGCTTGGCGGCTACACCGCGGTGCACGCCATGGCCAACAGCACGCCTGTGGCAGACACCGCAGGCGTGGTGGAGCAGGTCTTCACCCTCGGCCGGGCAGCAGGCTGGGTGGACGTGCGGCCGGTCGGTGCGGTCACCGTGGGCCTGGCAGGCGAACAGCTGGCCGAGCTGGGCGCCATGGCCGATTCCCGGGCACGCGTGCGCATGTTTTCCGACGACGGCATCTGCGTCCACGACCCCGTTCTGATGCGCCGCGCCCTGGAGTACGTCAAGGCGTTCGACGGCGTGGTGGCCCAGCACGCGCAGGAGCCGCGCCTTACCGCCGGCGCCCAGATGAACGAGGGCGAGGTTTCCGCCGTGCTCGGCCTCGCCGGCTGGCCCGCCGTCGCCGAGGAAAGCATCATTGCCCGCGACGTCCTGCTGGCCCAGCACGTCGGCTCCCGGCTGCATGTCTGCCACGTCTCCACTGCCGGCTCCGTGGAAATCATCCGCTGGGCCAAGGAGCGCGGAATCAACGTCACGGCGGAGGTTACCCCGCACCACCTGCTGCTGACCGATGACCTTGTCCGCAGCTACGACCCCGTCTTCAAGGTCAATCCGCCGCTGCGCACCGATGCGGATGTCCAGGCGCTGCGTGCGGGCCTGGCGGACGGCACCATCGACGTTGTGGGCACGGACCACGCCCCGCACCCCAGCGAGCACAAGGAGTGCGAGTGGGCGCAGGCTGCCATGGGCATGACCGGGCTGGAAACCGCCCTCTCGGTGGTCCAGCACACCATGATCGAAACCGGCCTCATGACGTGGGCGGACTTCGCACGCGTCACCTCCACCGCCGCGGCGAAGATCGGCCGTCTGGCCGACCAGGGCAGGCCGCTGGCAGCGGGGGAGCCCGCCAACGTCATCCTGGTGGACCCGGCGGCGCGCTGGACCGTTGATCCGTTCCGGATGGCCACCATGGGCCGGAACTCGCCGTTCAAGGGACGGGAACTGCCCGGCAAGGTGGTGGCCACGTTCTTCAAGGGGCACCCCACGGTCCTTGACGGTGAACTCAACACGCCCTACCCGTACGCCGACGCAACCGCAGGCGTCGCCTGATGGACAAAATCCTTCCCGGACTGGCGATGCTGGCGATCATCGCCGTCGTCTTTGTCCTCCTCGCCATTGGCTGGCGCAGCAGGCTCCGGCGCCAGTCCGATGTCGACCGGCTGCCTGCCGTGCCCGCCGAACCGGGGGAGCCGATCGCCGGCGCGGAGGGCCAGTACGTGGCCACCACCACCGCGGGCGACTGGCTGGACCGGATCGCCGTGCACGGCCTGGGCATCCGCACCAATGCCACGCTCGAGGTGTATCCGCACGGCGTCCTTTTCGACCGGTCCGGTGCGCCCGCCCTCTACATTCCGGCCGCGTCGCTCACCGGAGTCCGGCAGGACAGCGGCATGGCGGGTAAGTTCGTGGAAAAGGACGGACTCGTGGTGCTGGCGTGGGTGCATGGCAGCCACGAACTGGACTCCGGCTTCCGCACCCGCCGCGCGGCGGACAAGGACCGGCTCTTCGAAGCACTTCACGATTTGATTTCTTCAGCCCCGGCGGCTGACGCCAACAGTGGAAAGTAAGACAGTGACAACAAACACAGCAACAACCGCCCCAGTATCAACTTCTGTTTCCGCTCCAGCTGCGCTGGTGCTCGAAGACGGCCGCATCTTCCGCGGCAGCAGCTATGGCGCCACCGGAACCGCCCTCGGAGAAGCAGTCTTCGCCACGGGCATGACCGGCTACCAGGAAACCATCACGGACCCTTCCTACGCCCGCCAGCTCGTGGTCCAGACGGCCCCGCACATCGGCAACACCGGCGTGAACAGCGAGGACGCCGAGTCCCGGCGCATCTGGGTTGCGGGCTACATCGTCCGCGACGCCGCCCGCCGCGCCTCGAACTGGCGCTCCGAGCGCTCACTGGACGAGGAACTGGTCGAGCAGGGAATCGTCGGGATCCAGGGCGTGGACACCCGCGCCATCACCCGCCACCTGCGGGAACACAAGACCATGCGTGCCGGCATCTTCTCCGGGGAGGCCGCCCAGGCCACGGACAAGGAACTGGTTGATGCCGTCCTGGCCAGCGCACCCATGGAGGGCTCCCGCCTTGCCGAGGAAGTCAGCGTTGACGAGGCCTACGTGGTGGAGCCGAAGGACCACGGCTGGGAGGGTGAGCCCCGCTTCACCATCGCGGCGATCGACCTTGGCATCAAGGCCATGACTCCGGTCCGCTTCGCTGAGCGCGGCGTCCGCGTCCACGTGCTGCCCGCCACCGCCACCCTGGCGGACGTCAAGGCCGTCAACCCCGACGGCTTCTTTATGTCCAACGGCCCCGGCGACCCCGCCACGGCAGACGCGCAGGTCAAGCTGCTCCGTTCCGTCCTGGACGAGAAGCTGCCGTACTTCGGCATCTGCTTCGGCAACCAGATCCTGGGCCGCGCACTGGGCTTCGGCACCTACAAGCTCCGCTATGGACACCGCGGCATCAACCAGCCCGTCATGGACCGCCGCACCGGCAAGGTGGAAATCACCTCCCAGAACCACGGCTTCGCCGTGGATGCACCGCTCGACGGCGCCACGATGGCTCCGGAGGAACGGTACGGCCGCGTGGAGGTCAGCCATGTCAGCCTGAACGATGACGTCGTGGAAGGGCTCGCCTGCCTGGACATCCCCGCCTTCTCCGTGCAGTACCACCCGGAGGCTGCGGCCGGCCCGCACGACGCCGCCTACCTGTTCGACCGCTTCATCGAGCTGATGGAGGGCACCCGGGACGGCAGGACCGCGAACCTGTCCAAGGAGCCCGTGGACTCCGCACACCCCGCGCAGGCGGACAACACAGGCGCAGGCCCGGCAACGCCGAAAAATTCCGACAACAAGACTGAGGACAAGAAGTAATGCCGAAACGTACAGATCTCAAGAGCGTCCTCGTCATTGGTTCCGGCCCGATCGTCATTGGCCAGGCCGCCGAGTTCGACTACTCCGGAACCCAGGCGCTGCGCGTCCTCAAGGAGGAAGGCCTGCGGGTCATCCTGGTCAACTCCAACCCGGCCACCATCATGACCGACCCCGAGTTCGCCGACGCCACGTACATCGAACCCATCACCCCCGAGGTGGTGGAGAAGATCATCGCCAAGGAACGCCCGGACGCCGTCCTGCCAACCCTGGGCGGACAGACCGCGCTGAACACCGCCATCGCCCTGGACAAGAACGGTGTGCTCGAGAAGTACAACGTGGAGCTCATCGGCGCCAACATCGCCGCCATCGAGCTCGGCGAGGACCGCGAAAAGTTCAAGGGCGTCGTGGAGCGCTGCGGCGCCGAATCCGCCCGCAGCCACATCATCCACAGCATGGATGAGGCCTTGAAGGCCGCCGAGGACCTCGGCTACCCCATGGTGGTCCGCCCGTCCTTCACCATGGGCGGCCTGGGCTCCGGCCTTGCCTACAACGAGGACGACCTCCGCCGCATCGTGGGCCAGGGCCTGCAGTACAGCCCCACCAGCGAGGTGCTGCTCGAAGAGAGCATCCTGGGCTGGAAGGAGTACGAGCTCGAGATGATGCGGGACAAGAACGACAACGTCGTGGTGGTCTGCTCCATCGAGAACTTCGACCCCGTAGGCGTCCACACCGGCGACTCCATCACGGTGGCGCCGGCCCTCACCCTCACCGACCGCGAGTACCAGCGGCTGCGCGACATCTCCATCGCCGTCATCCGCGAAGTGGGCGTGGACACCGGCGGCTGCAACATCCAGTTCGCCATCGACCCCGCCACCGGCCGCGTGGTGGTCATCGAAATGAACCCCCGCGTGTCCCGCTCCTCGGCGCTGGCCTCGAAGGCCACGGGTTTTGCGATCGCCAAGATCGCCACCAAGCTGTCCCTGGGCTACACCCTGGACGAAATCCCCAACGACATCACCCAGAAGACCCCCGCGTCCTTCGAACCCACCTTGGACTACGTGGTGGTCAAGGTGCCCCGGTTCGCGTTCGAGAAGTTCCCGGCAGCGGACAACACGCTGACCACCACCATGAAGTCGGTGGGCGAGGCCATGGCCATGGGCCGCAACTTCACCGAGGCCCTGCAGAAGGCCCTGCGCTCCCTGGAGCAGAAGAGCTCGCAGCTGGACTTCAGCTCCGTTCCCGAATGGGAAGTTCCTGAGCTCATCGAGAAGGCCAAGCGTCCCACCACGGAACGCCTGCACCAGGTCCAGCGCGCACTCCTGGGCGGCGCCACCGTGGAACAGCTCTTCGAGGCCACCAAGATCGACCCCTGGTTCCTTGACCAGCTCCAGCTGCTCAACGAGATCTCCCGTGAAATTCGCCAGGCCGGTGCGCTCACGGCGGACATGCTGAAGCGCGCCAAGCGCCACGGCTTCTCCGACGAGCAGATCGGCGCCCTCACGCACAACTCTGAGGCCGTGGTCCGCGGTGTCCGCCAGGCCCTGGGCATCCGCCCCGTCTACAAGACCGTGGACACCTGCGCGGCTGAGTTTGCCGCCTACACGCCTTACCACTACTCGGCCTACGACGAGGAGGACGAGGTTGCGCTGCACTCCAAGCCGTCCATCCTGATCCTCGGCTCCGGCCCCAACCGGATCGGCCAGGGCATCGAATTCGACTACTCCTGCGTGCACGCCTCCATGGCGCTGCGCAAGGCCGGGTACGAGACAGTGATGGTCAACTGCAACCCGGAAACCGTCTCCACCGACTACGACATCTCCACCCGCCTGTACTTCGAGCCGCTGACGCTCGAGGACGTGCTGGAAGTCATCGCGGCCGAGGAACGCACCGGCGGCGTGATGGGCGTGTTCGTCCAGCTCGGCGGCCAGACCCCCCTCAAGCTGGCCCAGCAGCTGGCGGACGCCGGTGTGCCCATCCTGGGCACGTCCCCGGAGGCCATCGACCTCGCCGAGCACCGCGGCGCTTTCTCGCGCGTCCTGGACAAGGCGGGCCTCATCTCCCCGAAGAACGGCACCGCCGTCTCCTTCGAGGACGCCAAGAAGATTGCCGACGAAATCGGCTACCCGGTCCTGGTCCGCCCGTCCTACGTGCTGGGCGGCCGCGGCATGGAGATCGTCTACGACGAACCCAACCTGTCCCGCTACATCGCCAACGCCACGGAGATCACCCCGGACCATCCGGTGCTGATCGACCGCTTCCTGGAGGACGCCGTCGAAATCGACGTCGACGCCCTTTTCGACGGCACGGACATGTACCTGGGCGGCATCATGGAGCACATCGAGGAAGCCGGCATCCACTCCGGCGACTCCGCCTGCGTCCTGCCGCCCATCACCCTGGGCACCAACGTCCTGGAACGGGTACGGACCGCAACACGCGCCATCGCTGAAGGCGTGGGCGTCCGCGGGCTGATCAACATCCAGTTCGCCCTGGCCTCCGACGTCCTGTACGTCCTGGAAGCAAACCCCCGCGCCTCCCGCACCGTGCCGTTCGTCTCCAAGGCCACCGGCGTGCAGATGGCCAAGGCAGCCGCCCTGATCGGCACCGGCGTGACCATCGGCCAGCTCCGCAGCGCCTACAAGATGCTGCCCGAGGTGGGCGACGGTTCCACTCTTCCCCTGGACGCCCCGGTGTCCGTCAAGGAAGCAGTCCTGCCCTTCAGCCGCTTCCGCACCCTTGAGGGCAAGGTGGTTGACTCCCTGCTCGGCCCCGAAATGCGCTCCACCGGCGAGGTCATGGGCATCGACAAGCACTTCGACACCGCGTTCGCCAAGAGCCAGGCCGCAGCCAACAACGCCCTGCCCACCGAAGGCAAGATCTTTGTCTCCGTGGCCAACCGGGACAAGCGCTCCGTGATCATGGGTGTCAAGCGGCTCTCGGACCTCGGCTTCGAAATCGTGTCCACCGGCGGCACCGCGGACGTCCTGCGCCGCAACGGCATCCAGGCCACCCCCGTCCGGAAGGTGGCAGAGGGCAGCAGCGCCGAGGGCGAAGGCACCATCGCAGACCTGGTCATCGCCGGCGAGATCGACATGGTCTTCAACACGCCGTCCGGCGGCGAGGCCCGCAGCGACGGCTATGAACTGCGCGCAGCCGCCACCTCCATCGGCATTCCCTGCATCACCACGGTGGCGGAGTTCAACGCCGCCGTGCAGGCGATCGAGGCGATGCGGACCTACGAGTGGTCCGTCACCAGCCTGCAGGAGCATGCCGCATCCTTGGCGGAATCGCAGAAAGCCGCGTCCCAGAGGGCGGCCCTGCAGCATGCCTAAGCAGGCAGTGCCATCCCCTGAAACACCCGGCCGGGAGTCTTTCGGCTCCCGGCTGGGTGCCGCCATGGCCGCCCGCGGCCCGCTGTGCGTCGGCATCGATCCGCACCCTGCCCTGCTGAAGGGCTGGGGGCTGGACGACGACGTCGCCGGCCTGAGGCGCTTCTCGCTGACGGTCTTGGAGGCCGTGGCTTCGCTCGCTGCCGCCATCAAGCCCCAGGTGGCGCTGTACGAACGCCACGGCTCCGCGGGGATGGCTGTCCTTGAGGAGCTCCTCGCCGAAGCACGCGACGAGCAGGTGCTCACCATCGCTGACGCCAAGCGGGGCGACATCGGCTCCACCATGGCGGCCTATGCCGACGCCTGGCTCCGGGACGATTCGCCCCTGGCGGCGGATTCAGTCACGCTCAGTCCCTACCTTGGCTTCGAGTCGCTGCGCCCCGCGCTGGACCTGGCAGCCGAGACCGGCCGCGGCGTTTTCGTCCTTGCCCTGACGTCCAACCCCGAGGGCGCGTCCGTCCAGCACGTCGGGGGAGCGGACTCCGTTGCCCGCCGGATCACACAGGCGGCTGCGGTGGAGAACCGCCGTTACCAGGGGAGTCTCGGCTCCGTCGGATTGGTGGTGGGGGCAACCGTGGGGTCTGCCCTGTCCGAGCTGGACCTGGACCTGGCCGCCGTGCGCGGCCCGGTCCTGGCCCCGGGGCTCGGGGCGCAGGGTGCAACACCGGCCGACCTCCGCGCAACCTTTGGCGCAGCGTACCCGCAGGTCCTGGGTACCTCGAGCAGGGACATCCTGTCCGCCGGGCCGGAGCGGCGCGGACTGCGGGATGCGGCGCAACGGACTCTGGATGGGCTCCGCGGCGAATAGTGGTCCGTTTCTTCGGATGCATTGATTCGGGCAGCACCAAAGGGTAGTTTCAGGACAGGTCCAAGGGCGGTCGCCCCTGGACCCGTCCACCGAATCCGGGGGTGTGCACCATGGTCCTGCGACCGTTATCCGCATCGGAACGGGCTGAGGCCCTGAATAAGGCAGCAGCAGCCAGGGCCACCCGTGCGGCGGCCAAGGAAAGCCTCAAAAACGGCGAGAGGTCCGCCGCGGACATCATCAGTTCCGCGCTGCAGGACGAAGCGCTGGCCCGCATGAGGGTCTCCGAACTCCTTGAGGCCCTCCCCGGCATCGGAAAGGTCCGGGCGGCAGCCATCATGGACCAGCTGGGAATCGCGGCCTCCCGCAGGGTCCGCGGCCTGGGCATCCACCAGCGCCGCGCGCTGGTAGATTTTATAGACGAGAGTTAGGCCGGGCCGCCAGGTCCGCCCACCCCAAACCCCGGCAAAGGAATACGTGAGCAAGAAACCTGGACTGACAGTCCTCGCTGGTCCGACGGCTGTTGGCAAAGGCACCGTGTCCACCTACATCCGCGACAACTATCCCGAGGTGTGGCTGTCCGTTTCCGCCACCACCCGGGCGCCCCGCCCCGGCGAGCAGGACGGCGTCCACTACTTCTTCAAGTCCAAGGAAGAGTTCGAGCAGCTCATTGCCGACGGTGAACTCCTGGAATGGGCCGTGGTCCATGGGCAGAACACCTACGGGACGTTGAAAAGCACCGTCAACCAGGCCATCGCCGAGGGCCGGTCAGTGCTCCTGGAAATTGACCTGCAGGGTGCCCGGCAGGTGAAGGCCGCCGTTCCGGACGCACAGTTTGTTTTCCTGGCCCCGCCCAGCTGGGACGAAATGGTCCGCCGCCTGGTGGGCCGCGGCACGGAAACACCGGAGGAACAGCAGCGCCGGCTGGAAACCGCTAAACTGGAACTTGCTGCTGAACCGGAGTTCGACCACACCGTCATCAATGACGACGTTCGCCGGGCAGCGGACGAGCTTGTTTCACTCATGGGGCTGACCCCGCACCCGCATGGAGCGCCGGAACCGTCAGCCCGCTAGAACTTTGGAGAATTCGTGTCCACGAACCTTGAAGGCATCATCAACCCGCCGATCGACTCGCTGCTCGAGGCAGCCGATTCCAAGTACGGCCTGGTGATTTTCGGTGCCAAGCGTGCTCGTCAGATCAACGCTTACTACGCCCAGCTGCACGAGGGCCTTTTCGAATACGTCGGCCCGCTGGTTGACACCAAGCTGAACGAGAAGTCGCTTTCGATCGCACTGCGCGAAATCAACGAAGGCAAGCTGGTTTCCACGCCGATCCAGCCGGCAGAGTAAACTGCCGCCGAACTGACTTGCTGTTGACGGAGGTCACGTGCGCATAGTCCTCGGAGTCGGGGGAGGGATTGCCGCCTACAAGGTGGCATCGCTCCTCCGGCTTTTTACTGAAGCCGGCCACGACGTCACGGTGATCCCCACCGAGGCGTCCACCCGGTTCGTTGGCACTGCCACGTGGGAGGCGTTGTCCGGAAACCCGGCCAGCAACAGCGTCTTCGACGACGTCCACCAGGTCAATCACGTCCGGCTGGGCCACGAGGCTGACCTGATCGTCATCGCCCCCGCCACCGCCGACCTCCTGGCCAAAGCGGCCACCGGACAGGCCGGGGACCTGCTGACCAACACCCTGCTGATGGCGCGCGGCCCCGTTTTGTTTGCCCCGGCCATGCACACCGAGATGTGGCAGCACCCGGCAACCCAAGCCAACGTGGAAACGTTGCGAAGCCGCGGCTCAGCCGTCCTGGAACCTGCCAGCGGCAGGCTCACGGGCGCTGATTCCGGTCCGGGCAGGCTCCCGGAACCGGATGCTATTTTCGATGCGGCCATGGCTCTGGTGGAAGGACAGGCGGACTTCCAGCTGCCGCTGGCCGGCCGCACTGTCACCATCAGTGCCGGTGGAACCCGCGAACCCCTGGATCCGGTGCGCTTCCTGGGCAACAGGTCCTCCGGCAAGCAGGGGGTCGCCCTCGCCGTAGCCGCCAGGAACGCCGGCGCCACCGTCCGCCTGCTGGCAGCCCACATGGACGTTCCCCCGCCCTCCGGCGTCGAGGTTGTTCCCGTGGAAACTGCCCTGCAGCTTCGCGAAGCCGCGCTTGCGGCGGCAGCCGACTCCGACGTCGTCATCATGTCCGCGGCCGTTGCAGACTTCCGCCCCGCGGCAGTGTCCGACACCAAGATCAAGAAGCGCGACGATCGCGACGACCCCGTCATCACGCTGGTCCGCAACCCGGACATCCTGCACGAACTCGTGGAACTCCGGAACAGTGCCGCGCCGGGCGGGCGGCAGCAGCTGATTGTCGGCTTTGCGGCCGAGACCGGAGACAGCGACGGTGATGTCCTGGCGCACGCCCGGGCGAAGCTGCAGCGCAAGGGCTGCGACCTGCTGGTGGTCAACCACGTGGGCACGGACAAGGTCTTCGGGCAGGACACCAATTCCGTTGTCATCCTGGCCCGCTCCGGCTCCGAACCACAGGAGGCGTCCGGAACCAAGACGGAGGTTTCCGCAGCCGTCATCAGCCGGATCGGCCACGAACTGAATTCTGTGTCGCCGCGCCCCTGAGTGTTCCACGCCACGTTTGCTTAGTACGGAGACATCTCCAGAGGCTTCCCTTCGGGGAGTCCGGATTCCAACCAGTAAGGTAGTTGAGTGACTTTACCGCTGCACCTTCCCCACACGTCCGAAGCCACCCCCAGCGCGCTGCGGCTCTTCACTTCCGAGTCGGTTACCGAAGGCCATCCGGACAAGATCTGCGACCAGATCAGTGACGCCATCCTGGATGCGCTGCTGGCTGCGGACCCCGAATCGCGGGTTGCGGTGGAGACCATGGCCACCACGGGCCTGGTGCACGTTGCGGGCGAGGTCACCACTGATGCCTACGTCGAGATCCCCCAGATCGTGCGCGAAACCATCCTGGGCATCGGCTACGATTCATCGGCCAACGGATTCGACGGCGCCCGCTGCGGGGTGTCCGTGTCCATCGGCCAGCAGTCCAACGACATCGCCGGCGGCGTCTTCAACTCGCTCGAAGCCCGCGAAGGGCGGCAGGAGGACGACTACGACCTCCAGGGCGCCGGCGACCAGGGCCTGATGTTCGGCTACGCCAGCGACGAAACACCCTCCTACATGCCAGTGCCCATCTGGCTGGCGCACCGGCTGTCTGAGCGGCTCACCGAGGTCCGCAAATCGGGTGAACTGGCCTACCTCCGCCCCGACGGCAAGACCCAAGTAACGGTCGGCTATGACAAGGATGTCCCGGTCTCCGTGGAGACCGTTGTCATCAGCAGCCAGCACGCCGAAGGCGCGAGCCTCGACCGGCTCCGCGCGGACCTTGCCTCCGTGGTCATCAAGCCGGTGCTGGCAGGCGCCAACCTCGATCTCTCCCGCGTCCGCAACATCCTGAACCCGGCCGGCGAGTTCGTCATCGGCGGCCCCGTCGGTGATGCCGGCCTGACCGGGCGCAAGATCATCGTTGACACCTACGGCGGCATGGCCCGGCACGGCGGCGGTGCCTTCTCGGGTAAGGACCCTTCCAAGGTTGACCGCTCCGCCGCCTACGCCATGCGTTGGGTTGCCAAGAACGTGGTTGCCGCAGGGCTGGCCAAGCGTGCAGAAATCCAGATTGCCTACGCCATCGGCCAGGCACGTCCGGTGGGCACCTACGTGGAAACGTTCGGCACGGAAACGGTTGACCCGGCCCGCATCAGTGCCGCCATCGCGGAGATCTTCGACCTGCGCCCCCGCGCCATCATCGACGCACTGGACCTAAAGCGGCCCATCTACGCCAAGACCGCGGCGCACGGACACTTTGGCCGCGACGAGCCTGACTTCACCTGGGAGCGGCTGGACCGCGTGGACGACCTCAAGGCGTTCTTCAACGCCTAGGCCCCGCAGCGCCGGACCCGCCCCCCCTGCAGGAGCGCGCACTGCCTGCATCTTTGGCTGTATTTTTGGCTTTATTTGCCTGCGGCGGAATGTCAGTGCCCTGTGCTTGGCTGGGCTTGTCCATCAGGGAGCCGAACGGAGGTTACTGCCATCGCTGCTGACAATCCTGTCCAGGCCTCCCTGGACCTCCCCGGCGCCGTGCAGCCCTCACTCCTGCAGGGCTTTCCGTCCACCGCCCGGCCCGCCGGCCCGCAACTGGCAGGGCACCTGCCCGTAGCCCGGGTGCTGGTGGAATCCTCCCTGCCGCACCTGGACCGGCTCTTCGACTATGGGGTTACGGACGCCCTCGACGAAACTGCCATGCCGGGCGTCAGGGTCAAGGTCAAGTTCAACGGCCAGGACCTCAGCGGTTTCCTGATGGAACGCGTTGCCGCGTCCGACGCCGGACACACCCTGGTGCCCCTGGCCAAGGTTGTGTCCCCGGTCTCCGTGCTCACGCCCGCTGTCCGGGAGCTCGTGGCTTCCGTCGCCGCACGCTACGCCGGAACGGTCAGCGACGTCCTCCGGGTCGCCGTCCCGCCCCGGGTCGCGAAACTGGAAAAGGAGTTCGTCGCGGCGGAACCGGACGAGGCGGCAGCGCCGGACAAGGCAGAACCGCGCGAGGCCACACAGCTTCAAGCCGGTCCCGCGCCGGCCACCCTGCCGGGTGCCTGGGCGGCCTATCACAACGGCCAGGCCTTCCTCCACCACCTGGCCGGGGGCGGTTCCCCACGGGCCGTACTGAACCCGCTGCAGGGATACGGCCCGGCGGGATGGCCCCGGCTATTGGCGGAAGCGGTGGCCGCCGCCTACGCATCCGGGCGTGGCGCCGTGGTGGTGGTACCCGATTACCGGGACCTTGACCGCCTTGAAGAGGCGCTCCATGCCCTGCTGCCCGAAGACGCCGTTGCCCGGCTGGCGGCCGACGACGGTCCCACCCCGCGCTATCGGAATTTCCTTCGGCTCCTGGCGGGGACAGCCCGGGTTGCCATCGGGACAAGGTCCGCAGCTTTTGCCCCGGTCCAGGACCTGGGCCTGGTGGTTTGCTGGGACGACGGCGACGACCTCCACATCGAGCAACGCGCCCCGTATGCGCACGCCCGCGAGGTGCTGCTCCTGCGGGCCGAACAGGAAGATGCCGCCTGCCTCCTTGCGGGCCACTCCCGCAGCACGGAGGCCCAGCGACTGGTTGCGGCAGGCTGGGCGCGTGCTGTCGAAGCCGGCCGCCCTGACGTCCGGAGGACGGTCCCGCGCATCGTCAACACTGCTGACAGTTTCGAGCAGGAGCGGGATCCGCTGGCCAGGATTGCCCGCCTGCCCGGTGCCGCATGGCGGGCCGCCAAGGAAGGGCTGGAACGCGGACCGGTCCTTGTCCAGGTGGCCCGCGCCGGATATGCGCCGTCGCTCGCCTGCGAGATGTGCCGGGAGCCGGCCCGCTGCGGCAGCTGCCAGGGACCACTGGCCGTAGCAGGCGCCAGCGGCACGTCCGCCATGCCCCAATGCCGCTGGTGCTCCACGCCGGCGCCGGACTGGCACTGCGTGCACTGCGGCGGCCGGCGCCTGCGCAAGGGCGCCACCGGAGTCATCAGGACAGCAGAGGAGCTCGGCCGCGCCTTTCCCGGCAAGGCCGTCATCACTTCCTCGGGGGACCAGGTGAAGGCTGCCGTGGGTTCAGGCAAGGCACTGGTGGTGGCCACGGTGGGTGCCGAACCCGTGGCGGATGGGGGATACGCGGCAGCGCTGCTCCTGGACGGCGATTCCCTCCTGCGCCGTGAGACACTGCGCGCCGGCGAGGACACCGTGCGGCGGTGGTTCAACGCGGCCGCGCTGGTGCGACCTGCATCGGACGGCGGACTGGTGGTGGTCACCGCGGCGGATACAGCTGCCGTGGGTGCCCTGCTCCGCTGGAATCCGGCCGGTTATGCGGAGCGGGAACTGTCGCTGCGGGCGGAGCTGCAGCTTCCCCCCGCGGTCCGCACCGCGTCCGTTACCGGGCCGCGCGCCGCCGTCGAGCACTACACGGCGGCCGTGGCGGCAGACCTGGCCTCCGGGGGGATCACCTTGCGGACAGCCGGACCGGCACCCGTGGTGCTGAACGGTCCGCCATCGCCCCGCCGCTCAGCTGAGGATGTGCGCACCCTGCTCTTCTTCCCCTATGGACAGGCCGGGGCCGTCACCCGTGTCCTGCGTGTCACCAGGGCTGCGGCCGCGGCAAAACGTTCCAGCGAACCGTTCCAGCTCCGGCTGGACGGCATCGACGTCCTCTAGGGCGGTACCCTACCGGCGGCGCCGGCGCCGGACCACGATTTCGTGGGCTGCATCCACCAGCTGCCGTGCCGACTCGTCCCAGTTGAACTCCCGGGCACGGGCAACGCAGCGCCGCGACAACTCCTCCCAGTGCCCGTTGTCCTGGAGCGTGTGCACGGCATCGGCAAAATGCTCGGGGGACTCCGGGTCAACGTAGAGGGCGGCGTCCCCGCCGACCTCCCGGAAGATGGGGATATCGCTGGCAATAACGGGAGTGCCGAGCGCCATGGCCTCCACCAGGGGAAGCCCGTAGCCTTCGGCCCGTGAAAGGCTTACCAGCGCCGCAGCCGAGCGCAGGAATTCGTGATACTCCCCGTCCGTGACGCCGTTGTGGAACACCACGTGCGCCCCTGGCGGAACCAGCTTTTCCAGTTCGGCACGGCGTTGGGGCGTGATGCGGCTCAGCAGGTGGAGGGTGTAGCCGGGCAGGCCCGCCATTCCCGCCACCATGGTTTCGACGTTCTTGTACGGCATGAAAGAGCCCATGTAGACCAGCGCGCGGTCTTCCCCGGCGCCGGCTGGCCGGGGCCCGTGCTCCTGCTCCGGCTGGGGGGCGTTGCTGATAATCCTCACGGGGCGGCGCGTCAGGCGGTACTTTGCGATCAGCGCCTCGGTGGTCCGGCTGATGGTGGCCACGGTGTCGGCCCGGTTGAGGAGCAGGCGCTGCGGCCAGAACGCCTTGTGGTACAGCCGCCACAGAAGCCGGACCGGTGCCGGCAGGAACCCGGGCGGGGCAGGGTGCTCGTAGTAGATGAGGTCGTGGAGCGTCAGCACCAGGCCGTACTTGCGGCCCCAGGTGCCCATCGTCTGCATGGGACACACCACCACGTCGGCGCCAAGCCTGTTGATGGTGCGAGCCACAAAAAGCTCCCTCGGCGACAACGGGCTGCTGATCAGCGTGTAGGGAACATCGGGGAGCAGGGGGAGCTGCCGGACGTCGGAGACCAGCATGGATACGTCCGCGATTTTCGCAGTGGCTGCGATCAGGCTTGCCCCGTAGCGGCTGATGCCGTCGTGGTGGTCGGTCCGGGTAAAACGTGCGTCGATGACAATCTTCACGCGGGGTGGTCCTTAAGGAAGCTGCGGATGAACGAGGCCGCCGGTTCAGGCGTTTCGTAATGGATGAGGTGTCCGACGCCGGGAATCACCTTGAGTTCGCCGTCCGGCAGCAGCGCAGCGAGGCGGCGCTGGTCGGGGAGGACGGCGATCTCATCTTTTTCCCCGGCGATCAGCAGCACCGGAAGGGTGAGCCGGCCGGCCACCTCGGCCACGTGGCTGCTGACGGACGCGGTAAAGGATTCAAGCAGGCTGTCACGGCTGGCAAAAGCGCTGAAGTAGGCGCTGTGCTGGCCGTGGATGAAACGGCGCAGGTCCCTGTCGGCGGTCTTGGCCATGGTTTCGCTCATGATCCGGACTATCAGCGGGCTCCGCAGCAAAGCCAGTCCCAAATGCCTGGGAAGGCGGGCGGCAAGCCGGTAGTAGAGGACCGCGAGCCGGGTCATCACGCCCTTTGGCCCTTCCAGTGCCGGTGCCGCGATGGGGTTGATGAGGATCAGGGGGTTCACCGATCCCGGGTGGTCGGCCACGAAGTGCGCGGCAATGATCGAGCCGAAGGAGTGTCCCAGCAGGACCGTCTCGGGGCCCAGGCCAAGGGCCGCCATGAATCCGGTAATGAAGGAGCCATACTGCTCCACGGAATGCCGGCCGGACGTGAACGCGTCGGAGCCGCCGAATCCGGGCAGGTCAGGCATGATGATGCGCATCTCGGAAAGCTGGTCTGCCACGCGCAGGAGTCCGTGGTGGTCTCCGCGGAAGCCATGGATTACCAGGATGGTTCGCGTTTCCGGACCGGCGTGCACCGGCTCGTACGTCCAGAAGGCAACCTTCCCGCCGTCGATCTCCACCGAGGAGGACGACGTGCGGGAGGCGAGTCCATGGCTGAAGTAGGCCGGCGAGGCAGGCCCGGGCCGTGCTGTGGTCATCGGTGCTGCCTTAATTGACGTGGTCCGGATGCGAGCCGGTGCGGTGCCCCCGGTCCAGGCCTGCAAGCGCAGCCATGTCCCTGTCCGAGAGTTCGAAGTCGAAGATGTTGAGGTTTTCCCGGATGCGGCCCTCGGTGCTGGCCTTCGGAATGGCAATGTTCCCCAGCTGCATGTGCCAGCGCAGGATTACCTGGGCGGGCGTCTTGCCATGTTCAGAAGCGCAGGCGTGGACAACGGGATCCGCCAGGACCTGTCCGCGGCCCAGCGGGCTCCATGCCTCCGTCCTGATGCCCAGCCCGTCATGCAGCGTGCGCAGTTCCGCCTGCTGCAGCCACGGGTGCAGCTCAATCTGGTTGACGGCGGGAACCACCTCTGCAGTCTGGAGCAGCCGGTCAAGGTGGGCCGGCTGGAAATTGCTGACGCCGATGGCACGGACCTTCCCTTCCCGGTACAGGGTCTCCAGGGCCCGGTAGGTATCGGGAAACAGCCCTCGCCTGGCGCAGGGCCAGTGGATGAGGTACATGTCCACATAATCCAGGCCGAGGTTGACCATGGAGTCGTCGAAGGCCCGCAGCGTCGCGTCGTAGCCGTGGTGGTCGTTCCACACCTTGGTGGTGATGAACACGTCTTCCCTGGACAACGCCGGGAACAGCTCGCCGGAGCCGCCGCTGCCGGCGTACCCGCCCAGTTGGGAATTGATCCCGCGGGCCACTCCGGTTTCGTTGCCGTACATAGCTGCGGTGTCAAAGTGGCGGTAGCCGGCAGCGAGCGCGGTGGCAACGAGCCCTTCCGCGTCCGCGGCCGGGACCTTGTACAGTCCGAAGCCGAGCTGGTGGATCAGCACGCCGTTGTTCAGGCTGAGCCGCGGTGAGGTTCTCATAGCCACGACTCTACCCATTGGCCGCCGTGAGGCCCTCGAAATCCACCAGGCGCCGCGCGGTGGCCTCGTCCAGGATCAGGTCGGTGGCCAGGCCGGCGGCCAGGGCGCCGCGGAGCCCTTTGATCTTGGAGACCCCGGACACCACGCAAATCCTTCGCCGGACCTGCCGCAGTTCGGCGAGGGCAGGCCCCGTGGATCTTTCGTTGAGGATGATGCCGTCCGAGGATCCGTCGCCGCGGAAGAAGACGGTGGCAACGTCACCCACGACGTCGGACGTGGCCAGGATGTTCAGGTCCGTCTCATCCAGGTATCCACCGGCGTAGACGTGGCTGGGGTAGTCCGCATCCACTGATCCCACACCGAAAATGGCAATGCTCATCTTGGCCTGGAGTTCCAGGATCCGTTGCACGCTGCGCTCATTCCACATGGCGGTCTTGGTGGCGGCGTGGTCAAAAAACGCCGGTACGGGGAACTGTTCCACCCGTGCCCCGTAGGCGCTCCCGAACCGCCGCATGATGTCGCTGGCGTAGGTGATGCCGGTGGTGTGCATGTTGCCTGCGCCGTTCAACTGCACGATCACGCTGTCATGGGTGATCTTGCGGGTGAGGTGGCGGCTGACTGCGCTCAGGGTGGATCCCCAGGCCACACCGATGATGGCGTTCGAATCCACCAGGGGCCCGATGGTCCGCGCTGCCTGCATGGCCACGCGGTCCAGGGTTTCGGCTTCATTCAGTGTTTCCAGGACCGGCACCACATGGACGTCGACGCCATAGCGGTGCCGGATCCTGCCCTCGAGCTCCGGGCCGGTGTCCAGGGGGTTGCGGATCTGGATCTGGACCAGTCCGGATTCGCGTGCGGAGGACAGAAGCCGGGACACGGTGGATCTGGAGGTCCGCAGTTCGCGGGCTATCGCATCCATGGTCAGGTCCTGCAGATAATACATTTGTGCAGCTCGGAGGGCCTCAGAGTGTCTTGACGGGTCCATTACCCCTCCCTCGTGCACGTTTGTGCATAGTGCTTGACTCCATTTTCCATTAGTCCAAACAATAGTGGAGAACGGCGGGCCCGCCCACTCGGTTGCCCGCGCCACACAAAGCCCCAAGGGAGTCGTTTTGGGACCCAAGGATTTAACCGGCCGACCTTCGGCAACACCTGCGGAGAAGCCGGGAGCCGAACGCAGTTCCGTCCACCATCTGCGGCGCCGGCCGCACGCGAAGGTGCTGGTGGTTGGGGGCGGCATCAACGGCGTAGGAACCTTCCGTGACCTCGCGCTGCAGGGTGTGGACGTTGCGCTCGTTGAACGCGGAGACTACTGCCAGGGAGCCAGCGGGGCCTCCTCGCACATGATCCACGGCGGCATCCGCTACCTCGAGAACGGCGAATTCCGCCTGGTCCAGGAATCAGTGGTGGAACGCAACCGGCTGCTGCGCATCGCTCCGCACTACGTGAAGCCGCTGCAGACCACCATTCCCATCTTCAGCACTTTTTCCGGTGTGCTGTCCGCCCCCCTGCGCTTCCTGACGCACAAGCAGCAGGGCAAGCCCAAGGAACGCGGCGCCTTCCTCATCAAGCTTGGCCTGAGCCTCTACGACTCTTTCTCCCGCGACGGCGGCACCGTCCCGCGGCACCAGTTCCGCAGCGGCCAGCGGGCCCTTGCGGAACTGCCGGCCCTCCGCCCCGACGTCAAGTACACCGCCACCTACTTTGACGCTTCCGTGCACAACCCGGAGCGGCTGACGCTGGACGTCCTCCAGGACGGGGAAAAGGCCGGCCGCGCGGCTGTGGGCGAAGGCAACGCCCAGGGCTACACGGCCCGTGCCAGCAACTACGTTTCCCTGCAGTCCATGACCGGTAAGCCCAATCCGGGCACCGGCAAGGGAAGCACCGTCCGGCTGCGGGACGAACTCACGGGTGAGGAATTCGACTTCACCGCAGACGTCATCGTGAACACCACGGGCGCCTGGGTGGACCTGACCAACGAGGCAATGGGCACGGCTTCCGCCTTCATGGGCGGCACCAAGGGCTCCCACATCGTGCTGGACAACCCTGCGCTGCTGGAAGCCTGCCGCGGCAGGGAGATCTTCTTCGAGCACACGGACGGACGCATCGTCCTGATCTACCCCATGGGGGACCGGGTCCTGGTGGGGACCACCGACGTGGACGCCGACATGGCACAGGACGCCGTCTGCACCGACGAGGAAATCGAGTATTTCTTCGACCTGGTGGGCCACGTCTTCCCGGACATCGCCGTTACGCGCGACCAGATCGTCTACACCTTTTCCGGAGTCCGGCCGCTGCCACGCCATGACGCCACCCAGCCCGGCTTCGTGTCGCGCGACTACCGCATCGAGCGCCGCGAACCCGGACAGGACGGGAACGGAAAGGGCGCCGTGGTCCTGAGCCTGGTGGGCGGGAAGTGGACCACCTTCCGTGCACTGGCCGAACACATGACCAACGACGTGCTGGCCGAGATCGGGATGGGCCGCAAGGTCTCCACCGCCCAGCTCCCCATCGGCGGCGGCGCAGGCTTCCCCGCTGACGAGCCCGGCGTGCAGAAATGGATCAAGGCGCACATGGCCTCCGGCCGTGACGCCGACCGCACCGCTGTACTCCTGACCAGGTACGGGACCCGTGCCGAAACCGTCATGGAGTACCTCGACGCCGGACCCGACAGGCTGCTGCATTCCACCCGCGAGCTCAGCGTCCGTGAACTGGAGTTCATGGCCGCCAACGAGCAGGTGGGGCACCTCGTGGACGTCCTCATCCGCCGGACTTCCCTGGCATTCAGGGGCCTGGTGACGGGCGAACTGCTGAACGAGGTGGCGGATGTGCTGGCGGTTCCCCTTGGCTGGAACGCCGCGGTCCGCGCTGCGGAGATCAAGCACGGGCAAGATGTGCTGCAAAGGTTCCACCGTGTAGAAACCCACAGCCTGGTCGCCTAGCACCCGGTTGCAGGCCGGGACGGCAACCCGCCCCGGCCCACGGTCCTTCAACCCACGAAGGACCTCCATCAGAAAATAAAGGAGTCAAAGATGTCTCTTGGAATAGTTTTCCTTTCCGAAGTATTCGGAACGGCGATGCTGACCCTCCTGGGTTGCGGCGTCGTCGCCAACGTTGCACTGCGGGGGACTAAAGGCAACAGCGGTGGGTTCCTGATGGTCACCTGGGGATGGGGCATCGCTGTCTTCGCGGGCGTCTTCGTTGCCGCGAAATCGGGTGCCCACCTGAATCCAGCCGTCACGCTCGGGCTGCTGGTCAACGGAAAAGCCGAATACGCGCCGGGCGTGCCGGTGGACTTCGCCTCGACCCTGACGTACTTCGGCGGCGAACTGCTGGGCGCTTTCCTTGGTGCCGTGGCCTGCTGGCTGGCGTACAAGCAGCACTTTGATGCGGAGCCGGAGGTTGCCAGCAAGCTCGGCGTCTTCTCAACCGGTCCCGCCATCCGGTCCACGCCCTGGAACCTGGTCACCGAAATCATCGGCACCTTCGTCCTGGTGTTCGTCATCCTTACCTTCGGCGGAACCCCCTCAGGCCTGGGTCCGCTCGCTGTCGCACTGCTCGTCGTCGGCATCGGCGTGTCCCTCGGCGGCCCCACCGGCTACGCCATCAACCCGGCCCGTGACCTCGGTCCCCGCATCGCCCACGCCCTGCTGCCCATCAAGGGCAAGGGCTCCAGCGACTGGGGATACTCCTGGATCCCGGTGGTAGGTCCGCTGGTAGGCGGTGCCCTTGCCGGCATCGTGGCCAACCTCGCGCCCATCATCGTTACCGCCGCAGCCTGACCCATTAACAAACCCTGCCCATAGCACCGATACAGACAAGGACGTCCATCATGAACCAGTACGTAATCGCCATCGACCAGGGAACCACCAGCAGCCGCGCCATCATCTTCGACCACAGCGGGAGCATTGTGTCCTCGGGGCAGATGGAACACGAACAGATCTTCCCGCAGGCCGGCTGGGTTGAACACAACCCCGCCGAAATCTGGAACAACACCCGCGAGGTCATTGCCTCCGCCCTGTCAAAGGCGAACCTGACACGGCACGACATTGCCGCCGTCGGCATCACCAACCAGCGCGAAACTGCCGTGGTGTGGGACAAGACCACAGGTGAGGCCGTCTACAACGCCATCGTCTGGCAGGACACCCGCACCCAGGACATTGTGGACCAGCTGTCCAAGGACGGCGGGGCTGACCGCTTCAAGCAAAAAGTGGGCTTGCCGCTGGCCACTTACTTCTCCGGAACCAAGATCAAGTGGATCCTCGACAATGTGGAGGGTGCCCGGGCCAAGGCCGAAGCCGGTGACCTGGTGTTCGGCAACACCGACTCCTGGGTCCTCTGGAACCTGACCGGCGGCGTCAACGGCGGAGTCCATGTCACCGACGTCACCAACGCCTCCCGCACGCTGTTCATGGACTTGGAAACCCTGCAGTGGGACGACGAGATCCTTGGCATCTTCGGTGTTCCCCGGACCATGATGCCGGAGATCAAGTCCTCCTCCGAGGTGTACGGCACCGTGCACACCTCCCAGCTCCTGCGGGAAGTTCCCGTTGCCGGCATCCTGGGCGACCAGCAGGCGGCCACGTTCGGCCAGGCAGCCTTCGAGGCCGGCGAGGCGAAGAACACGTACGGCACGGGCTGCTTCCTGATCTTCAACACCGGCGAGGAGATCGTCCATTCCAAGAACGGGCTGCTGACGACTGTCGGCTACAAGCTCGGAGATGCTGCCCCGCACTACGCCCTGGAAGGTTCCATCGCCGTCACCGGCTCGCTCATCCAGTGGCTGCGGGACAATCTGGGAATGATCAGCAGCGCCCCTGAAGTGGAAACCCTCGCCGCGTCCGTGAAGGACAACGGCGGCGTGTACATCGTGCCCGCGTTCTCCGGCCTCTTCGCGCCGTACTGGCGCTCGGATGCCCGCGGCGCCATTGTCGGGCTGACGCGGTTCGTGAACAAGAACCACATCGCCCGTGCCGCGCTGGAGGCCACCGCCTTCCAGACCCGCGAGGTGCTGGACGCCGTGAACGCGGACTCGGGTGTTCCGCTCACCGAGCTGAAGGTCGACGGCGGCATGGTGGCCAATGATGCCCTGATGCAGTTCCAGGCGGACATCCTGGGCGTTCCCGTCATCCGGCCGAAGGTTGTGGAGACCACCGCCCTTGGTGCGGCCTACGCGGCCGGCCTCGCCGTCGGCTTCTGGAAGGACCTGGGGGAGTGCTCGGCCAACTGGTCCGAGGACAAGCGCTGGGAGCCGCAGATGGACCAGGCCGAGCAGGACCGCCAGCTGCGCCTGTGGAAGAAGGCCGTCACCAAATCCATGGACTGGGTCGACGAGGACGTGAAGTAGCCCAGCCAGACAGCAGTTCGTGGTTGCGGCGGTTCCCCGTCGCACCACGCCAGGAAGGCGGCCCCTGCCCCGCCCGCTTCGCGGTGCCCACCACACCCGGGCGAGGGGCCGCCTTCCTTGCGTTCGCTGTAGTCGCCCTCCATCCACAAACAGAGGGTCTTCGCTGCTAACCTCCGCCGCTCGTTTGCAACTGACGCTTAGGGGCGGCAGAGGTGCGCTAAAGTGGTTGCATGCGTGCGATCCTTCTGCTTAGCCAGCCGCCCGGTATCCGAAACAACGGATAGCGTGCGGCAGCCCCTCCATGGTGAGGGGCTTTTGTGTGTCCGGGAGCATTTCCGGTGGCAGCAGGAGGATCAGGCCGTTATGGCAGCACCGATGCCGTAACAGAACAGAAGAGGGCAGCAGTGGGCGTTCAGCCGGAGACAGAGACCGGAACAGCAGCAACAGTGTCAGCGGACGTGCCCGAGGAGGGCACCTACAGCTTCACGGCGATGGAGGCCAAATGGCCGCAGGTGTGGGAGGACCTTAAGGTCTTCACCCCCGTCGATGACGGGTCGCGCGAGCGCCGCTACGTGCTGGACATGTTCCCGTACCCGTCCGGTGACCTGCACATGGGCCACGCGGAAGCGTTCGCCATGGGCGATGTCGTGGCCCGCTACCTGCGCCAGAAGGGCTACGACGTCCTGCACCCGATCGGCTGGGACTCTTTTGGCCTGCCCGCCGAAAACGCCGCCATCAAGCGCAACGCCCATCCCAGCGAGTGGACCTACGCCAACATCGACACCCAGGCGGCGTCCTTCAAGCGGTACGCCATCTCGGCTGACTGGTCGCGCCGGCTGCACACCTCCGACCCGGAGTACTACCGCTGGACCCAGTGGCTGTTCAAGCGCTTCTACGAGCGCGGCCTGGCCTACCGGAAGAACTCGCCGGTCAACTGGTGCCCCAAGGACCAGACCGTCCTGGCCAACGAACAGGTAGTCAACGGCGCCTGCGAGCGCTGCGGCACCACCGTCACCAAGAAGTCCCTCAACCAGTGGTACTTCAAGATCACGGAGTACGCGGACCGGCTGCTCGATGACATGGAGCAGCTGCGCGGCCACTGGCCTGAGCGCGTGCTGGCCATGCAGAAAAACTGGATCGGCAGGTCCGAGGGTGCGCACGTCAACTTTGTGATTGAGGCCGACGGCGGCAGGCCCGCCAAGGAGGTCACGGTCTTCACCACCCGCCCGGACACCCTGTACGGCGCAACGTTCTTCGTGGTGGCCGCAGACGCGCCGCTCGCCGTCGAGCTCGTCACGGACGAGCACGCCGCCGCCCTGGACGATTACCGCGAACAGGTCAAGGCGCTCTCCGAAATTGAACGCCAGTCCACCGAACGCGAAAAGACGGGCGTCTTCACCGGCCGGTACGCCATCAATCCCCTGAACGGTGAGAAGCTGCCGGTATGGGCGGCGGACTACGTCCTGGCCGACTACGGCACCGGAGCCATCATGGCCGTGCCCGCCCACGACCAGCGCGACCTGGACTTCGCCCGCAAGTTTGACCTCCCCGTGCGGGCCGTCCTGGACACCGGCGAGGAAGATCCGGCCGTGTCCGGTACCGCTACTGCGGGCGAGGGGACCCTGATCAACTCAGGCGACCTGGACGGCCTGCCCAAGGCCGAGGCCATTCCGGCCGCGATCGCCGTGCTGGAGAAGCAGGGCACGGGCGAGAAGTTCGTGAACTTCCGGCTCCGGGACTGGCTGCTGAGCCGCCAGCGGTTCTGGGGTACTCCCATCCCGATCATCCATTGCCCGTCCTGCGGCGAAGTTCCGGTCCCGGATGAGCAGCTGCCCGTTACGCTGCCCTCCGACCTGCGCGGCGAGGACCTGTCACCGAAGGGCACCTCGCCCCTGGCCGCGGCCGAGGCCTGGGTCAACGTCGAGTGCCCCACCTGCCATGGGCCGGCCAAGCGCGACACGGACACCATGGACACCTTTGTGGACTCGTCCTGGTACTTCCTCCGCTTTGTCTCACCGCACTACACCGAGGGCCCGTTCGATCCCCAGAAGATCAACGACTGGATGCCGGTGGGGCAGTACGTCGGCGGTGTGGAGCACGCGATCCTGCACCTGCTGTACGCCCGGTTCTTCACCAAGGTCATCAACGACCTCGGCCTGATCGAAGCCAACGAGCCCTTCACCGCACTGCTCAACCAGGGCCAGGTCCTCAACGGTGGCAAGGCGATGAGCAAATCGCTGGGCAACGGTGTGGACCTCGGGGAGCAGCTGGACAAGTACGGCGTGGACGCGGTGCGCCTGACCATGATCTTCGCCTCCCCGCCGGAGGACGACGTGGACTGGGCTGACGTCTCGCCGTCGGGCTCTGCGAAGTTCCTGGCCCGCGCCTGGCGCCTGGCCCAGGACGTGGCCAGCGAGCCCGGTGTTGACGTGGCCACCGGTGACCGCGCCCTGCGTTCCGTCACGCACCGGACCATCGCAGACGCCGCCGAACTCCTGGACGCCAACAAGTTCAACGTCGTGGTGGCCAAGCTGATGGAACTGGTCAACGCAACCCGGAAGGCCATCGATTCAGGCGCAGGCGGAACTGACCCGGCTGTCCGTGAGGCGGCGGAGGCGGTTGCCGTGATCCTGAGCCTGTTCGCCCCGTATACGGCTGAGGACATGTGGAACGTGCTGGGGCACCCTGCCTCGGTGGCCAATGCGGGCTGGCCGGCGCACGACGAGTCCCTGCTGGTGCAGGACACCGTCACCGCCGTCGTCCAGGTACAGGGCAAGGTGCGTGACAGGCTGGAGGTTCCTCCTTCCGTGACAGAGGACCAGCTGCGCGAGCTGGCGCTGGCCTCGGAGAACGTCCAGCGCGCCCTCGACGGCCGTGGCATCCGCACCGTCATTGTCCGCGCCCCTAAACTGGTCAACATCGTCCCGGCCTAGGCCGGACCAGGCCGCCGGAGCCCTCCGGCGGCCTGCTTGATCCCAGGAGGCCCCCTTGCCCGACCGTGACGCCGCCTGGCCCTGGGTCCGTGCACGCCTGCTGGCACGCCGCCGCGGGCAGGAAGCCCCTGGGAGCCAGCCCGCCGCCGTCGTACGTACTGCCGTGGTGACCGACTCCGCGGCGGCGCTGCCGGCTGACTGGACCGCTGGGCTCAGCGGTGACGGGCGGCTGGCCGTGATACCCATGCCCGTAATGGTGGGGGATGAGATCTACGGCGAGGGCGAGGATGACATCTCCGAAACCATCGCCCTGGCACTGGCGAGTGGAACGTCCGTAAAGACCTCGCGGCCGTCACCTGGCCAGTTCGAGCAGGCCTACCGCGCGGCCTGGCAGCGGGGGTTCGAAGCGGTGGTGTCTGTCCACATCTCAGGAGAACTGTCCGGGACGGCGGATGCTGCCCGCCTTGCAGCGGCCCGGGTGGGCATCCCGGTGGAGGTAGTCGATTCGCGGACCGTCGGGATGGCCCAGGGCATGGCGGTCCAGGCAGCGGTCCGGGCCGCGGCCGACGGCGGTGATGCCGCCGCCGTTGCCGCTGCCGCGGCGGAACAGGCAGCGCGGACCAAAGTGTATTTCTACGTTCCCAGCCTGGAGCAGCTGCGGCGCGGGGGCCGCATCGGCGCCGCGGCATCGCTGCTGGGAACCATGCTGGCCATCAAGCCCATCCTGGCGGTGGAGGGCGGGAAGATCGTACCGCTGGAAAAGGTCCGGTCGGCCGCAAAGGCGGTAGCCCGGCTGGAAGAGATGGTTGCCGCTGATGCCGGTGCCCGGCCGGCCCCTGCCGTTCGGCTCGCCGTCCACCACTTTGGGAATCCTGAAGAGGCTAAGAGCCTGGCCGAACGGTTGGCGCGCGCATTGCCGCTGTGCCCCCCGGCCCAGGCAAGTTCCCTCCCGGCCGTACTTGCTGCCCATGCAGGGCTGGGTGTCCTGGCCGTCATCGTGGGGGAGGAACCGGGGGATACCGGCACTTTTCCGGGAACGCTTTCCTCGTAGCAGGCATTGGCTGTGGCTTGCCCCTGGCCGTGTGAGCCGGAGCAGAAGGGAATCAGTGCACTGCTTCGGCCAAAGCATCGTTGAAGAGCTGGATGGCCTGATCGATGGTTTCTCCAAGAACGGGTGGCTCCCGGTCCAGCCCAAAGATGAGCTCGTCCATGTGGCGCAACCCGGCACGCTCCAGGAGCCGCTTCTCGTTGGTGATCCACTCGCCCCGGGCGGCGAGCACGGCGTGTGCTGCCATCGCAGCGGAGATGGCCAGGGCGCCGGCCAGTTCCGTCAGGCGCCCGTTGGTGGCGTATGCGCGGCGCGCGTAGCCGAGCGTCATGTGGGCCCGGTCCATCCAGACGCCCGGAGCGGTCCTGCGGAGGACCTGCGGGTACTCCGGCTGCGGCACATCCCCGCGAAGGACGCGGTTGATGCCGAGTTCGGCCACAACCAGATAGCTGGGGATCCCGGCCAGGTGGAACATAAGCGGCTCAATGTGGAACCTGCCGTGCTGCGCCTCGGCCAGCTCATGCTCAACAACGTCGAGGTTGCGGTAGTGGATATCCACGCTGCGGCCGTCGATTTCCAGCCACGCCCCGCCGTTGAAGACTCCGCCGCCCCAGCCGCCGATCTCGGAAACCGTTCCCTGCCAGCCGACGTCCTTCAAGTCACCAGGGTCGAAATGTTCCCGGTAGTACACGGCGAAATCCCAGTCGCTGGCCGGGCCGTGGGTGCCGGTCGCCCGGGACCCCCCGAGAGTTACCGCAAGCACTCCGGGAAGAGCGGCCAGATGATCGGCCAGATAGTCAACGAACACTGATTCGTCCACGTCGAACCGCCTCCTGGAAATGACCTGTGGAGATACCGTACGGCGTCTCCGTGGGGAACTTCCATTAGGCTCTGAACATGGAGGTTCAGGATTCGCCGGGAAACTCGACTGTGGACATTAACCAGGAGCTTAGCCAGCGGCGCGGCTGGATTCTGATAATCGCCGTCGGGTTTGCCCTGCACATCCTGAGTTTTGTTATCGGAATGAAGACAGTGGGGCCGCTGTGCGGCAGCCCGCTGCTTCCGCAAAGCAGTGCTGCTGAAGAGGCCGACATCCAGATGCGGACCACCGGGCTGGCGGCGGAGTGCTACCGGAACATCGATGCCGCTTCGGTACCGGTATGGATTTTGATGGCGCTGGGAATTGGCCTGGTCCTGACGGGGGTTGCCGTCAGGATCGTGGGTATCCGCCGGTCGTTCGCACAGTCCCGGAAGTTGACCGGGGGATGAACACCGGAAGGCTGGATAGGGATGCCCGGGAAATACGAGAGGATTGGTCAGTGACTGATGTCTATTTGACCGGACAGCTCGTGTGCCGTGACAGCGACGAGGTTGCCATCGTCGTCCAGCATCTCGACCGGCACGTCACGCTAACCCGGGCTGAACCCGGCTGTGTCTCCTTCAGCGTGACGCCTACCGGCGACCCCTTGGTCTGGCAGGTCGACGAACATTTCAGCGACCCCGATGCTTTCCGGCTTCACCAGGACCGGGTGGCGGGCAGCATCTGGGGGCGGGCCACGGCCGGGATCGAGCGCCGCTACACGATTGTGGGGGTTTAGGTCTTCTCCGCGTTCACTTCCAGACCCGGACCAGATAGTCTCTGCGGGAGGTAACGTCACAGGGATGGGGATGACAGAGAAGGGCCATGGCCAAGACGACGCCGAATCAAGTGCCCGAAAGTTGAATGCAGGTCTTCTTGCCTTGCTGATTCTGGTGCTCAATACGGCAGGAGTCTTCTGGGCTGTATGGGCTGCGGGGGACGGTGTCGACTCCGGGATTGGCCTGGTCTACTTCCTCCTTACCGTCACCTTCCCCGCAGCTCTTGCCACTATTGCCCTGGGCGTTGTCAGTCTCGTCCGCCGCCGGGGCCGCGTTCCAGGCACCATCGCCCTCTCCATCAGCTCAGGTGTCCTGATCTGGTTTGTTTACGGATTCCTGGAGTCGCAGGTGTTCTGAAAGGCCCCGTCACAGGTTCACCTGTTACTCCTGCTTTCTGGTCCGGCACCGTTCGCAGAAGGCGCGCGAGAAGGACGGCCATGCCTACTGCGTCGAATGTGAGGGCCTAACGGTTCTGGCCGGCTGTCCCGGAGCGCATCTGGGACAGCATCCGCGAAGAATCCACGCTCCCGCCGCTGACCTGGAGTGTTTGCCGCATGGAGGTCAGCCCGCTGCCGGTCCGGCTGAAGGGAGCCTTTCCACATATGATGCGGCTGCCCTGTTGCCCCCGCGCAGTGGTCCCTAGCGTGAAGCTATGTCACGCCGGGACGCTGGAGCAGCAGGTCACTCGGCGCGCCATGCCAGGACCCGGCTGCAGGCAGCCCTGGGCGAGGCGCCGTCCGGCCTGTTGCTGGACACCGACGGGAATCAACTCTTTGAGTACCAGGGTGCCGGCGGCCACGATCCGGACGCTTCCGGCACGGCGTTGCCCGGGGGATCCGGACAGGACGCGGATACCGCGTCCACCGCCCTGGGGCCGGCACTCCGCTGGCGGTTGGGCCCCCGCCTGGCGGTTCTTCTTGGCGTCCTTGCTGTTGCTGCCGCGGCGTGGTTCTGGTGGCAGGTGGCGGCGGGCCGGCCGGAGATCCTTCCGCTCAGCGGCGTAAGCCCCGGCAGCCCTGCCGCTAACCCTTCAGCCGGGGCCACCGTTACGAGAGATGAGGGGGCCGGTGGCAGTGGGCCGGGCGTTGAGAACGCGGAGGCTGAGACCGCCGCTGCGGTGGTGGTCCATGTTGCCGGAGCCGTGACCAGTCCCGGAGTGGTGCAGCTGCCGGCGGGAAGCAGGGTGCACCAGGCCGTCACGGCCGCTGGAGGCGCAATCCCCGGCGCGGACCTTGGCCGGCTGAACCTGGCCCTCGTGGTGGAGGACGGCCAAAAGATCCATGTGCCGCGCGAAGGCGAGCAATTACCGGCAGCAGGTACCGGAGGCACAGGTCCGGAACCCGGAGCCGGAAGTGTGGCCGAGGCTGGTAACGCGGGAAACGCTGCGGGAGCGAAAATCAACCTCAACACGGCGGGCGTGGAGGAGCTGGATACCTTGCCCAAGGTCGGGCCGGTGCTTGCCCAGCGCATCGTGGACTGGCGCAACGAGCATGGGGCCTTCAAAAGCGTCGAGGAACTGGACGCAGTAGACGGCGTTGGACCCAAGATGCTTGGGGCATTGCTGCCGCTGGTGACGGTGTGATGGGACGACGTGAGGGGTGTGTCTGATGGGTAGCCGCAGGGAGAAGCCCACGGGCAGCCCATGGCAGCGGTATGTGGAGTCTGCAGTCAGGGGGCCCACAGCTATGCCCGGACCAGCGCGCACAACTGGTGCCGAAGGAGGCCTCCGGCGGACCAGGGATGCGACGGCATCGAGTTCCGGAACAGAGCCGGGACAGCGCCGGAGCTTCACGGTTCCCGCGACTTTTGGGAAGCGTGTCCAAGAGCAGTGGGACGGGGTGCGGGGTTCTGCCTGGCAGGGAAAAGCGAAGGGGAATGGAGGGAAAGACGCAGCTGCCGGCAGCGAGGAGTCCCGCCGCCGCTTCGACGTCCGTCTCGCCGTGCCGGCTGTGGCCGTATGGGCCGCCTCCATCGCGGGGCTTTGGCTGCAGCCGCTGGCACTGGCGGCACTCTGTTGTAGTTTTGCTCTTGCAGGGATGCTGTTGATACGCCGGAGCCGCTTGCGATTCACACCAAGGACAGAACGCCCGCGCGCCCGGCGCAGTTTCCTGTCCACCTGCGCGGCAGCACTCTTCCTAGCGGCGGCCACGGCCGCACACTCGGCTGCGGCAGCCAGCCAGCGGTTCGAGGGGCCCCTGGCTGAGGCTGTTGCTGCAGGGAAATCAGTAGTGGCCGTCGTCGAAGTGGCCGGCGGCCCCCGGGCGCTTAGTGCGCCGGGCCAGGCAGGAACGCCGGAACGCTGGTCAGTGCCTGTCTGGACCCGCGATGTCAGCACCGGCGGTGTCCTGCTCCGAACCCGGGCACAGCTTGTGGTTATGGGCGGCGGCGACTGGGGCAGTGTGGTGACCGGCCAGCTGGTCCGCGCAACGGGAAACCTTCGGCCGCCAGTGCCAGGAACGGAGGAAGCTGCGATTCTCACAGCCTCCTCAGGCCCGGGCCAGGCCACCGCCGTGCCAATCCTGGAGGGATCGGCCAAAGAACTTCGGGAACAATTCGTGGCCGCGTCCTCCTTCCTCGGCCCCGATCCCCGCGGCCTGCTGCCGGGCATGGTCACGGGAGACACCACGGCGCTGGACGAGGGACTGGCGACTGCCATGAAGGGGGTGGGCATGACGCACCTGACGGCCGTCAGCGGCGCAAACTGCAGCCTGGTCCTTGGGGCACTGTTGCTGGCTTGCCGGGGCCTGCGCCTGCCGCGCCTCCCCGCCGCTGCCCTGGCCGGCGCCGGCCTCTGGCTCTTCGTGCTCCTCGTGGGGCCGGATGCCAGCGTCCTGCGGGCAGCCCTCATGGGTGCCATCGCCGTCGTATCACTGGCCGGCGGGCGGTCCGGACGGGGCCTCAGCTTCCTGTGCCTTGCGGTGATCGGCCTGCTGCTGATGGACCCTGGCCTGGGGTCCAGCTTCGGGTTTCTCCTGTCCGTTCTGGCCACCCTGGGAATCATTGTCCTTGGCCGGCGAATCATCAATTGGATGCCCGGGTTCGTTCCGCGCTGGGCGGCAGCAGCGGTGGCCGTCCCGCTGTCAGCCCAGCTGCTCTGCGGACCGGTGATCGTGATCCTGCAACCCCAGTTTTCCACCTACTCGCTGTTGGCAAACGTTATCGCCTCGCCCCTGGTGGCTCCTGTGACATTGCTGGGGACGGCAGCTGTTCCCCTGGTGGTTCTTGTCCCGTGGGCTGCAACGGCCCTCATCGCGGTGGCCGGGACGTTCAGTGCCGGCGTCGCCGCCGTGGCAAGGTTCACGTCACAGCTCCCGGGAGCATCGCTGCCCTGGCCGGAAGGCATTCACGGGCTGCTGACCATGCTGTTCCTGTCTGTTCTGACGTATGGAACCGTCTGGGCTTGTGCCCGGCCGCGCCAGGCCGGCGGGTTGGTAATGTCCTGTCACCGGAGTCTCGTTTCGCTCATCGAAGCCCTGGAGGATAGGGCTGTCCTGGCGCTCCGCCGCTGGGGCTTCCGGCAGGCGCCCGGGACGACGTGGAAGATGGCGCTGCAACCCGGCCCCGGCTTGGAGCGGGGAGCCGGACGTGGCAGGCTGGGATACTCCACAAAACTTTCCGGAAGGAACCCACGATGGCCGCTGCGCAGAAGCGAGCAACCCGTTCCCCGGCATCCAATGCGGCCACCTGGCGGGACGTAGCACCTGCAGCGGTGGTGCTGGTCAGCGGCCCGGAAGAGTATCTGGGCATCAGGGCCATGGACCGCATCCGCGCCCAGGTGCGGGCGGCGGCACCCGACGTGGAGGTCAGCCGGATCAACGCGGCTGCCTATGAGCCGGGCACCCTGCTGATGCAGGTCAGTCCCTCGCTGTTCGGCGAGAGCAAGCTCATCGAGGTTGAAGCCGTCGAAGCCATGAACGATGCCTTCCTCGCTGATGCGCTTCGGTACGTGGAACACACGGAACCCGATGCCGTCCTGGTCCTCCGGCACGGCGGGGGAGTCCGGGGAAAGAAGCTCCTGGACGCCGTCAAGAAGGGCGGCTGGCCGGTGGTGGACTGCCAGCCGCTCAAGAAAGACGCAGACAAGGTGGCCTTTGTGGCGGCCGAGTTTAAGGCGGGCGGCCGCCGTATTGAGCAGGACGCCGTCCAGGCCCTGGTCAACGCGGTAGGAGCAAACCTTTCGGAACTTGCCGCCGCATGCAGCCAGCTCATCGCCGACGCGGGAACCACCGTCACCTCGGACATCGTGGACCGCTACTACGGTGGCCGTATCGAGGCGACAGCATTTAAGGTGGCTGACGCTGCCATGGCGGGCAATGCTCCCTTGGCCCTGTCCACGCTCCGACATGCCCTGGCCACCGGAGCGGATCCCGTCCCGTTGGTGGCCGCGCTGGCCGCAAAGCTCCGAACGGTTGCGCGGGTTGCCGGCGCATCCGGATCCTCCGCCCAGATAGCCGCAGAGCTTGGCATGCAACCCTGGCTGGTTGAGCAGGCGCAGCGGGACGTGCGGCGATGGACGCCGGACGGGCTGGTCCGGTCCATCCAGGCCACCGCCGAGGCCGACGCGCAGGTCAAAGGACTTTCGCGCGACCCCGTCTATGCCGTGGAGCACGCGGTTACGGTCATTGCTATGTCTGTCCAGGGCCGCTGACCGTCGACCAGGCCCCGGCGAAACTTTCCCGGGGCGCCGGTCAGCCGAATTTCCTAAGCTTGTGAGCGGGCCGGAAGCTACAAGGCTTTAGTCCGCGCATGAGGTTAGGCAACGGACCTAACTCTGCGCTTAAAGATGTGTGGCCGGCACCCGAGGGTACCGGCCACAACCATCAGTTCAAACGAACTGGAAACCTTACAGTGCGTTGACCTTCTTGGAGATCGCCGACTTGCGGTTCGCTGCGTTGTTCTTGTGCAGGACACCCTTGCTAACAGCCTTGTCCAGCTTGCGGCTGGCAGCAACCAGGGCAGCAGCAGCTGCATCCTTGTCCGTGGACTCAACGGCAGTGTTGACGGCGCGGATGGCCGTCTTCAGCTCGGACTTGACTGCGTTGTTGCGCAGGCGTGCCTTCTCGTTGGTGAGGATGCGCTTCTTCTGGGACTTGATATTCGCCACGTGTGAACTCTCTTTTTAATGCGGAAATGGTCTAGAGGGCTTTCAGGTTGGCCATTGACTGAGCGGCGTGGGGATACCTATGGCGGCCAACCATCAGTGGCCGTCGACCTGCACGGACACACAGCTATAAAGAATAGCAGGTCAGGGGCAGCTCCTGCCATTTCAGAAGCTCAGTCCCAGCCGTGTCGCCGTCGCAGGGAGGAGGCCACCCGCTCGAAACGGTTGCGGTCCAGTACGGCACCCTCCCGCCGGATGCCGTCCGGGCGGAGCTGGAGGACGCGGTCCAGCCGGGCTTCGCTGGGGCGTCCCTGCCGGTCCCAGCCTCCAACTCCGATGTCCACGTAGTCCGCTGACGCTGCAGTATCCGGAACCCGGTCCCTGCTGGTCAGCATCAGTCCGAGCAGGTAGCCGCCGTTGCGGCCCACCAGCAGGACCGGCCGGTCCTTTCCGCGGCTGTGGTCTTCTTCGTACGGCACCCAGGCCCACACCACTTCCCCCGGATCGGGCTCGCTATCGGGCCTGGCCACATACCTGACGGTGAACTTGCCGTGGAAATCCCCGGGGTAGGCGGTAGCGGCCCCGCTCCGAACCTGTAAATTGCCGGATGCCGGCGTGGCCCGGCCGGGGGAGGGGCGGCCAGCTGCCCCGGCAGCCCTTCGCGCCCTTTGGAGTGTCCGCAGTCCTGTCCTGACCGCGTCCTGCAGTGATCGGAGATTGAAAACCATCCAGCCACCCTATAGCTGCCTCACGCACGGGAGAATGACGGCGGCAACTCCGGCCAGGATGCGGTGTGGCAGCTTCCGACGTGGGACACTGGAGGTTGAAAATGTGCGGCCTGTCCGCGGGCCGCCCACGGCGCGCCCAGCGGTGGCCGTGTGAATGCCAAGAGTAAGGACCCCTGCGTGTCTCCCATGGCCCGCACCGCACCGGTGCCCGCCGCGACAGATCCGGCCATTATTCGGAATTTCTGTATCATCGCGCACATTGACCACGGTAAGTCCACCCTGGCCGACCGGATGCTGCAGTTCACCGGCGTGGTCCAGTCCCGTGACATGAAGGCCCAGTACCTGGACCGGATGGACATCGAGCGCGAACGCGGCATCACCATCAAATCCCAGGCGGTCCGCATGCCGTGGGAACTGGACGGCACCAGCTACGCGCTGAACATGATCGACACGCCCGGACACGTCGACTTCACCTACGAGGTCTCCCGCTCGCTCGCGGCGTGTGAGGGAGCAATCCTCCTGGTGGACGCTGCCCAGGGGATCGAGGCCCAGACCCTCGCCAACCTGTACCTGGCGATGGAAAACAACCTCACCATCATTCCGGTCCTTAACAAGATCGACCTTCCGGCAGCGCAGCCGGAGAAGTACGCGGCGGAGCTGGCCAGCTTGATCGGCGGCGAACCGGAGGACGTCCTGCGCGTTTCCGGCAAGACCGGCATGGGCGTCGAGGCGCTGCTGGACAAGATCGTCCGCGACCTTCCGGCGCCCCAGGGCGACGCCAATGCCCCTGCCCGCGCCATGATCTTTGACTCCGTCTATGACACCTACCGCGGCGTGGTGACCTACGTCCGGGTGGTGGACGGCATGCTGCATCCCCGTGAGCGCATCCAGATGATGTCCACCCGGGCCACCCACGAACTCCTCGAAATCGGTGTGAGCTCACCGGAACCCACACCGTCCAAGGGTCTGGGCGTCGGCGAAGTGGGCTACCTCATCACGGGTGTGAAGGACGTCCGCCTGTCCAAGGTGGGCGATACCGTCACCAACATGGCCAAGCCTGCCGCAGACTCTCTTCCCGGCTATGCGGATGCCAAGCCCATGGTCTTCTCCGGCCTCTATCCGCTGGATGGCACGGACTACCCGGTGCTGCGCGATGCGCTGGAGAAGCTGATGCTCAACGACGCCGCCCTGGTATACGAGCCCGAGACATCTGCCGCGCTGGGCTTTGGTTTCCGCGTGGGCTTCCTGGGCCTGCTCCACCTTGAAATCACCCGCGAGCGGCTCGAGCGCGAGTACAACCTGGACCTGATTTCCACCGCACCCAACGTGGAATACGAGGTGACGCTGGAGGACAAGAAGGTGGTCCACGTGACCAACCCCAGCGAATACCCGTCCGGCAAAATCTCCGAGGTCCGCGAGCCCATGGTGGCCGCCACCATCCTGGCGCCAAACGAATTTGTCGGCGCGATCATGGAGCTGTGCCAGAGCCGCCGCGGCGTGATGGGCGGCATGGACTACCTCTCAGAGGACCGGGTGGAAATCCGGTACCGCCTGCCGCTGGCCGAGATCGTGTTCGACTTCTTCGACATCCTGAAGTCCAAGACCCGCGGCTACGGCTCCCTGGACTGGAAGGCCGACGGCGACCAGGTGGCCGACCTTGTGAAGGTGGACATCATGCTCCAGGGCGAACAGGTTGACGCCTTCTCCGCCATCACCCACCGGGACAAGGCCTACGCGTACGGCGTCATGATGACCACCAAGCTGCGCGAGCTTATTCCGCGCCAGCAGTTCGAGGTGCCCATCCAGGCGGCCATCGGCTCCAGGATCATCGCCCGCGAAAGCATCCGCGCCATCCGCAAGGACGTCCTGGCCAAGTGCTACGGCGGTGACATCTCCCGTAAGCGCAAACTGCTGGAGAAGCAGAAGGAAGGCAAGAAGCGCATGAAGATGGTGGGGCGCGTCGAGGTCCCCCAGGAAGCCTTCATCGCTGCGCTCACCACCGACGAGTCCAAGGACAAGGCCAGGAAGTAGTGGTTACAGCAGCCGGTACTGCCGGAGGCCCCTGCAGTGCCTAGCGTTCTTCCCCTTGGCGACCCGGCGCCGTCGGACGGTCTGCTGCCCCACCAGGCAGCCGATGGTGCGGCGGAGCGGGCGTTCGGGCTTTATGTACACATCCCGTTCTGCGCGGTCCGCTGCGGGTACTGCGATTTCAACACCTATACCGCCACGGAACTTGGCGGCGGTGCCTCCCAGGACGCCTATGCCGCCACCGCAGCCTCGGAAGTGTCCCTGGCAGCCAGGGTCCTCACGGAATCAGGTCTGCCCGCGCGGCCGCTCAGCACGGTGTTCTTCGGGGGCGGCACGCCAACCCTGCTTCCCGCGGAGGACCTGGCCCTGATCCTGGGACGCGCCATCGACCAGTGGGGGATCGAGGAGGGCGCCGAGGTCACCACGGAGGCGAACCCGGACTCCGTCACCCCCAAGTCCCTTGCCATCCTCAAGGATGCCGGCTTCACCCGGATCTCGTTCGGCATGCAGTCAGCTGTTCCCCACGTCCTCAAGGTCCTGGACAGGACCCACACGCCCAGCCGCGTGCCGCAGGTTGTGCAGTGGGCCCGCGACGCCGGACTGGCCGTCAGCCTGGACCTCATCTATGGCACGCCCGGGGAGTCCCTGGAGGACTGGCGGTACTCGCTCGAGACGGCGCTTTCCTACCAGCCGGACCACATCAGCGCCTACGCGCTGATCATCGAGGACGGAACGAAGCTTGCCGCCCAGATCCGCCGTGGTGAAGTCCCCGGGATCGACGACGACGACCACGCCGACAAGTACGAGCTCGCCGATGAGCTGATCACCAAGGCCGGCCTGGGCTGGTACGAGGTCAGCAACTGGGCGCGCACGCCCGGACAGGCCTGCCGTCACAACCTGGCCTACTGGCGCGGCGACGACTGGTGGGGGATTGGGCCGGGGGCCCACTCGCATGTGGGCGGTGTCCGGTGGTGGAACGTCAAGCACCCCACTGCCTACGCGGGGCGCCTGGCGCAGGGAGTGTCACCGGCGGCCGGCAGGGAAACCCTGGATGGGGAAACACGGAACATGGAGCGCGTGATGCTTGAGGTCCGCCTTCAATCCGGCCTCGAGATCTCCTCGCTGGGCACCGCAGGACGGCGCGAGGTGGCCGGGCTCATCGCGGAGGAACTGATTGATCCCGCCGCCGCCTTCGCAGGCCGGCTGGTCCTCACGCTGAAAGGCCGGCTGCTGGCTGACGCCGTGGTGCGCCGGGTCCTGCCGGACTAGCGGGTTCAGTGCTGGGCTGCGGGCGGTGGGCCCACGCCGGCGAGGGCCCCGGCGCGAGCTTGCGAGTGCTGGGAGCTGGAGGGGACTACTTAATCCAGCGCAGGTTGTACTGGTAACGGTGCGGCTGGCCCTTGTTCACATGGATGCCGGCCGCCACGGAGAAACAGGTCAGGGCAATCCAGATGAGGGTGGCAATCACGGCGAAGACGTTGCCGATCACCGGTACGAACACCAGGATGTTCGCTACCACGGCGGCGATGGTGGGAGGCAGGCTGAAGTTCAGCGCTTCCTTGGACTCCTGCGCCGTGAAAGGGCCCCTGTCCCGGAAAATGAGGTAGATCAGAAGAGCAGGAACGCAGCCAAGGATTCCGCCAAAGTGCGCCATGGTGGCCCACTGCCGGTCTTCGCTGGCTGTCAGGGGCAGCGCATTCGCCGGAACGCCATGGTATTCCGAACGGCCCTGGCCGCCCTGGGTGTCCCTGTGATCGCGTGCGTTTTCTGCCACAGTCTGTTCCTTCTAAAAGTGCAATGGTGCTGGCTAAGAATGCATATCGGTTGAGACGGACTGCAAATGACGCAGATCCGCAGTACCAAGAATACTGGCTGGAGGCGCGGATGCCGCTCCAAGGCTCCACGCACAGCGGCGCGGCGGTCCGGTCAGGGAACCGTCAGGAAGTCAATGACTTCCTCCACCCTCCCCAGCAGGGAGGCTTCCAGGTCCGCGTAGGTGCGGACAGCGCCCAGCAACTTCTGCCACCCAAGCCCAATATCCTCCTTGGTGGCATGGGGCCAGCCGAACGCGGCAAGGATCCCGGTCTTCCAGTCCTGCCCGCGCGGCACCACCGGCCATTTTTCGATGCCCAGCACGGCAGGCCGGATCGCCTGCCAGACGTCCACGTAGGGGTGGCCCACGATCAGCACGTTCCCGGCAGCCCCCGGTGAGGCCATCACGGCGTCCGCAATGCGTGACTCCTTGGAGTCCGGCACCAGGTGGTCCACCAGGACCCCCAGCCGCCGGCCCGGACCGGGCCTGAAGTCTGCCACTGCCGCGGCAAGGTCGTCGATGCCGTGGAGGGGTTCGACGACGATGCCTTCCACCCGAAGGTCGTCTCCCCAGACCTTCTCCACCAGTTCGGCGTCGTGCTTTCCCTCCACCCAGATCCGGCTGGCCTTGGCGACCTGCGCGCGCTGGCCGGCCACCCGGACCGAACCTGATGCTGTCCTGCCGGTGGCGGCGGGTGCCTGCCGCGGCGCCGGGGGAAGAAGCTTAATGGCCTGGCCTTCGAGGAGGAAGCCGAAGCCCAGGCGGAAAGACCTTGATTTGCCGCGCCTGTCTTCCAGAGCCACCACATGCATGCCCCCGGACTTCTCCACGCGTGTCACGGCGCCCACCCAGCCGGACTGGACATCCTCCAGCACCATTCCCCGTTCAACAGGAACTTCAGGCAATTCCGCCTTTGACGGAGCGGACATGTCCTGGGGGCCCCAGTTCTGGTACTGCATGATTCACTCCGCCTAGCGCTCGATCACAGGTCCGGAATTTCGCCCGGAGCGGTACCAATGCTAGCAACGGGGAGAGGCATAATAGACTGTTAGCACTTGGGCATGTCGAGTGCTAAACGATGAGCGGCACAGCGCGGGCGGCGCGGCCGCCCCGAACCCTGGATGGAGGTGGAGTGTGAGCGAGCCACGCAAACTTGAAGTACTCCGTGCCATCGTGGAGGACTATGTCCACTCGCGCGAGCCCGTGGGGTCCAAAGCCCTGGTGGAGCGGCACCATCTCGGTGTGTCCAGCGCAACCATCAGGAACGACATGGCGGCCCTGGAGGAAGAGGGCCTGATCACGGCTCCGCACACCAGCGCCGGCCGGATCCCCACGGACAAGGGCTACCGGCTGTTCGTCGACCAGATCTCCGCCGTCAAGCCGCTGTCCCAGGCGGAGCGCCGCGCCATCCAGTCCCTGCTTGAAGGATCGGATGACCTGGACGACGTCCTGGACCGGACCGTCCGGCTGCTGTCGCAGCTCACCAACCAGGTTGCAGTGGTCCAGTACCCGCACCTGAGCAGGGCACTGGTCCGGCATATCGAATTCGTCCTCCTGGCCCCGCGGAAGGTGCTGGTGGTGTTGATCGCCAACAGCGGCAAGGTGGAGCAGCGTGTTATCGACGTCGGACAGGACCTGGGGGACGAAGCCCTGGCGGGTCTTCGGTCCCGGTTCCTTGGCTCGCTTGCCGGAACACCACTGAGCCAGCTGTCCCAGTCCCTGCCAGCGGTGGTGGCCATGGCCGCCCCGGGGCAGCGGCAGGCGGCCCAGGCCCTCGCTATCGGCCTGGAGGCGCTGGCACAGAGCAGCCGCGAGGAACGCATGGTCATGGCGGGCACAGCCAACCTGGCAAGGTCCAACGTGGACTTCCCGCTCAGCATCGGCCCAGTGCTGGAAGCACTTGAGGAGCAGGTTGTTATGCTCCGCCTGTTGAGCGAGATGGCGCAGGACCACCGCGGGGTGGCTGTCAGCATTGGCCGCGAGAATCCCTACGACGGGCTGGCCGAGGCATCGGTTGTAGCCACGGGCTACGGCCCGGACAGCGCAGCGAAAATCGGCGTGCTCGGGCCAACACGCATGGACTATCCCACCACCATGGCCGCCGTCAGGGCAGTTGCCCGCTACCTTTCCCGGATCCTGGGCCCCTGAGGTCCATCCCGGGCCACTGGACACCCACAGCATTTCCAGCAGTCCAACTGCAGGCAGTACAACAAGGAAGAGATACGAACTTTGAGCAGCCACTACGACGTCCTTGGAGTCTCACCGGAGGCCACGGGAGAAGAGATCAAGAAGGCCTACCGCAAGCTGGCACGCACCCTGCACCCGGACGTCAACCCGGGTGAGGACGCGTCGGACCGCTTCAAGGCTGTAACCCACGCCTATGAAGTCCTGTCCGACCCGCAGAAACGCCGGGTATATGACACCACGGGCAACGAAAACGGCACGGACAATGGCTTCGGCGGAGGCAGTTACGCCGGCCAGGGGTTCGCGTTCCAGGACATTTTCGACACCTTCTTTGGCGCCGGCGGTTCCACCGGCCCGGCTTCCCGCGTGCGGCGCGGGCAGGATGCCCTCATCAGCGTGCGGATCGAACTGCGCGACGCTGTCTTCGGTGTCAATAAGAAGCTCGAAGTGGACACTGCGGTCACGTGCCCAACCTGTGAGGGTTCCTGCTGCCAGCCCGGCAGCCATCCGGAACGCTGCGACATCTGTGGCGGCAGCGGCCAGGTCCAGCGCGCCGTCCGTTCCATCCTGGGACAGGTCATGACCGCGGCCCCATGCGGAACCTGTGAAGGCTTCGGCACCGTCATCAAGGACCCGTGCAACGAATGCAGCGGCCAGGGGCGCATCCGCAGCCGCCGTTCGCTGACCATCAAGGTTCCCGCCGGCGTAGCCACCGGAACGCGCATCCAGCTTTCCGGCCAGGGGGAGGCAGGCCCGGCTGGCGGACCTTCCGGTGACCTGTACGTTGAGATCCGCGTCAACAACGACGCCACCTACGTCCGCGACAACGACGATCTCCACGCCACCCTCCACATCCCCATGACGGCCGCCGCCCTGGGCACCGAAGTAAGCCTGGAAACGTTCGACGGGGCACAGGAAATCGACGTCAAGCCCGGCACCCAGTCCGGCGAAATCATTACCCTTCGCGGACTTGGCGTGACCCACCTGCGCGGTTACGGCCGCGGCGACCTCAAGGTTCACCTGCAGGTTGAAACGCCCGCCAAGCTTGATGCCGCGCAGGAAGAGCTCATGCGGCAGCTGGCCAAAATGCGCGGTGAGCAGATCACCGAGGGCAAGCTTGCAGCCAGCGGCGGCATGTTCGCCAAGCTCCGGGACCGGCTCGGTAACCTGTAGCGGTGAGCAACCCTGTCTTCTTCACCCCGCCCGGGTCCCTGGACCACATGACGGCGGGGCGGGCCTTTGTCCTCGACGGGACCGAGGCGCGGCACGCCGTCACGGTCAAGCGGCTCGCCCCGGGCGAGCCCGTCGACATTGTTGACGGTGCGGGGACGCGGATGAGCGGACGGGTGCTTGCGGCGTCGCCCGCCGCCCTCGAGGTGGAGTGCACCTCCGTTGCTGTGGAGGAGCGTCCGGCCACGAGGCTGGTGCTGGTGCAGGCCCTGGCCAAGGGCGACAGGGATGAACTCGCCATCGAAACGGCCACCGAACTCGGAATCGACGCCGTCATACCCTGGCAGTCCGAACGGTCCATCGTGCGGTGGAAGGGCGACCGGGCAGCTAAGGCCCACGCGAAGTGGCAGTCGGTGGTGGCGGCAGCAGCCAAGCAGGCGCGCCGCGCATGGGTCCCCGAGGTGCGGCCCGCCGTCGACACTGCCGCGCTGGCCGGACTCGTAGAGGCCGCAGGGCTGGCCATTATCCTCCATGAAGACGCCGTGCGCCCCCTGCGCACCGTACTGGAAACCTGGCAGGGCCACGATGGAACGGAACCCCGCGAAGTGCTGCTGATCGTCGGGCCGGAAGGCGGCATCAGCCCCAGGGAAGTAACAAGGCTCTGCGGTAACGGCGCCCTCACCGCACTGCTGGGGCACCATGTCCTGCGCTCATCAACCGCCGGGCCGGCCGCCGTCGTCCTTGCCAGCGACGTCCTGGGCCGTTGGACCGCGCCCCCGCCCTGAACCTGCCGGAGTTTCCGGCTGGGCAGCTACCGGACCTTAAAGGCCCGCGAGTCCTCATTCTGGTCCGGCTGATCGCCGGCGCCGGCCTGGGCCACCTTCAGTTCGTAGTCGCCGGCCGGCAGCGTGAGGGCAAGCGTAAACAGGCCGGCCTGGCCCGGCTCCGCGGCCGCCGTCGTCTCCCCGGTCAGGAACGGCACCTTGGTGCCGTCCTCCTCCGCCCGCAGGATCTGCCAGCGGAGCTTTCCGCCGGAAAGGGTGCTCCGGCCGGTGATCTTGACACTCCCGGCCGCAACTTCTGAGTTTTCCTGCGGATCAATGATCCAGACAGGGGCCACCATGCCGCTGGCCCTGGTCATCAGCTCACCCAGCTGGATGTGGCCGAAAGCGACGTAGTCGGTGTGCCCATCCACCAGGATCCGCACCCGGATCTGCTGCCCGGAATCGATAAGCCCTGAACTCGCCGCGGCGGCGGTGGCCGTGTACACAAGCTGCTGGACAGCGCGGCCGGCCATGTCGGCGTCGAGGTTGCTGTTGAAAGCGTCCTCCGAGACATCCACGGTGATGACGTCCTTGCCCGAGATGGAGGTGGCAAGCTGGCTTGGGCTCTGCCACGGGGTAAAGAAATCCGGGTCAAGGGGCTTGTCCGACATCATCGCCCGCAAAGCCCGCGTCACCGGGTTCTCCTGCTCAGGCACGTCCCGGAATTCCCGGTAAAGGAAGACGCTGCTGTTGCTCCTGCCAATCCAGTAGACGGGCGCTTTGTTGGACGATTGCGTCGTCTCCAGCGGCGCGCTGGTGGAAGGCGCGGTGCCGGTCGCGGCGGGGCCGGAGCCCAGGGCGCTGGTGGGTGAGGGACTTGGCTCGGCCAGGCAGCCCGCCAGGAGCGGAGCCACCATCAGAACCACTGCCAGGAGGCCAGGGCGCACAGAACCGCCAGGTCGTCCTGCCCTGCGGGGCGCAGCAGATTCCGGCACGTTTGTTGCCTGTCCTTTCATGAATGGCGGGCCGCTCCCCAGGCGGCAGATCCAGCAGTGGCTGGATTTCCAGCATGGCACAGGGCCTGGAGCTGAAGGGCCGGATACGGGCCTCCTGGAGGAACTGCAACGGGAACGATATGAGGCCGATATGAAGTTGATACCTAATGGCGGAACCAACGGCCCTGCCATGTTGCCGGAAGCCGCCGGCCATTCCCTTTTCAGTCGTTGATGCGGTCCTGGCGTAAGATGGAAGGATCGCTGGTCAAGGCGCAACCGGTACATCGTCCAAGTACAACGTCCGGCCGCCGGCAGCGGGAATTGTTCCGGACTTTGAGGGGATCACGGGCCTGCGGGCCATCACTATGACTGAATCAGCGAATGGCAAGCGCCGGCTCAACACGGGAGAAGGCGCTGCGGGGGAATTTCCCCATACCCTCCCCGGCAGCCGTACCGAGGTAGTCCTTTTCGACAACTCCGACCAGATGGTCCAGTCCCTTGGCAGCCACGATGAGGCCCTGCGGTACATCGAGGAACAGTTTCCGGACGTCAACTTCCATGTCCGCGGCAACGAGCTCTCCATCACCGGTCCCGCCAGCGACGTGCCCCGCATCATGCGCCTCCTCCACGAGGTCCGCGGCCTCGTGGCCCGCGGCACGGTGATCAGCCCGGCGGTGCTGCAGCAGCTTGTTGCGCTGCTCCGCACCCAGTCCCTGCAGAACCCCGTGGACGTGCTGACCCACGACATCCTGTCCAGCCGCGGAAAAACCATTCGCCCGAAGACGCTGAACCAGAAAACGTATGTTGATGCCATCGACACCAACACGGTCATTTTCGGCATCGGTCCGGCAGGAACCGGCAAGACCTACCTCGCGATGGCGAAGGCCGTCCAGGCACTGCAGCAGAAAGAGGTCAGCCGCATTATCCTGACCCGTCCCGCTGTAGAGGCGGGGGAGCGGTTGGGTTTCCTTCCCGGGACCCTCAGCGACAAGATCGATCCCTATCTGCGCCCGCTCTACGATGCCCTGCACGACATGATGGATCCTGAATCCATTCCCCGCCTGATGGCGGCCGGCACCATCGAAGTGGCGCCCTTGGCCTACATGCGCGGGCGGACGCTCAACGACGCCTTCATCATCCTTGACGAGGCGCAGAACACCACGCCGGAGCAGATGAAGATGTTCCTTACCAGGCTCGGCTTCGGGTCAAAGATGGTGGTCACCGGTGACGTCACCCAGGTGGACCTGCCTTTCGGCACCCGATCCGGACTCCGTATCGTCGAGGAAATCCTCCAGGGCATAGAAGGCGTCAGCTTCTCGGTCCTGGACGCGGCAGACGTCGTCCGGCACAGGCTCGTAGGCGATATCGTCAACGCCTACAGCATCTGGGATGAAACCCAGCGCAGCCGGGTTAAGCACTCGGCCGGCGCCGCCAAACGGGGGGAACACGCGTGAGCATCGAGGTCAACAATGAATCCGGCGTCCAGGTGGACGAAGCGGAAATCGTGGCGTTGTCCCGGTACATCTTTGAGCAGCTGTATATCCACCCGCAGGCGGAACTGTCCGTCCTGCTGGTGGACGAGCCCGCCATGGAGAAACTCCACATCGAGCTGATGGACGAGCCCGGTTCCACCGATGTCCTGTCCGTTCCCATGGACGAGCTGACTCCCGGAACACCGGACCGGCCCACCCCCCAGGGCATGCTCGGCGACATTGCCATTTGCCCGCAGGTTGCCCGGGTGCAGGCCAAGAACGCGGGCCACACCCTGCAGGACGAGATGCTCCTGCTGACCACGCACGGAATCCTCCACCTCCTCGGATACGACCATGCAGAACCCGAGGAGAAGGCCGAGATGTTCGGGCTCCAGCGTGAGCTGCTGTCCGGCTTCACCGGCAAAGAAGCGCCCGCCGAGACCACCCAGTGACGCCTTTGCTCCTTGTCGCAATGGCCCTGGCTTTCCTGGCTGTTGCGGCTGTATTGACCGCGGCCGAGGCCGCCTTCAACTTCATTCCGCGCCACGACGCGGAAGAAGCCCTGCTGAAGAGCCGCGGGACCGCCCTGCGGCAGATCCTCTCCCGCCCGGTGGCCCACATCAGGGCGCTGCGGTTCTGGCGCATCTGGTTTGAGATGGCGTCCGCCGTTGCGGTGGCCGTCCTGCTCTACAGCCTGCTGGATAACATCTGGCTGGCAGGCCTTGCCGCTACCGGCATCATGGCGCTGCTGGGTTTCGTGATCGTGGGTGTTTCCCCGCGCCAGCTCGGCAGGCTCCACTCAGCGGCCGTTGTACGCTCCACCGCACCCATGATCCGGTTCCTAACCTGGGTTTTGGGGCCAATCCCCGGCTGGCTGGTCACGCTGGGCAGCACGGCTGCACCTGGGGCCCCCGGCGGAGATGAGGCGTTCTTCAGCGAGCAGGAATTCCGCGAACTCGTAGAACGCGCCAGTGAGTCCGACATGATCGAGGACACCGAGGCGGAAATGATCCAGTCCGTCTTCGACTTCGGTGACACGCTGGTCCGCGCTGTCATGGTGCCACGAACGGACATCCTCACCATTGAGGCGGGCTCCAGCCTGCGCGAGGCGATGTCCCTGTTCCTCCGCTCCGGCTACTCCAGGATTCCGGTGATTGGCGAAAGCACGGACCAGATTCTGGGCATCATCTATTTGAAGGATGTTGCCGCCGTCATCCACGAACTCGCGCCCCACGAGGAACCGCCGCTGGTGGAGTCGCTTGCCCGGGAAGTGCGGTACGTTCCGGAATCGAAGCCGGTCAGCGACCTGCTCCGTGAGTTGCAGAAGGAGTCCACGCACGTGGCCATCGTGATTGACGAATACGGCGGAACTGCCGGACTGGTCACCCTGGAGGACCTCATCGAGGAAATCGTTGGGGAAATCGTGGACGAGTACGACACCGAAAGCGCCGAAGCCGTGGAGTTGGGTGACGGTTCCTACCGGGTCAGCGCCCGCATGGGCATCGACGACCTGGGTGAGCTCTTCGACATTGAACTGGACGATGACGAAGTGGACACCGTTGGCGGCCTGCTCGCTAAAGCGCTGGGCCGTGTACCCATCGTGGGAAGCACGGTTGAAGTGCAGGGCGTGTCCCTGCGGGCCGACAGGCTCGAAGGCCGCCGGAACCGCGTCAGCCACATCGTTGCGGCGCGGGTGGCAAAAGAAGACACTGACCTTGAGGACCTCTTCCAAGAGGCGGAAGCAACCCAGCAGGGAGTTTCACGTGAGCAAGAAAAATAAGGCCGAAAGCCACGACGATTTCGGCGGTTTCCGCGCAGGGTTCTCGGTCCTGGTGGGCCGGCCCAATGCGGGCAAGTCCACCCTGACCAACGCGCTGGTGGGCAAGAAGGTGGCCATCACGTCCGCCAAGCCCCAGACCACCCGGCACACCATCCGCGGCATTGTCCACCGCCAGGACGCGCAGCTGATCCTTGTGGACACGCCAGGGCTCCACCGCCCCCGCACGCTCCTGGGCAAACGCCTGAATGACCTCGTTGCGGACACGCTGGCGGAAGTGGATGCGATCGGGTTCTGCCTCCCGGCCAATGAAAAGATCGGCCCGGGGGACAAGTTCATTGCCGCCCAGCTGGCCGCAGTGGGCCGCATACCCGTCATCGCCATTGTCACCAAGGCCGACACTGTAGACCGCCAGGCCCTGACGGAACAGCTCCTGGCCGTGGCCGCCCTGGGCCGGGAAGTGCTCGGGGAGGAAGGCTGGAAGGACATCGTTCCCGTCTCGGCTGCCGACGGCTTCCAGGTGGACACCGTCGCTGACGTCCTCATCAGCCACATGCCGCCGTCGCCGCCGCTCTATCCGGACGGTGAACTCACCGACGAGCCCGAAGCCGTGATGGTGGCGGAACTCATCCGGGAAGCGGCACTCGAAGGCGTCCGTGACGAGCTGCCGCACTCCCTCGCTGTGGTGGTGGAGGAAATCGTTCCCCGCGAGGACCGGCCGGAGGACAGCCCGATGCTCGACGTCCGGGTCAACCTCTACGTGGAGCGCCCCTCCCAAAAAGCGATCATCATCGGCAAGGGCGGCAGCCGGCTGCGTGAAGTCGGCACCAATGCGCGTAAAGGCATCGAGGCCCTGCTGGGTACCCGCATTTACCTGGACCTCCATGTGAAGGTGGCGAAGGACTGGCAGAGGGACCCGAAACAGCTGGTGAAGCTGGGTTTCTGAGCCCTTCATGAGGCGCGGCCGTTGGGCCGCCCGGCAATTTCCCAGCCTGGACCACTAAAATGGGCCGGATTTCGAATTTAGAGGAAGGTTCACCACGTGGGGCTAGGCCGCGATAAGCGCGACGACGGAGCTGAAGTGTCAACCGGGGGACCCGCGTCACGGCATGCGGAGGACGGCACCCTCGGAGCCGCCCGCCACCTTGGGTCCCTGCGTGGCATGCCGGTGTGGCTGAAGGTCGTCACCGCCGTAGTCTCCGTGGCCATGATTGGCGGGATCGCCTTCGCCGGTTTCTGGTTCCTGCGCCTTCAGAACAACATCTCCAAGGCACCGCTGAACGCCGGCGGCGGCAACAACGAGCAGGTGAGCGACGCTACCGGTCGGATGCAGATCCTGATCCTTGGCTCCGACACCCGCGACGGCGAAAACGCCGAGTACGGCACAGCGGACGATTCCAAGGGCTACGGCAAGTCGGACGTCATGATGATGATGGACATCTCCGAGGACAACAAGCGCGTCAGCGTCATCAGTTTCCCCCGGGACCTGCTGGTGGACATTCCCGAATGCAAGGATGAGGAAACCAACCAGGTCTATCCCGCCCGCAGCGGCGTGATGATCAACGAGGCCATGGCTGAAGCCGGCATCGGCTGCGCCGTGGACACAGTCAACCAGCTCACCGGCCTTGAAGTGGACCACTTCATGATGGCGGACTTCACCGCTGTGAAGGAATTGTCCAACGCCGTTGGCGGTGTCGAGGTTTGCATCAGTGACGCCGTTTACGATCCTGATTCCCGCCTTCGGCTGCCCGCGGGCACCTCGGCGGTCCAGGGTGAAATGGCCCTCGCGTTCCTGCGGACGCGCCACGCGTTTGCCGACGGCGGCGATTTGGGCCGGATCAAAGCCCAGCAGGGCTTCCTGTCCTCCCTGACCCGCAAAATCAAGGACGACGGGACCTTGTCCGATCCGGGCCGGATGCTCAAGATCGCCGACGTCGTGACCCAGAACCTGACCGTGGACGAAGGGCTGGCCTCGGTCCCCAGCCTGCTCACCATCGGCAACCGGCTCAAGGACATCGACATCAGCAAGGTGGCCTTCGTGGCCGTGCCCACCGCTCCGGCGCTGGCGGACCCCAACAGGCTGCAGATTGCCGAGCCCGATGGTTCCCAACTGTTCGCCGCCCTCCGGCAGGACGTGGATCTGACTGATCCCACGGCACCTACACAGTCGCCCACTGAATCGCCTGCACCCCCCACAGCGACCCCCACCGAGACGGCACCCCAGCTGCCGCCCTACGACAAATCCCTGCAGCCTGTCACCGTGGCCAACGGAAGCGGCGTTCCCGGACGCGCCCAGGAAATCGTGCAGGCCCTGGTCTCGGGCGGCTTCACCCAGGCAGGCCAGTTCGAGGCCACAGCGGTGGAGCAGTCGGTGGTCTATTACGGCACGGACTTCGCGGACGTGGCTGCGGACGTCGCCGCGGTGCTGGGAATCCCTGCCGCGCAGATGCTGCCGGCCCCCAATGTCGCGGGCGTCCAGGTGTACCTGGGCACCGACTTCACCACGGGAGTGACGTACGGGGCTCCTGCCGCGCTTCCGGAGGACATCGTCAACCAGACGGCGAAGGATGCTTCCTGCCAGCAGGCCAACCCGGCGCTCATCGTCCAGGATTAGCCGCCGGCACGGAGCGGAAACGGCGCCAGGAGAGCGTTGGTTAACGACATAAAGCGGGGCCCACCAGTTCAAACCGGTGGGCCCCGCTTTATGTCCTGCTACCAGATGCTGACGCGTTCCTCCGGAGGCATCCACATGCCGTCCTGTTCGGTGACCTCGAAGGCCTCGTGGAAGGCATCCAGGTTTTTCGCGATGGCGTTGGTGCGGAACTCGTTGGGGGAGTGCGGGTCCGTTGCGAGGCGGCGGACGGCTTCCTCGGGCCGGATGACCTGGCGCCAGCCGGCCGCCCAGGACGCGAAGAAGCGCTGTTCCCCGGTAAGGCCGTCCAGCACGTCCGGTTCCTTCCCGTCCAGGCTGATCCGGTACGCCTTGTAGGCGATCGCCAGGCCAGCCAGGTCGCCAATGTTCTCGCCGAGGGTGAGGCGTCCGTTGACGGTATGCCCGGGGGCTGCGTAGGGGGAAAGGGCATCGTACTGTGCCACCAGCTTCGAGGTCAGCTTTTCGAACGCCTCCCGGTCCTCTTCCGTCCACCAGTTCCGGAGGGCGCCGCCGCCGTCGAACTGGGAGCCCTGGTCATCAAACCCATGGCCGATCTCGTGCCCGATGACCGCGCCGATTCCGCCGTAGTTCACGGCGTCATCGGCATCCGCCGTGAAGAACGGCGGCTGCAGGATCGCGGCCGGGAACACAATCTCGTTCATCATCGGGTGGTAGTAGGCGTTGACCGTCTGCGGCGTCATCAGCCACTTGTTGCGGTCCACCGGCTTGCCTACCTCGTCAAGGTGCCGGTCGACGTCGGCGTTGTGCGCCCGCTCAACGTTGCCCAAAAGATCGGTGGGATCGATCTCGACGGCGGAGTAGTCGATCCACTGGTCCGGGTAGCCGATCTTCGCCCGGAAGCCCTCCAGCTTCCGGAGGGCCTCGGCCTTCGTGGCGTCACCCATCCAGCCGACGGCACTGATGCTCTGGCGGTATGCCTCAGTGAGATTGGTAACGAGTGCCTGCATCCTCGCTTTGTGGGTCTCGGGGAAGTGCCGGGCCACGTAGATCTGCCCCACGGCCTCTCCCAAAGCGGCCTCGACGACGCCCACCCCGCGCTTCCAGCGGTCCTTGTTGCGGGGCGTGCCGCTGACGGTGGTGCCGTAGAAGGCGAAGTTGGCGTCCACGACATCCGAGGAAAGGTACGGTGCTGCAGCGCTGACCACCCGCATCGCCAGCCATTCCTGCCAGTGGGCCAGCGGCTCGGAGCCGAGGAGGGCAGCGGCGCCTTCAAAAAACGGAGGCGTGCTCATGACGATCTCCTGCCGCTTGCCCGCATCGATGCCGGCGGCCTCAAACCACGTGGGCAGGAGCGGGAACAGCGCTGAGGCCTCGTCCGCCGTCTTCAGGTTGTACGTCTTTTGCGGGTTCCGAAGGGTGACGTTGTCCCAATGGTGGGACGCAAGCTTGGTCTCCAGTGCCACCACGCGCCCGGCGGCTGCGCCGGCATCAGCAACGCCTGCCAGGCCGAGCATCGTCTTCACGTGCGCGGCATAGGCGGTGACCATCGGAGTGAACTTTTCTTCCCGGTAGTAGGACTCATCGGGAAGCCCAAGGCCACCCTGCCCGGTGTACAGGAGGATCCGGTCGGGGTTACCCGCATCCGGCGCAGGGTAGATGTAGAAGAGACCGCCAACATCGGCACGGAACAACCGGCCTGCCAACGACACGAGGTCCACCACGGAGCTGGTGGCGAAGACTTCTGCAAGGCGCTGGCGGATCGGCTCAAGGCCCTTCGCTTCAACGGCGGCCTCGTCCATGAAGCTGTTGTAGAGGTCCCCGATTTTCCGTTCGATCCCGCTGGCGGCCCCGCCCTTGGCTGCGGCTTCTTCGATAATGTCGCGGACAGCAATTTCCGAACCGTCCCGGAGGGCGGTGAACGTGCCCTCGAGCGGCCGGTCATCGGGAATTTCGGTGGCTTTCAGCCATGCGCCGTTGACATGCTGGTAAAGGTCATCCTGCGGCCGGACCGTGTGATCAATGGTGGACAGGTCGATCCCCGAAATGGGCACTGAAACTCCTTCTTATGGAGAGCGGCGGCAGGAAACACAGCGCGCGGCGTCTGCATGGTGGACTTTACTGACGGTAGTGCCCTTTCATCTTACGCACCCGTGTTACTCTCAAAAGGTGCGTGCAGAGCTCCTTCTTCTTAGCTGCCGCGGCGAGGCCTCAGACGCGATCTAGCGCAAGGCCCACCCTCGCTGCGGAGTTTGTGTTGCCCGGCCACCCTTTCAACGTAGAACCACAGAAAAGGCCCCGATAGTAATGCGAAACGCACAGAAGCCCTCAGGAATGCCTGCCCACCGCTACACGCCGTTCCAGGACCAGATCAAGGTTGAACTGCCGGACCGCACCTGGCCGGACAAGGTCATTACCAAGGCCCCCCGCTGGTGCGCAGTGGACCTCCGCGACGGCAACCAGGCCCTGATCGATCCAATGAGCCCGGCGCGCAAGATGAAGATGTTCGATCTGCTGGTCCGCATGGGCTACAAGGAGATCGAGGTCGGGTTCCCCTCCGCCTCGCAGACGGACTTCGACTTTGTACGCCAGCTGATTGAGGGCAACCACATCCCGGACGACGTCACCATCCAGGTCCTGACCCAGGCCCGGGAGCACCTGATCGAGCGCACCTACGAGTCGCTGGTCGGTGCCAAGCAGGCCATCGTCCACCTCTACAACTCCACCTCAGTGCTGCAGCGCCGCGTGGTCTTCAACCAGGATGAGGACGGAATCCTGGACATCGCGCTCCAGGGTGCCCGGCTGTGCAGGAAGTACGAGGAAACCCTCGCGGACACGCACGTGACCTACGAGTACTCCCCGGAGTCCTTCACCGGCACGGAGCTGGAATATGCGGTGCGGGTCTGCAATGCCGTCGCCGACGTCTTCGAAGCCTCCGCGGACCGCCAGGTCATCATCAACCTGCCCGCCACCGTGGAAATGGCAACGCCGAACGTCTACGCGGACTCCATCGAGTGGATGAGCCGCCACCTGCACCCGCGCGAGGGCATCATCCTCTCCCTGCACCCCCACAATGACCGTGGAACCGGCGTCGCCGCCGCCGAACTGGGCTACATGGCCGGGGCGGACCGGATTGAAGGCTGCCTCTTCGGCAATGGCGAGCGCACCGGCAACGTTGACCTGGTGACCCTTGGCCTGAACCTCTTCGTGCAGGGCATCGACCCCATGATCGATTTCTCCAATATCGACGACGTCCGCCGGACCGTTGAGTACTGCAACCAGCTGCCTGTGCCGGAGCGTTCACCGTACGGAGGCGACCTCGTGTTCACGGCGTTCTCCGGCTCCCACCAGGACGCCATCAAGAAGGGCTTCGAGGCCCTTGAGCGGGACGCCGCAGCCGCAGGCAAGGACGTTGCCGACTTCACCTGGCAGGTGCCGTACCTGCCGGTTGATCCAAAGGACCTGGGCCGCAGCTACGAGGCGGTCATCCGGGTCAACTCGCAGTCCGGCAAGGGCGGCGTTGCCTACCTGCTCAAGAATGAGCACAGCCTGGACCTGCCGCGCCGTGCCCAGATCGAATTCTCGGGCGTTATACAGAAGCGCACGGACACGGTGGGCGGCGAAGTCAGCGGTGCCCAGCTGTGGCAGGTCTTCCAGGACGAGTACCTGCCCTCAGGCAAGACGGACGGACAGTGGGGCCGGTATTCGCTCGGCTCGGTCAAGACAGAAACGGACGACGACGGCGGGATGACGCTTCACGCGTCCCTCACCATTGACGGGGCACAGGTCAGCCGGACGGGCACCGGCAACGGTCCCATCGCTGCGCTGTTGAGCATCCTGCGGGAAGACGGCGTGGATGTCCGGGTCCTGGACTACAGTGAGCATGCACTCTCCGAGGGCGGCAATGCCATGGCAGCCGCCTACGTCGAATGCGCCGTGGGGGAGCGCGTGCTCTGGGGTGTCGGCATCGACGCCAACACCAGCATGTCCTCCCTGAAGGCGGTCATCTCCGCCGTGAACCGCGCCATCCGGGACGCCCAGGCCTGACCTTCGCACTGCCGTGCCGCAGGAAGCTGCCGGCGGCACGGCAGCACGCGGCACGGCTGTGCCGGCAAAGAATGGGAAGATAAAAGGCGTGGCCCAACACTCTTTCGCCTCCCGCGCGTACCGGGACGACGCCGTCGTGCTGCGTACCCACAAGCTGGGTGAGGCGGACCGGATCATCACCCTGCTGACCAAGCACCATGGCCAGGTCCGGGCTGTCGCCAAGGGGGTGCGCCGCACCAGTAGCCGGTTCGGGGCGCGCCTGGAACCTTTTATGGTGGCGGACCTCCAGCTTGTGTCCGGCAAAACGCTGGACATTGTGACCCAGGCAGTGGCCAAAGGGGCGTACGGGGGAAACATCGCCGCGGACTACGGCCGTTACACGGTGGCGGCTGCCATGACCGAAACGGCCGAGAAGCTGACGGACGTGGACGGTGAGGCCGGAACAGCCCAGTACAACCTGCTGGTGGGTGCGTTGGCTTCACTCAGCAGGGATGAACATGCAGCCGGCCTGATCCTTGACTCCTACCTTCTCCGGGCCCTGGCCACCGGTGGCTGGGCACCCAGCTTCACGGACTGCGCCCGGTGCGGCATGCCGGGCCCCCACAGCGCCTTTTCCGCTCCCCTGGGGGGAATGGTCTGCAGCGGATGCAGGCCCCCTGGCTCGCCGGCTCCGGCGGCGGAGACGGTGGTCCTGCTGGCGGCGCTGTTGACCGGGGACTGGACAACGGCGGACGGCTCCCTTCCGCTGCACCGGAAAGAGGCCGCCGGCCTGGTGGCCGCATACCTGCAATGGCACCTCGAACGGGTGCTGAAGTCCCTCAAACATGTGGAGCGTAGCTGACAGTGGCCCTCGGGAAGAAGAACACCGCCTCACGGAAGCGCACCCACCCGGTGGTTGCCCCGTATCCGCACCCCTCCGGCGCCGTGGCGCCCTCCATCCCCGCGGAGTTCATTCCCCGCCATGTTGCGATCGTGATGGACGGAAACGGCCGCTGGGCAAACCAGCGCGGCCTGCCGAGGATTGAAGGGCACAAGGCAGGGGAGCCTGCCCTGCTGGATGTGATGGCAGGGGCCATTGAGCTGGGTATCGAGTATGTCAGCGTATATGCCTTCTCCACCGAAAACTGGCGCCGGTCACCGGAAGAAGTCCGCTTCCTGATGGGATTTAACAAGGATGTGCTGCGCCGGCAACGCAACCAGCTCGATGAATGGGGAGTCCGGGTCCGGTGGTCAGGCCGGCGGCCGCGGCTGTGGGGCTCGGTCATCCGCGAGCTGGAGGAAGCGGAAGAGTTCACAGCGGGCAACAGCACCTGCACGTTGACCATGTGTGTTAATTACGGCGGCCGCGCAGAGATCACGGATGCTGTTTCCGCCATCGCTGCGGAGGTGGCTGCCGGCAGGCTGAAGCCCGGTGCCATCACCGAGCGGACCATCCAGAAGTACCTTGACGAGCCGGACCTGCCGGACGTGGACCTGTTCCTCCGCAGTTCCGGGGAGCAGCGGCTCTCCAACTTCCTGCTCTGGCAGTCCGCTTACGCAGAGTTCGTGTTCATGGATACCCTGTGGCCCGATGTGGACCGCCGGACGCTCTGGGCCGCCGTTGAGGAGTACGCCCGGCGTGACCGCCGCTATGGCGGTGCCGTGGATGCGGCCGCACCGGCCGGGTCCTGATTCCCGGGTCCACTGGCCACGGTAAGCCCTTGAAACGGCAGGGCCCTGCCGGCACCCGTCAGGTTGAGTACGCCCTGAGCCACGCTGCCAGGTCACGGCAGGCTTCCTCCCGCACCGCGCGGCGGGACAGGAAGACGTCGTGGATGGCGCCCGGATAGCGGAAGACGGCCACCCGCCGTCCCAAGCGCAACGCACGGTGGGCCGTTTCCTCGACGTCGATCACGGCGTCGGCCTCCATCATCTCCGCGGACCACTCGATCTGGATGCGCGTGCGGTTCGAGAGCAGGACCAGCGCCGGGGCCCTGATATCCAGCCTGCGCTCCACCGCGGCATGGCCGGCAAGGACCGCTTTGGCCCAGCCGGCCCTGATGGGAAATGATGCCCTGGGACGCCACCGGGGGTCGAAGTGCCATTCGCCGTGGGCCTCGTCGCTGACGCTTTGCCAGTATCCGGGCATCTCCGGGAGCCACAAAGGACGGCGGGGGTCGGCCCTGGACAGCGGATCCACCAGGTGCATGGCAATGGTGCGGATGATACTGCTGCCCTGCAGTTCCAGCCACGGGGCGTTCAGGATCAAGGTGCCCAGTGCCGTCGGGTTCCGGTCAGCCCACAGTGCCGTGATGAGCCCGCCCAGGGAATGGGCCAGAACGTGGACGGTAGGTTCAACCCCCGGCCCCAGGAGTTCGGTGACGTCTTCCCTGATCGCCGCGAGGGCGGCGGCCAGGTCCTCGTCATAGACAGCCAGATCTTCGGTGAAACCCGGCGTCTGCCAAGGGCGGAGGCTGCGGCCGAACTTGCGCAGGTCCACGGCGTAAAAGGGGAACCCTGCGTCGGTCAGGTACTCTGCCACGTCCGCCTGGAAGAAGTAGTCAGCCCAGCCGTGGACGTAGAGGACCACGTCGATGGCGGGCCGCCCTGCCGTCGCCGGTATAGGCCCCGGCCGCGTGGCGCCGCAACGGACGAGGGTCGCGCAGACGTCGCCCTCGTCATCCGGGGCAAGGGGAAGGACCCGCTGCTCGAAGCGCGGGCCCAGGACATCGGCCGTCCACAGAGCCTCGTCCGTCTCCCTGCCAACCTGTGTGCCGCTCATCCGCTGTCCCGGCTGCCGGATGGTTCCGGTTCCTCGTCCCCGTAGGCCCGAAGCCAGCGCGCCAACCTGGCGTAGGCGTCCGCGCGTACGGCGGCGGGGGAGAGGAACACGTCATGCAGGGCGCCGTCAATCCGCTCCACGGTGACGGTGCGGCCCAGGATCAGGGCGCGGGCAGCAATGATGTTCACGTCAAGGACGGCGTCCGTCCGCCGCATCTCTTCAGACCAGAAGAGCCCGTTGGCGCTGCCGCTGGACAGCAGGACAAGGATGGGCACCTCGATGTTGAGGCCCCGCGCCACCCGTGCGTGCCCGGCCAACACGGCACTGAGCCACCCCGCCCGCACCGGAAAAGCCATGGGGGGACGGTATCGGTCATCCAGCGTCCACTCGCCATCGGCCGAACTGCTGATGGTGCGCCAATAGAAGCCACGCTCCGGCAGTCGGAGCACCGCCTCTGGACGGAACCGGGCCACGGGCCCCACCATCCCCGCCGTTGCACGCCGTACCAATGAACTGCCGTGCATCTCAAGCCAGGGACTATTCAGGACCAGGCGCGACACCCGGCCCGGATGCCGGCTTGCCCAGAGCACGGCCACCAGCCCTCCCGTCGAATGCCCCATAAGGGTTAAGGACGGGTCCGCTCCGTCCTGGCTGATCAGCCGGCACGCGGTGTCGATTTCGGCGTCATAATCCCCGAGGTCCGAGACATACCCGCCCGGCGATTCCGGACGCAGGCTCCGGCCGTGGTTGTGCATGTCCAGCGCGTAGAAGTCGTATCCAGCCGAAGACCAGAAGCGCGCAAGGTCCACATTGAAGAAATAGTCACTCCAGCCATGCAGGAAAAGGACCACCCTGCGGCGCGCGGATGAGGCGGGCAAGGTCTTCAGGGCAGGACGGAAGCGGACAAGGGTGGCCGTCCGTTCCACGCCGTCCGGACCCGTGGCCTGGAAGGCGTGCGACTCGAAGTCCCCGCCCAGGATGTCCTTCTGCCACTCCATGGCTTTATGCTAATCCGCTCCCAGTTCGGCCTGCTCATTTTGGTCCGGGCCCTCCAAGACGGAAAACTAGAGGCATGCGCGTTTACCCCACATTCTTCAAGCTTGCCTTTTCATGGATGGACGCCGAGCGCGCCCACAAAATCGGGTTCAAGGCCATCAGGCTGGCGCACCGCTCCGGCGCGGGAAAGGTCCTGGAAAAGCTGACTGCGCCCGCACCATCCCTCCAGACCACGGCTTTCGGCGTAACGTTCCCGTCCCCGTTCGGGCTTGCTGCCGGATTCGACAAGGAAGGGCACGGCATCGAGGCGCTGACCGAACTCGGGTTCGGCCACGTGGAGGTGGGTACCATCACCGGCCAGGCCCAGCCCGGCAACGAGAAGCCGCGGCTCTTCCGCCTGGTCCAGGACCGCGCCGTCATCAACCGGATGGGGTTCAACAATGACGGCGCAACCGCTGTGGCCCCGCGCCTCAAAGCTGCCCGTGCCGCCCTGCAGCGCCGGCACCCGGACGTGCGCCCTGTTATCGGTGTCAATATCGGTAAGACCAAGGCAGTGGAACTGGCCGACGCCGTGGGCGACTATCTCGTGAGCGCCCGCAGCCTTGCGCCCGCCGCCGATTACCTGGTGGTCAACGTAAGCTCGCCCAACACTCCCGGACTGCGCCTGCTCCAGGATGTGGAGTCGCTCCGCCCCCTGCTGGCCGCCGTGGGTGAAGAAGCTGACCGGGCTGCCGGGCGCCACGTGCCCCTCCTTGTGAAGATCGCACCGGACCTCAGTGACGAGGATATCGACGACGTCGCCCGCCTTGCGCTCGATCTCAAGCTGGATGGCATCATCGCCACCAACACCACCGTCGCCCGGGACGGGCTCGCCTCGCCGGCGGAGCAGGTGGAGAAGTGCGGTGCGGGCGGGCTTTCCGGCGCCCCGCTGAAGCAGCGTTCCCTTGATGTGCTGCGCAGGCTCAAGGATGTCACCGGCGACGCCCTTACCCTGGTGGCAGTGGGCGGCGTGGAAACAGCGCAGGATGTCCAGGACAGGCTGGATGCCGGGGCCACCCTGGTCCAGGGCTACACTGCGTTCCTTTACGAAGGGCCCTTCTGGGCGGCGCGCATCAACCGGGAACTGGCGAAGAAGCGCCGGCCCTGACTGATGGAACGCGGCGGCACCCTTGCGCCGTCTTTTTAAACGCGAAACCCCGGCGGATCAACCGCCGGGGTTTCGCGTTATCGGAGCCTCTGCCGGTCAGGCGGGGTACTGCCCGCGCTTGACCTGGGGCTTGGGAAGGCGGAGTTTGCGGAACTGCAGGGAGCGCATGGAGCCGTACCAGACGGTTCCGCGTTCCACCTCGCCGAATTTGGCAGTCAGGCGCTTGCGGAGTTGGCGGGACAGGATGAACACGTCCACGAAGACGGCCAGGAACATCACCCAGAACCCGCCAAGGACGTAGATCATCATGTCGCTGGATGCCGGGACCACCAGGGACACCAGCACGAAGACGAGGGCGCCGAACATCAGGTATTCACCCAGGCTGAAGCGCGCGTCGACAAAATCACGGGCAAAGCGTTTCTGCGGCCCCTTGTCACGCAGGGGCAGGAACTTCTCGTCGCCGGTGTCCAGTGCCTGGCGCATTTTAAGCCGCTGGTCCTGGATGGCCTGGCGCTCGGCAGCCTTGGATGCCTTGCGGTCCTCAGGGACCAGCGGGCGCTTGCGCGCTGCTTCCTGTGCCTTGCGGGTGGGAGTCGGAGCCCCCTTGCCGCTCAATTGGTTGGCCCGCGCCGCCGCCTCTGCAGCCTGTTGGTCTACTGTTTGCTGCGCCGAGGGCGCTTCCTTTTTACGTCCGAACACCTGAACAGAATACCTTGCGGCGGGCTGCGGATTTGATGCCTGGCCATAGCCGCACCCCGCAGCGGCGGATGTGACGCGGGTAATGTTTTGGCCATGACTTCATCGCCCACGGCCATGCCGGAGAATCCCAGTGTCCGCCCATCCCCGGGCTTTGCCGGAAACAGCTCGACGGAAGATCTCCGTACCGCCATCGACGCGTCCTTCGGCCAAACCCTTGAACAGCTCAAAGAGCTGGTCGCCATCCCCGGCATTGCGTGGCCCAGCTTCGACCGCGAACCTCTGGAACGCAGTGCCGAAGCCGTAGCGGACCTGCTGCGCGGCGTTGGCCTGGACAATGTGCAGATCCTGGCCTGCGACAAGCCGGACGGCACCCCGGGCGGCCCCGCCGTCGTCGCACGCAGGCCCGCCGCGGACGGCAGGCCGACGGTCCTCCTGTACGCCCACCACGACGTCCAACCCACGGGGGACACCGGCCTGTGGGAGACCGAACCGTTCACCGCCGTCGAGAAGGACGGGCGCCTGTACGGCCGTGGCGCGGCGGATGACAAAGCCGGAATCATGGCACACGTTGCCGCCTACGCGGCAGTTTCGGAGGTGCTCGGCAGCGCTCTTGGCCTGGGCGTGACGTTCTTTTTTGAAGGCGAGGAAGAAGCGGGATCCCCCACCTTCCGGTCATTCCTGGAGGAAAACCGTGAGCTGCTGCGCGCCGATGTCATCGTGGTGGCCGATTCGAGCAACTGGAAGGTGGGGGTTCCCGCGTTGACCACCAGCCTTCGGGGCCTGGTTGACGGGACCATCGAAGTCCAGGTCCTTGAGCACGCCGTCCACTCAGGCATGTACGGCGGTCCCGTGCTGGATGCGCCCACCCTGCTGTCCCGCCTCATCGCCACGCTTCACGATGACGGGGGCAACGTTGCCATCAAGGGTTTGGTGGCAAAGGACACCGCCGCCGTGGACCTTCCGGAGGAGGATTACCGGGCTGACGCATCCGTGCTCGACGGCGTCCGGCTGGCGGGCTCGGGCAGCATCGCCTCACGGCTCTGGACCAAGCCCGCGCTGTCCATCATCGGGTTCGACGCTCCGTCCGTGGACGCAGCTTCGAATACCCTGCTGCCGCGCGCGAGGGCAAAGTTCAGCCTTCGGCTGGCGCCGGGACAGGTCCCCGCCGAGGCAATGGATGCCGTGCGCCGGCATGTGGAGGCGAATGCCCCGTTCGGTGCAAGGGTGACATTCACGCCGGGGGAGAGCGGAAACCCGTTCCTGACCGACACCTCATCGCCTGCGGCCTCACTGGCGATGTGGGCACTGGGGGAGGCCTGGGGAGTACCGGCGGTGGAAACCGGCATAGGCGGTTCCATCCCCTTCATCGCCGACCTGACGGAACTGTATCCGGACGTGCAGATCCTGGTGACGGGTGTGGAGGATCCGGACTCCCGCGCGCACAGCGCCAACGAATCCCTACACCTTGGCGACTTCCGCAAAGCCATCCTGGCCGAGGCGCTGCTCCTCGTCCGGATCAATGAACAGGGGCTCTAGGTCCTCCGCCGGCCGCGGCTGCCCGAACCAAAATATGGGCTTTCTCCGGGAACAAGGAGGGACCAGCCATGGTTACGTCAGGAGTTAGAGCTACACGTCCGCCCCGCGTAGCATGTAGCTATAGCCCATACCGAAACCGTAGGGGCAGGCACCGCCAGCGCGGCGCCGCCAGACCGTCCTAAGAAGGTAGGCCAATGAGCACCGCAACAAATGAGAACAGCACCGGTACCACCAGCACGGCCAGTGATGAACTGCCCGTCCACGAGGTCAAACTGACCGACGTCGCAGCAGGCAAGGTGCGCAGCCTTCTCGAGCAGGAAGGCCGTACGGACCTGCGCCTCCGGGTTGCCGTGCAGCCCGGCGGCTGCTCCGGGCTGATCTACCAGCTGTACTTCGACGAGCGGCTCCTGGACGGAGACGCAGTCCGGGACTACGACGGCGTCGAGGTTGTTGTGGACAAGATGAGCGTTCCGTACCTGAGCGGTGCCTCCATCGACTTCGAGGACACCATCTCCAAGCAGGGGTTCACCATCGATAACCCGAACGCCGGCGGCTCCTGCGCCTGTGGGGATTCGTTCCACTAAGCCGGTTATTTCGCCCGATGCCGGCGCCGGGCCACCTGCCGAAAATAACGGTATGGAGGCACGGCGCCGACATGTGGGCGAAACGCCCGGCGGAGCGGTAAGCTCTACACCGAGTAGTAAAACTTTTAGTGTGCCCGGGGCGGCCGAGTCTTCCCGGACAGCAGCAACAAGTAGGAAGGGCCGTCTGTGAGTTCGCAGAACCGAACCGGCAGCCGACGCAAAACGATCACAACGATCTCAAGCTTGGCAATTGCCGGCGCGTTGGTTTTGACCGGATGTTCGCCAGAGGTAGAGAAAGGGTGGCTGCCCACGGAACGTGGCACCACCAGCAACACCGACCGCATCATGGACCTCTGGGTCAACTCATGGATTGCCGCCCTGGTTGTGGGCATCATTACCTGGGGCCTGATCGTTTGGTGCCTGGTCGCGTACCGCCGCCGCAAGGGCACCGTCGGGTTCCCGCGGCAGACCAGCTTCAACCTCCCCCTGGAAGTCTTTTACCTGACCATCCCGCTGTTCATGGTTGTGGTGTTCTTCTACTTCACGGACCGCGACCAGCAGGCCATCGATAACCGCTCAGAGCCGGCCGACGTCGTTGTTGACGTCCGCGGCAAGCAGTGGGCCTGGGACTTCAACTACAAGGCCGGCGACGTCATTGAAGAGGACGTCTACGAAGCCGGCGTGCAGACGAACCTCACCGGAAACACCATTGACATGGAACAGCTCCCCACGCTGTACCTGCCGGTGAACAAGTCCGTTGACCTCGAGCTGAACGCACGCGACGTGATCCACTCCTTCTGGGTTCCCGCCTTCCTGCAGAAGCGCGACATGATCCCGGGCAAGACCAACTACATCAGGTTCACCCCCACCAAAGAGGGCACCTACGACGGCAAGTGTGCCGAACTTTGCGGCGAGTACCACTCCGAAATGCTGTTCCGCGTCAAGGTGGTGTCGGAATCCGAATTCCAGGCCCACATGGACGAACTGCGCGAAGCAGGAAACACGGGTCTCCTCGGCAATGAGTACGACCGCAACCCGAACGTGAACGAAATTAAGTAAGGGGAGCGACGTGGCTACGTACACTCAATCCGCACCCACCGGAGTCCTTCCAGCTCCCGTGGTTCCGAAGTCCAAGGGACGCATTGTCGTCAATTGGATCACCTCCACCGACCACAAAACCATCGGGTACATGTACCTGATCGCGTCCTTTGTGTTCTTCTGCCTGGGCGGCGTCATGGCGCTGCTCATCCGCGCTGAGCTGTTCGAACCGGGCATGCAGATCCTGCAGACCAAGGAGCAGTACAACCAGCTCTTCACCATGCACGGCACCGTGATGCTGCTGATGTTCGCCACCCCTCTGTTTGCCGGGTTCGCGAACGTCATCATGCCGCTGCAGATCGGCGCCCCTGACGTCGCGTTCCCGCGGCTCAATGCGCTGGCTTTCTGGTTCTTCCTCTTCGGCTCCACCATTGCGGTATCCGGCTTCATCACCCCGCAGGGTGCAGCGTCCTTCGGCTGGTTCGCCTACGCTCCGCTGTCCAACACCACCTTCAGCCCCGGCATCGGCGGCGACCTGTGGGTGTTCGGCCTGGCGCTCTCGGGCTTCGGAACCATCCTGGGCGCAGTCAACTTCATCACCACCATCATCTGCATGCGCGCCCCGGGTATGACCATGTGGCGGATGCCGATCTTCACCTGGAACACCCTGGTCACGGCCATCCTGGTCCTCATGGCCTTCCCGCCGCTGGCAGCCGCCCTGTTCGCGCTCGGCGCCGACCGCCGTTTCGGTGCCCACATCTTCGATCCGGAGAACGGCGGGGCAGTCCTCTGGCAGCACCTGTTCTGGTTCTTCGGCCACCCCGAGGTGTACATCATCGCGCTGCCGTTCTTCGGCATCGTCTCGGAGATCTTCCCGGTGTTCAGCCGCAAGCCGATCTTCGGCTACAAGGGCCTGGTCTACGCAACGATCGCCATCGCGGCGCTGTCCGTCACCGTATGGGCGCACCACATGTACGTCACCGGCTCGGTACTGCTGCCGTTCTTCGCGTTCATGACCATGCTGATCGCAGTGCCCACCGGCGTGAAGTTCTTCAACTGGATCGGCACCATGTGGCGCGGTTCGCTGACCTTCGAAACCCCCATGCTGTGGAGCATCGGCTTCCTGATCACGTTCCTGTTCGGCGGCTTGACCGGCATCATCCTGGCCTCACCGCCGCTGGACTTCCACGTCTCTGACTCCTACTTCGTGGTGGCCCACTTCCACTACGTGGTGTTCGGCACCGTGGTGTTCGCCATGTTTGCCGGGTTCTACTTCTGGTGGCCCAAATTCACCGGCAAGATGCTCAATGAGCGCCTTGGCAAGATCCACTTCTGGCTCCTGTTCCTGGGCTTCCACGGCACCTTCTTGATCCAGCATTGGCTGGGTGTCGAGGGCATGCCGCGCCGCTACGCCGATTACCTGGTGGAAGACAACTTCACCTGGATGAACCAGTTCTCCACGGTTGCTTCCTTTGTCCTGGGTGCATCGCTGATCCCGTTCTTCTGGAACGTCTACATCACCTGGCGCAGCGCGGAGAAGGTGCAGGTAGATGACCCGTGGGGCTTCGGCGCCTCGCTGGAGTGGGCCACATCCTGCCCGCCGCCGCGGCACAACTTCACTTCGCTGCCCCGTATCCGTTCGGAGCGGCCTGCACTGGACCTGCACCACCCTGAACTTCGCCAGGTCCACACCGTTGAGTCACCCGCTCCCGCAGCCCAGACGCTCGGAAACGCCGACCAGAGGGATAACTGACAATGAAAATTGAATCCTGGATTTTTGGTGCCGGAGTCTTCTTCTTCGTTCCCGTGTCCCTGGTATACGGCTTCCTGACCAACTGGGGCGAGTGGGTGGGCATCCTCGGCATTCTCCTCGTGGGCGGCCTGGCTGGCATGATCGGGGGATACCTCGGTTTCACCGGCAAGCGCGTTGGCCTCCGCCCCGAGGACCGCAGCGACGCTGAGATCCACGAGGGTGCCGGCGAACAGGGACACTTCAGCCCCTGGAGCTGGTGGCCGCTGGTCCTGGGACTCTCCTGCGCCACGGGTTTCCTGGGCCTGGCAGTGGGCTTCTGGATCGTCTACATCGCGGCCGGCATGGCCGTTGTTGCCCTTATTGGCTGGGTCTACGAGTACAGCCGCGGAGACCACGCACACTAGCAACAAACAAGTACAAAACAACGACGTCGGGCCCCACCGGAAGGTGGGGTCCGACGTCGTTTAGTATTAGCGTCTCGAACGGCCTCAGGCGGCGCCCTGTGACGCCAAAAGCTCGCTCAGCGCCCGGAGGGCGTCCTCAGCGTCCCGACGGCTCTGTGCGCCCTCCAGCGCAGACTCACTGATGCCGAGCTCCACCTCGCAGCCGTGGTGGAAGTCTGCCGTCATCACCTGGAGGAGTGACCGCGCATCAACCTGCGGTGTACCGTCCTTGGCGATGGTCACTGGCAGGCCGGTTTCCGTAACAGCCCGAACGAAGACGGCGGCAGGACGTGCGTGCAGTCCCACCGAGGCTCTGACCACTGCCTTGAGTGTTGGCAACGGGACTCCTTCTTTGTTGCGGCCTTCCGCCGCCAAATGACATGTGCCTGACAAATATAGCCGTCCGGCGGCCCGCCCTACCAAGCGGCGGGAACGCGGACCGTACCGGTCTAGACCTGCCCTAAAATTGGAAGGTGAACTTCAACGCAGGGGAGACCCTCCATGGCATCTAGCGCGGCAGCAATCGCCGGCGAGATCGACCGGACCAGCGGAACAGCGATTTATGTCCAGCTCCGTGAGATCCTCCGTTCCTATATTGCCCAGTCCTGCCCGCCGGGCTCCGCCCTGCCGTCAGAGCGCGATCTTGCCGAGCGGTTCGGCCTGGCACGAATGACCGTCCGCCAGGCCATCGACGCCCTGGTTGGCGAAGAGGTCATCGAGAGGGTTGTGGGACTGGGGACGTTCGTCCGTAGGCCCAAGCTCGATCTCCAGGTCAAGCTGACGTCGTACAGCGAAGAGATGCAGCGGCGCGGGATGGTCCCGGCTGCAAAGGTACTGAGCTTTGAGCAGATAGCCGCGAGTGCGTTCCTGGCCCGGGAACTGCAGCTGGACGAGGGAACCCCGCTGGTGCGGTTCCGCCGCCTGCTGCTGGCGGACGGCGAACCGATGAGCGTTGATGAGAACTTCATTCCCGCGCACCGCGTGCCGGGGCTGCTGGATGGGGAACCGCCCACGTCGCTGTACAACGTCCTGAGCGAGCAGTTCGGGCTGGTGATGGAGTGGGGAGAGGACATGATTGAGGCCACTGCGGCCTCGCCCTCCACTGCGCGCTTGCTGAACGTGGAGGTGGGCTCGCCACTGCTGAAGATCCAGCGCCATGCCTTTGTTGCCCGCGCGATGGTGGACTACTCGGTGTCGTATTACCGCGCTGACAGGTACAAGCTGTGGGTTCCGTTGCAGCGCCCCGGTGCGCGCCGGGCGCGGAACCACTAGGGGTCCGCGGCTCTCGCCAGGAGAACCCACTCGAAGGTTTTAACATTCCGGAGCAAACTTAAAAGCGAAGGCCCGGTCCAAGCGGACCGGGCCTTCGTCGTCGGATTTTAGAACCTAGTGGGACAGGCTCTTCGTTGCTTCTGGTGCCTCCACTGCCTCATGGCCGTGTCCGTGGCCATGGGCGGCTTCCAGCTCAGCAGGAGTAGCCGGGGCCACGCGGTCCTCGAAGAACCACTTGGAGAGGAACGCACGGCGCTTCTCCTTGCGGGTCACCACACCGTGTTCGTTGGGTACGGCCGGGAGAACCTCAGGGGACTCGAAGCCCACCAGCTTGTAGCGCTTGTACTCGTCCAGCGGAGCGTGTACCTCGATGAACTCGCCGTGCGGGAGGCGGACAATGCGGCCCGTTTCCCGTCCGTGGAGTGCGATTTCGCGGTCCTTCCGCTGAAGGGCGAGGGCCACGCGCTTGGTCACGATGAAGGCGATGATCGGGCCTACGAAGAACAGCGCCCGCAGCCAGTACGTGACATCGTTCAGCGAGACACTGAAGTGGGTGGCGATGAGGTCAGAACCGGCGGCGGCCCACATGACGCAGTACCAGACGAAGCCCGCCATACCGATGGCAGTCCGCGTCGGGGCGTTGCGGGGACGGTCCAGCACGTGGTGCTCACGGTCGTCCTTGGTGATCCAGCGTTCGATCCACGGGTACATGAACATCACGGTGAACAGGATTCCGGCCGGTACCAGTGCAGGCAGCAGGACGTTGAACGAGAAGACAAAGCCAAGCCATGTCTGCTCTACTTGCCAATCCCCGAACGTGCCCGGCATGAGGCGCAGGGCGCCGTCAACAAAGCCGATGTACCAGTCAGGCTGGGTACCGGCGGAGACGGGGGAGGGGTCGTAGGGACCGTAGTTCCAGATCGGGTTGATCGTGAAGAAGCCTGCCATGAGGGCCAGGACGCCGAACACGATGAAGAAGAATCCACCGGCCTTGGCAGCGTAGACAGGTCCAAGCGGGTAGCCGACGACGTTGTTGTCGTTGCGGCCGGGCCCGGGGTACTGGGTGTGCTTGTGGACAACCACCATGAAGAGGTGGAGGACGATCATCAGCAGGATCAGCGCCGGCACCAGCAGGATGTGCAGCATGTACAGGCGGCCGATCACGGCGGTACCCGGGAACTCGCCGCCGAACAGGAAGAACGAGATGTAGGTACCAATGACCGGGATGGACTTGATGACGCCGTCAATGATCCGCAGGCCGTTACCGGAGAGTAGGTCATCCGGCAGGGAGTAGCCGGTGAAACCGGCAGCCATGGCCAGGATGAGCAGTACGCCGCCCACAACCCAGTTCATCTCACGGGGCTTGCGGAAAGCTCCGGTGAAGAAGACCCTCAGCATGTGCACTGCGATGGAGGCTACGAACAGCAGGGCGGCCCAGTGGTGAACCTGGCGCATGAACAGGCCGCCACGGATATCAAAGGAGATATCCAGCGATGAGCTGTAGGCCACGGACATCTCCACGCCCTTCAACGGAACGTAAGAGCCGTCGTAGTGCGTCTCCGCCATGGACGGATCAAAGAAGAACGTCAGGAAGGTGCCGGAGAGCAGCAGGATGACGAAAGAGTACAGCGCCACTTCGCCGAACATGAAGGACCAGTGGTCCGGGAAGACTTTGCGGCCGAATTCGCGGAGGATTCCGGAACCGCCAACACGCTGGTCGACGAAGTCGGTAAACCGGCCTGTCTTGGTTTTGGCGACGAAAGCGGGCTCAGCTGTTGATGCTGCGCTCATGCATATCACGCTCCCAGTAACTTGGTCCTACAGGTTCTTTAAAGTCGCTGGTAGCGACCAAGTAGCCCTCGTCATCAACTGCGATGGGCAGCTGGGGGAGAGGCCGGCTGGCCGGGCCAAAGATCACCTTGCACTCTTGCGTGAGGTCGAAGGTGGACTGGTGGCACGGGCACAGCAGGTGGTGCGTCTGCTGCTCATACAGAGCAACGGGGCAACCGACGTGGGTGCAGATCTTGGAGTAGGCAACGATCCCGTTGTATCCCCAGTCCTCGCGGCCTTCTGAGGGGTTCAGCGACGCCGGATCCAGCCGCATGAGCAGCACAACGGCCTTGGCCTTTTCGTTGAGCTTGCCCTCGTGGAGGTCGTTCAGGCCTTCGGGGATAACGTGGAATGCCGATCCGATGGTTACATCGGATGCCTTGATGGGCGTTCCGTCGGGGTCGCGGGCAAGACGCTTGAGCTTGCCTTCCTGGGGTGCCCACAAAGTGTGGGCCAGCTTGTTGTCCGGACGCGGACCGAGGTCGCCGAAGATGGCAACTGCCGGCAGGGGTGCGAGGGCGACGGCACCCAGGAGGGTGTTCCGGATCAGAGGACGGCGCTTGATGCCCGTCTCTTCAACGATGTCGTCCACGATGCGTACTGCAGCCTGGCGGTCCTCTTCGTACCGGATCGCGTGGCGTTCCTCGGAAACCTCGTGGTCCGGCATAAGGGCCTTCGCCCAGTGCACAATGCCGGTACCGATGCCGAGCATCGCGAACGCGGTTCCCAGCCCCAGGAGCATGTTCTGCAGCCGGATGGCGTCAATGCTCGACTCCCCGGCTCCCAGATCAATGGCGAAGTACGCCACCAGGAAGATCAGGGTTCCAACAACAGAGATGCCAAATAGTAAGGCGACCTGCCGTTCTGCCCGCTTTGCGGCCTTCGGGTCCGTGTCAGCCAGGCGCAAACGGTGCGGAGGAATTCCAGGATCCTGGAACTTCTCCACCTCATTCTGACCAGCCGTAGCTACGGTGCCCGAGTGGTTCGGACTGCCGTCACTATGGTTGCCCATAATTCGCCTCATCCTTCTCTCGTCCCGGCGGATACCGGGTTAGTTTCTAATATCAAGCTGCTGACGGATCAGCAGAAGTGTGCGGTGACGCGGATGTCAGGACGTCCGGGAGGTCAACCAGATCGTGAATGCGATGATGACGCCAAGGCCGGCGACCCAAACGAACAGGCCTTCAGCTACCGGACCCAGCGAACCGAGGTCGGCGCCGCCGGGGGAACCGCTGCTCTCGATCTGCTTCAGGAAGGTGATGATGTCGCGCTTGTCTTCGGGAGTGATGTTGGAGTCGCTGAACACAGGCATGTTCTGGGGACCGGTCACCATCGCCTCGTAGATGTGCTTGCCCGAAACGTCTGCCAGGGCAGGTGCAAACTTGCCGCGGGTCAGGGCGCCGCCGGCAGCGGCAGCGTTGTGGCACATGGCGCAGTTCACGCGGAACAGCTCTCCACCGGCAGCGGCGTCGCCGCCTTCGTCAAGCAGGCCTTCTTCAGGAATCGCCGGGCCGGCACCCAGGGACGCGACGTAGGCTGAGAGCTGGTTGGTCTGCTCATCGTTGAACTGGACAGGCTTCTTCATCGCCTGGGGACCGTTCATCTGCATCGGCATGCGGCCGGTGCCCACCTGGAAGTCAACAGCGGCTGCTCCCACGCCAACCAGCGACGGACCTGCCTCGCTGCCACTGGCGCCCATGCCATGGCACGTGGCGCAGTTGGCCTCGAAGAGCTTGCCGCCCTCTTCGACGTCATCTGCGCTGTAAGAGGTGGTGGAGGCTTTCGCCTCGTTGACGGTGGTAGCCACGGCGTAGAGCCCACCCGTGATGAGGAGCCCCATCAGAAGCAGCGCTATTGCTGCAAGTGGGTGACGCCGCTTTTGTGAGAGTGCCTTCACGTGGTGGTTCCTTTATTCGATCCTGCGCCGGCTCCGGGAGCCGCTACCTGAAATTCTGCCTCTTGTAGAAAAAGAATCAAAGCTGGCTACTTGAGTACGTAGATGACCAGGAAGAGGCCGATCCACACGACATCCACGAAGTGCCAGTAGTAAGAGGTGACAATCGCCGATGTGGCTTCAAAGTGCCCGAACTTCTTCGCCGCAAAAGACCGGCCCATGATGAGCAGGAAGGCGACGAGTCCGCCAATGACGTGCAGGCCGTGGAAGCCGGTGGTCATGTAGAACGCGGAACCGTAGGCGTTAGAGGAGAGCGAGACGTGCTCGGAAACCAGCATCGCGTACTCGGTGGCCTGTCCGGCGACGAAGAAGGCGCCCATGAGGAAGGTGAGGGTGAACCATTCGTTCATTCCCCACCGGGCGAACTGGAACACACCCCCGGTCCTACGCGGCTGCAGGCGCTCCGCAGCGAAGACGCCCATCTGGCAAGTAAAGGAACTGGCCACGAGGACGATGGTGTTGGCGAGCGCGAACGGGAAGTTGAGCTTGGCTGTCTCGTCCGCCCACATCTGTGCGCTCGTGGAGCGCAGCGTGAAGTACATGGCGAAGAGACCGGCGAAGAACATCAACTCACTCGACAGCCACACAACGGTTCCAACGGAAACCATGTTGGGGCGGTTCAGCGTGGGGTGCGCCGGGGTACTGGGGGCATGGGTCGCAGATGTCACATAGACATTATGTCTGTAAAAGTCCGTGCTGCCCAACGCAAACCGCCTTTTGGGGGGACTTTTTCTACAAAGACGCGAATTCGCGCTGAAAAGTTCCCGCAGGGGTTCATATTGGTCAGTCCCCGCCAACCCTAGATAGCATCAGGAGGTGACTTCACAGGCCTCCGCACCGTCCGCCAACTCATGGCCCCGCCTGATCTCGGCACTGATCAGCGGGTCTGACCTTACTGCCGGGAACACGTCCTGGGCTATGGACACCATCATGTCCGGGGAGGCCACGCCGGCACAGATTGCGGGATTCCTCGTAGCCCTTAGCGCCAAGGGCGAGACCGTGGAGGAGCTTTCCGGCCTGGTGGATGCCATGCTTGCCCACGCAAAACCCATCGGCATTTCGGGCCAAAAGCTGGACATCGTCGGCACCGGTGGAGATCAGCTCAACACAGTCAACATCTCCACGATGGCGGCACTTGTAGCGGCCGGAGCCGGCGCCAAGGTGGTCAAGCACGGCAACCGCGCGGCGTCGTCGTCGTCCGGTTCCGCCGATGTGCTGGAAGCTCTGGGGGTACGCCTGGACCTGACCATTGACGAGGTTGCCCGCAACGCCGAGGAGGCAGGGATCACCTTCTGCTTTGCGCAGGTCTTCCATCCTTCGTTCCGTCACACTGCGGTCCCCAGGCGGGAGCTGGCTGTTCCGACGGCGTTCAATTTCCTGGGCCCCCTCACCAACCCGGCCAAAGTGCAGGCCTCCGCTGTCGGCGTCGCAAATGCCAGGATGGCGCCGCTGGTGGCGGGCGTCCTGGCGCAGCGGGGGAGCAGGGGACTGGTCTTTCGGGGCAATGACGGCCTCGATGAACTCACCACCACAGGTCCGTCCACCGTTTGGGAGATCCGGGACGGGTCTGTGAGCGAAATGACGTTCTCGCCGCAGGACCTTGGCATCAGCCTGGCAACAGTGGAGCAGCTGCGCGGCGGCAACGCCGAGGTAAATGCCGCTGTTGTCCGGGACGTCCTTGCCGGCAAGGAAGGCGCCGCCCGGGACGCCGTCCTGCTCAACGCTGCTGCCGGACTCGTGGCCTTCGACGAATCCGCCGACGGGCCCTTCGTGGACCGGATGAAGACAGCCTTTGCCCGCGCGGCCGCATCGATTGATACGGGCGCCGCCGCAGCCGTCCTTGAAAAGTGGGTTTCCCTGACCGCCCGCTGAGGGCCTTGGCCTTCCTACTGTTCGAAGCCCAGGGAAAACGCCGCGTCCAGGTCATGCTGGGAGTAGGCGCGGAAAGCGATATGCGTCGTGGTGTGGACAACAGCCGGGACCTTTGAGAGCCGGTCTGCGATGACGTCGGCCAGGTCCTCGTGCCGGTGCACCCTGGCGACGGCAATCAGGTCCCACTCGCCGGTTACGGAATATACCTCGCTGATGCCCTCGATCGCCGAGATCTCCTCAGCCGTCTCGGGGATGCGGGAAGCGTCAGTCTTGATCAGGACGAATGCGGTGATCACGTTGAACCCTTTCGGATCTGTTGCGCGGTGGGAGTACCCGGCGGACTTCTGCTGCCAGCCTATTACATCCGCCCGGCCCCAGGACCGGCACAGGTCAGGCGTCAGGCCGGTCGGGCGCCGCGACACGGCCGCGGCGCCTCGCGCCTGCAAGCAGAAGGCGGTAGCCAACCAGCAGAAGTCCCAGGCTGAGCAAGGCAACGATGACGAACGGGAGCACCACGGTCTGCCCTGTCACGGCCCTCAGGACCATCCCGCCCGCCACGCTGCCGAGCCAAACGGCAAGCCCGGCCCGGCGCACCGAGAGCGGATCACGCCATGCCCTGCCCACCAACCAGCCAAGGGCCGCGCCGGCCAGGAACGGCCATGCCGTCAGCAGCACGCCGGTCAGAATGTCGCCGCGCTGGTGTGCGTCGCGTCCCACGGCGGCAAACACCATGATCAGGACTGCATCGGCTGCTGCGGCTCCCAGCAGGCGGGGGAGTGCGGGCGGTTTTGGGGATTTACCGGTGTGGGAACTCATGGTTTCGAGCCTAGTGCCCGCCGTTGTGCGGGGTGGATCGCCGCATTAGGCTCGAGCCGGAAGGGAGCCACGTATGCCACGGAAAATTGGGACCTGCCTGTGGTTCGAGAACCAGGCGGAAGACGCGGCGCAGTTTTATACATCCGTTTTCGACGACTCAAGGATCATCAATATTTCGCGTTTCGGTGAGGGCGGACCGGGTGTCGCCGGTGAGGCAATCGCCGTCGACTTTGAACTGGAAGGACGCGGGTTCACTGCACTGAACGGTGCCAGGGGCTCCAGCTTCACGGAAGCGGTCTCGTTCGTGGTGGACTGTGAGGACCAATCCGCCGTGGACCGGTACTGGGCGGCGCTCACCGACGGCGGCTCCGAAAGCCAGTGCGGCTGGTTGCGGGACCGCTTTGGAGTGTCCTGGCAGATAGTCCCGGCGATCCTGTCCTCGTTGATCGCCGGCCCGGACCCCCACGGCTCGCATCGTGCGATGCAGGCAATGCTGGGCATGCAGAAGCTGGATATCGCGGAACTTCAAAGGGCCTATGCCGGGTGACGCCGCCGGTGCAGCAATGACAGTAGGAGACATGTGAATAAGCCGCTCTGGATCTGTTCGCTGCTTGGCGCTGCTGTGGGCATAACCCTTGGATTGGCGGTGTTCGACAGCCCGTTCCTTGGTTTTGCGCTGGGCCTGGGAATCGGAGCGCTGGTAGGGGCCGGGATCGGCTCCGCGCGCTGACCCTGCCCATGCTTTTGGATGCACCCCGTGCTGTTGCCCTGACTCCCCGCCGGAGCCCTACCGATAGTGGCCTCTCCCCTTGGAAAAAAGGGACAGAACACATTGACAAGGGCAATCGAATTGAGGATCCTCAGTTCTACTGATCCACCACATTTAGTTGCACCGAAATCAGGTTCCCATGGACGACGACGGCTATGGAGAAATAAAACTGGACCTGCTCGGGTCCTGGTGCCTACGCCGGGACGGCGTTGTCGTCCACGTCGCAACACGGCAGCAGCGGCTCATCGCAGCCCTGGCCATCAAGGGCCCACGCCTTCGCAGCTATCTGGTAGGACTGCTGTGGCCCGAGTACCCGGACTCGAAAGCCCTGGAAAGCCTGCGGGTCAGCGTTCACTTAACTTCGCGACAGGTGCCGGGACTTATCGTCAACGAAGGCAGGTTGCTGTCCCTGAACGAACAGGTTGATGTCGATCTGAAGCGGATCCGGGCAAAGGCGAGGGCACTGGGGCAAGAAGGTTTCGGCGGTGGGGCTGCCTCTCTGCTGGATGAGCTGCGTGACGCGCAACTGCTTCCCGGCTGGTATGAGGACTGGGTGGTGTTTGAACAAAGCCACCTGCTGCAGGACCGGTTGCGGATCTTCACGGATATCGCCGCCCGGTCGCTCGCCCTGGGGGACTGCGGGATGGCAGGGGAGGCTGCTGAGGCTGCGGTGGGCATAGAACCGCTCTATGAGAATGCCGTCGGTCTCCTGATCCGGGCCGAACTGCAGCGAGGTAATCCCGCGGCCGCGCTGCGGGCCTATGAGCGCTATCGGGAGCAGCTGCAGGAAGACATGGGGCTGTTGCCTGCTGAACCGGTCCGGGAGCTCCTGGCTGTTGTCCTTGAACGGCAGCAGAACCTGGTCAAGGAGCGCCTAGTTCCGGCCGGTGACTCCTGGCTGGGCGGCCAGCCAGCGCTTAACCACTTTTAGCACCTCGGCTGGGTCCGCAGTGGCAACAGTATCCTGGCGGCTGCCGGATTTCTGGGAGTAGGTGATTCGTGCCCTGAAGCCCTGGGGATGGCCCGGTTCGTGCCAGGTGCGGATGATGAGCAAGCCTGTTGAAGGGGAATCCGGATCGTCGCCGGGCCCGGCCGGTTCGGACCAGTTGTGCTCCTGCATCGTTGCGCTCGCCCCTCCCGGTTAAGTTGATGCCTGTGGAAAGGCCTGGGCCGAGCCCGGACCCCCTAAGCTGCCTGGAGCTGGCTTTCCTTGGCGGGATGCGTCCTTCTCAGGTGTTCTGATCTTGCTGGAGGAAAATCAGGAGTTGGCTCGCGTTTCCGAAATATTGGCGCAAGAATGGCCGGCGCGGTCACCAGTGCATGACTGCGGTCTGTCCGGACTCGCCGGCCCAGTACAGCCGAACACGCACGACGTACCGCCTGCCCTGAAAAAGTTTGGCGGACACCCGTGAGTTCCGGTCTTCCCCGCTGTCGTCGTCTCCGGCGACGAAGCGCAACTCGCCCTGCACTTCCTCGAACAGGACCAAAACGGTGTCGGCCGCGCCAAATGTGCTTATCTCATATTTGCGCGATGCCTGGGGTTCCAGCGCGAAGTCGGCCTGGCCGCCCGGAACCAGCGAAAGCGGCACGGATTGGAAGGGCTGGAGAACCGGAAGTATGGAGTGCAGTGCGGGAAAGAATTTCCGCACCCATTCCTTGTCCGCGGTGGACAGGCCGCCCGGCGGATTGAGCCCCGCCTGGAAACGGGCAGGCTCCTTGATCAGCCCGGCGGGGAACCAGTATTCCATGACGGAATCAGGGTCCCAGGAGGATCCCTCGACTTCACTGGTGTCTATCTTCCGCAGGACATTGTGCAGTGTCTGCTCTTGCGGCCAATGGTTGGGGGCGCCGCCGAAGTATTCATAGACCTTGGCGTCGTCCCAGACGATACCGGAGAAGGGGTTCTGGTGTTCGTGCGGCAGGCCCAGCGTGTGCCCGATCTCGTGGAGGGCAGTGGTGCGGCCGTAGTCGTCAGTGAGGTCCCAGCCGAAATTCATGGTGGGCTCGTTGGCGTTGATCCCCAGGACGTCGCGCCCGACGTAGGACCATGAGCCGTCACCCTGGTCGAAGGCGATGCGTATTTCGGCCTCACTGCGGTCTGCCACTTCAGAGAATTCCAGTCCTATGCCGAGGTCCTTCCATTCCTTGAACGCCTTCCGGACCGCTTCCTTTTGCGGAGCCGGGGCATCCAAAAACCAGTAGTGCAGCACGGTACCGTTGACCCATTTGAGCCTTAGCAGGCGGATCAGGCGCTCCCTGCGGGTCGAAAGATCCGGGCGGAGAACCGGGCGCGTCTGCGGCTTTACGTCACAGTGCGGACCAGCTGGCTGGCTGTTCGCGGCTACTCGGTCATCCATTGCTGGCTCCTTGGAAGCTGGTCACTTCAGACCAGTACACTGCTCTACCGTTACGGCCGCGTTATCACTGCCTGAGCCCGGCGGATTCAAGGAAAACGGCATCTCCGTAACGCGCCAGTAACGCCCGCGATGATCCACTGCCCTGAGCAGGGCACAGCACCTCTTTCTCAAAGAGGGTCTGTTTTCGTGGTGCAGGAGGGACAAGTCATGGGATTCCCCGGCGATGATGGCAGGCTGCCGGTGATTTACGTGCGCGGATTCGCAGGGACAGGCTCTGCCATCAACAATGCCGTTGATGATCCGTTCTACGGGTTCAGCCAAGGCTCTGTCCACGTCCGTGCCGACGGAAACGGACGCGCCAAGTTCCACCAGTTCGAGTCCCCGATGCTGCGGCTTGTTTCCGACCACAAGTACGAGGTCCCGGTCCATGGCGATCAGTGGGCCTTCCTGAACAGCGTGGATTCCGCCTCCGTAAACCCGGCATCCGTATGGATCCACCGCTTCTACGATGATTCCGCGGATACCTTCGGCGAGGAGGGGGAGAGCTTCTCCTTCGAGGACGCCGCACGGGATCTGTTCGAGCTCATCAAGCTGGTGCTTGATAAAACCGGCGCTCCCAAGGTCTTCCTGGTGGCGCATTCAATGGGAGGGCTGATTTGCCGCTCGCTGCTGCAGCGGGTCATACCGGAAGCCCTTGCCGGCGAAGAGGGCACCATCGACCCTGCGGCCGGGGCCCGATACGTGGCACGGGTGTTCACCTATGCGACACCGCATGGCGGAATCCGCTTCGCCGTCGGTTTTGGCCTCCTGGAGAAGATCCGGGACGTCCTTGGTGTTCAAGGGGCGGACATCTTCGGGCCGGACAGGATGTATGACTACCTCACTCCGCCGGCCCTTAGGAGTACGCGGACCCGCGAGGCGTTCGTAGGGACGCATATGCCCGACGACGGGTTCCCGCTGGATGAGCTGTTCTGCCTTGTCGGCTCGAATCCTGGCGATTATGACGTCGCCTTGGGTCTTTCGTCCAAAGCGGTAGGAGCAAGAAGCGATGGCCTGGTCCAGATAGACAATGCCGCAATCCAGGGTGCGCCGCTGGCGGTGGTGCACCGGAGCCACAGCGGCCGCTACGGCATCGTCAATTCCGAGGAGGGCTACCAGAACCTCCAGCGCTTCCTCTTCGGCGACCTCAAGATTGAGGTTGAACTGGCCGGTTTCACCGTTGGCAAGGCTGCACCCCCTGAGGTGGAGTTCCAGCTTGATGTGGGGCTGGCCATTCGGGGGCTGCCGGTCATGGTGCATGAACAGAGCGCCGCCCACTTCTGTCCCGTTCAGATCGAGCATTGGAAGGAAGGGGACCCGATCGACTCCCCGCTGCCGCTGCTGACCACTTTCCTTTCCTCGAAAGCACCCCGGCCTCGGGTGGGCGGCCGGGAAGTACCGCGGCTGCGCCACGCGCTCAGGCTGCGGCTCATGTCCATCAGGGAAAAGGAGGGACATTTCTTCTTTGACGACCACCTGGAGCAAACCGAGGACTGGCAGGACACCCTGGTGGTCGATATTGAACCCCCGGGCAGAGACCGGCCACTGCCCAAAGCATGGGCCGCCTGGAACAGTGGCATTTCCACGGCTGTCCGCGATTGGGATCCCGAGGACAAAGACCAGCTCAGGGATATAGACGACACGCCCGCCCGTTGGCGGGGACACATCGCCGTCCCGGAATTTGCGAGAGACCTGCTGGGCCCCAATGCCGGGATCAACCTCACCGTGACCCCACGGACCCTGGTCCTCTAAAGCCGGCCGGCGCCGCCGATCCTGCTGGAGTCATAACTGTTCTTGTCACCCGCGGGAGCCGCCTCGGGGGAGCGGCGGCAGCCCTCGCATTACCCCCAACGGCTACTCAGCGGACTGCAGCCTTGATCTGCGGCTCAAGGCAGCGGATGCGGCCTGAATGATCTCAGGGTACCGGCGTGTTTATCCAGTCGCCAGAGAAATCATCCTCAAGATTTTCCAAGGTTCTAGTCCACTGGGCGGACGATCATGGTGACGATCTGGGATTCGTTCAAGCCAGGGCTGGCGACATTGAGCATGTAGGTGTAATCGCCATCTGTGCCGGAGAATCTACAGATGGTGATGTTGCCGGTTGCATTCGAGGGCCGCTGGCAGGGAGTGTCGGCCTTCATCTCGAACCCGACTCCCGACACGACAGCTGTGACGTCGCTTGTGTTCAACTCTTTCCCTGCATTCCATTGCCGGGAAAGGCTGGGGCAAGGATTGGTACTCATGCACAGAAAACGCTCGGAGCGCACGATTTCGTCAGTCAGCTTCCAGTCTGACGGGATGGCGAAGCGTCCGGCGCGGGCAAGCATATCCGCCGTTGCCTCGTCCTCGGCGGACCGGACGATGAAGAACGCGATCGTACCGAGGACACAGACCCCTGCCAGGACAATTCCGATAATCCGCTTCACAATGTTCCCCAAACCATCGGCACTCGGGCACCGATCACCTGCATTCTTCCGCATCGGGATACCGGAGGACGAGCGATAGACGATGTCTCTCAAGGGGCGTTAGGGGGAGCAGGTTGCAGCCCAACTCTATTTTACTTTACATAATGTAGATTATCGGCGTTTTGGCCAGGAGCGCAGAAGTGGCCGCATTCCGCCACAATACGGACATGCACCGGCCACAACCGCGCAGACAATTCCGCAGGTCAGCGGGTCGCGCACCGTTGCCAATATCCTGCCGCTCGCCAAGAATGAACCAATGACGGTCTACGTGCGTTCCCTTGAAACCGCAGTTCCGAAAACGATGCTGATCCAGTCCGAGGCCCGGGATGTTTTTGCGGCGCAGCCCGGCCTGACCCGGCTCGGCTCACGCTTGGTGGCCACATGCTTCGACGCGGCAGCCATTGACACCAGGTTTACTGCCGTTGAGGAAATGACCAACGATTTCCAGGCCGAGGACCCGCAGTTCTACGATGTCGCCACCGGCCTGCTGCTGAATCCCAGCACCAAAGTGCGCAACGAAATCTTCGGCCGTGAGGCCACCAAGCTGTTCGTCGCCGCCGCCCGTGCCGCCGTCGAATCCTGTCCGGAACTCGATTTACTTGACATAACTCATCTGGTGACCGTCTCCTGTACCGGATTCTTCAACCCCGGGCCCGACTACAAGATCGTGCGCGAACTCGGCCTGGATCCAGCCGTCCAGCGCTACCACCTCGGCTTCATGGGCTGTTATGCGGCCTTTCCAGCCCTCCGCGCCGCGAAGCTGTTCTGTGAGGCCGACCCCAACGCGGTGGTCCTGGTTGTCTGTGCGGAACTGTGCTCGCTGCACGTCCGCACCTCCAATGATCCGGACACCATTATGGGATCCGCGCTGTTCGCCGACGGCGCCGCGGCCGCCGTCGTGACAGCCAGGCCAGGCACCGAGGAAAACGCCCTGCTGCAACTGGACCATTTCGAAACCGTCCTCACGCCCGTCGGTGAAGACTCCATGGCATGGAACATCGGCGACAACGGATTTGAAATGGTCCTGGGCAATTACGTCCCGCACATCATTGACGACCACATCGTCGGGGCGCTGGAGCCGCTCCTGGCCCGGGACCCTGAGCTGGCTGCACTCCCCTACTCATCCATCCGCCACTGGGCCATCCACCCCGGCGGCCGGAGCATCCTGGACAAAGTCGAGTCCCGGCTCGGCCTGACGGAGGAACAGCTGGTCCCGGCCCGCGAAATCCTCAGGAACTACGGCAACATGAGCAGCGCCACAGTCCTGTTTGTCATCAAACGCATCCTGGAACAAGCCCCCGAACCCGGGGACGAACGGATCTGCTCCATGGCGTTCGGGCCAGGACTCACGGTGGAAACCGCACTGTTCACCAAACTGCGGCAGGCTCCAGGCGCTATCCCAGCCGGGCGCACGGAGCAGGAGCGGATGCCGGCGGACGCTCCGGTGGCCTGAACCCCGTGGACTTCCTGCTGCGGCAGCGCGATGCCGGGGCCACTGAGATCATGGACCTGCCGGACTGTGACCCTGAGGCGCTGGACAACACGTACCGGCAGTTCGCCGTGGTGAACCGGGTGCTGTCGGGATGGCGGCGGCTGTACGTGCGGGAACTGCGCCCGTTCCTTGCTGCCATTTCCCGGCCGGCAACCGTCCTGGATATCGGGTCGGGCGGCGGCGATCTTGCCGTTATGCTGGCGCGCTGGGCCGCACGCGACCGGCTCACCCTGCACATCACGGGCATCGATCCGGATTCCCGCGCCGCCGCCTTCGCCCTCCGCAGGCCTGCCGCGCCCGGCGTCAGTTTCCGGCAGGCCCACAGCACCGACCTTGTACAGGAGGGCCGGCAGTACGACTTCGTGATCTCGAACCATGTCCTCCACCACCTTGGCAGCGGGCAACTCCAGGAGCTGCTGGCTCACTCAGAGTTGCTCGCCCGGAAAGCGGCGCTCCACAATGATCTGCGCCGCAGCCCGGCAGCCTACGCCCTGTTCAGCGCTGCGGCACTTCCTTTCCGCCACTCCTTCATCCGCGCGGACGGGCTGACCTCCATCCGCCGGAGCTACACGCACGGGGAGTTGAAGGCCCTCGCTCCCCCGGGCTGGGTGGTCCGGACCGGCAGCGCGTTCCATCAGGTCCTTGCCTACCCGGGGAACTGACGTGGCCACCGACGTGGTGATCGTTGGCGCCGGGCCGGTGGGACTGTTCTTGGCCGCGTCCCTTCTCCAGGAGGGGATCTCGGTCCGCGTCCTCGAGCAGAGGACCGAACGGAACCTCCACAGCCGGGCCATCGGAATCCACCCGCCCGCCCTCGACGCGCTGGACCGGGTGGGGCTGGCCGGCGCCATGGTGCAGGAGGGGGTGCCGATCCGCACAGGCCTCGCGGTCAGCGGCGGGAAAACGGTGGCGAGCATGTCCTTCGACGCAGTTTCGGAGGCCTTTCCGTTCGTGCTGGCCCTCCCCCAGCACCGAACCGAACAGCTCCTGGAGGACCGCGTCCTTTCCCTCGACAGCGGGGCCATCCTCAGGGGCGCGAGGGTGACAGGACTGTACGACGACGGCGGAAGGGCCGCCGTCGTCGTCGAACCTTCTGCTGGAGGTGCGGGTCAGCGGGACTTCCCGGCATCTTTTGTGGTGGCCGCGGACGGTGCGAGGTCGCAGCTGCGGACGGTGCTTGGCGTGCCTGTCTGCACAAAGGCGTATCCGGACCACTACCTGATGGGCGATTTTGCTGATTCCGGGGACCACGGGCAGATGGCTGTCCTGTTCCTTGAAGCAGGAGGAATCGTTGAATCTTTTCCGCTGCCGGATGGCCTGCGGCGGTGGGTGGTACGGCTCGGCACGCCGGCGGAGACAGCGGACGCCCATCGGCTGGCCGGACTGGTCCTGCAGCGTACGGGAATCCTGCCCGATGTGGAGACCAACACCATGGTGAGCGCCTTCAGCGTAAGGTCCACGCTTGCCCGCCGCACGGTGGCGGGACGGGTGCTGCTGATCGGCGACGCTGCGCACGAAATCAGCCCGATCGGCGGCCAGGGCATGAATCTTGGCTGGCTGGCTGCCCACGCCCTGTCGCCGCTGATTCACAGGGGCGTGGCGGGAGAGTCAGTTGAAGGACAGCTGAAAGAGTTCGACGCCGGACGTCGGCGTGCCGCCGTCATCGCCAGGCGCCAGTCCGAGGTCAATATGATGCTGGGCCGTCCCCTGCCGGCACCCTTCCTCCAGCTGCGAAACCTGGCCATTGGCGCCGCTGCTTCGGTTCCAGCCGTTAACCAGTGGACCGCCAAGCGCTTCACCATGCAGTAGCCGCGGCCGCCGGTGAGGGCATGCCGGTCAGGAACCACTCCGGAAGTAGCAGTCGTAGCTGTCCTGGCTCACGATTCTGCCGTCCCTGACCTCGAAGACCGATGACGTCCTGGCGCGGATGGTCTCTCCCCTGTCCCAGTAGGGCAGATCCATCAGGACTGTTGCTGACCAGTCCGCCTCCACGGCCACCCTCCCGCCTTCACAGGTGGTGCGCCTGATGCTGAACGCCTGGTCCGCCACCACCTCCGCGCTCTGGTCAGCACCGGCAAGCACAGCGGCCAGCGTCCGGGTGGAACCTTCCGGCGCCAGCAGATGCGGCGCTTCGACCAGCACGAAGGCCTCCGCCAGGAACGGCCGGATTCCAGCAGACCCTCCACCTGATTCCAGGACGCGGAGGAAGCCCAGGACGCAGTCCAGGGCAGGGGTTCTCGGGGAAGGGTGTTCAGCCATGGGAAAGACACTAGCCCAGGCAGGCGGGCCGGATCTCCCACCGCCAGTAGGCTTTTCCTCATGAGCCAGAATCCGCCGGAGACCACCCTCAGCGACGAACAGATCAGGGAAACTGTGGAGCGGATCCTGTCAGCGGGCACACTGCCGCCCATCGTGCAGGCCGGCCATCCCGCCCTGCGCCAGCGCGCCGCCGCCTTTGACGGCCAGCTGCCTCACGAACAGCTTGACCGGCTCATCGCGCTCATGCGCCAGGTCATGCACGAGGCCCCGGGCGTGGGGCTGGCAGCACCGCAGCTCGGCATACCCCTCCAGATCGCCGTCGTGGAGGACCAGTTCGACGTCGACCCCGAGGCAGCTGCCCTGCGGAAACGGAGTCCTTTGGAATTCATGGCGCTCCTGAACCCCAGCTACACCCCGGTGGGCACGGAGCTGGCGTCCTTTTACGAGGGTTGCCTTTCGCTGAACGGACTGCAGGCAGTGGTTGCCCGGCCTGAAAAAGTCCTGCTGGAATTCCAGGTGCCGGACGGCTCACGCGTGCAGAAGGAGTTCGCAGGCTGGCAGGCCCGCATTGTGCAGCACGAGACAGACCACCTGAACGGCGTGCTCTACGTGGACCGTGCCCAGTTGCGCTCGCTCAGCAGCAACGCCGAGTACGCCGCCAGGTGGGCGGAGCCCGGAATAGGGAAAGCGCGTGAGGGGCTCGGGTTCGGCGACGGCCCCACCGCCCTCCCCTGATCCAGGACCGGCAACGCAGAGCCGGGCAGCCCCGGGCCACTGCTCCCGGCCACCCGGGGAAGTCCGCCGGACAGCCCTAAGATAGTGCCTATGCCTTCCCCCGCGGACCTCCCGCTGCTGTGTCCCGTGTGCTCCCGGCCGCTGGAGCGGGAAGGGCCGGACCCCGCGGGCAGGGCGCGCCTTGCCTGCGGTTCCGGGCACAGTTTCGATGCAGCCAGACAGGGCTACTACAACCTCCTTGTGGGCAAGGGCACCGCCTTCGAAGCTGACACCCCCGGGATGGTGGACGCCCGGTACAACTTCCTGGGGAGCGGTCACTACCGGCCACTCGAAGATGCTGTCGCTGCCGCCGTCGTTCCCTGCCTGCCCGGGGACTCCGCCGTCGTCCTGGACTCCGGAACCGGGACCGGACATTACCTTAGGGGCATCCTGGATCACGCGGCAGCAGAAGGCCGGACTGTGGCCGCCGTGGGCATGGACATCTCCAAGTTCGCCCTGCGGCGCGCTGCCCGGCTCAACAGTGAAGCGCTGAACCTGGCGTGGGATGTGTGGCAGCCACTGCCGTTGGCAGCCAAGTCGGTAGACGCCATTACGGTCATTTTCGCGCCGCGCAATGCGCCGGAATTCGCGCGAGTCCTCAAGCCAACAGGCCGCCTGGTGGTGGTCACACCACGCTCCGGACACCTCGGCTCGCTTGCCGGCATCACGGGCATGCTCCACATCGAAGAGGACAAGGAGAGCCGGCTGACCGGGGCGATGGCCCCCCATTTCACGGTCACGGAAACGCGCGACATCGGCTTCCCCTTGGCGCTTACCCACGAGGAGGCAACCGACCTTGCCTTTATGGGACCAGCGGGGCACCACCTCGACCGGAGCGACATCGCCAGCCGGCTTGAAGAGCACCCCAGGATCATCCAGTCCGAGGCAAGGTTCCGGCTCACGGTCTTCCAACCCGCGGAAACCCTGCCAGCGTAACGACTTGGCCACTATCCCCCCACAAAAGTGCAGTAACCCCCATAAGCCGGACGCCAGCACTACGATGGAAGGACAGTTACTGGCGGGCCAAAATGGGCCTTCCCGTAGCGAAGGGGGAGCACGATGTTCGAATGGTTGGGCGAAAACTGGTGGGCACTGTGGCTATCGGCTTTCCTCGCTTTTGCAGTGATCGAGATGATCACCCTTGACCTTTTTTTCATCATGCTCGGTGGAGGTACCCTCGCCGCCATGGTGGCGGACTTCGCTGGTGCCGACCCCTGGCTGCAGATCGTGGTTTTCTGCGTCGTCTCCCTTCTCATGATTGCGTTTGTCCGGCCCGTTGCCCTCTCGCACCTGAAGAAGGGGCCATCCGAGCAGCGGACCAACGTCGACCGCCTGATCGGCGAGCAGGCAGTAGTAATGGAGTCCGTCTCGTCCGACGGCGGCCTGGTCAAAATCGGCGGGGACATCTGGAGTGCACGCTCCGCGGCGGGGGTCCTTCCCGCCGGACAAAAAGTAGTCGTAGCCGCGATAGACGGCGCCACCGCCGTCGTCTCGGCGGCATCGGACGCCGACGGCAAGTCCTGATACAGCCTGAACACTTGGGGAAAAAGGAGATGTATGGATAACGCAGGAGGAGCCGCACTGGCCATAGTGCTGGTGGTCCTGATCGTGTTTGTGATAATCGTTCTGGTCCGTGCGGTCCGGATCATTCCGCAGGCCCGCGCAGGAGTTGTTGAGCGGCTGGGCAAGTATCAACGGACACTCAACCCGGGACTGACTATCCTGATACCTTTCGTCGACCGGCTTTTGCCTCTGCTGGATCTTCGCGAACAGGTGGTTTCTTTCCCGCCCCAGCCCGTCATTACCGAGGACAACCTGGTGGTCTCCATCGACACCGTGGTCTATTTCCAGGTGACTGATCCGCGCGCGGCAACGTACGAAATCGCCAATTACATCCAGGCCGTGGAGCAACTGACCACCACCACCCTGCGCAACGTGGTGGGCGGACTGAACCTCGAGGAGGCACTGACCTCCCGCGACCAGATCAACGGCCAGCTCCGCGGTGTCCTGGACGAAGCCACCGGCCGCTGGGGAATCCGGGTTTCCCGCGTGGAACTCAAAGCCATCGATCCGCCCCACTCCATCCAGGATTCAATGGAGAAGCAGATGCGCGCCGAGCGCGACCGCCGCGCGGCCATCCTGACTGCCGAAGGAACAAAGCAGTCGGCCATCCTGACCGCTGAGGGCCAGCGCCAGGCCTCGATCCTTGCAGCAGAAGGTGACGCCAAAGCGGCCATCCTCCGCGCTGACGGCGAAGCGCAGGCCATCCAGAAAGTCTTTGACGCCATCCACAAGGGCAACCCTGACCAGAAGCTGCTGGCCTACCAGTACCTGCAGACGCTGCCCAAACTGGCGGAGGGCTCCTCCAACAAGCTGTGGATCATTCCCAGCGAGGTGGGCGAGGCCCTGAAGGGAATCGGCAACGCCCTGGGCGGGACCGCTCCGGAATCCGCCGGCGGGCTGTTTGACGAAGTCGGCGCGAAACCGTCCGAACCCTAAGCACAGTGGCACCACCCGGGAATAATCATCCTGGCCGCCAGTGAGGGAGGGAGCCGCTTCGGCGGGTCCCTCCTTTTGGCTGTTCCGGCAGGCTGACGGTATAATTGTGTATTTGTCCGGCCGGAGCAGATCCGCTGGAACAACAGAGCTTCGCGATGCGTTGAATCATAAGATGCAGCACAGAGCACATAGTAGTCCGGCGGCGCGTTGCCGCCACCGGCTAGCGCGGTGTTGTACACCGCGAACCGACCAGAGGGAGAAATCATGAGCGATCGCAGCCTGCGGGGCATGCGCCTTGGTGCACAGAGCATGGAGACCGAGTCCGGAGTAGAGCCGGCTCCGCGCCAGCGTGTCGAGTACCGGTGCGAGGACGGCGAGCAGGTCTTCGTCACCTTCTCCTCAGAGGCAGAAATCCCGCCTGTCTGGGTTTCCAAGACCGGCAAGGAAGCGCTCCTGGTTGATGGCGAACGTCCGGATACCAGCAACGACAAAGCTGTCCGTACCCACTGGGACATGCTCCTGGAACGCCGCTCACTTCCCGAGCTTGAGCAGATCCTCGAAGACCGGCTGACCATCCTGCGCGAACGCCGCGGAGAGCGACGCTCCGCGTAAAGGTTCCTGCCTGTCGCCCTGACAGCAAAAGGGAGCAGCCCCTGCACCTTCGTGCAGGGGCGGCTCCCTTTTTGCGCTGTTTCAGCGGTCCGCCCAGGCGGCGGTGCGTACAGCCTTAGGGCTGGCTGGCTGCCTTCTTGCGGGTCAGCGTGTTCCAGCGGGCCTGCAGACCCCACTTGGTGACGTTGATCATGGCTTCCACCACGATGTTGCCGCTCATCTTTGAGGCTCCAAGTTCACGCTCCACAAAAGTGATGGGACGTTCCTCGATGCGGAGCCCCATCCGGGCCACGCGGAAGGCGAGGTCCACCTGGAAGCCGTAGCCGACGGAGTCGACCTGGTCCAGGTTGAGCTTTTCCAGCGTTGTCCTGCGGAACGCACGGTACCCGCCGGTGACGTCCTTGATGTTCAGCCCGAGCATCAGGCGGGCGTAGGTGCTTCCCACCCGGGAAATGGCCTGGCGGTAGAGCGGCCAGTTAACTACCTTCCCGCCGGGAACCCAGCGGGAACCCATGGCAAGGTCAGCGCCCTGCTCAACAGCTTCCAGCAGCTGGGGAAGCTGCTCCGGCTGGTGGGAACCGTCCGCGTCCATTTCCACGAGGACGTCGTAACCGGCGTCCAGGCCCCACCTGAACCCGGCGATGTACGCGGCACCGAGGCCTTCCTTGCCCTTCCGGTGCAGGACATGGACCTGGGAATCCTCGGCGGCGAAGCCGTCCGCGAGCTGCCCGGTACCGTCAGGGCTGTTGTCATCCACCACCAGCACATCCGACGCCGGAACTGCCGTGCGAAGCCGCTGAAGGGTCTTGGGCAGCGATTCCAGTTCGTTGTAGGTGGGAATGATGGTGAGGACGCGCACAGGGGGCCTTTCCTGGGGGAAATGGTCAGTGCGCCCGGCTGCGAACGGATCGGCGGAGGGCGCAACTATCAATTATAGGTCGGCCGCGCTCCGGTCAGGACCGCAGCGCCGGACTTGCGTAAAGTTCGACGCCGTTGCGGACCGTCTGCAGGCACACGGGGTCGGTGCCGGTATCCAGGGCAGGCAGCAGCGGCGTGCGCGCCCGCGGGTCGGTGCTCCAGGACTGGACCCGGCCGTCGGCGACCTGGACCATCAGTTCCTCCACTTCCCATACAGCGAAGCTTGCGGGAGCGCCTGGTACGAGCTGGCCGGCCATGGGGTCGGCGTACCTTGCCGCCCGCCAGCCCGCCCGGGTGTGGCCCAGGAAAGCGGCCCGGGCGGAAATCCGTTCACTTTCGTTATGGTGCTCCAGGCACGCCCTGACGCTGGACCAGGGGCGCAGCGGCGTCACGGGGCTGTCACTGCCGAAACATACGGGCACGCCGGCCGCGTAGAGAGAAGCAAACGGGTTCATGGAGCGGCTCCGCTCCCCCAGGCGCCGCTCATAGAGACCTCCCGGGTTTCCCCAGGCAGCGTCAAACGCCGGCTGGGCGCTCACCGTCACGGCATACCGTGACAGCATCTCGATGGCTGCTGGATCAACCATTTCCACGTGTTCAAAACGGTGTCCGGCTGCACGCACCCGCTGCTCACCCACTTCCCTGGCGGCCAGTTCCAGTGCCGCCAGCGCGGCGTCCAGGCCTGCGTCGCCAATGACGTGGAAACCGCCCTGCACTCCCACAAGCGAACAGGCGGCGAGATGTGCCGCGGCCTCTTCCACGCTCAGGTAGAGGCTGCCTTGCTCGTCAGGGGCATCGCTGTACCCGGTCCGCAGGGCAGCGGTCCGGGAACCAACGGAGCCGTCGATGTTCAGGTCGCCTGCGAGCCCACGGACGGCAAAGCCGAACTGGTCCAGGAGGCTGCGGGCATGCTCTTCCGAGGACGCCAGTTCCCCCCAGTAGGGCAGGACTTCAGGAACCCCCGCCCTTCCGTCCGCCCCGCTGTTCCAGGCTCCTGCAAGCCGAAGGTCCTCCGCACCGCCGATATGCGGTGCCCCCATTTCCGCTACCGCCACGTAACCGTTGGCTGCCGCTTCGGACAGTGCCCTGGCCTGGTGCCGCTTCAATGCTTCTTGCGGGAGGCGCCGGGTTGCCTGCCGGGCGGCCGTGTGCGCGGCGCGGCGGACCCTGGCGCCGCCGTCGAACCCGTCCAGCTGCCGGACACCGGCAGCATGGGCCAGTGGTCCGGAGATCAGCGCGGAGTGCACGTCCACCCGGGACAGGTACACCGCACGTCCCGCTGCCGCACGCTCGAGCTCATCTTCGGTGGGGAGGCTGCTGTCCTGCCAGGTGGTCTCGTCCCAGCCGTGACCCAGGACCGGGCCGTCACCGGGAACCGCGGCCACGGCGTCAAGCAGCTCCCTGGCTGAACGGACTCCGCCCAGCTGAAGGGAGTCCAGCGCAATCCCCGTCTCCGTCAGGTGGATGTGGGAGTCCATGAAGCCTGGCGCAACGAGGGCTCCGCGGAGATCGATGATTTCCATGGAGCTGTCCGCGATGGAGGTGGCAGCCTGTTCGGATCCCACCCACGCCACTGTGCCCCCATCCACCACCATTGCCGTGGCAAAGGGGTCGGCGGCCGTGTACACGGAGCCGTTCCGGTAAAGGACCGTTTTTGCCCGCGGGGCGGGCAGCTGTTCAGGCTGGGACATACGGGAAGTGCTCCTGGCGTTGGGGCGTGCCGGCGGTCAGCCGGCACGGCTGATCAGAGGACGGAGGAATAGGCCACGACACCGCGGCGGATCAGCGAGATGGCTTCGGCGCAGAGCCTTGCCAGGCGGGGATCCAGGCCGGGGATTTTGGCGAGCTGGTCCAGCAGGTCCACAACCTGCTTGACCCAGCGGACGAAATCGCCCGCGGCGAGGTCCGTACCGCTGAGGACGTCCTGCAGGTGGCGGCCCTTGGCCCACTTGTACACAGGCCAGACAAGCCCGAGTTCAGGTTCGCCGGTCAGGGGAAGCTTCTTGTCCTCTTCCACATCCTCAAGGGCGGACCATTCACGGACGACGATATCCACCGACGTCTCAAGGGAGATGCTGGGCATCCGCGGCCTCAGCCCCCGGTCCTCGCGTTTCGCCTGGTACACCAGCACGCTCGCAAGGGCCGCGATCTCCGCGGCGTCCAGGTCATCGAACGCTCCCAGCCGCAGCGACTGGGAGATGAGCAGGTCCTTTTCCCCGTAGATCCGCCGGAGCCGCTGGCCGTCGGGGCTGATGGAGAGCCGCCCATCCGCTGCCTGTTCAAGGTACCCGTAGGTGGAGAGGACATCACACACGCGGTCGAAGGTCTTGGCGATGGTGTTGGTCCGGCCCTGGATCTGGCGGACTAGCCCGTCGGTTTCGCGGCGCAGCTTCCACCAGCGTTCGGACCAGCGGGCATGGTCTTCGCGTTCGCTGCAGCCATGGCACGGGTGGGCCCGCAAGGCGCGGCGGAGCTCGGCAATGCGCTTTTCCTGGTTCGGCAGGGCGGTTGCGAGGCCAAAGTCGTTGTTGCGGTTGTTGCCCGGGGCAGGCGGCCGGTTTTCGCGCAGTGCATTCCGTGCCGAGGACGCCAGGTCCCGGCGGGACTTGGGAACTTTGGCGTTGAAGGACTTGGGAATGCGGATGCGCGTCAGCGGAGAGATGGGTCCCTCAAGGTCGTCGGTCCCGATCCTGCGCAGCTGGTTGTCCAGCGTCAGGACGGCGGGCCGGGGTTCCCGGCTGGTGTGGTCCGAGCTCAGCACGATTGCCGGGCCGGGTGCCCTGCCGCCGGGAACATCCACCACGTCCCCCGGCAGCAGGCGCGCCAGGGAATCGTCATTCAGTGATTTCCGGACGCGCGACTTGGTGCGGGAGCCTGCGTTTTCGGCGTCGGACAGTTCCCGGCGCAGCCGTGCGTACTCGGTGAAGTCACCCAGATGGCAGGTCATTGACTTGGCGTACCCGGCCAGCGACTCCTCCCGGCTGCGCACCTGCCTGGCCAGACCCACAACGGAACGGTCAGCCTGGAACTGGGCAAAGGAGGACTCAAGGATTTCCCGGGCCCTCGCCCGGCCGAACTGTGCCAGCAGGTTGATGCTCATATTGTAGGTGGGCCGGAAACTCGAGTTCAGGGGGTAGGTGCGCCGGGACGCAAGGCCGGCAACCGCCGTCGGATCCGTCCCGGGCTGCCACAGCACCACCGCGTGGCCCTCCACGTCGATGCCGCGGCGGCCGGCGCGGCCGGTCAGCTGGGTGTACTCGCCGGCGGTGATGTCCACGTGGGCTTCGCCGTTGAACTTGTCCAGCTTTTCCAGCACCACGGAGCGGGCAGGCATGTTGACGCCCAGCGCCAGTGTTTCCGTGGCGAAAACTGCCTTGACCAGGCCGTCGGCGAAAAGTTTCTCCACCACTTCCTTGAACGTGGGAAGCATGCCGGCGTGGTGCGCCGCAAAGCCCCGGATCAGGCCGTCACGCCAGGTCCAGAAGCCCAGGACGTCCAGGTCATCCGGGGGAATGTCCTGCCCGGCCTCGTCAACGCGCTGGGTAATGATGCGCTGTTCCTTCTCGGTGGTGAGCCACAGTCCGGACCCCACGCACTGCGCCACGGCAGCGTCACAGCCTGCCCTGGAAAAGATGAAGGTGATGGCTGGCAGCAGGTCCATGCGGTCAAGGCTCGCGATGACCTGTGGCCGGCTGGCCGGACGGACACCGCGTTCGTCGCCGCCCCGGCCCGGGCGGTCGTTGCCGCGCCTTCCGCGCTGGCCGCGTCCGCCAGGCCCTCCCTGGCGGCTGCGGAAGCTCTGCTGGATTTCGCTGCGTGCCACCTTGAGGAGGTCCGGATTGACGTCGAAGCCACGCCCCTTGGTGCTGTCCGCGGACGGGACCGGCTGCGTTCCGTCGCCGTCCACCGGCGGGGCGATCTCGTCGAAAGTGGTTTCCCCGGCGAACAGATCCATGATCTGGCGCCCCACCATCACGTGCTGCCAGAGGGGTACCGGCCGGTGCTCGGAGACGATGATGTCGGTGTCGCCCCGGACAGTGTCCAGCCACGCACCGAACTCCTCGGCGTTGGAGACCGTGGCGCTGAGCGAGACCACCTGCACCTCGCTCGGCAGGTGGATGATGACTTCCTCCCAGACAGCGCCGCGGAACCGGTCGGCAAGGTAGTGGACCTCGTCCATCACCACATAGCCCAGGTCATCGAGGGTTGCGGAGTCCGCGTACAGCATGTTCCGCAGCACTTCCGTGGTCATCACGACGACGGGCGCGTCGCCGTTGATGCTCGTGTCGCCAGTGAGCAGGCCAACGTTCCGTGCGCCGTACTTCTCGGAAAGCTCGGTAAATTTCTGGTTGCTGAGGGCCTTGATGGGCGTGGTGTAGAACGCCTTGAGGCCGCGTTCCAGCGCCAGGTAGATGGCGAATTCACCAACAATGGTCTTCCCGGCCCCAGTAGGCGCCGCCACCAGCACTCCCCTGCCCTCCTGCAGGGACAGGCACGACTGCCGCTGGAAGTCGTCGAGCTCGAAGTCCAGCGTGCGGATGAAGGCTCCGAGGTACGTCGCTGCCTCGGCCCTGCGTTTGGCGCTGGCCTGGTACCGCTCGGCGGGTGAAAGCTCTTCGAAGTCAGGGGGTCCGGGAGTGAACGGTCCAGAGGAAGAAGGCCCGGTGTTGGAGGACATACCCCAAGCCTAACGGGCGGCTAGAGGTTCTTCAGCTCACTGCCCGGGGTGGCGATGTCTGCTGTTGCCTCTGTTTCGGCTGCCCGCTTGGCCTGACGGCGCGCCCGGCGCTTGTCGTTCATCAGGCAAACACCGATTGCGGCAAAGAACAGCACCAGAAGCGGACCCGCCAGCATGAACATCGAAATGGCGTCCGCGCCGGGAGCGGCAATGGCAGCAAGGACAAACACCAGGAACACGGTGATGCGCCAGGCCTTGAGGATGGTCTGCCCGGAAATGACTCCGGCCATGTTGATGCCCACCAGCACCACGGGCACCAGGAAGGCGATACCCAGCACCAGGACCATCCGGGTGACGAACTCGATGTACGTGCGCGCGTCAATGACGCTGGACGAACCGTCCGGGGTGAACTGGGTGAGGGCCCGGACCACTTGCGGGACCACAAGCCAGCCCGCCCAGATGCCGGCAAGGAACAGCGGGACAGCAGCAGCCATGTACCCCAGCGTGTAGCGGCGCTCCTTGGACGTGAGCCCCGGTGTGATGAAGGCCCACAGCTGGTAGATCCAGATCGGGCTGGAGATCACCACGCCAATCAGGAGCGACATCTGCAGCTTGAAGTCGAAGGGAGAGGCGATGGTGCCAAAGTTGATTGCCGAAAGCCCGCCTGTCTGCTGGGAGATGCGGTTGACCGGATCGGCCAGGGCTTTCAGCAGCGGATCGTAAAGTATCCATCCTCCGATGCCGCCAATGACGACGCCGATGGCCGACTTGATCAGCCGGTTCTTCAGCTCTTTGAGGTGGTCCCAAAGAGCCATGCGCCCCTCGGGGTTGGCTTTACGGGCCCGCGACAGTGCCACTGGGGGTCAGGCGCGGTTCGACGGCGGAACGTCAGTGCCGTCGGTCGGCTCGCCGGGCTTCGCCTTGGGGTGGTTAACGATGGTTCCTTCCACCGGGCCTGAGGCGTCGGTGGTGTCGGGCTTGCCGTCGTTCTTCATTTCCTTGACCTCGGACTTGATGATCCGCATGGACTGTCCAAGGCTGCGAGCCATGGCCGGAAGTTTCGGAGCGGCAAAGAGAAGCAAAGCAACAACGATGATAATTACGATGGGCCAGGGGCCATCAAAGAGTCTTCCCACGGGAAATCCTTTCGTCTAAGTACATTTTACTTCTAAGTAAAGTCGAGATCGCCGAGCGCCTGGGGCTGGCCCCGGTCTTTCTTGCGCTGCACGCGCCGCAGGCGGCGCATTTCCCGTCGGGACGACTTGGATGCCTCGTAATCATGTCGCATGAGCGTGGGCGAGGCAAAAACCGCCGCGCCTTGCGGGGGCGCCGCCGGGGCTGAATCATCCGGCGTATCGATGGGTCCCAGGTGCCCCAGCTTCTCACCGGCTGCCCCCAGATCCTTGACGGTCGCCATGAACTGGCGGAACAGGCGAATGCCCAACAGGACATAGAAGAGCAGTGACAGCGCAACGAGCGCCACCCATATCAGGATCCAGGACCACCAAGGCATGCTGAGAAGTCTAGCCGCCGTACCTGGCCAAGGCTGCCGCCAACCAGCTGCGGGATGCCTCCGCCAGCTCAACCGGTGCCAGGATCCTGGCAGAACCGCCGTGCTGGGCCACGAACATCGGCAGCCAGTCCGTATTGCCGAACCGGATCTCGGCCACCAGCCCGCCGTCGGGAAGTTCTGCTGTCCGTTCCGCGTAATAGTCGTCTGCAAGCCCCCTCCCCTGCCGGGTGAGCTGGACGGTGACGGTGGTGTCGTCGTCGTTCGCGGTGAAAAGCCTGGCTGGAACCCCCTCCGCGGGCGTGATGCCGTCCGAAACGGGAGCGCCGCTCGGGCGAACCGCCTGGACCCGGTCCAGGCGGAAATTGCGGAAGCCGCGCACCAGGTGGCAGTACGCCTCGAAGTACCAGGTGTTGTCCAGCGAAAAGAGGCGCACCGGATCCACATTGCGTTCTGTGATGGTGTCCCGCTGTGGCGAGAGGTACCGCAGGTGAAGCTGGGAGCGGGAATCGATGGCCTGCCGGACGGTAGCGTGCGTGGCGGCGTCAGCCGGGGCCACTTCCGGACCGGCCAGGGAAGCCGCCCGGAGGCCTTCTTCACCCGCGGCCGCCAGCAGCTTCATGGTCACCGATTCCAGTGCTCCGCCTTCAGCAACTTCCGGCAGTCCGTTCAGCGTCTCCAGTCCGGCCAGCAGGGCGCAGGCTTCCTCCACAGTGAAGCGGACCGGTTTGGTCAGGTCCAGGTCCTGGGTGATGTAAACATGGTCGTCGTCCCAGTGGATGTCCAGGAGGTCGTCCGGGTATCCCTCCGGCAGGCCGGAGCAGATCAGGATCTGCAGATCGTTCTCCAGCTCCTTCCTGGTGATCCCGAACCGGTCTGCCACGTCCTGGATGTGCAGGCCCTGGTTGTGCACCAGGAAGGGCACCAGCTGCAGCATCCGCTTGAGCTGGTCCTCGGATGTGCGTTTGCGGACAGCAGCGGTCCGGGCAGCGCCGAGGGTGTGGGCGGGTTCAGGCTCGGAACTGAACGCCGCAGCCGCGCGCAGCCTGCGCAGGACCGCAGAGACCAGTTCAGGGGGCTCTACCGCCAGCGCATCCGGTCCATAGGAGGCGAGTTCTTCAGCAAGCGCCTCGGGGTCCCGGTACTGCACGGACAATCGCTCATAGCCGGCCGCCGGCCGGCCGGCCATACTGCCTTCCCCTGAGCTCCTCCGCCGCAGTGCCAGGAGGCGCCCTTCGCGGACGTCCACGACGGCGGTGCGCAGCGGCAGTTCGGGGAGGCGGTCCAATTCCCGGCGGACGTTGAAGCCGGCCGGCGGCGTATACAGTTCCTTGTCCAGGGTTGTGACGGCACTGGTAATGCGGGAAAGACGGAAGTGCCGTGGCGCTTCCCGGACACGGTCGTGGCCTACCATGTACCACTGGCCAAACCGGCTCCCCAGGCCCCACGGCTCCACGGTCCGCAGCTCCTCATTGCCTGTGCTGCCCGCAAGGTACATGAAGGTGACGGGGTGCCGCGAGTGCATGGCGGCGACAAGGTCGTCGAAGGCCTGTCCTGCCGGCTTGATGCGTGGCTGGACGCCGGCGGGCAGTGCGGGGGCGGGCAGGGCGGCTTCCGCCAGATGCGCTGACGCCTGGAGTTTCCGGAGTGCGCTCTGGGCTGCATTGCCAAGGGCAGCCCGCTCCCACAGCTGGGAGGCCAGGAGGAGGACAGTCCATTCGTCCGGCCCCAGCTGGACATCGGGAAGGCGGTTGGATTCCTTGCCGATGCGGTAGCGGGTGGTGGCGGGGTCGTCCTCGCTCCACCCCATGTCCGTGAGGGTTTCCACCTCAAAACCGAACTGGCGCAGGTCATTCTTGTCCCGCTCGAACATCCTCCCAAAGGCGACGTCGTTGCCGGAAGAATCGTGGTAGACCTTCTCGCGCAGCTCACTGCGGCGCAACCCATACCGGGTGTTCAGGAGTGCGATCAGCAGGTTGAGGAGACGTTCAGTACGGGATACGGGCACTCTGGTTACGTTACTAAAGTCCGGGGCGGAACGCAGAAAGCGCGGCAGCGGAGGCCGGTAATCCTTGCTTAGCGGACTCCCACCAGGTCCACCACGAAGATCAGGGCTTCGTTCGGAGCGATCGCTCCGCCGGCGCCGCGGGAGCCGTAGGCCAGCTCCGACGGGATCTCCAGGCGGCGGCGGCCGCCCACCTTCATACCCAGCAGGCCCTGGTCCCAGCCCTGGATGACCTGGCCCACGCCCACACGGAAGTCCAGCGGAGCTCCGCGGCCCCAGGAGGCGTCGAACTCCTCGCCGGTGGACCAGGCGACGCCCACGTAGTGGGTGGACACGGTGTCGCCGGCCTTGGCTTCGCGTCCGTCACCCTCAATGAGGTCGGTGATGACCAGCTCGGTGGGGACGTCGCCCTCCGGGAAGTCGATCTCGGGCTTCTGGCGGTCGAATTCACGCTGACCAAATGACATGGTTGCTCCTTAGATGTCAGTGCTGCTTTTCTTTGTGCTGCTGGTTCCTGCAGCCGCGGGCCAGCCGCGGCGTTGCCGTAACCTGTGCTGCTGTGACAGTAAGTGTTGCTACTTCGCCCCGAGGATGTCCACTACGAACACCAGGTCTCCCTTGGCCTCGCCCTGTCCTTCATCGCCGTAGGCAAGGTCCTTCGGGATGACCAGCAGGACGCGGGAGCCGACCGTCTTTCCGGCAAGGCCCTGTGTCCAGCCTTTAATGACGCCGGTGAGCGGGAAGCTTGCAGGCTCGCCACGGTCAAAGCTTGAGTCGAACTTGGTGCCGCCCTCAAGGGTGACGCCCACGTAGTTCACGGTGAGGGTATCAGTTTCCTTCACCGTGGCGCCGTTGCCCTTGATGAGGTCCTGCGATACGAGGGCCGTGGGAGCAGCCACACCCTCAACGTTGATCTCGGGGACCCCGTCCTTTTCGGACACGGTAGGCAGTCCTGCCGGCGGGGTGACAGTCTCGCCCTCAGGCTTTTCCAGTACGGGCGCCACGTCCTCGGCGGACAGGACCTTGATGATCAACAACTGGGTGGGCTCCGCCGCGGCGGACGGGCCGGGGCTGGCTCCGTCCGAGGGGCTCGGGGCCGGTGCACTCTGCTGCCCGGGGACGGCCAGGGCCAGGCTGGAACCTACCTTGGCGCCAACAAAGGCGTTGTAGATAACCTCGCTGCTGGTCTTCAGTTCGTCGTTGAGTTCAAGGGGCTCGGGCTCGCCGGGAAAGGTGTCCTCAAGGGTACTGCCGTCAGTGCCGTTGAGCGCCAGAATGGAGATATTGGCGACCTGGTTTGCCTTCACCGCCTCACCGCTGCCCTCGGTGATGACCTTGATGGTGGGCTCTGCCACTTCCAGCGGCTTGGTGAATTCCACGCCGGGGGCTTTTTTGTCCCCGTTGTCGGTCAGTTTGAGGGAGTCGAACTTGGCAGTCTCGCCGGCGGATACGCTGGTGGGCTCCGGCTCTGCGGTTGAGCCGCCGCAGGCGGTCAGCAACAGCAGACCGGGAAGAAGGATTGCTAGTAGTCGGCGCACGTAAGAAAACTTTCGTCGGGGCAGGGTGGCTGCGATGTTCCGCATGGCAGCGGCGGGCATCGCGGGGTCCCTCTAAAGGGCCCTATCCAGAATAGCCCCTGAAGCTGGGTGTCAGCCCATAGAGTCGAGGAGGGCGTCCACGCGCTCGTCGACGCTGCGGAAGGGGTCCTTGCACAGGATGGTCTGGTGAGCCCTGTCGTTCAGCTTCAGGTGCACCCAGTCAACGGTGTAGTCCCGTCCCAGCTCCTGGGCACGGCGCACGAAGTCTCCCCGGAGCTTGGCCCGTGTGGTCTGCGGCGGGACATCCACTGCGTCCTTGATGACGGTATCGTCCACGATCCGGCGCACCGCACCGCGTGACTGAAGCAGGTAGTAGAGGCCGCGGCTGCGGGAGATGTCATGGTAGGTGAGGTCCAGCTGGGCTATCCGCGGGGCGTCCAGCCCCAGGCCGTGGCGTTCACGGTACTTGTCCATGAGCTTTTTCTTGATGGCCCAGTCAATTTCGGTGTCGATCCCGCGGAAGTCGCCGCTTTCGATGGCCTTCAACGTCCGCTCCCACAGGTCGAGGATGACCGGGACGTGGGGGTTGTGCGGGCCGTGCTCCTTGACGAATGCCGTGACTTTGGTCAGGTATTCCTGCTGGATTTCGAGAGCGGTGAGCTGGCGTCCGTTGGCCAGCCGGACCAATGCCCGGCCGCTGAGGTCATGGGAGATTTCGCGAATGCTGCGGATGGGGTTTTCCATCCGCATGTCCCGCATGATCACTCCGGCCTCGATCATGCGCAGGACGAGGTCCACGGTGCCGATCTTCATGAGGGCCGTGGCTTCGGACATGTTCGAGTCCCCCACGATGACATGGAGGCGGCGGTAGAACTCGGCATCAGCGTGCGGCTCGTCGCGTGTGTTGATGATGGGACGGGACCTGGTGGTGGCGGAGGAGACGCCCTCCCAGATGTGGTCCGCCCGCTGGGAGAAGGCGTATGTTGCGCCGTGGGGTGTTTTGAGGATCTTTCCGGCGCCGGCGATCAGCTGGCGGGTGACCAGGAACGGGATCAGGATCTCGGCGAGCCGGGAGAACTCGCCGCGGCGCGGAATGAGGTAGTTCTCGTGGCTGCCGTAGGAATTCCCCGCAGAGTCGGTGTTGTTCTTGAAGAGGTACACCGTTCCGTTGAAGCCTTCGGCTGCGAGCCGGGCCTGCGCCTCGTCCACGAGGTCGTCCAGGATCAGCTCGCCGGCCCTGTCGTGGGCAATGAGCTGCGCCAGGTCGTCGCATTCGGCCGTGGCATACTCCGGGTGGGATCCCACGTCGAGGTACAGCCTGGAGCCGTTGGTCAGGAACACGTTGGACGAACGCCCCCAGCTGACCACCTTGCGGAAAAGGTAGCGGGCCACTTCCTCGGGGGCGAGCGGCCTCGAATCCGGGCTCGAGTATGAGATCCCGAATTCGGTTTCGATGCCGAAGATTCTCTTGTCCATCTGTCCTGTCCTCCTAGGCCAGCAGTGCAGTGATGTCCGCGTCGTTGAGCCGGCGGAAGGCGCGCCTGGACCCGCGGGTGGTTTCCGATTGCCGGTCCAGGACTGCTACCTCCAGCGCCCCTGCCGGAAGTGCTTTTGCCTGTTCTTCCGGCTCTCCGGGTGGGACCAGGCCGGTCATTGCAAGGCGTACGGCGTCAGCGAAGTTCAGTGAGCTGCGCCAGCCTTCTCCAATAACGGAGGACACTTTGTCCGCCTGGCCGCCCATCACAACAAAGGAGTGTTCGTCGGCAATGGAGCCGTCAAAGGTCAGCCGGTAAAGGTGGTCTTCCGCCTGGGTGGCGCCGACCTCGGCTACGGCCAGCTCCACCTCGAACGGTTTTTGTTCGGCGGTGAACACCGCTCCAAGGCTCTGCGCGTAGACGCTTGCCAGTCCCCTGGCCGTGACGTCCTCCCGGTCGTAGGAGTAGCCGCGCACGTCGGCGTAGCGGACACCGGCCTGGCGAAGGCTTTCGAATTCGTTGTATTTTCCGACGGCGGCGAACGCGATTTTGTCGTAGATCTCGCCGATCTTATGCAGGGACGGGGAAGGGTTCTCGGCGACGAGTGCGATTCCGTCCTGGCAGCTGATGACGACGACGGACCTGCCCCGGGCGATGCCTTTACGGGCAAAATCCGCGCGGTCCTTCATCAGCTGCTCGGGTGAAACATAGAACTGCTGTGTCATCTCAGGCCTCCCGTCCGGCGATGGTCCGTGCCTCGATCACGTTCCGGGATGCTGCAGCCAGTTCGTTGTCAGGCACCCGGCGCGCGCCCGAACTGTCCACGGTGTAGATGACGGGCCACAGCTGCCGCACGGTGTCGGGACCGCCGGTGGCCGAATCGTCGTCGGCTGCGTCGTAAAGCGATTCGACGGCGACGGCGACGGCTTCGGCCGCCGTGAGGTTGGGCCGCCAGAGCTTCTTCAGGGCACCGCGGGCAAAGACGGAACCGGATCCCACGGTGTGGTGTTCACGTTCCTCGTACCGGCCGCCGGTGACGTCGTAGGAGAAAAGCCTGCCGACGCCGGCGCTGGTGTCGAACCCGGCAAAGAGGGGCACAACGGCGAGTCCCTGCATCGCGAGGGGAAGATTGCCCCGGATCATGGCGCCCAGCCTGTTGGCCTTGCCTTCAAGGCTGAGGAGCGTGCCCTCGATTTTTTCGTAGTGCTCAAGTTCCACCTGGAACAACCTGGTCAGGTCGATGGCGATTCCGGCCGTTCCGGCGATCCCCAGGACGGAGTAGCGGTCGGCGGGGAAGACTTTTTCGATGTGCCTGCTGGCAATGACGTTGCCCATGGTGGCGCGCCTGTCCCCCGCCATCAGCACACCGCCGTCGTAACTCATGGCGACAATGGTGGTGGCATGCGGAACCTGCAAGGGGGCAGCCGCCGGCGCGCCTGCCTGGAGGGACCGGTTATACGGAAGGAGTTCCGGCCGGTCCCGTTGCAGGTGTTCGGTAAATGATGAGGTGGCGTTGGCGGCTACCTGGTTGGCGGTTGATTCCTGCACTCATGCACTCCTTGAACGTGGTCCTTCAACGTCGGTACAGATTCGGGCCTTCCGCGGCTTCCGCCAGCCTCCGAATCCGGGTTACTGACCGCCCTTTTGGACGAACGCCCGGACGAATTCTTCAGCATTGGATTCGAGGACGCCGTCGATCTCGTCGAGAAGGTCGTCGACGCCTTCAGTCGATGCGGATGCCTGTGCCTCCGGCGGCGCGGGCGGCGCCTCGGGAATGTCCTCGTCGACCTGGCTGTCGCGCGATTGCGGCTGCTGCTGCTCCTGGCCTGCCATTGTTACCCCTCCTTATATCCGTCATCGGATCCGGCGGATCCTCCGATATGCCCATCCTGCCACGGTGTGGGCTTCCGGGGGCGGTTTACGCCGCAGGCGGAGCGTTATGTCCCAGAAGCTCTGCCAGGAACGGGCCCGCTTCCCGGTAGCGTTCGAATAACGCGCCGGTCAGGGCTTTGGTTCCCCGGAGGGGTTCCCTGGTGGGCACGCGCTGGAGCCGCCCGTAACCCGGGACATCGAAGATGACGGAGTCCCAGCTGGCGCCCACCACATCCTTGCCGAAGCTGCTGATGCACCTGCCGCGGAAGAATGCTCTGGTGTCCGCCGGCGGTTCGGAAACTGCTCCCGCAATCGACGCATCTTCAAGGATCCTCTGCATCCGGTTCCTGGCGAGGAACCGGTAGTACAGGCCCTTTTCCGGCCTGATGTCTGCCCACTGGAGGTCGACGAGTCCCAGCCGGGCGTCGTTCCAGTCCAGCCCGTCACGTTCCCGGTATCCGTTGAGCAGCGACAGTTTGGCCAGCCATTCCACCGAGGAAGCGGCAGCGGCCCGGTCGTTGTCGAGCTGGGTGAGGACGGCGGCCCAGCGTTCCAGGACATCGTGCGTGTGCCCGTCGCCGTCCACCTTGTCTCCCACACCGGTGTCCTGGGCCAGCTTGGCAGCGGCCTCGTGGTACATCCATTGGAGGTCCAGGGCGGTGACCCGCCTGCCGTCGAGCAGCCGCAGCCTGGCGGTGAGCGTGGTGTCGTGGCTCACTGTCTGGAGCGCGGCGACCGGCTCGTAGACTTCGACCTTTGGCGCCAGTCCTGCCTCGATCAGGCTGAGCACCATCGCCGTGGTTCCGAACTTCAGGTAGTTGGAGACCTGGCTGAGGTTGGCGTCCCCGATGATGACGTGGAGGCGCCGGTACTTGTCTGCGGTGGCGTGGGGCTCATCCCGGGTGTTGATGATAGGCCGGCGGATGGTGGTTTCCAGGCCGACTTCGGCCTCGAAGAAATCCGCGCGCTGGCTGATCTGGTATCCCGGAGTTGAAGCGTCCTGGCCGATGCCCACCCGGCCAGACCCGCACATGATTTGGCGGCTGACAAAGAACGGCGTCAGCCCCCGCACAATATCGCCGAAGGGCACGGAGCGCGGCATGAGGTAGTTCTCATGGGAGCCGTAGGAAACGGATTTGTTGTCCGTGTTGTTCTTATAGAGGTTGACCGGCGGAAGGTCTGGATCCGCAGCCAGGCGGCGAACGGCGGCCAGCGCCACCATGTCGCCGGCCGCATCCCATCTCACGGCATCCCGGGGATTGGTCACCTCGGGGCTGGAGTACTCGGGATGCGCGTGATCCACATAGAGCCGTGCACCGTTGCCCAGGACCATGTTCATCAGGAGGGTCCCGGACTCGTCCTGCCCGTCGAGCTCAAGTTCCTCGCGGCCGTAGGCCAGCGCCACCGCCTCCGCATCCAGTACCGGCGGCTGGTCCGTCAGCTGGCTTGGGTGGGCGGAACTGCGGTCCACTGTCCAGCCGCGGGCGTCATGGAGCGGCTCCTCGTCCGTGTAGTCCCAGCGGGTCTCAGCACCGCCGGCGGCGCGCTGGCGGGTTACCTGTGCATAGGCCTGGACCACCCTGGCGCTCATCATGGTGGCGTTGGCCGAGGGTGCGGACGGGGCGTGGATGCCGTATTCGGTTTCCGCGCCCATGACCCGCATGGCCCCGCCGGCCGGCAATGCTCCCCCGGCGGCGGGCTCCGGTGCAGCGGTCATAGATACTGGCCTGTTGTCGGCATCGTCTCAATGGATTTGCCGGGTTCCTGGCCGGCTTTGCCCTGGACAATGGTGCGGATGTACGTGATCCGTTCGCCCTTCTTGCCGGAGATCCGTGCCCAGTCATCAGGGTTGGTGGTGTTGGGCATGTCCTCGTGCTCGCGGAACTCATCCACGACGGCGCGCAGCAGGTGCTCGATCCGAAGCCCCTTTTGGTGGGTGGTCAGGAGGTCCTTGATGGCGTACTTCTTGGCCCGGTCCACCACGTTTTGCACCACGGCGCCGGAGTTGAAGTCCTTGAAGTACAGCATCTCGGTGTCCCCGTTGGCGTAGGTGACCTCCAGGAACTCGTTGGACTTGTCCGTGGAGTACATAGCCTCCACCGTCCGCTGGACCATGGCGTCCACCGTGGCCTGCACGTCGCCGTCATGCTCTGCCAGGTCCGATTCGTGGAACGGCAGGTCGGTAGTGATGTACTTGTTGAAGATGTCAGCGGCGGCCTCGGCGTCGGGACGGTGGATCTTGACCTTCACGTCCAGCCGGCCTGGCCGGAGAATGGCCGGATCGATCATGTCCTCGCGGTTGGACGCGCCGATGACGATCACGTTGTCCAGCCGCTCCACGCCGTCGATCTCGCTGAGCAGTTGCGGCACGATGGTTGTTTCGACGTCGGACGAGATACCGGTGCCGCGGGTGCGGAACAGCGAATCCATCTCATCGAAAAACACCACCACAGGGCTGCCGTCCGAGGCTTTTTCGCGTGCCCTGGAGAAGATCAGCCGGATGTGCCGTTCAGTTTCACCGACGTACTTGTCAAGGAGCTCAGGTCCCTTGATGTTCAGGAAATAGCTTTTGAGGTCCACGTTGCCGGAACGCTCCGCAGCACGCGCGGCCAGCGAGTTGGCCACGGCCTTGGCAATGAGGGTTTTGCCGCAGCCGGGAGGACCGTAGAGCAGGATGCCCTTGGGTGCCTTGAGCCCGTGCTCGCGGTAGAGGTCGGGGTGGAGGAACGGCAGTTCGACGGCGTCGCGGATCTGCTCGATCTGGGGCCCCAGCCCACCAATGTCCTCATACGTGATGTCTGGGACTTCTTCCAGGACCAGGTTCTCCACCTCGGAGCGCGGCACCTTTTCGAGGGCGTATCCGGTCCTTGAGTCGATGGAAAGGGCATCGCCCACCCGGAGCTTTTCGGCGAGGAGCGCCCCGGAAAGCCGGACGACGCGTTCTTCGTCGGCGCGGCCCACCACGAGGGCCCGGTCCGCTCCCAGCATCTCCTTGAGCGTGGCCAGCTCACCGGCCCGCTCGTAGCCGAGCCCGGCAACAACGAGGAGCGCCTCGTTCAGGAGGACCTCCTGGCCAACCGCCAGCTGGTTGATGTTCACCAGGGGGCTGATGCCGACGCGCATTTTCCGGCCGGCGTTGAAGATGTCAACCGATTCCTCGGTTGCCGCCTGTCCGCTGCTGCCGGGGGCCGGCTGCCGCTTGGGATTGAGCTGGAGTATGGTGCCGAAGCTGTAGGGCGGCTGGCCTTCCTGGTCCAGGGCGTTCTTCAGCCGGAGGATTTCGGCCTTGGCGGTCTCAAGCATGCTGACCAGCTTGGTGTTGTTCTGCGTTGCCGCAGCCAACTGCCGGTCAATATGCCTCAGCTTGTCCCGGAGGATGTTGACCTGGCGGTCTGCAACCGAGAGGTCGTTGGCGGCAGACTGCTCTGCCGGTGTACGTCCGGAGTCCTGGTTTGGTGTCTCCATGATGTATCAGCCCCTTCCTGCGCTTCTATTAAGACATTAGCCCCAAGATGGCAGGTAGGGATGGAGACTCCCGAAATGTGGACTAGTTCGTGACCTCTGGATCATCCTTGACGTGGGTGCCCGCGATAGCGTCCCGGGCTGCCCGCCGAAGCTTCTTGTCGGAGACCTGCCGCTCCCCCACCGCACCCGGCGTCCACGCGTTGACGTCCTCTTCGTTGAAGTCTGTCTTGGACGGGCGGCGCTTGACAGAGATGCCGGTGACGCCGTCCGCCAGGCGCCGGGTGACCAGCAGGAAGCCGGTATGTGCCACCATCCGGTGGTCGGGCCGGACGGCGAGCCCTTCCAGGTGCCAGCCGCGCACCATGGATTCCCAGGCGTCGGGCTCGGTGAAACGGCCGTCCGCCCGGATGGCTTCGGCAGTGCGGGAAAGCTGGGTGACGGTGGCGACGTAGTTAATCCAGACACCGCCGGGGGCGAGTACGGTGGCCACGGCATCGAGGCATTCCCAAGGGGCCAGCATGTCCAGCACCACGCGGTCCACGGAGCCAGGTGCCTCACTGCGGACAACCTCTTCCTGGAAGTCGCCCAGCGATACCTGCCAGGCGGGGTGCGGGCCGCCAAAGATTGTCTCTACGTTGCCGCGGGCGATGTCAGCGAACTCTTCACGCCGTTCAAAAGAGTGCAGGTATCCGTTGTCCCCGACGGCCCGGAGCAGCGAGATGGACAGCGCACCGGAACCAACGCCGGCTTCCACGACGCGGGCGCCGGGGAAAATATCCGCCATGGTAACAATCTGTCCGGCGTCCTTGGGGTAGACAACGGCGGCGCCGCGCGGCATGGACAGGACAAAGTCGGACAGCAGGGGGCGCAGGGTCTGGTACTGCTGCCCAACGTTGTTCACAACGACTGAACCGTCCACCTTGCCGATGATGTCGTCGTGGTTCAGGAAACCGCGGTGGGTATGGAATGCGCCGCCGCTTTCGAGGGTGATGGTGTTCATGCGGCCGCGTTCGTCCGTCAGTTGGACACGCTCCCCCTCGCGGAAGGGACCCCGGCGCCGGGCGGCGCCCACCGGCTGCGAGCCGCCGGCTGCAGCCCCGGCCGGGACCGCTGCTTCTGTGGCTTCGTTGACGGCGGTTTCGCTGCTCATGACTTTCCTCGCTCCTGTAAAACTGTGGCGCCTGCATGTCGTGTGGAAACAATCCGGCGTGTGCGGCGGCAAAGCACCGGCCGGCAGGTAACTCTACCGGTTTTGGCCCTGCCGGCGTGTATCGGTCCGCCGGGGTTTGCCCGTGATGGCGGCCAGGACAGCGTCCTGGGACAGCAGTCCGGTGACCTTGCCGTTGTGGTCTACGACGGCGTAGTGCCGCCCTTCCAGCTGGGACAGGAACTGGAGCAGCTCCTGTCCCTTGGACCATTCGGGGACGTAGGCGCCGGGAGACAGCGCGTAGGAAACGGCGGTGATGGGGGTTGACGCTGCGGCATAGGGAGGAACGGAGGCCAGTGCGGCGGAATCCACAACGCCCTCCGGCCGGCCGCCCGGTCCGCAGACCACCAGCGCCGTGGCGTCCCCGCCGTCGTATTTCAGGGCGTCCTCCACCGTGGAGGTAGATGGCAGGCCGGCAGCGGGAGTCGAAAGCCCCGCCGCGCTGACCAGGTGGAGCCGGCCCCGAAGGGTTCCCTGCTGGATCGATGCCGAGGCGCCCATCCACAGGAACCCACCCACCAGCACGGTGATCATCAGGAGGCTGAAATCGGGAGCATCCCCGGCAAGCAACGGCCTGGCAACAAACCAGTAACCGATGGCGACGACGATGATCCGGCCTCCCCAGCCAGCCGCAACCGTGCCCTTGGCCTGGCTGCCGGTGGCCTTCCAAACGGCCGATTCGACCAGCCGTCCGCCGTCCAGGGGAAGACCCGGGAGGACGTTGAACACGGCAATCAGAAAGTTCGCCCACATAAAGATGTTGGTGAGGATTTCCGCAACGCTGCCCATGCTGGCCGTGCTGAGGAGCAGCCAGGCTCCTCCCGCCAGGACGAAGTTAGCGGCCGGTCCGGCGAGGGCCACCAGGACGGAGCGTCCGGGCGACGCCGTGAAGCTTTCAAACTGGGTGTGTCCGCCCCACAGGTTGAGCACGATCTTCTGCGTGGGCCAGCCGTAGATTCTGGCCGTCAGGGCGTGGGCGAGTTCGTGGACCAGGACCGAAACGAGGAGCAGGACGGCGTACGCGAACGCCACGATGTAGGCGCTGACGCCGAGGGCCGGGTTCTGCTGGGCCAGGACGGGCCCGTAAACGATGACCGTGAAGGCGGCGATGATGAACCAGGAATAGGCCAGCACCACGGGGACGCCCGCGATCCTGCCCAGCGGAATGCCTTCGCGCCTCACCGGGACGGTAGTTTCCGTCACCGGTGGTCCCCGAACGGACGGGCAGCGTCCACGAACCCGTGCAGTCCCTGGCCGCCGGGCAGGAGCGATTCGAGGTCGGCCACCGTGCGGCCGGCCAAGGAATCCCAGAGGGTGTAGCGCTTATCCTCGGGCAGCGGAACAATATGCGGTATCGCAACAGTTGCCACGCCGGACGCCACGGCAGCGGACACGCCGGGCACCGAGTCCTCCAGTGCCACGCAGTGGTGCAGGGCCAGGTCCGGGTCTGCGTCCTGCAGCCATTCGACGGCGGTCAGGTACGCCTCGGGGTGTGGTTTACCCTGGGCAACGGTGTCCCCGGTGACCAGGACCTCGAAGTATTGCCGGGGAAGGCTTGCCACTACCTGCCTGGCCAGCGGGCCCTCGGACATGGTGACCAGTGCGCACCTGACACCGGCAATATGGAGTTCCTCGAGGAGCTCACGGGCACCCGGCCGCCACGGTACCTGGCGCTGGACGCTGCTGACCACCGAGCCGGTGAGGGTGTCGATGATGTCCCGGATTTCCAGCTCCACGCCGGCTTCCTGGAGCAGTCCGGCGGAGAACGTCAGCGACTGGCCAACCAGCTGCATGGCCTGGTCATGGGACCAGGTCCCGCCGTGTTCCTCCACCAGCGCGCGCTCGGCGGCGATCCAGTAGGGCTCAGTATCAACGATCGTCCCGTCCATGTCCCACAGGACGGCTTTGAGCGGGGAACTGTCGGCTGGCAATCGCATGCCCCAAGTCTACGGGGACTGCCTGGGCGCCGGCTGATGGCTACGCCCTTGGCGAATATGGGGCTCCCCCTGACCGGCCGCACTGCATTTGCGTGGTGTTGCGGCGCTTCATTCAATGCACAGCCGCGGTCCTTGGACGTAGGGTGAAGAAATGAATAGCTTCGAGGGAGACACCACAGAACCGGGTGCCGGGCCCGAACGGGAGCGGTTCCTGCAGCCTGTAGCTGACGGACAGCGCGTGACAGTGATGCTTGCCGCCTTTGAAGGCTGGAATGACGCCGGGGAAGCGGCCAGCGACTCCCTGCGTTACCTGAACAAACTGTGGGGCGGCAAGAAAGTGGCCTCCATCGACGCCGACGAGTATTACGACTTCCAGTTCACGCGCCCCACCGTACGCCGGAACGCTGCGGGAGAACGAAAGATCAAATGGCCCTCCACGCGCATCTATAAGGCAAGCGCTCCGGACTCGAACGTGGATGTCATCTTTGTCCAGGGCACAGAGCCGTCCTATAAATGGCGTGCCTACACGGCGGAACTCCTGGTCCACGCCGAGGCGCTGAACGTTGACTATGTCGTGCTGGTGGGAGCTTTGCTGGCTGATGTTCCGCACAGCAGGCCGATTCCGGTCAGCACTTCGTCGGACGACGCCCCGCTGCGCGAACGGATGAACCTGGAAGCCTCGCAGTATGAAGGCCCGGTGGGTATTGTCGGCGTGCTGTCGGAGGTGGCGTTGCTGGCAGGCATCCCCACGATTTCGCTGTGGGCCGCCGTCCCGCACTATGTGGCCCAGGCGCCGTCGCCGAAAGCCCAGCTGGCGCTGCTGCACCGGATCGAGGAACTGCTGCAGGTTCCGCTGGATACGCATGAACTGGCTGAGGAAGCGGACGCCTGGGAGCGGGGGGTGGACGAACTGGCCACCGAGGATCCCGAAATCGCGGCCTACGTCCGGCAGCTCGAGGAAGCCAAGGACACAGCGGATCTCCCGGAAGCCACCGGTGAGTCGATTGCCCGGGAGTTCGAGCGGTACCTCAAGCGCCGGGGCCAGGACCGGCCCTGACCGGCACGTGCGGTCAGGGTGCGGCACCATGCTGTGAGGGGCCGTTTTAGAGAACCACTCCCAGCAAAGCGTCCACGGCATCCTTGACCAGGGCCTGGTCGGCAGGACTTGCCGGTCCGCCGTCGGCGTTTGCCTGCTCCGCCCAGCGGGAGACCGCCGCAACTGCGGCAGGAGCGTTGAGGTCGGCGGCAAGCGCTGCGCGCATCTCGGCCACAAGCGGCGCGGCGGATCCCTCGGGAGCGTGGCGCAGGGCCCGGCGCCACGCAACCAGTGTGGCCTTCGCCTCCTCGAACCCTTCGTTGGTCCAGGACCAGTCGGAGCGGTAGTGGTGGGCGAGGATGCCGAGGCGGATTGCGGCGGGATCCTCCCCTGCCGCCCGAAGTTTCGATACGAGCACCAGGTTCCCCTTGGACTTGCTCATCTTCTCGCCATCGAGGCCCACCATGCCGGCGTGGGCGTAGTGCTTAGCCAGCGGAACACCCGCAAGGGAGTAGGCGTGTCCGGCCCCCATCTCGTGGTGCGGGAATATAAGGTCCGAACCGCCGCCCTGGACGGTGAAGGGTGAAGGCAGGTACTTCTGTGCAATGACCGTGCACTCGATATGCCAGCCTGGCCTGCCTGCTCCCAGGCTGCCGCCGGGCCAGCTCGGTTCCCCTTCGCGCGCAACGCGCCAAAGGAGCGGGTCAAGGGACTGCCGCTTGCCGGCCCGTCCGGGGTCGCCGCCGCGTTCCGCAAAGAGCTCGAGCATCTCGCTCTCGGCCAGCCCGGAGATGCAACCCAGGGACCATGCATCCGGTGCGACGGACTGCTTGCCTGCCGCCTCGACGTCGTAATAAACGTCCCCGTCGGGTTCGCCATTGGTGCCCGGCACTGTGTAGGCCAGCCCAAGGCTCACCAGCCGTTCCACTTCCGGCACTATCAGTCCGATGGACTCCACAGCCCCCACGTAGTGGTCCGGAGGCAGGACATTCAGTGCTTCCATGTCCGTCTGGAAAAGCTCGATCTGGCCGGCCGCCAGGTCGCGCCAGTCAACACCCGTGGCCTCGGCACGTTCCAGGAGCGGATCGTCAACGTCCGTGACGTTCTGCACATAGGCTACTTCGCGGCCGGAGTCCCGCCAGGCGCGGTTCAGGAGGTCAAAAGCCACGTAGCTGGATGCGTGCCCCATGTGGGTGGCGTCGTACGGCGTGATGCCGCAGACGTACATGGACGGCCGTTTCTCGTTCTCCAGTACCACCTCGCGGCGCACCGCTGTGTCGAACAGCCGGATGGCGGGCATGCTTCCGGGCACGTCAGGAACGGGGCGGGATATCCAGGATTTCACACACCAAGCCTAGTGCTAGGCGCTGATGACATTGAAACCGAGCAGGAGGTACAGGGCAAGGCCAAGGAAGATCCGGTACCAGACGAACAAGCGGTAACTGCGGGTGGACACGAACTTCAGGAACCACCCGATGATGACGTATCCCACAACGAAGGCAATCATTGTGGCGAGTGCGGTTTCCGGCAGCCCGTAGGGGCCGGCGATGCCCTCATTGGTGACCGTCTTGTAGAGCTGGTAGAATCCGCTGCCGAACACCGCAGGGATGGCGAGAAGGAACGAATAGCGGGCGGCGGCCTCGCGGGTGTAACCCATCAGAAGGCCGGCCGTGATGGTTCCGCCGGACCTTGAAACGCCGGGAATCAATGCCAGGGCCTGGGCGAAGCCATACAGGATGCCGTGCTTGTAGGTCAGCCGGCTGAGGTCCCGCTCCTGCGTGCCGATGGCATCAGCGACCGCCAGGAAGAGCCCGAAGACGATCAGCATGGTGGCCACGATCCACAGGCTGCGGAGCACGGACTCGATCTGGTCCTGGAACAGGAGGCCCAGGATGATGATCGGAAGGCTGCCCAGGATAACCAGCCAACCCATCCTGGCGTCCGGGTCCTGCCGCGATACCTTACCGGTCAGCGAACCCGTCCAGCCCTTGACGATGCGGACGATATCCCGCCAGAAGTAGACCAGGACCGCGGTCTCGGTACCCAACTGGGTGATGGCTGTGAACGCTGCCCCCGGGTCAGCCGCATTGGGCAGGAATTGCCCCACAATCCGAAGATGCGCACTTGATGAAATCGGTAGAAATTCGGTCAGTCCCTGCACTAGGCCCAGCAGGGCCGCCTCAAACCAGTTCACGCTAAGACCCTACGTCATAGGCAGTGCCGGTTCTGCCCGTAAGCTTGCTGCTATGCAGCAGCGTTACGTCGGCAACAGTGGATTGCGTGTGTCCGCCCTTTCCCTCGGCACCATGGGCTGGGCCAGCGAAACCGACGAACAGGACGCCTCGGAACTCCTGCGCACCTTCCTTAATGCGGGCGGCCGCCACGTTGATACTGCCGCGTCCTACGCCGACGGCCGCTCGGAGGCGATGATCGGCTCGCTCCTGGGCGACGTCGTGGCGCGCACGGAGATTTCCATCTCCACCAAGGCAGGGATGACGACGCCCGATGGCCGGCGCGGCGTGGATACGTCCCGCAACGCCATGCTCACCGGACTTGACGCCAGTCTGGCCCGGCTCGGTACCGACTACGTGGATATCTGGTTTGCCCAGGCCTGGGACGCCAACGTTCCGCTGGATGAAACCCTGTCCGCCCTGGAATTCGCTGTCCGCACCGGCCGGGCGCGGTACGCCGGCGTTTCAAACTTCAACGGATGGCAGACTGCGAAGGCCGCTGCGGTTGCCGGGTTCCCCCTGGTTGCAGTCCAGGCCGAGTACTCGTTCCTGCAGCGCAGGCCCGAGGCCGAGCTCATTCCTGCGGTTGAAGACGCCGGACTGGGCCTCATGGCCTGGGCGCCATTGGGCCGCGGCGTGCTGACCGGCAAGTACCGCGGGAGCATTCCCTCCGGATCCCGGGCGGCATCGGCAGCCGAGGCCGGGTACGTCGAGCCCTACCTTGAGGAGAAGCCCTCCCGGACCGTGGAAGCCGTGTGCATGGCGGCCAAGGGACTGGGGCGAACGCCGCAGGACGTATCCCTCAGCTGGCTCCTGTCCCAGCACGGCGTGGCTACTGCCATAGTGGGTCCGCGCACGCACGCGCAGCTGAAAGAGCTCCTGGACGCGCAGCTCACGCCGCTGCCGCCCGAAATTGCCCGGGCCCTTGAGGATGTTTCAGCGCCGCTGTAAGTCCGCGGCCCTACTCCTGGACGATTTCCAGGTCCTCATCGTCATCCACGTCGCTTTCTTCGTCCTCGTCGTCCTCGTCGTCAAAGACCTGGAGCGGCGTCACCTCGTTGTAGGCCTCATAGAGCGCATCTTCGTAAACTTCGAAGGCGTCTGCGACCGCAAAAAACGCTGCCTCCACGGAGGGGTCACCATCTCCGCGGCGGTTGGATGCTGCTATAAGGTGTTCTTCCATAGCGGTGGTCAAGGACTGAAGCGCGACACGCGGATCGATGCTCATGACTTCACGTTAGCCGGAAAAGGACGAAAATGGAGAGCAATGAAGGAACAATTTCTCACCAGCTCGGTCCAGCGGGAACGGGACTATTTGAGGCAGTACGAGTACCTCGTACTGACGGTCAGTCCTGAGGATTCACTGCCTGAGGCAAGGCGCCGCCTGGTGGAACATTCCGAGTACGGCAAGTGGGAGCTGGAGCGCAGCAAGCTTTATGTGGGCGGCGGACGCCGGTTCTGGCTGCGCCGGCGGGTCCTGCAGGTCCAGCGTACGGTCTAGCCTTCCAGCGGACCCAGCCAGGCGTTGGCAACAGTGTTGTGGGCGGACTCATCATCGGACGGATGGAACATGCCTGCCAGAACGTCCCGGTAGAGCCGCTCCAGTTCTGAGCCGCGGAAATAACTCGAGCCCCCGCTGACGCGGATGGCCAGGTCCACCACCTTCCGCGCAGTCTCCGTGGCGTTCACCTTCAGGCCCACCAGCTTTGGGAACCACTGCGCTCCGTGGTCTGCCAGGGCGTCCACGTCCGCGGCCACTGCGGCCAACTGCGGATACAGGGCATCCATCGCCATGGCCGCCTCCGCAACCTTCCAGCGGATGTCCGCGTCCTGTGCGTAACTGCGTCCGTTGTTCTTGAACGAGGTGCGCCGCTTCACGGTCTCCACGCCCACTGCGAGGGCACGCTCCCCCACGCCTGTATAGACGGCTGCGAGCAGCGTCTCGAAACAGGCGAAGATGGCGAAGATCAGCGGGTCCCTGCTGGGACCAACCGGGATCCTGCGGAAGATCCGTTCCGGCGGGACAACGGCACCATCCAGGACGGTGGTGTTGGACTGGCTCGCCCGCATGCCCAGGGTGTCCCAGTCATCGACGATGCGGTATCCCGGCGTTTCCCGGGTGATGAAGCCGTGGACCAGTTCGCCTTCCCCTTCCCGGGCATCCGGGTCCTTGCCGAAAATCCCCAGGCGGGTCCACGCCGGCGAGAGGCTCGTGAAAATCTTTGTTCCTGTGAAGGAGTACCCGCCGTCCGGCAAGGGAGCCGCCGTAGTCCGTGAATCGAACAGGACCGAATCGTTGCCGGCCTCGGAGTTGCCGAAGGCGAAGATCGCGCCGTCCGCAGCTTCCTTGAGGACGAAGTCAAGGGAGGTGTCGCCGCGTGCTTTGAGGACATGCGCGACGCCGGTCCACACCAGGTGCATATTGACGGCCAGTGCGGTGGCGGGGGCGGCCGTTGCGAGCCTGCGCTGGCACTGCGCCACCGCTTCGAGGCCGAAGCCCAGGCCGCCGTCGTCCGCTGGAACGAATATTTTCAGGTAACCGGCCCCCACCAGTTCCTCAAGGTCCTCATGGAAGAACGCGTTGTCCCGGTCATAGCCGGCGGCACGGCCGCGGATCCGCTCCAGGAGGGCGTCGGGCAGGACTTCCTCGGGGGTCATGGCGGCCGCGTCAGTAGTTGGTGAGGAGGGTGTTGAGGACCCGCGCACCGAACTTCAGCGAATCTGCGGGAACCCTCTCGTCCACGCCGTGGAACATGCCGGTGAAGTCCAGCTCGTCCGGCAGCATCAGGGGCGCGAACCCATATCCGGTGATGCCAAGCCTGCTCAGTGACTTGTTGTCCGTGCCGCCGGAGAGGGTGTACGGCAGGACCTTGGCACCTGGGTCCTCGGAGTGCAGGGCGTCGATCATGGAGTCCACCAGGTTGCCCGCGAAGGGCACCTCCAGTGAGACGTCCTGGTGCACGTAGCTGACGTCGACGCCCGTGCCGGCCAGTTCGCGGACGATCTCAAGGACGTGTTCCTGCTGGCCGGGCAGGGTGCGGCAGTCGATCAGTGCCTCAGCGGATTCCGGAATCACGTTGTGCTTGTAGCCGCCCTTGAGCAGCGTGGGGTTGGTGGTGTTCTGCAGTGTTGCCCCAACGAACCGGGCTACGGTTCCCAGCTGGCTCAGCAGGACATCCGGGTTGTCGGCGTCGAACTCCACGCCCGTGAGTTCCGTCACCCCGTCAAGGAACTGGCGGGTGGTGGGGGTCAGCTCGATGGGCCACTTGTACTCGCCGATGCGCGTGACGGCTCCGGCCAGCCGCGTCACGGCGTTGTCCGTGCTGATCTGGGAGCCGTGGCCCGCCCTGCCGTGGGCCACGAGCCGCAGCCATGAGATGCCCTTCTCCGCGGTTTGGAGGAGGTACGTCCGCTGGCCGCCAATAGTGGCCGAGAATCCGCCCACCTCCGAGATGGCCTCGGTGGCGCCCTCGAACAGCTCCGGACGCTTGTCCACGGCGTAGCGGGCACCGTAAGCGCCGCCCGCTTCCTCGTCCGCGAAGAAGGCGAAGATGATGTCCCGCTTGGGCTTCCTCCCTGTTCGGGCGAATCCCCGCAGCACCGCAAGGATCATGGCGTCCATGTCTTTCATGTCGACGGCGCCGCGTCCCCAGATCAGCCCGTCCTTCAGTTCGGCGCCGAACGGGTCCACAGACCACTGGTCCCGAAGCGCCGGCACCACGTCCAGGTGGCCGTGGACCACGAGGGCGCTGGCGGACGGGTCTTCGCCCGCCATGCGGGTGACCACGTTTGCCCGCCCCGGTGCGGACTCAAAGATTTCGGCGTCCAGGCCGACTTCCTCAATAAGGCCGGCGGCATACTCTGCCGCGGCGCGCTCACCCGGGCCCGAGCCGTCGCCGAAGTTGGAGGTGTCTATCCGGATGAGTTCCTGGCAGATCCGGACAACTTCATCCTCGGGCAGGACGTCAGGCATGGAGGGCTCCTCACTGGGAATGACTGGCTGGTGCAGCGCTGATGTGCTGCCCTCAGCCTACCCACTCGGCCCGATTCGATGTTTCGGGAAAAGTCGTGTTAGAGTTTTTCTCGCTGCTTCGGAGAAACGCGAAACGCTGAAAGGCGGAAACGGTTTCCGAATCACCACCTGCGCGGGTGGCGGAATGGCAGACGCGCTAGCTTGAGGTGCTAGTCCTCGAAAGGGGGTGGGGGTTCAAGTCCCCCTCCGCGCACAATGGGAAAGCCCCGGAAAATCGATGATTTTCCGGGGCTTTTTTCTTTTTATGGCCTGGCGCCGGTTTCCGGCACTTGAGGCGCCGGGTACGGGGTTACCCACAAAGCAGGTACCAACTACTCGGGCGCAGGCCTGTCACGGATCCTAGTGTGGTTCACGGAACCGGCGACGAGAGCATACGCCTGAGACCACGTGTGCTCGCCCCCAGCCGTCGCCGGTTCCGCTCACCCCGTCCTGACATTGCACTTATGTGCGCACTGCGCCCGTGATTACTTCCGGATGCTGAAGGAATCGGAGAAGGTGTAGCCGTCCGCCGGGACAAGCTTCACGTCCATGCGGGTGTTGGTCGCCGTGACGTCCAGCGTCCCCAGTGTCGAATTGTGGTTACCGGCTGACCAGGATGCGAAATAGTGCGATTCGGGGTCGTCGATATTGATTTCGCGGGGTGTCCGCCCTCCAATGCCGACAGTGACGAAGACCGTTCCCCTGCCTTGGGTCATGGCATCTCCGGTGTCCACCACACATCTCTTCTCAACGGTTTTGACTCTCATAGACTCACACCGGTCACTGAAGCCGAGTTGGCGGGTCCGCTGGTACAGGTGCTCATGACCGCTGAGAACGAGGTCCACCTTCTTCTCGATCAGCATGTTGGTGAGGGCTTCTCCCGCTGCGCAGGCATACCGCCCCATGGTGAAACAGGGAGTATGCATGGCGACAACGGTCCAGGGAATGTTCTCTGTCCGCGCTCCGTCGATTGCCTTTTCCGTCCAGTTCCACCGCTCGCTGTCCTTTGAGTAGTCGAGCTTGCCACCAGGAAATTCGATACCTGGTGAAACCACGATGATTCGGGCCAGTGGTTCTTCCTGCGGAACATCTACGTACCACTGTTCGGCGTAATCGCCTTGCAGGCCGGGAAGCCGGTTAGGCAGGCATGCGGCCAACTTCTCAATATCACCGTCAGAGCCATCACTCTCATGGTTTCCAGGAAGCAGCTGGTACGCGAACTCCGCGCCCAGCTTTCCTGTGACCATGTCGCAGAACTCCTGGTCGGCACCGGGCTCATAGGGGAAGTCACCCAGCGCGATATTGAAGTCCGGCTTCAGTTCGGCCACCGTGTCCAGCACGGCCAATGCGCCCTCGCCCAGGCCTATGTCGCCGGCGGCGGTGAAGTGCACGGACTTTTCATCCGGGGATCCGCAGGCGGCCAGAGCAACCAGGCTGAGTGTTGCTATTCCGGCGCCCAGCAACTGCTTCACCGACCGCTTGCTACGAATCATGGATGAACCAACTCCCGGGGAAGTGTAATGGCTTTGCAGCTTGAAGCGATCCTACCGGGGCGGCCGGGAAGGACAATGGGCTGGCCGGACCCGCACTGGACGCCGCCGCTGTGACGAACGCGGCCTACTGCCCAAACGGTCACCGTCGGACAGCGTCAGTGCGGATGAAGTTTCCCTGGGGGCCTGGTGCCTTTTGCGAGCCGCGAACCCTTGACTGCCGTCCTGTACAGGACATGGCGCTCCCCGGCCCGGCTGGCCCGGCGCTCACGGCGCCGGGCCCTCCTCTCCGGGCGGTCAATGGCCGACAGGATTGCGAATGTGCCAGTGATCCAAAGGAACGCCGTGGACAACACCAAGGCAATTTCCAGCTCAGTGCCCATACCTGCATTTTAAGCCGCGCGGGCGCACATAGAGAGCCCGCTCCCGGTGCGATTTCGTGGCCCTAAAGGACGCCCAGCTCCCCAACAGCGGCCAGCACATCCTGCACGGTGACAGCCAGCAGGGCGGGGTCGGGTTCATGGGCAAACGTGTCCCCCCGCCGCAGCTCAGCCCGGGTCAGGACTACGTGGGGCCCCGGGGGCGGGCCCCAGATTTCGGGCGGAGCAGGCCCAAACAAGACCACCGACGGCGTCCCGTAGGCCGAAGCCAGGTGCGCAGCGCCGGTATCCGCGGAGATCACAAGCCGGGCAGCTGCGATGGTGGCGGCGAACTCCCCCAGCCCCAGCCTCCCCGCCAGCACGGCATCGTCGGGAAGGCCGGACTGACGGCAAACCTCCACCGCGCGGTCCCTTTCCCCGCCGCCGCCGGTAAAAACAACGTTGTGCCCGGCCACTGCGAGCGCGGAGGCAACAGCGGCGAACCGCTCCGCAGGCCAGAGGCGGCTGCCGTAGGCTGCCCCGACATGCAGGACGGTGGCTCCGGGAACGGGGCTGGGCTGATGGGGCGCCTGCAGCTGGATGTCCAGCGGATCAGCTTCGATGCCGTGCCACTCCAGGAGCGCGGTCCAGCGCTCCCTTTCGTGCAGCTGGGAACGCCACGGCGGGCCGTCCCGGTGCTGGCTCCTGTGCCCGATAGTCTGCCGCGCCTGCAAAGCCTCGATTCGTCCTTGGCTCTCAGGGCCGCTGCCGTGGAGGTTGACTGCCACATCCACCACGCCGGGTTTCAAAGCCAGCGGCTCGTCCAGGCCGTGGGTGGGCAGGAGCTCATAGCCGCCCACCAGCCCCAACGCTTCCGACAGCCAGCCCTGGGCCGCATACCGCAGCCGATGATCGGGAAAGGCGCGGCGGAGGGCTTTAAGGGCGGGGACGGCCACCAGCAGGTCCCCCAGCTTTAAGGCCCTAAGCACCAGCAGTTCCGGTTTTGCACCGCCAAGGTTCCCCGGCGCGGGCTCAGTGAGGACCTCCCCGCCGCTCATGCGTCCTCTTGAGGCAGCTCGGTCGCGGCCAGGCTCCGCACGTCCTCATAGACGTCACGGACCGCGACATCTGCCACGGCTGAGTCGTCGTGGGGGCATCGGGGCGCCGTCCAGCCAACCTGGGTGACGTCTATCCCGCAGGAGGGGCAAGCAGTCACCCAGGACGCGTGGATGCGGTGCAGGCTCCTGCCCAGCGCCCCGGCGTTGATGACGTTGCCCGCCCAGAACACTCCCACGGTGGGCACTCCCAGCGCCTGGGCGAGGTGCCGGGGGCCACTGTCATTGCCAACCACCACTGCCGCACGGGCCAGCAGCGCCACAAGCCCGCCCATGTCCAGGTTCCCGGCCAGGGAACGGACGTGGGCAGAGGCTGCCTGCTCCGCGACCTGTCCGGCCAGTTCCTGCTCGCTCTCATCCCCGATGACCACCACCCTGAACCCGTCCGCAGCGCACCCTGCCGCCAGTTCAGCAAACCGCCCAACCGGCCACCGGCGGCGGGGATCGGTGGCGCCCGGATGCACCACCACCAAAGGCCCGCTGCCGCCGTCGTCCATAACGACGGCGGGGCGCGCCAGTCCCGGCGCCGGCGCCAGGCGTGCCTCCAGGTCGACGGGGAAGGCGCCGGCCAGGCCAGCGACTTCCAGCGCCCTCAGCGGCTCGTGCTGGTAGTAGAGGTAGGGAACCGTCCGCTCCAGGCTGGCCGCGTCCGCCGTACGCGTGCCCACCGTGTGCCGCGCTCCCAGGCGAAGGAGGAACGGGTTTGAATAGCGCCCACCGCCGTGGAGCTGGACGGCAAGGTCGAACCGGCGCCCGCGCATGCCGTCAAAAAATGATTCCAGTTCTTCCGCGTCCTCCTGTCCCGGGCGGACGCCTTCAGCAAAGGGCAGGACGCACACCTCGTCCACGGGACTTGTGGTTGCGTCAAGCAGTGCCTTGTGCACGGGGGTGCCCAGCAAAGTCAGTGTTGCGCCGGGATATGCCGCCTTGAGGGCGGACATGGCCGGAATTGCAAAGACCAGATCGCCCAGGCCTCCGCCCCGCAATACAGCGATCCTGGTCACGTCCTGGAACTTTTCCAGGACAGGACCAACACCGGTACCAACCCGCCGGGAACCACCGAACTCTGCAGTGAGCTGCTCCACGTATACCCCTTACTCATGTTGCAGAGGCCGCGCCGTGCGTTGCGTCCTCCGCTGCCCTGCCACCCATGCTGCGGTGATAAACCGCGGGCTGCCTACTTTCAACCCTTACCCAGTGGAGGGTCAACATACTCCGGCTATTGGGGAATAGCCTCGTGATGCTGTACGTTTCATACGCGACAGGCGAACCAAAGAAAAGAGAAGCACCTAAAGTGGCAACCGATTACGATGAACTGCGCTCCGACGTCAAGGAATCGCAGGACAACTCACTCGAGCAGCTCCAGTCAGCAAATGCTCCCGACGCACGCAGCGTTGTGCTGGAGCTGGATGAGGCTGACGGGCTTGACGGCGCAGGCGTGCCCGGAGGCGAGTTCGTGGCCGAAGAGCTCGTGGTACAGGTCATCCCGCAGGCTGAAGATGAATTCACCTGCTACTCCTGCTTCCTGGTCCGTCACCGGTCCCAGATAGCGCGCCAGAAGGATGGCCACAGCTACTGCACCGAGTGCGAAGGCTAGTTAACACAGTCGACGTGGGGCTTCGGGAACGTCCGCGGCCCCACCGATCCTAAGGCACGCCCTTTTCGTTGGCGTGCCTTTCGGCTTTAAGCCGGCACCCAGGAGGTCCCGGTACTGTGGCGCGTATGGCATACGCTGATCCGGCCGGCACCTGGCTTTGATGAACATATCCGTCGACCTCTGGAATAAGCTGCTGGACGCCTTCAGCCGGGCGGACGCCCCGAGAGTGACTTTTATCGAACTCGCGCTGGCGCTGGTGATCGCTGCCGCCTTGTCCGTTCCCCGGCGGTCGTGGAAGTACTTCGGACTGCTGGCCACGGCAACGCACGAAATGGGGCATGCGGTCGCTGCACTGCTGAGCGGCCAGCGGCTGTCAGGCATCCGCCTGCGCCTGGACCATTCCGGAACCACCACCACATACAGCCGCAGCAGGCTCGCAAGCGCATGGTCGTGCTTTTGGGGTTACCCGGTCCCGGCCATTGTGGGTGCCGCGTTTGTCTGGTGCGGATTCAACGGATGGGGCCCGGCCGCTATCACGGCCGGCGGCCTTGCCCTGGCTGCCTCGCTGCTGTTCCTGCGGAATCTTGCCGGCATCCTTATTACTTTCACCGCAATCGCAGTGACACTTCTCCTGGTGCTCCTGGTCCCGGAGGCATTCGTCGGGCACGTGGCCGTCATCCTGGGGATGGCGCTGCTGGTGGCCGCCGTGCGCGACCTCATCAAGCTGGCGCACCTTCACCTGCGCCGGCGGGAAAGGCTGGCGAGTTCTGACGCCTACCTGCTGTGGCGCGCCACCTCAATTCCCTCCGCGGTGTGGATCGTACTCTTCGCGGCCCTGGTGGCGGGCTCCTGGCTGTGGGCCTGGCAGCCCATCTCCACAGTCCTCTACGCGGGAGCATAGGCTGGTCCCATGAGCCAGGAAACCGACACCACGCAGCAAGCCACCGGGGCAGGCGGCACAGAGCACAGCACCAGGGGCGCCTACGTCACCGGCGGCGCGGAATTCAACCGTGATACCAATTACATCGAGGACCGCATCACCAGGGATGCCGCCCCGGGCACCAATGGCGAGCCCGGCTGGCCCGTGGAGGCGGGCCGGTACCGGCTCATCGCTGCACGGGCGTGCCCCTGGGCCAACAGGACCGTCATCGTCCGGCGCCTGCTCGGCCTGGAGGACGCCATTTCCCTGGGACAGCCCGGCCCCACCCACGATGCGCGCTCGTGGACCTTTGACCTCGACCCCGGAGGAGTGGACCCGGTCCTGGGTATCGAAAGACTGCAGGATGCCTACTTCAGGCGTTTCCCTGGCTACCCGAGGGGCATCACTGTTCCCGCAATCGTGGACGTGGCCAGCGGCGCCGTGGTGACCAACAACTTTCCCCAGATCACCCTGGACTTTGCCACCGAATGGACCCAGTTCCACCGGCCGGGAGCCCCGGACCTGTACCCGGAGACACTTCGGGAGGAGATCGACCAGGTGAACAAGCGCGTGTTCACTGAGGTCAACAACGGGGTGTACCGTTGCGGCTTTGCAGGGTCCCAGGAAGCCTATGACGCCGCCTACGCCCGGCTGTGGGCCGCACTGGACTGGCTGGAGGACCGGCTCTCGCGGCAGCGCTACCTAGTGGGTGACACCATCACTGAAGCGGACGTGCGGCTGTTCACCACGCTGGCGCGCTTCGACGCCGTGTACCACGGCCACTTCAAATGCAACCGCCAGAAGCTCACCGAGATGCCCGCACTCTGGGGCTATGCCCGGGACCTCTTCCAGACCCCCGGGTTCGGGGACACCACCGACTTCGTGCAGATCAAGCAGCACTATTACATCGTCCATGAGGACATCAACCCCACCGGCATCGTTCCTGCGGGGCCGGACCTGGGCGGATGGCTGGAAGCCCATGGCCGTGAAACGCTGGGCGGCCGGCCCTTTGGTGACGGCACACCGCCGGGACCCGTCAAGGAGGGGGAGGAAGTTGCTCCCGGCCACGGGGCCGCCCCGGAACACTAGGTGGCGCCCGCCGGTAAGCGCTTTCCGGCTACACTTGCGCCATGCAGACATCACTCGGCTTTGTGGCGCCCGGATACGGCGGCGTTTTGGAACTGTTCGACTCATTCCTGCGCGGGGACCCGCAGTACAGCGGGCAGCTGGCCGCCTACCAGGACGGAGTCCAGGTAGTGGGACTGGCCGGCGGCCCTGATATGGATGCGGACACCGTGACAGGGGCGTACTCCTGCTCCAAAGGGGTTGCCGCCATGGTGGTCGGGCTGCTCGTGCAGGACGGACTGCTGGACCTGGACCAAACGGTCGCCCACTACTGGCCGGAATTCGGGGCGCATGGAAAGGACCGGCTCCTGGTCAGGCAGGCTTTGTCCCACCAGGCCGGGCTCATGGGCATCGAAGGCGGCTTCGCCCTGGATGAATTCACCACTCCCGCCGCCGCTGCCCGGCTCGCCGCAGCAGTCCCGGCGTGGGAGCCCGGCAGGCAGTTCGGCTACCACGCGCTGACCATCGGGATCATCATGGAGGAACTGTGCCGCCGCACTGCCGGTGAAACCCTGCAGGAGGTCTTTGACCGGCGGATCCGGGGTCCGCTCGGCATCGATTTTTTCCTCGGCCTGCCGGAAGATCAGGAATCCCGCTACCGGAACGTCCTCTATTCGGCCGGCCCGGAGCAGCCCTGGCTCGATCCGCTCAGCCTCGAAGGCATGAACAGCAATGCCCCCGTGAGCACCATCATGGAACTTCCCAACATCCGCGCGGTCCGGGCAGCAGGAATGTCAGCGGCAGGCGGGGTAGGAACTGCTGAGGGCCTGGCCCGCCTCTACGCCGCCGCCACCACAGGCATAAATGGAGGCAGACCATTCCTTAACGCTGCGACCGTTGACCTCATGTCCCGGGAACAGGTGTGGGGCCTTGACCGTTCCTCCGGCCTGGACAACGCATTCGCCGTCGTCTTCATGAAACCGCACCCGTCGCGGAACTTCGGCAGCCACCGCGCGTTCGGGCATGAGGGAGCCAACGCCGCGCTCGGGTTCGCGGACCCAGCCTACGGCCTGGGCTTCGGCTACATCCCGCAGCGGCAGGAGGACGGACGGACGCCGGGGCGGGCCCACCGACTGGCTGCCGAAGTACGCCGTGCGGCGGCCGCTTTGTCCTAAACAGCTCTGTCCCCCTGGCCGGGGCGGACGCCTGACCAGCAGCTTTGTCCGCAGCGTCAGGTCGCCCGTAACGTTGTGCTGATGACCAAGCCGCAAGTACGCCCGGATGCCCGCTGGGCCAGGGGGACCCAATTTCTCAAACAGGCGGTATCGGGGCTGTCTGCGGCCTTTGCAACGCAACGGCTCCAACTGGCGGCGAAGGCTGCAATTGCTGCCGGGGTAGCCTTCCTTATCGCCCCGCTGATGCCCGGTGCGGCTGCCAATTATCCCTACTACGCTCCACTGGGCGCGCTGGTGGCCATGTACCACAACGTTGCCGGTTCGGTTCAGCAGGGGCTGCAGGCCCTTGCCGGACTTGCCATGGGCATCGGCCTTGCGTTCGTGCTGGTCAACGTGACCGATCCATCCCCCCTTGCGGTGGCGCTGATCATGGGCATCGGCGTCCTGCTGGGCGGCCTTCCGGGAATTGGCAAAGGCAGTGACTGGATTCCGACGGCGGCGCTGCTTGTCCTGCTGGTCGGCGGCAGTGATCCGGACGATTTTTCGTTCGGCTACCTCCTGCAGATGGGTGTCGGGGTCGCCGTGGGTATCGGCGTCAATTTCCTGATCTTTCCGCCGCTGCACTTCAATGCCGCGGCAGCCAGCCTGGACGATTTGCGCATCGCGCTCGGCAAACAGCTCACGGACATGGGCAAGGCGCTTCTGGAAGAGTGGCCGCCCAAACACGAGGACTGGTCGCGCCGTTCAGACGAGCTTTCAGCCGCCGCACGCTCCGTCCGGCATCTGGTCAAGGAAGCGGACGCGAGCCGCAGGGCAAACCCGCGGCGCAAACTACACCCCCGCGACGTTGATCTTGACTACCGCAACCTGCGCGAACTGGAGCGCGTGACCTTCCACATCCAGGACATAACGGACGTGCTCTCGGATGTCATCTATGAGAGCGACGTGCCGTATGGGGTTCCGCTGCAGGATAACGAGCCGCTGGCTGATGCCCTGAAGTCAACGGGTGATCTTCTGCGTTCGTTCAGCGAGGATGACCCGGCGATGCAGGAGGAGAAGTTCGAGGCGGCAAAGACGGGGGGGGGAGCGGGGGTAGCGTGCCCCCCCCGCCCGGCGCCCGGCCAAGGGGTGGTTTCCGCCGCCGCATACGGGCGGGGGGGGCGCCCCCCCGGGCGGGGGGGGGGGCGGGCCGCGGGGGGGGGGGGGGGGGGGGGGGG
>NZ_JAJOMC010000050.1 GCF_021129155.1 Arthrobacter sp. AK04
AAACCCTCTTCCCGGGGCCCGGCCGAAAACACGGTCCCCGTGTCAAACCCACCCTTCCGGGTTAAACCCCCCGGGCCCGGCCCCCCCCCCCGGGGGGGGGGCCCCTTCGTCCGTATGCCCGGGCGGTAGCCCAGGTCCTGCGGGTCAGTTTCCGGGCGTCGCCGGGCGCCGTGGTCATGAAGGTGCTCGGATCGCTGATCTCCGCGGTTCTTCCGCTGGTCACCACCTACTTCGCCGCCCTGACAACCACCGCGCTGGCCGCCGCCTATGCCGGTGACGCCGGGGCCGGCCAGCGGGCGATCGTCTACGTCATCATCACCGCTGCCCTGGGGCTTTTTTGGGGCGCCTTCAGCAGCGTGGACCGCTACATCCAGCAGCTGATGAGCTTCAAGGTGGGAGCCATCGTGGGGGACCAGATGTACGAGCGGTTCCTGGCCCTTGAATTCTGGCGGTACGACGACAAAGAAACCGTGGATCTCTACGACCGCGCCAAGCGGTTCTCCGACTCCTACGCCCGGGTGCTTGACCGGATAGCCGCCATCTTCACGCAGCTGGTGTCCGTCATCCTGGCCGTGGGGGCGCTGCTGCTGGTCAGCTGGTGGATCGCCGTCATCGTCCTGGTGGCCATCGTCCCCAGCGTCTACCTGCAGTTCAAGCTGTCCCGGGAGCAGATTGCCCACTGGAACACGCAGGTGGATTCCCGCCGCCAGCGCAGGATGATCGAAATCAACCTCCTCCGGCCGCAGCACATCGCCGAGATGCGGCTCTATGGAATCGTCGGCTTCCTGATGGACCTCCGCTCCCGGCTGCGGGATGCGGACGAGCGCCGGCGCCTGGACTACCAGCGGCGCTACATCCCCAAGCAGCTCGCCGCCGATGCGCTCCAGTATGGCGCTGAAGTGGTATCCCTGATCTGGGTGGTGGGGCAGATCATCGCCCGGGCGCAGCCGGTGGGCCAGTTCCTCTACGTGCAGCAGATCGTCAGCAGGGCGCTGTCCACGGCGAACGGCCTGGTGTCCTCCCTGAGCTCCATCGACGAGGACCTGGCCAACCTCAAGGACTATGAGCTGTTCATGGCCATGCCCGTGCACTCGGAGCACGCCCCGCCGCTGCTCCAACCACCGAAGACCGTGGAGCTGAAGGACATCCGCTACACCTACACGGGCAGCGACATCGAGGTGATCCGCGGGATCAGCCTGACCATCCGCGACGGCCAGCACATCGCCATCGTGGGGGAGAACGGCGCCGGAAAGTCCACGTTGATCAGGATCCTGGCCGGGCTCTACCGCCCGGATTCCGGGCAGGTGCTGCTCGACGGCGTTGACCTCGCCGCCGTCGACGTCACCTCCTGGCACCGGCACCTGGCGGTGCTGAGCCAGGAGTTCCTCAAGTACGAGTTCGCCACGGCCGCGGAGAACATCTACTTCGGCGACGTCGACTCGCCCCGCGATGACGCCCGCATCCGCACGGCGGCAGCGGATGCGGAGGCCCTGGACTTCATCAACAAGCTCCCCAACGGCCTGGACAACCACGTCAGCAACTGGATGGAGGACCCGCGCGGACGTAAGGGCAGCGGACTCTCGGGCGGGCAGTGGCAGCGCCTCGCCATGGCCCGCAACTTCTACCGGGACGCCTCGTTCATGGTGATGGACGAGCCAACCTCCGCCATTGACGCCCTGGCCGAGCACCGGATCTTCACCCGCCTCTTCGCAGACCGCAGCAGCACCATCATCGCCATCAGCCACCGGCTTGCCACCATCGAGAAGGCGGACATCGTGTACATGCTGGAGGACGGCAGGATCGTGGAGCAGGGCACGCACAAGGAGCTCGTCGCCCTTCGTGGCCGCTACTTCAGGATGTTCGAATCCCAGCTCACGGAAGCAACCCCGGAAGCCGGAGGGGTCTAGGACTCCGCCACCGTAGTGCGGACCCGCGCAATGCCGGGCCGCGGCGGGACGCTGCTGAATCCGAACGTGACGGCAGGGCGGACAGGTGCCAGTGCGCCGGCGTCAACGCCGTCCCAGCTCACGACGGCGGATGTGATGTTGTGCAGGTCGCTCACCCCGTAGTATTCCCGCCGCCCGCTGCCCGCGGTGCCGGAGGTCCGGGACCCGTTGCTCAGGATCCCGGCAACCGGGCTGATGGCGTGCAGCCAGCCGGGGTGCACGGCGAGGCGCCGGGGGACTGCCCGCAGCATCCTGCCCAGGAGGGCCCGCCCGCCGAGGCGGGCGCTGATCGCCAGCGGACCGGCGTCGACCTCCAGCGTGCCGTGGCCCAGGCGCGCAGACAGGTCAACCTCCGTAACGTCGTCGAAGGTGTACGTGGCGGCGATAAAGTCGGCCACTTCCCGGGTGGGGGCCAGGAGCTGCCGGTGCCCGGAGGGGTGCTGGACCATGACGTCGGCAAACGGCCCGAAGGGTGACTCCTGCCAGATGCCCACCACGGCGCGGAGGCCTGAGGCTGTGCCGATGCCGGCAATGTGGCCGTCAAATACCCACCGTGAACCCATAGGGCCACTGTAGCCAACGGGTGCCTGGCCGGTGCCTGCAGGCCCGGGCGGGTGGCGGAATTGAAGCCCGCCCAATGATCAGAGCGGGCCGTAGCCTGCGTTGCCGTGGGGATCGCGCCAGACGGCCAGGTCCTGCTCCACGGCGCGGCGCAGTTCCGGGTTCGACTGGATCCGCAGTCGGAACGACTCCCGGGCCCGGCCCAGCACTGCCGACGGGACCACAATGCAGGCCACCAGCACAGCCAGGATGAGTACGAAGGACCCCGCCAGCATTGCGGCTGTTCCGTCATCCTTTGCAACAGCCGAGGGCAGGTACAGGGACAGGATTCCGCCCAGTGCAACCGCCAGTACGGACACCATGGCGACGCCGCCGCGTGCCGATCCCGGGCCGCGGCTGATCAGAATCCGGTTGGTGTCAGGCAGCTTGGCTCGGACCCGTTTCCACGATGAGATCCCCAGCAGCATCAGGGCAACCCCCAGTGGGGCGAGGACCAGCACGGCAGCCGGATTTCCTGACATGGTTGAAAAAAAGGCCCCTGCCAGGGCCAGGACGGGTCCGCCGGCGATCGCGCTGCTCCAGCCGGCCGCCCGGGTTCCTTGGGCATCGGCCAGCTGCCGCAGCCGGGACGGCGCGTTCGGCGGGCTGACCCTGGCCAGTTCAGGGGAAAGCCAGTGGTCCAGGGAATGCGCTGGCGCGCCGGCGGGGAAAGGCACGTGGTGTGTCATGCCGGCAGCAGTCCCAGTCCCTGGCGCAGCCGGTCTTCGAGGTCTTCCGGGCGCAGCGCTGCAGGGGCAGGCTGTGCGTCGTCGCCGGTGACAATCTCCAGGGATCCGTCCGCCGCGGCCTTGATATGGACTGAGTGGAAGGTGCCGTCCGCAAGGTGGCGGCGGAGCGTGCCCGCAGCCGGGCGTCCGTCCGGTGCGGTTCCGAGGTAGAAGGTGACCATTTCGACGGCGGTGGTGAACATGCCGTCGGCATTGGTCAGGGGGCGCAGTTCGTGGACACCGTACTTGCTGAGGCTGAGGACCAACGCGCCGCCACCGGAACCGAACAGGAAGTAGACGTGTTCGGCTTTGGGAGTGACCAGGGCGACCTCCAGCCAGGCATCCGAGTCCGCCAGGACCCCTGCAACGCTGGTGGCAGGACCGGCTGGCACGAGGGTTTCCCCCTCGATCGTCATGAGTCCGCGTTCCAGGAGGGTAGCCACCCCCGCCTGTTCCAGGGGTGCGCCGGCGGCGTGGTCCAGCCGGAACAAACTCTGGCATTTGAGCGCCCCCGTGGTTCCTGCCAGGGCGATCAGGGCGATGAGCTCGTGTTCGGTGATGAGCAGTGGTGCGTCTTCTTGAATGGTCACAGCAGCCTTTGGGTAGACAGGTCTCAGGAATAAGTCTAGGGAAGCCGGGATGTCAGGTCAGCCAGCCCCAGACCTTCTTGGCGCCGTCGGCCACGGCATCCACGGTTTTTTTAGCACCATCCGCTACGGCATCCACGGTCTTCTTGGCCGCATCTGCGACCATTTCTGAGGCCGAGCCATAGCCGAGGTTGGTGGCAAGCAGGCCCATGCCGCCCCAGGCGATCCCGGCTACTGCAAAGAATGGGCCGGCCCCGGGAATGAAGCTTCCGGCAGCAAGGACGGCGGATACGCCGCCGTCGATCGCCATCCCGGTATTGCCGGTGTCGAGGCCATGTGCCACTTGAAGTGCGCCGGTGACGATTCCCAGGCCGCCGGACAGGCGTCCCAGCATGGAAGTGCCGTTGAGGAGCTGTGTTCCGCGGACATACCCAACCCCCGGAACCTGGGCGTACTGTGCGCTCAGCCAAGGCCATTTTGTGAGCTGTGTGAGGAGTCCGCCCTTGGCCATGGTGGCCAGGAGATCGTCCGTGTAGAGTCCTGCCCCGGTCACCGCGGCGTTGGCACCCCACCAGCCGGGGCTGGCGGCCACGGCAAGGACGGTGTCGAGCGGGCCGGGCGCCGTGTTGCCCGGTGCTCCAGGCGCTGAGGGGTGGGCCGGTGCCCCGGGGCCCGAGTCTCCGCTGCCGGGAGTGCTGGCTGTTTCCTGCTCGTCAGCCTGCGTGAGGAGCAATTTTGAGGCGTCGAGCAGTGACTGCGAGGTCTGCCTCATCATGGGGCGCCACGTGTCACTCCATTCGCGGCGGAAGCGTCCGCCGTCGTTGCCCTTCCAGTCAATGCCCGCTACCAGGCCCGTAATCTGCCGTTCAGTATCCATCAGGCGGGACCCGGAACGGTCCATGGACTTGGACAAGGACCGCAACTGCTCAATATCGGCACCGTAAAGGCCAGGGGCCATGGTCAGTTCTCCTTGGAATCGGGCACGGGAGCGTTCACCGAAGCCCCCAACCCCAGGCTACGGACTTCTTCTGTCCGTTGCCATGGGCACCGCTGCCCATCCCGGCCGGCCCCCAAGGCGCACGTCGGTTCCAGCCAAACACACCACAGCTGCTGGGATAACCTAGAGCAGTGACTTACGAGATCGAGATCGGCCGTGGCAAGCGTGGGCGTCGTGCCTACTCCCTGGATGACATTGCAATCGTCCCTAACCGTCGCACCCGCGACCCCAAGGACGTCTCCGTCTCCTGGCAGATTGACGCCTACAAGTTCGACATGCCCGTCATTGCAGCGCCCATGGACTCAGCCATGTCCCCGCAGACAGCTATCGCGCTGGGCCGGCTCGGCGGCCTCGGCGTGTTGGACCTCGAAGGCCTGTGGACCCGGTACGAGGACCCGCAGCCCATCCTGGACGAAATCGGCGCCCTGGAGGATGAAACCAACAGCCCGGCCGTGACCGGACGGATGCAGGAGCTGTACAAGGCGCCCATCCAGCCTGAGCTGATCACCTCCCGCCTGGCCGAGATCCGCGAGGCCGGAGTGACGGTGGCAGGGTCGCTGACCCCGCAGCGCACCCAGGAGCACTACAAGACCGTGGTGGCCGCCGGCGTCGACATCTTTGTCATCCGCGGCACCACCGTGTCCGCCGAGCACGTCTCCAAGGACCACGAACCTCTGAACCTCAAGCAGTTCATCTACGAACTGGACGTCCCCGTCATCGTGGGCGGTGCGGCCGGCTACACGCCCGCGCTGCACCTCATGCGCACCGGCGCCGCCGGCGTGCTGGTGGGCTTCGGCGGGGGCGCCACCACCACCACCCGCCGCGCATTGGGCATCCATTCGCCCATGGCATCCGCAATTTCCGACGTCGCTGCCGCCCGCCGCGACTACATGGACGAGTCCGGTGGCCGGTACGTGCATGTCATTGCCGACGGCGGCATGGGCACCTCGGGCGACATCGTCAAGGCGATCGCAATGGGGGCCGACGCCGTCATGCTCGGCAGTGCACTGGCACGGGCCGAAGAGGCGCCGGGCAAGGGATGGCACTGGGGCCAGGAAGCCCACCACCTCGAGCTTCCCCGCGGAGACCGCGCCAACGTGGGCACCGTGGGACCGCTGGAGGAAGTCCTGTTCGGCCCGGGCCACCACACCAACGGAACCTCCAACCTCATTGGCGCGCTGCGCCGCTCCATGGCGACCACCGGCTACTCGGACCTGAAGGAATTCCAGCGGGTCGACGTCGTGGTTTCCCCGTACTCCGGAAACTGACGCACTCCCCTTGGAACCGGGAGGGTGGCGGCGGTATCCCGCCGCTGCCCTCCTGCCCAAGCGTGCCGCAAGCAAGTAGGGTGGTTTTACTACCGGCACTTGAGGCACTGGAGGCGTTCAATGAAGAATTTTCCTGTTAACGGCGGGGCCCTCGGCCCGGAAGCCAGGGAAGCATCCATCCAACGGCTGCGCGCCACGGCGGACCCCGGCCAGGAACTGGACATCCTCATCGTTGGCGGCGGCATCGTCGGCACAGGGGCAGCCCTGGACGCTGTCACCCGCGGCCTCAGCGTCGGCATTGTCGAAGCGAACGACTGGGCAGCCGGCACATCCTCCCGGTCATCGAAGCTCATCCACGGCGGCCTCCGCTACCTGGAGATGCTCGATTTCGGGCTCGTGAAGGAGGCGCTGCAGGAGCGGGGGCTGCTGCTCTCCGAACTGGCGCCGCACCTGGCCCGGCCCGTGCCCTTCCTGTACCCGCTGACCAAGCCCTTCATCGAGCGTCCCTACGTCGGTGCCGGCATCGCGCTGTATGACGCCCTGTCCGTCTCCGGGGGGCACAGCAGGGGAGTGCCGTTCCACAAACACCTCAGCCGCCGGGGCACCCTGCGCGCTGCCCCCAGCCTCAAGAACGATGCGTTCGTTGGCTCCATCCGGTACTACGACGGCCAGGTGGACGATGCCAAGTACTGCGCCAACCTGGTCCGCACCGCCGCCTACTACGGCGCCCATGCCGTCAACCAGATGAAGGTGGTGGATTTCCTCCGCGAGGGCGAGCGCGTGGTGGGGGCAAAGGTGGTCAACCACGAGGACGGGACGCAGTTCAACATCCGCGCCAAGCAGGTGGTCAACGCCACCGGCGTGTGGACGGATGAAACCCAGGCCATGGTGACCGACCGCGGCCAGTTGAAGGTCCGTGCCTCCAAGGGCATCCACCTGGTGGTGCCGCGGGACCGCTTCCAGTCCACTGTTGGCCTGATCCTGCGCACCGAAAAGTCGGTGCTGTTCGTCATTCCGTGGGGCCGGCACTGGATTATCGGCACCACAGACACCGACTGGAACCTGGACAAAGCCCATCCGGCTGCCTCCAGCAAGGACATCGACTACATCCTGGAACACGTCAACAAGGTCCTCAAGCGTCCGCTGACCCGCGAGGACGTCGAGGGCGTCTACGCCGGCCTGCGTCCGCTGCTGGCCGGGGAAAACGACTCCACCGCCAAACTGTCCCGCGAACATGTGGTGGCCCACCCCGTTCCAGGCCTCGTGGTAGTGGCCGGCGGCAAGTGGACCACCTACCGGGTCATGGCCAAGGACGCGGTGGATGAAGCCACCCGCACCATGGACGAGCGGGTTCCGCCCAGCTGCACGGAGACGATCCCCCTGCTTGGCGCACAGGGTTACAGGGCGGCGTGGAACCGCCGCAACCGTACCGCTGAGGAGTCCGGGGTGCATGTTGCCCGGATTGAACACCTGCTGAACCGCTACGGATCCATGACCTCCGAGGTGCTGTCCATCATCGGGGAGAATCCCGCCCTCGCTGAGCCCCTGCCGGGCGCCGACGACTACCTCCAGGCCGAGGCCGTCTACGCCGCAACCCACGAGGGTGCCCGCCACGTCCATGATGTGCTGACGCGAAGGACACGGATTTCCATCGAGGCCTGGGACCGCGGAGTGTCCGCCGTGCCTGTTGTCGCTAAACTAATGGGTGACGTCCTTGGCTGGAGTGACGCCCAGCGTGAAAACGAGGTGCGGCACTACATTGCACGGGTGGAGGCCGAACGCCTCAGCCAGCAACAGCCGGACGACGAATCCGCAGACGCCGCCCGCCTGGGCGTGGAAGACATCGTGCCCCTGCGCTGAGGGATTCACGGCACCAGCAACGCTGACTGAAGGGATACGCCTTGGCGGAACCACTTGACCGGTACGACGCCGAGCTCACCACGCCGGACATGGTGATCTTGGAGCTGGAGGCTAAGGACAAGGCCGACGCCGCCACCCAGCTTGCCAAGCGGCTGCACGCCGCCGGGCGGATCTCGGACCTGGACGGGTTCCTCAAGCATGTGAACGCCCGGGAACACCAGCTCGCTACGGGACTGCCGGGCGGCATCGGCCTGCCGCACGCCCGCAGCGAGTTTGTCTCCCGCACCTCCATTGCCGTCGGGATCACCAAATACGGGCACGCCCTCGATTTCGGCGCCGCCGATGGTCCGGCCACGGTGATCCTGCTGATTGCCACCCCGGCGAGCTCCTTCTCCGACCACCTCGAGGTCCTCGCCACGCTGGCCCGGTCCCTGTCCAAGGAATCGTTCCGGGAGTCGCTGCGCCGGGCCTATGATCCCGATATGATCGCCGAGCTCATCAACTCCAGCCTGGTGTTCTTCGATCACTGACCGGACCGCAGCCGTGGTCCCGCTCGGAGGCAGGACCTGGCCCTGGCCTCGCGTTTAGTTGTTCTACAGCGCTACGAAGTACGGTTAAGACGTGTGGAAAACTGCCTTTAAGCCCCGATGGATCGCCGGTTTTGTCTTCGCGATCGCTGTTTCCGGGGTCTTCGTGCTGCTGAGCCAGTGGCAGTTCGGGCGCTCCACCTCGCCCGAGATGCCCACGAATCCTGCCACCGAGCAGGTCCAGCCGCTAACCGAGACCCTCCAGCCGGGCGAGTTCTTCCACGGAACGGACGCGGACCAGATGGTCTCGGCCCAAGGATCCTACGATCCCTCAAAACAGCTCCTGGTCCCGGGGCGGCTGCATGGCGGCAAGACCGGCTACTGGGTGGTGTCCGCTTTCGCCGTCAACGGCGCCCCCGCCCTGGCCGGCGCTGCAGCGTCGCCGCAGACCTGGATCCCGGTGGCCCGCGGCTGGGTGGCGGAACCCGGCGATGCCCCCGCACCGCCGTCGGGAACCCTCGAACTGACCGGGCGGCTGCTGCCGTCCGAGGCGCCCGTGCCGGGGACGGCACCCAAGCCGGGTGAGGCGACCGCCGTGTCCGTGGCCGAGCTGATCAATTACTGGGAGGTCAGCAGCTACCCCGGGTTCGTGGCCGCCACCGCCGAAGTGGCCAACGGCGTGGACCTCAGCGCCGCCGCCGTGCCGGGCGACCTTCTTGCCCTGGACATCGGGCCCCAGCCGCCCGCCCAGCAGATCAACTGGCTCAACCTCTTCTACTCCCTCGAGTGGGTGGTCTTCGCCGGCTTCGCCCTCTTCATCTGGTGGCGGCTCGTCAAGGACGACTACCACCGCGACCTTGAGGAAAGCCTTGGGGACAGCGATGAAGACAACCAGCACCCAGAACACAACCAGCAAAAGGTACAGCCATGATTGACCCTAAACCGGCAAACCCCGCCTCCGCCGCAGGCACCAACGCAGCCGCCAACACAGGCACCAACACAGCCGCCAACACAGGCACCAACACAGGCGCCAACACGGGCCCCAAGGCAGGCGCCAAGAAGCGCCGTTTCGGCGGAACCGAAGCCCAGATCCGTTCGGCCCTGAAGTTCTACAAGGTGCTGGCCTACCTCACCGGCGGGATGCTGCTGCTGCTGTGCGCCGAACTGGTTGCCCGCTACGGGTTCGGGCAGTACCTCTTCGCCGGCGGAACCAATGCCGTCACGGGCCAGCCCTTCGGGTTCGGCTTCGCGGATGCCGAACCTCCCGGAGTCCTCGGCGGCGTCAACCTCTCCGTGGCCGTCCTGATCGTCCATGGCTGGATGTACGTGGTGTACCTGATGTCCAACTTCCGGCTGTGGGCGCTGATGCGCTGGCCATTCCTCAAGCTGATCCTGCTGGCCCTCGGCGGCGTGGTCCCGTTCCTCTCCTTCATCGTGGAGAAGAAGTTCCACGCCGACGTGGAGGCCGAGCTCGCGGCAAACCCCCAGGCGCCCCAGCGCTACTGACCGGCTGCCGGGCGGCAACGCCTGCGGCGGAAGTTCGCTCCGTCACAGCCCGGCTTCTCAAGATGCGCCGGTGCAAGGGCGCCCAGTAGGCTAGTACGGTGACTACTCCCACTGCATCCCAGACTTCCCAGAAGCCGGTGCTGGTTGTTGACTACGGTGCCCAGTACGCGCAGCTTATTGCCCGCCGCGTCCGGGAAGCGAATGTGTATTCGGAAGTGGTTCCGCATACCTACACAACCGAGCAGCTCCTGGCCAAGAACCCCGCCGCCATCATCCTTTCGGGCGGCCCCTCGAGTGTCTACGCAGACGGCGCCCCCAGCGTCGGTGCGGACCTCTTCGAAGCCGGTGTTCCCGTCTTCGGCATCTGCTACGGCTTCCAGGCGATGGCCAACGCCCTCGGCGGCAAGGTGGACAAGACCGGGCTGCGGGAGTATGGCTCGACTGCAACCACCATCATTGGCGAGGGCCGGTCGGTGCTGGAAGGCATGCCCCAGCACCAGAACACCTGGATGAGCCACGGCGACTCCGTCCACGAGGCCCCGGAGGGCTTCGAGGTCCTTGCGACGACGGCGGGCGCTGAAGTGGCTGCCTTCGCCAACGAGGAAAAAGGCCTTTTTGGAGTGCAGTGGCACCCGGAAGTGAAGCACTCCGCCTACGGCCAGCAGGTCCTGGAGAACTTCCTTTTCAAGGGCGCCAGGATCGAACCCAACTGGACCACGGGCAACATCCTCGAAGAGCAGGTGGAACGGATCCGGAAGCAGGTCGGTGACGCCCGCGTCATCTGCGGCCTTTCCGGCGGCGTGGACTCCGCCGTCGCGGCAGCGCTGGTCCAGCGCGCCGTCGGGGACCAGCTGACCTGTGTGTTCGTGGACCACGGCCTGCTGCGCGAGGGCGAAGCCGAGCAGGTTGAGCGCGACTTCGTCGCAGCCACCGGCGTGAAGCTGTATGTCGCCAACGAACAGGAACGCTTCCTGTCCGCGCTGGCCGGGGTCAGCGATCCCGAAACGAAGCGCAAGATCATCGGCCGCGAGTTTATCCGCGCCTTCGAAGAAGCAGAACTGGCCATCATCGCCGAGGCTGCCGCCCACGGCGAGAAGATCAAGTTCCTGGTCCAGGGCACCCTCTACCCGGACGTCGTCGAATCCGGCGGCGGCGAAGGTGCGGCCAACATCAAGAGCCACCACAACGTGGGCGGCCTCCCCGAGGACCTGCAGTTCGAACTCGTCGAACCCCTGCGCGCACTCTTCAAGGATGAGGTCCGCGCCGTCGGAGCCCAGCTTGGCCTGCCGCAGGAGATCGTGGGCCGCCAGCCCTTCCCCGGGCCCGGCCTTGGCATCCGCATCGTCGGGGAGGTCACCAAGGAGCGGCTGGACCTGCTCCGCAAGGCCGACGCCATTGCCCGCGCCGAGCTCACCGCGGCCGGCCTGGACAACGAAGTCTGGCAGATGCCCGTGGTCCTGCTGGCGGATGTCCGCAGCGTGGGCGTCATGGGTGACGGCCGCACGTACGGCCACCCAATCGTGCTCCGTCCGGTCTCCTCCGAGGACGCAATGACGGCGGACTGGTCACGGCTCCCGTACGAGCTGCTCGCCAGGATCTCCAACCGGATCACCAACGAGGTGGAGGGCGTGAACCGGGTGGTGCTGGACGTCACCAGCAAGCCGCCGGGAACCATCGAGTGGGAGTAGCATCCTGAGTGGCCGGCTTCCGTCAAGGAGGCCGGCCACTGGTGTTCCCGGGGCAAAAACCTCCGCAATTTAGGCCCATCACGTGTTGCGGTCTCTCAGTCCTGCCGTCTTAGCGGCTACGCTCGAACCTATGCCGGTATGGTCCAGGACGTCACGTGCAAACGCAGAAAAGAAGGCAGAAGTGTCAGTTGGTCAAGGCCACCCGGAGGGCTCCGAGGAGCTCCGCAAATGGCTGTCCGGGCTCAAACCCGTTACCGGGGCAGACACGATGCTGCGCTTCACCAAGACGCCTGAAGGTTCCATCGACCTGACGCACGCGCACCCGTCCGGCCTGGCCCAGCTGATGGCCGGCCGCAAGACGCGCCTCTCCACCCTGATCCGGGACCGGCAGCAGTACGTCGTCGCAGCCAGGGCCTCCCGGAACATCCGTTCAAAGATCTTCGAGCTGGCCAACGACCGCGGCATTGACGCCGGCTATCTCTCTGCCGGCACGGTTGTGTGGACATCGGCCGTGGGCGGCAAGCCGCAGCGCATTTCAGCCCCGGTCATGCTCACCGCCATCTCACTGACGGTCCGGCCCGGCGAGGACGACTACGAACTCCAGCTGACGGAGCAGGCACACATCAACCCGGCGCTGGTCCGGCATTTGAAGAACATCCACGGGATTGTCTTCGACGTCAACGCCGTCACCCGGCTTGCCTACAGCACCGCCCGTTTCGATCCGCAGCCCGTCCTGGACCGGCTGGGCACCCTCATTAGGCCCATCCATGGCGCCGAGGCGCAGCACAACCTGCTGGTGTCTACCTTCGCCGACCTCTCCGGCAACCTGGACGACCCCTGGATCAACGACTCCAACCCGATCATCTCCGCCCTGGCCACAGCAGGCGGCGGGGAAATGGTGGACGTGGAGGAGCCCGACCCTTCCCGCTTCCCCTCCCTGGACAGCAGGCACCCCAAGGACGAACTGCTCCTGCTGGATGCGGACACCGACCAGCAGTACGTCATTGATGCCGCCCGCGCCGGCGACTCCCTGGTGGTCAGCAGCCCGCCGGGCACCGGGCAGACCCAGACAGCCATCAACACCATCGGGGCACTGGTGGATGCCGGAAAGACCGTCCTGGTAGTGGGGGACCGCCGCGCAAGCCTGAACGAAGTCTCAGGCCAGCTGGAGGGCCTGGGCCTGGAGTCCATCCTGTTCCAGCTCTCCGGCAACGTCACAGCCCAGCAGCTGAAGGCCCAGCTGGTCCGTGCGATTGTCCGCAACGAAAAGTCGCTGGAACCCCAGCTGGGAAACCTCCACAACACGCTGATCGAGCATCGCCACGCACTGATGGACCATGTGGCCTCGCTCCACAATGTCCGCCAGCGGTGGGGGTGCTCGCCGTACCAGGCCATGCAGTCCCTGGCGGAACTGACCTCCATCCACCCCGCGCCGGCCACCACCGTGCGTTTGAAGCGTAGCGTCCTGGACAGCATCCGGGACCGTGAGGAGCTCGCAGGCAGGCTCAAGCGTGCGGCGGAACTGGGCAGCTTCAGCAAGGCATCCACCACCAGCCCCTGGCATGGCGCCCGGCTGCTGACGCGGAAGGAAACCGAGGAAGCCCAGGAGCTGGTCCGGTCAGTGGAGAAGAGCCTCCCTGCGCTTCGCGACCGCATGAAGGCGGTTGCAGAGCACGCGGAGATCCGGCTCGGTGCCTCCTTCGCCGAGTGGGGCGAGCAGCTGGAGCTCCTGGTGGCGGTCCGCGGAAGCTTGGACAAGTTCACCCCGGACATCTTCGACCGTCCGGTCACAGACCTCATTTCCGCAACGGCCCCGTCGTCCTGGCGCAAGGAACGCGGCGTCGACATGACGTCCATGCAGCGCTCAAGGCTGCGCAGGGTGGCGAAGGAGTACGTCAGGCCGGGGGTCCACATCGCCGACCTCCACACGTCGCTGTTGCTGGTCCAGGAGCAGCGTGCGCTGTGGGCCCGCTACGCCACCACACAGCGGCACCCTGCCGTTCCATCGGGGCTGGCCGAAATGAACGCCATGTACAGGTCCCTGGACAGCGACCTTGCCCGCCTTGGCGAGGCCCTCCGGCACACGGAGGCCGGCGGCTCGCTGACTACGGTGCGCTACGAGGAACTCATGGAGCGCCTGGAACGTCTGGTGGCGGACACCGACACCCTGAAGACGCTGCCGGAGCGCACCCTGCTGGTGGAGAACATGCGCGAGCACGGCCTGGGCGAGCTCCTGGCCGACCTCGCGGAGCGGGAAGTTCCGGCCGGCTCGGTTGCTGCCGAGCTTGAACTCGCCTGGTGGCAGTCGGCGCTGGAGGCAATGATCAGCGGCGACGACTACCTGGCAATGTCCGACGGCGACGCCCTCCGCAGGCTCGAGGCCGAGTACCGCCTGGCTGACAACGCCCACATCGCCAGCGGCGCCGCCCGCCTGCGCTGGGATCTCGCAGAGCGCTGGCGCGGCGCCCTCGCCGCGCATCCCCGGCAGGCGGAGCTCCTCCGGAGCCTGCTCAAGGACGGCCGCGTATCCCTGCCGTCGCTCACGGCCCAGGCGCCGGAGCTGATCGGCACCCTGGTCCCGGTCTGGTCCGTAAGCCCCTACCTGATGACCGGCCTGCTGCCGGCGGAACAGCACTTCGACGCTGTAGTAATCCTGGACGCAGAGGCGACCTCACTCCAGGCTGTGCTGCCGTCCATCGCACGTGCCAGGCAGGTCATCGCGTTCGGTGACGCCCGGATCGCCAGCCCCCGGACCTTCACGGTGGGCGTGGAACGGCTTGCCCCCGGCGAGTCAGCGCACCAGCGCGTGGACAGCGCATTCACTGCGCTGTCGCAGGTCCTTCCGGTGTGGCGGCTCAACTTTGTCTACCGCGCGGTGGATGAGGACCTTGTGCTGCAGCTCAGCAAGAATTTTTACGACGGCGGCCTGCGGCGGCTGCCGGAAGGCCAGTCTGCCACCGGGCTGGACCGGTCCCTCCTGGTTGAATACCTTCCGGACGGCACCGGGCTGCCGAGCGCCGACCACGAGGGCGTCGAATCAGTGGTGGCGGAAGTCAACCGCGTCGTCCATCTGGTCTTCGAGCACGCACGCCTGCGCCCGCGCACGTCGCTGGCCGTGGTCACAGCGAGCCTCCGGCACGCGGCCCGGATCGGGGAATCCATCCGGCTGCAGCTGCCCAACTACCCCGGGCTGGCGGGTTTCTTCGGGGCCGGCCCCGAGTCCTTCCGGGTGGTTGACCTGGAACGGGCGCAGGGACTGGTGCGCGATCACGTCATCTTCTCGCCCGGTTTTGGCCGCACCCCGCACGGGCGCGCCCTGCACAACTTCGGGCCGCTTTCCGCCGAGGGCGGCAGGGAGAAGTTCGCCCTGGCCATGACGCGGGCACGCCGGTCCATGCACGTCCTCACCTGTTTCCGGCCCGAGGACCTGGACCAGACCAGGCTGAGCCACGGCGCCGTGGACCTGTACGCGCTGCTGGACCGCGAAATTGCTGGAAATACTGACCTCGGAACTCCAGCGTCGCGGGCTGCGGCAAGCGAGCAGGCGCTGGGGGCAGATCCTTTGGTGGCGGACCTCGGGGACCGCCTGCGTGCCCGCGGCGCGCGGGTGTGGCACCAGTACGACGGCGCCATCGACGTCGTTGCGGCCGCTGATCCCCTCAGCACCATGGGGCAGGACCACGGGGACCTGCCGTGGCCTGTTGCCATCGAATCGGACGGCACGGAGCAGTACCGCACCATGAGTGTGCGGGAACGGAGCCGGTTGCGCCCCCAGCTGCTGGAGCGCCTGGGATGGCGCTACATGCCGCTGTGGACCATTGAGGTGTTTACCGATCCCTCCGCCTGCGCCGACAGGATCGCCGGGTACCTGGGCCTGGAGAAGATGGCCCTTTCCGGACGGGCAGCCACTTCCGTCGCGTTCCTGGACGACGACGTGGACCAGGCGCTCAACGGAATCGACGCCGAAAACCAGGGGGAGCGGGAGCGGCTTGCCACGGCTGGCAATGACCAGGGCGGCCCCGCGCTGGCCCCTGAAAGCCTGCACCCTGCGCCCATTGACGAACACATACCGGCCGAGGGCCAGGACAGCAAGGAGGCGGGCACCATGGCCCGGGAGAACGAGAAAGACAACGCTCCGGACGCCGGGCAGCCCGCTGACACGGCAGGCGGTCAGGACCAGGACGGCCAAGCTGGCACCGACTCCGGTACGTCCGCCCTGCCCGCGGAACCCGCCGTGCCCAACAAAGCCGCCGAGGACGACCCCCGCGCCTGGGGCGACCGGGAAGACGACGACCACGACGCCTGGCTGAAGGAACAGAAGCCGCCGCACTGGGGCTAAGCGGCTTACGGCCCCACCAGGACGAAGAACAGCTTGCCCTGGGTGGAGGCGCCGGCGAGCCGGGCTGCCTGCTCTGCCGTGGCAGCCACCACTATCAGGCCGTCTGTTTCGGCAGTGCCCAGCCACTGTCCCGTCTGGCCGCCCTGGCCTGAGGTCCACAGCACGGGAACGCCGGACGCCAGAATCTCGGGTGGTCCCTGCTGGTCGTAGCCGTTGGCTGAGGTGAGCACCACGTTCACCAGCTGCCCGGGGGAGACAAGCTGGATGGATGACGGATCTGCCATGCGCAGGGGGACGGCCGCTGATCCCGGGGAAGTGCCCGTGAGGAGGCCTGGACCAAGAAGCTGGGCGTCCGTGAGCAGCTGCCCCTTGCGCAGGGGCGCAGCGAGCTGTTTGCCTGCGGCCTCGCCGGGTTCCCGGAGGAATCCGCTGGCCAGTATGCCGGGCGGAACCTGTGCGGCGGCGAGGTCAGCCTCCGAGAGTGCGGCGCCGGCGGGGATGTCCCTTGCGGCGGCCAGCGCAGTCACCGTGTACACCGGGGCAGGGGTGAGCTGGTGCACCGTGATGGCGGCTGCGGCGCAGAGGAGCAGCGCGACAGCGAGGCGCCGGTTGCGGCTTAACCAGCCCGCAAAACGCGCAGGAGGACGCCTGCCTGCGTTCCGTTCCACACTGCGGACCTTGCCGGCGCGGCGTCGCACCGGTTTCCGGAGGAGTCCGATACGCGGCGAGCTTGATGATCTCGGGCTGGACGGGCGGGATGCAGGCATGTGCCTACGCTAAGGGCGCCGCAAAGTGTTGCGTCAGTGGCCATCGCGGGTATGTGGACAACCTTGCCCGACCGCCCAACGGAGCCTTAGGTGAAGACCTTGGATCAGCTGGCAGCAGCTGCGGATGCCGAAGCGGCCGGTGCGGCCGCCGGTGCCGGCGTTGCTGCGGGAGCGGCCGAAACCGTGCTGCCCTTGGAGTCCCGGGAGTCCGTGCGGTAGAAGCCGGAACCCTTGAAGACAACGCCCACGCTGTTGAACTTCTTGCGCAGGGCACCCTGGCATTCGGGGCATGACGTCAAAGAGCTGTCCGAGAACGACTGGACGATGTCAAAGGCATGGCCGCAATCCTTGCAGGCGTACGCATACGTTGGCACTGGTGCTCCTCCTCTTGGGCAAACGAGAGGTCCCGGACTGCTGCTTGGTGATCCAGCCGGATATCCATTAGCAGTCACAGGGCCTGAGTGCCAATTCTATCATTCTCCTGCGGCCGGATTTCCGGTCAGGCAGCGTTCGCCAGGCCCCGGAAACCGGAGGGAAGCACGACGCCCGGGACGGGGCGGTCGAATTCCTCCACCGGAATGGCGCCGGCTGGCAGTAATTCCCCGTCATAAAGAACGGCGGCAAGGGGAATATCCTTCCCGGCTGACGCAAGGTGGCCCAGGAACTTGTCGTAATAGCCGCCGCCCTGGCCAACCCTGCTGCCTGCGAGGTCCACCGCCGTGGCAGGGATGAACAGCGCAGCCGCTTCCCCGGCGACCTCAATTTCGTGGCGGGTCCCTACCGGTTCCAGGATGGGGGCGAACTTGCTGCGTGCGAGCTCGACATCCGGCGTCCAGAAGACCCATCCCAGCTCACGCCCTGGTTCGCAAACGGGGAGAAGGACCCTGTGGCCGCCGTCGTGAAGGGCTGCGATCAGTGGCAGCGTAGGCGGTTCCGCGCCGACGCCCAGGTACACGCACACCGTGGCTCCATCAGCCGGGATCACCGAAGCCGCCCACGCGGCGCCGTGTTTGGCAAGGGCAGTGCCGGCGTCCTCCCGTTCCAGGGAAGTCATCGCAGCCCGCCGGCGGCGGTGGGCTGCGCGGATCCGGTCTTTGGCTGCTTTTGTTTCCTCAAGCGTCACGTGCTTCCTCCATCACTGCCGTATGTCCGGCCGGTAGTTCGTGTGGTCCATCCCTCCGCGGGTGTCGCGGGCCCGGTTGTTACTGAATGCTTGACGCTGACGTTAGATTAGTCCGGTGACTACCAGTAACCCGAGAGTTCGCAAAGCCGTCATTCCTGCCGCCGGACTCGGTACCAGGTTCCTGCCGGCAACAAAGGCAATGCCCAAGGAAATGCTCCCCGTCGTGGACAAGCCTGCCATCCAGTATGTCGTTGAAGAAGCCGTGAACGTTGGCCTCCACGACCTCCTCATGATTACCGGGCGCAACAAGCGGGCACTGGAAGACCACTTTGACCGGGTCCCGTCACTCGAATCCACTCTTGAGGGCAAGGGGGACACCGAGAAACTTGCGTCCGTCCAGGCCGCCAGCAAGCTGGGCGATATCCACTATGTCCGGCAGGGGGATCCGCACGGACTGGGCCACGCCGTGCTGCGCGCGAAGCAGCACGTCGGCCATGAAGCCTTTGCCGTTCTGCTGGGCGATGACCTGATCGACGCCCGCGACGAGCTGCTGGGCACCATGATTGACGTCCAGGCGGAAACGGGAGGGTCGGTTATTGCGCTCATCGAGGTGGAACCGTCCGAGATCAGTGCCTACGGATGCGCCGATGTCCAGCCGATCGAAGGTGAGTCCTACGTGCGCGTCAACCGGCTGGTGGAGAAGCCGGAGGTTGACGAGGCGCCCTCCAACCTCGCGCTGATTGGCCGCTACGTCCTCCATCCCGCCGTCTTCGAAGTCCTCGAACACACCGCCCCCGGGCGCGGCGATGAAATCCAGTTGACGGACGCGCTGCAGGAGCTGGCAACCGGCGAAGGCGAGGGGTACGGGGTCTACGGCGTTGTGTTCCGCGGGCGCCGCTATGACACCGGGGACAAACTCAGCTACCTCAAGGCCTGCGTCCAGCTGGCCATCGACAGCGAGGACCTTGGGCCGGGCTTGCGGGAGTGGCTGCCGGGCTTCACCGCCGGCCTGTCCAAGTAGCGCCGTGCGCGCTGGTCCCATTTGGCCCGTAACACTGGAGTGCGGGGACTTGATCCTGCGGCCCATCCGGTACCGGGACAAGAAGGAGTGGACCGAGGTCAGGTCCCGCAACAGCCAATGGCTGGCGCCCTGGGAAGCTTCCAACCCGGATCCCGCCGGGGGCCTCCCGGACTATCGCCAGATGGTCCGCTCATTGAAGTCGCAGGCGGCGCAGGCAACGGCATTGCCTTTTGTCATCACCGAGCGCATTCCCACAGCGGGGAGTTCTGCCATTGTTGGCCAGTTGACCGTTTCGTCGATCGTGTGGGGATCAGCGATGATGGCGACCCTTGGCTACTGGGTGGACCAGGACCGCGCGGGCCGTGGAATCGCACCCACTGCCGTAGCTCTGGTTACGGACCATTGCTTTAGGACTCTGGGCCTGCACAGGATGGAAATCAACATCAGGCCGGAAAACGGACCTAGCCTGCGGGTGGTGGAAAAGCTGGGCTTCCGGGACGAGGGGTACCGCCCCCGCTACCTGCATATCAATGGCGAATGGGCCGACCACCGGTCTTTTGCGTTGACTGCGGAGGAAGTCCCGGACGGGCTGCTCCGGCCCTGGCTCGCCTCGCGGCCGTCATAAATCCATTGATTTGCCGGCTGCGCCACGACACACCGCAGCTAATGCTGCCGCAGCGGGCAGGATGCTCATACGGTTTTGAGTGTGGACTTCCCCCTTAGCAGCTCAGTGATCCTTGTGGTTGCCGTCGTGCTCTGGATTGTGTGGGTTGGGCCCTACGTCCTCCGGAACCGCAGGCACCAGTTCCAGCCCGCCGGTGAATTTACGGCGGACTCCGCAGCAGATGAAACACCGGAACCGCCAGCCGCTTTGGTATTGAACGTCGCCGCCCAGCAGGAGAAAGCCATGGACACCAGGAAGAGTGCCGCACCCGCGACCGCCACTGCAGGCTCCCCATCCGGAGGTACGTTCCGTATCCGCTACGGCCGCACCGGCATTGCCCTGGTGGGGCTGCTGTCGCTGCTTACCGCGTTCGTTTCCGGTGTGCTTTCGATCTTTGGGCTGGGCACTCCTGTGCTTCCCCTAACCTGCCTGGCGCTCACCGCCGGGTCCGTCGTCCTCCTGCGCTGGCTGGCCGTCCGTGACAGGAGGGCCAAAGTCAACGCAGCTTTTCGGGCCGCCATGTCCGCTCCGGCTGGCAAGGGACGCCCGCAGCCCGAAGCCGTGGCCAGCGTCCCCCCAAAGCCGCAGGCAGCACCGGCAAAAAAGGACAACCCCCTTTTTGACGCACAGGCACACGAGCCCCGGGTCAAGCCGCTGACTGCCATGGAACTGCGCGAAGCCGCGCTGGCCGTCGCGGTTGCCGCAGGCGATTCAAGCGCGGCCAAGGCCAGTTCCACGGCCACCCCGGCTGCTCCCACCACCTGGGAGCCGGTGGAGGTGCCCAAGCCTGTTTACGTCGAGGCAGCCAAGGCCGAGCGCCCGGCGCCTGAGCCGCTGGAGCTCCCGGAGGCCCCTAAGGCCGCGGGCAAGCCGTCCCTCAAGCAAGGCGTTGCCGCCGCGCCGCCTGCCGCCCCGGCGTCCGCAGAAGGCCAGGAACTGTCCAAGGCGCAGAGTGCCCTCAGCAACCTCGACGACGTCCTGCAGCGCCGCCGCGCCTGACGGTTTGTTGCCCTGCATGCGTATCCCGCGGAACACGCTGCGGGGTTCGGGGCTGCAGTTTGGCATTAAGCCGGGAAAATTTGTAGCCTAGGGTCACCGGTGCCGCTCCTCCAGGAGCGGATCCATCCGGGGCTATAGCTCAGTTGGTAGAGCGCTTCGTTCGCATCGAAGAGGTCAGGAGTTCGAATCTCCTTAGCTCCACAAAATACTGCTCAAGCAGGGGCATGACCTGGAGCCCGGTTCGTCAAGTGGCCAAATGATCACTGGGGCCGCCCTGGAACTCCCGCACCTCCACGGGGAGCATGGTGGCATTCGCCAGTTTCTTCCCCCACTCGAGCGCGGAAGCCAGATCACGGGCCAGGATGATGGAGAGCCCACCGAGGTGCTCGTTCCCCTGGAAGTAGGGGCCCTGTGTGATGGTCACTTGGCCGGCCCTGCTGCGTGCCACCACGGCCCCAGCTGGTTGATCCAGACCTCCTGCGAAGACCCACGCCCCGGCGGACTTCAGTTCGCTGTTGAAGGCGTCCACCTTACGCATGACGGGTTCAAGGATCTCCGGCGGCGCAGCACCGCCGTCGGGCTGTTGGATACTGAGCAGAAAGTGCTTCATAGTGTGATGCCTCCCTGTGGATGGGCCCCGTCGGTGGCGCAGTCCTCGCGCGGCTCACAACGGTAGGCAGGCCCGCGCACTAATTCCTGACACGCCCTCCAGGGAACCACTTCATCTTATCCGGCGACCGGCCTGCGCGGACGCGCCGAACGGCCCGCTGTCCACGCGGTCCACCCCAGAACCCAATGACCTACCTAACGTCTTATCGGGGGCATGGTTGCCTGTCTGCCGGCATCAGGGAGTGCCACACTTAACAGCACTCAGGCACGAATCTAAGAAGGTCTGTGATGACGGTGCACGGACGCCGGCCGCTGGGTTGGGCGGCCCGGTACGACATTGTGCTTTACCTGGGACTGGCGTACGTCCTTTCCTGGTCCATCTGGCCGCTGGTGCTCCTGAATCCGGGGAGCAGCCCGCTGGTGCCCTTCGGGCCCGGGTTGGCGGCGGTCCTGGTTGCCTTGCTGGTGGGGGGCCGCCCCGAGTTGTTAGGCCTCCTGCGCCAGCTCGGACACTGGCGGGTTGATCCTGCCTGGTACGGCATTGCACTGGGTGTGCCGCTGGCCGTCCCCGGCCTGGCCCTGTGGGCGGCAGTGATCGCAGGAGCGCCGGTCCCGCGCTGGGAGCCGTCGGACGTGCTGCAGGTTGCCGGCACTATCGTCGTCACGATTGTCATTGTGGGCATCTTCGAGGAACTGGGCTGGCGGGGGTTCCTGCTTCCGCGGCTGCAGCGGGACCACAGTGCGTTGTCTGCCGCACTGATTACTGGCCTGGCGTGGTTTCCCTGGCATCTTCCGGAACTGGTGTCGGACCCGGGCCAGCGTCCCTTGACACCCTTTGCGGTCTATATTCTTGCGCAGTCGGTACTGCTCGCCTGGCTGTACAACAGTACGCAGGCCAGCCTGCCCGTGGTGATCCTGTTCCACGCGGCGTTCAACAGCTTCACGAAGTTTTTCCTTTCCGACCTGCAGGGCAGCCCCTACCCATACCTCGTGGCGTGGTGGATCCTGGCAGGAGCCGTTGCCGTCCTCGCCATGGCGGCCGTTGCCTACGCCGGCAGCCGCGAGCTGGCCAAGGGGGCACTCCGGCCCGCACACTAACTCCCTGAGACGCCCTCCACGGCAACAGCCTCATCGGACTCGACCCGCTTCAGTTGTGCAAGGAGCCGGGCGGCTTCCGCCAGCGCGGACCGCAGCCGGGCGTCCTCCGCCGACCCGGACGCGGCAGCCCAGTCCATGGGCGCGGTGCCGGCCACGAACACCGTGGTTCCCCGGGCCGCCGCAACCGTCAGCACGGCCGCAAAGAGCTCCCATGCCTCGGCCCGCGGGCCTGCATCCGATGGCGACGGTGCCGGAACATCATCGATGACCCACAACGCTGGCCCCTCGGCAAGAAAGGAGTAATCCTCCTTGGAGGTACCCGGTGCGCACAGTTCGTCGAAGCTGATCCAGAGCAGTTCCGGCTCGCAGGCCTTGGCGGCAAAGACGCGGGACCCGGTGCCTGCCCTCCGGTGCTGGCCGGGAGCCGGCGGGAAGAGGCCGTAGACAGCCAGCTGCCGGCTGCTGCCGGGCACCAGGATGCGGCCCTCGAGGAGGACCGGCCGCTCCGGCTGGGCTGCCATGGCCTACAGCCAGCCCTTCTTCTTGAAGATTCCGTACATGAGTGCCGCCATCGCGATCATGAGGCTGATGGACAACGGGTATCCCAGTTCCCAGTGGAGCTCGGGCATGTGGTCAAAGTTCATGCCGTATACGCCGGCCACGAAGGACGGCGCGAAGAAGATCGCGGCCCAGGAGGAGATTTTCTTCACCTGTTCGTTCTGTTCGGCGCTGGCCTCGTTTTGCCGGTTCGCCGTAAGGGTTCCGTCCAGGGTGAGGGCGTTCTGCAGCAGGTCCCGGAAGGAGTCTGCCCGGGAGATCACGCGCTCCACGTGGTCCTCCACGTCGCGGAGGCTGTGCCGCAGATCCGTTTCCACGCCGTACTTCTCGAAACCCTGCTCCAGCTGGTGCATCATGTCCGGCAAGGGATGGATTGCCCGCTGGAACTGGATGACCTCCCGGGCCAGCTCGTAGATCCGGCGGGACACCGTGGTGTCGCCGCTGAACAGCTGGTCCTCGATTTCGTCGATGTCGTTTTCGAGTCCGGCCACCACGGGCGCGTAGTCGTCCACCACCCGGTCCAGCAGCGCGTACAGGACAGCTTCCGGCCCGTGGCGCAGAAGGTCGGGCCGGGCCTCCATGCGCCGCCGGACGCGGGCCACGCCGGCCATCTCGGCATGGCGGACGGTGACCACATAGTTCTTGCCGGTGAAGATGTGGAGTTCGCCGAACTCCACGCTTTCGGATTCGTCGATGTACCGGGCAGGCCGGAGGACGGTGAACAGGCTGTCGTCGTAGCGTTCCAGTTTGGGGCGCTGGTGCGCCGAGATGGCGTCTTCTACCGCAAGGTCGTGGAGGCCGAATTCGCTTGCCACTGCCGCGATTTCCTCCGGCGTGGGCCGGTACAGCCCTATCCAGGCCATCCCGCCGTGGTGGGCGAGCATGTCAAAGGTCTGTTCAAGTGTCTCGGGTTCCACGTGGCGCACGCCGTCCACATAGACGGCGTTGTCGATGATCGTCATGGGCGCCGGGCGCCGGGTGACAGGAATGCGGCCATCAGGACATTCCTCCGATAATTGCGCCGGAGGCCGTCATCGCCACCAGGTCGGGCCCGGAATCGATGAGGGTGACGGCCGCGGGGCGCCCTGCAAAGCCATTGTGGATGACGTGGCCGCCTGCGCGGAAGACCAGTCCTGCCACCAGGGCGAAGAGGCCGCCGGCCACAGCGTTGTCCAGCCCGAGCCGGGCGATCAGGACAGCAAGCAGTACCGCCGTCAGTGCGGCAGCCAGCATCTTCGGCAACCAGATCCCGGCGCCGCCGCTGATGTTCTTCAGGTCCTCCTCGGTCTTGCCGATCGCGGCCATCCAGCGGTTGCCCAGTACTGCAGGCATGTACCAGACGAAGCCGATGGCCATGCTTGCCGCAAAGGCAAGCAGCACGGCAAGCCAGTTGATCTGTGAGACGTCTGAGAGCCAATCCATTCTGGAAATCCTAGCCGCCCGGCCAGGGCGTCAGGTGCCGGACGCCCTGGCGAGGCCGCTGATCAGGGGCTCGGTGCGGTAGAGAATATGGGTGTGCAGTGCCAGGACCGTTTCGGTCCGGATCACGCCCTTGATCCTCAGGACCTGCCGGAGCGAGGCCTGGAGGTTGTGGGTGTCAGTGGCCACAACACGGCACCAGACATCTCCACGGCCCGAGATCTCATGAACCTCCAAGACCTGGGGGATCAGCCGGAGTGCAGCGACCACGCCGTCCAGTTCCCGGTGCGACACCTCGATGGTCACAAAGGCCACCACGTCATAGCCCACCGCTTCCAGGTCCACCTCGCGGCCGCCGGGCCGCAGCACGCCTGCGCGGAGGAGGCGCCGGACCCGGGTCTGGGCGGTGTTCCGGGCAATGCCAAGCGATTCGCTCAGTTCGCCGATCTGGATCCTGGGGTCGCGGATCATGGCCAGGAGGATCTTGACGTCGGTGGGGTCCAGCTGGTTCAAACAGTCACTTCCAATCATAAAAGAACGGCATTATTGATGATTCTGCCCAATTCTTCCATGAAAAGCCGCTCAAAGAAGCAGTCGTAGCGCACTCTTGAGGCATCGGATATCCACCCCGCGCCGGACTCCCACAAGGACCCCCGCCGTGGCATGAAACCAGAGGCGGCACACGATGACGGTCTTCAGTGAACTCCGCATGCGCCCGGCCCCCGCTGCTGCGTCCGCCGGCTGGGATGCATCCACCACAACCCGGCTGGTTATGGCGGGAACCGTAATCTTCACCCTCCTGGTGGGCGCCAACCTGGCCACGCCGTTGTATCCCCTCCTGCAGGCCGAACTGGGGCTGTCCACGCTGGGAATCACCGCCGCGTTCGCCAGTTACGTCCTGTCCCTGGTTGCCACGCTGATGCTGGCCGGGCACTGGTCTGACCACATCGGCCGGCGGGCTGCGCTTATCCTGGCCGTTCTTGCGGGACTGTCCGGCGGCTGGGTCTTCTCCGAGGCCCAGACGCTCGCGGCATTATGTGCGGGCAGGGCCCTGCAGGGGGCAGCGGTTGCGCTGGCCACGGGAGCCAGTGCCGCCGCCCTGCGTGAACTCCTTCCATCCCGTCCGGAATGGGCGTCCCGCTTCACCTTGCTGGCCTCATCCGGGGGAGTGGCGGCCGGGCCGGTCATTGGGGGACTGCTGTCCCTCCTCCCGGGCGCCACCACAGCCCCGTACTATGTCCACTCGCTGGTGCTGGCCGGGCTCCTGGTGCCGTTGTTCCTGCTGCGCGCCCGGCCCGCGATCAGCATCCCCGCCCCAACCCAGCCCCTGAAGGCACTGGCGCCGCGCCGTCCATCCGTATCCCGGGAGGCGAGGGGAGCCTTCTGGCTTGCCGCCGGCGTCGGATTCCTCAGCTTCGCGGTCTTCGGCTTCTGCCTGTCGCTGGCCCCCGGCTACTTTGCGCAGGTCCTGCAGACCGGCTCCCGCCCCCTCATAGGTGTCCTGGCCGGCCTCGCCCTAGGGTCCTCGGCGCTGAGCCAGCTGGTGTCCCTCCGTGGCCGCTACACGGTCCCGGCCGGCCTGGCGGTCCTGGGTGTGTCAGTCCTGCTCCTGGGGGCGGCGGGAACCTGGCACAGTCCCGTGCTGCTGGTGGCTGCAGCCATCGCCGCCGGTGCGGGGCAGGGTATCGCCTTCCGCACGGTCTTCAACGACGTCGCCGCAAGGGTGGAGGCATCCCGGCACGCGCAGATCGTCAGCACCGTGTACGTCATCACCTACCTTGGCAGCGCAGTGCCGGTCCTCGGCCTCGGCTGGGCAGCAGGCGCCTTCGGCCTGCCTGCTGCCGTGGCCGGATTCGTGGCGCTGTGCGGCGGGGCGGCGCTGATCCTGTCGGCCGTAACGCTGCGGCTGGCGCTCATCGGACCCAGGTAACCTGCCCGGCCACTTCAGCCCGGCCAGTTCAGCCCGTGCGGCTAGTCCGGGAGGGGGCCGTGGTTGCCCTGGATGTGTTCGAACACCAGAGTGGTTTCGGTATGTCCCACCACAGGGTCCGTAGCCAGGTTGTCCAGCACCCAGTCCCGCAGGTCCTCGGTGGTTGCCACCGCGATGTGCAGGAGGTAGTCCACTGAGCCCGAGGTGTGGAAGGTGGACAGCACGGCAGGCAGATGCGGCACCCTGCCCGTGAAGCGGTCAATCTGGTCACGGTCGTGGGCACGCAGCCGGACGGCAACCAGCGCCTGCACGGACCGGCCGATCGCGGACAGGTTGAGCTTCGCCTCGTAGCCTTGAACGATTCCCCGCTCTGACAGGGCGCGGGTGCGCATCAGGGCGGTTGAGGGCGCGATTCCCACCAGTTCCGCGAGCTGCTTGTTGGAGATCCGCGCGTCAGCCACCAGGGCTGCCAGGAGTCGCTCGTCAATCGCGTCCAGCGGTTCCAGATGCGCTCCCGGCCTGGCGTTCCTGGCATTCGTGCTCACTGCAGCTCCTCGTGACGATCCTGGGTTTCATCCTAGCCGCGCCCGGCTGCGGTACCACGTACCCTGGGCGCTGCCGGCCGAATTTCCCGTTGCCGCTTTCCGGGAAGCAGGCAGATTATTCACGGCGCACCGGCGTGTTCAGGGGAATTCCAGCGCCGCCGGCCTTACGCCCGGGCGCGTTCCGTCCGGGGATGGACGACGGCGACAGCCGCCGCGGTGAGGCAGGCAAGGACCATGACTGCCGCGGCCAGCGCATTCCAGCCGAGGGACTGGAACACCAGGCCGCCGGCCCAGCCGATGATGCTGGACCCGAGGTAGTAGGCCAGGTTGTACAGCGAGGCGGCCTGGGCCCGCCCGGTGCTGGCGAGGGTGCCAGTCCAGCCGGCCCCAATGCTGTGCGCGGCGAAGAACCCGCCGGTGAACACCACCAGGCCGGCCAGGATGAGGGCAAGGGACTGCGTCAGTGTCAGGGCGAGGCCTACGGTGGACAAGGCCAGACCAGCGAGCAGGACGGTCCGGCGGCCGAAGCGAAGGGTCAGCCCCGCCGACCAGCGCGACGTGACGGTCCCTGACAGGTAAGCCAGGAAGATCAGGCTGATCAGCGTTCCCGGAAGGCCGAACGGCTCGCCCGAAAGCCGGAACCCCAGGTAGTTGTACACTGCCACGAACCCGCCCATCATCAGGAAGGCCTGGCCGTAGAGGACCAGCAGCCAGATGTTCCCCAGATGGCCGCCGAGGGTCCGGAAAGCACCGCGCAGCCCGGCGGCGGGTGCCGTGACGAAACCTTGGGCCCGCGGCACCAGGATCAGGAAGGCGACGGCGGCGAGGGTGGCCAGGATGGACACGGCCAGTGCAGCCGCGCGCCAGCCCCACAGTTCGCCGGCAGGCCCGGCAACCAGGCGGCCGGCGAGCCCGCCCAGCGTGGTCCCGGCAACATAACTCCCTGCCGCCAGGGCGGCGTGGGCTTTGGTGACTTCTTCATTAAGGTAGGCAATGGCGATGGCCGGGATGCCGCCAAGTGCCATTCCTTCGAGGAGCCGCAGGGAAAGCAGCATGCCGAAGCTGGTGGACAGCGGAACCAGCAGGCCAAGGACGGTGGCTATCGAAATGCCCCACGCCATGGCCCGGACCCGGCCGATCCTGTCCGCGAGGAAGGACCAGGGAATCACCGTCACCGCAAGGCCCACCGTGGCCAGCGAGATGGTCAAGGCGGCATCCGCCGCGCTGACCTGCAGGTCCGACGCCAGGATCGGCAGCACGGCCTGGGTGGAGTAAAGCTGGGCGAAGGTGGCCACGCCGGCAAAGGAGAGGCCTGCGAGGATCCTGGCGTACGCCGTCGAGCCCTTGGCATGACCGTCCCAGCTGGGAGGGAGGGCGCTGCCTGGGCGGACGATGTGTGCCATCCGGCCAGCCTAGCTTTCAGCCAATAGATGCCTCTAATGCATGCTTTGTGCAAAACTGATAGCAATTTCGCATGCTTTTCCGACGGGAGCAGGAAGGAGGCCGGCCCGTGGAGCCAGACCAGAAACAGCTCGTGCAGCTGCTGCCGCTCCTGCCTGTGCTTGCCGAGCTGGGACGGACCGAGCACGTGACGGAAACCGCGGAACTGCTCGGAGTACCCCAGTCCACGGTGAGCCGTGGGCTGGCCCGGGCGAGCGCCGTCGTCGGTACCGAACTCCTGGTCCGGGACGGCAGGGGAGTCCGGCTGACACCCGCCGCCCGCACCCTGCTGCCGTACATCGAGCAGGCCCTCACGGCGTTCCAGGCGGGACTGGACCTGGTCCGAGACGAGTCGGAGGTAATGCGGGGGAGGATTTCCGTCTCGTTCCAGCACACGTTCGGCGAGGCAGTCCTGCCGCTCCTGATCAGTGCCTTCCGGACCCGCCATCCCGGCGCCGCCTTCATCCTGAGCCAGGGGGCACGGAACGCCTGCCTTGACGAGCTGGCCTCGGGTGAATCGGACCTGGCGCTGACGGCTCCCGTGGCGCCGCCGGGCCGGAACCTGTCCTCGGCGCCGCTCTACCGCGAGCCGCTCCGGCTGGTGGTGCACCACAGCCATCCCCTCGCCGCAAAGGCCTCCGCCCGTCTTGCGGACATCAGGGCAGACCCCTTCGTGGCGCTCGGCCCCGGGTACGGGATGCGTTCGCTCACCGATGCGCTGTTCCGCGAGGCCGGCTACAGGCCGCGCATCGCCTTCGAGAGCCAGGACTCGCACACCGTGCGTGGACTGGTCTCCGCCGGCCTGGGCGTGAGCATCCTGCCGCCGGGTGGCGACGGTCCGGGCCGTACCGTCAGCCCCGAAACCGGGAATCTGGGCTGGGTTGAAGTTCCCCTCGACTCCGCACTGGCGTTCCGTGAGGTGGGCCTGTCCTGGCGGCGGCGGAAAGCCGGGTCAGAGCCCGTGCCGGTCCGGCTGTTCCGCGACATGGTGGTGGCTGAAGGACCCGGACTGCTGGCCGGGCTGGTGCGGCAGCGGTCCCTCTAGCTGCGGCCGGGAAGGCAGGGCATGGGCCTTCCCTGCCCCCACCCCATTACCCTTGTGACGTGACCAACACCGAAAATTCCTCCGCGCTCCCCGCCACTGCCCAGGTTCCCGCATCGAGCCCGCTCCGCGGTGTCATCATCGGACTCGACATCGGCGGGACCAAGACCCATGGGGTCCGCTTCGAGGACGGCGTACCGGTGGCGGACCAGTCCGCCGGCAGCTCCAACGTGCAGAACGTCAGCCGCGACGAGGCGGCTGCCAACCTCGCTGACCTCTTCTCACGCATCGGCGGAGGGCAGGTGTCCCAGGTCTATGCGGGCTCGGGCGGCATTGATACCGAAGAGGACGCCGCAGCGCTGGCGTCCCTGATCCAGCCGCACGTGCCCGGTGCCCGGGTGACGGTAGTCCATGATTCACGCCTGTTGCTGGCTGCCGGGCATGCAAGCACGGGAGTCGCGGTGATTGCGGGCACCGGCTCGGCGGCCTGGGGCCGCAATGCCGACGGCGGCGAGGCCAGGGCAGGCGGCTGGGGCTACCTCCTGGGCGACGAAGGCAGCGGTTACTGGCTGGGCCGCGAAGCGGTGCGGCACAGCCTGGCACGAATGAACAGGGGATTGCCTGCCGATGAGCTCACCACGGCCTTGCTGCAGTCCTGCGGGGTGGGTGACCCCAACCGCCTTATTGCGCTGTTCCACTCGCCCAAGACCGGCCGGCGCTTCTGGGCCCAGCAGGCCCGGTACGTGGTGGAGGCGGCGGCGGGAGGCCACCCGGAGAGCCAGGCGCTGCTGGACCAGGCCGGGAAGGACCTCGCCGGCCTCGCGCTGCAGGTTCTGGACCAGCTGGGTATCACCGGTCCCGTGATCCTGGGCGGCGGCCTGGGCATGAACGTGGCACCGCTGCAGCACTCCTTCCGCCGCCATCTGACGGACGCCGGCGTGACCGATATCCGCGTGCTGGACCAGAAACCCGTGTTCGGGGTGCTGCAGCTGGTGGCCGAGCAGGCCTGACCCGGGCTGGCCCTTTAGAGCCGCTTCCGGGGAGTCAGCCGCACGCCGGGCAGGGGAGGGGCGGGAATGCGTCCCGCCTCTGGCCCCGCGTCCGGGCCGTGGCCGGGGACAAGGCCATACCGTGCTGCCGCCGTTTCCGTTTCAGGCAGGCCGGCCTGCGCTTCCCAGTCGCTTCTGGCCTGCTCCACTTCGTCGTGGGTGCGGCCCACGAAGTTCCACCACATCAGCAGCTCTTCCTGGAAGGGCTCGCCGCCGATAAGGAGGAAGCGGGTGCCGGGAAGCGCCTGCACCCGCAACTCCGTGCGGCCCGTGCCCAGGTAGCCCAGCGGGCCGGGGGGAATCTCCTGCCCGTCCACCGCCAGGCCGCCGTCGAGCACAAGGAGGCCGTGCTCAAACCCTGCGTCCAGCGGCACCACGGCGGCGCCTTCACACGAAACGTCCGCACCCACGATTGGTGAGTACATGGTGGCGGGGGATGTGGCGCCTGCGAGTTCACCCACCATGACCGTGGCGGTGAAGCCGTGGCCGCTGACGCGGGGAAGCTCGCGGTGCTGCTCGAAGGCCGGCTCCCTGTGCCTTTCACTATCCGGCAGGGCCACCCAGAGCTGCAGCCCGCGCTGCACCGGCAGGGCCCCGCCAGCCGGAGGAAGCACCGCGAACTCGGAGTGCGAGACGCCGTGGCCTGCAGTCATGATGTTCAGTTCACCCGGCCGGACCACAACATCACTGCCCACGCTGTCCCGGTGGCGGATGTGCCCGGCCAGGGGCCAGGTCACTGTCTGCAGGCCGGTGTGGGGGTGGGGGAGCACGGACATCGCAGTCCTGTCGGGACCGAAGCTGTCCAGGAAACACCATGCCCCGATGGTGGGGAGGCCACGCTGCGGCAGCGTCCGCTGGACGTTCATGGCGCGGACCCCGCCGAGCGGCACCTCGCGTTGCGGCCACAGCTGCAGGCAGGGTCCGGAACTGCCTTCAGGGGCCGCCGGCGGACAGACTTCCTGCTGCGGCGCTATTTCCAAATTGGTCACCCCATCACTTTAGGCCGGTCTGCCCGCGGCGGAACAGCGCCCCACGCCATGGTTGTCCCCGGCCGGAAGGGCGGTTCCCATCCGGCACGGCCGCGGCTCCGAATGGTTACAGTAGGGATTCCTTTGCCCGGATTCGGGGCGCTGCAGGTGTTGCCGGCCCCGGTTTGGGTTACCGTAACTATCAGCGTGCTGATGACAATGTCGCGGTGCTTCCAGAGGCCGTCCCAGAGAACAGGTGAGTCCGCGCCATGGACCAGGCCATGATCGAGTTTCAGAGCGTTACCAAGCAGTTCCAGGGCGGGCAGCCGGCCGTGGACAACCTTTCCATGTCCATCGGCAAGGGCTCCATCACCGTCTTCGTGGGCCCGTCAGGCTGCGGCAAGACAACCTCGCTGCGCATGATCAACCGGATGGTGGAACCAACCTCCGGGACCATCACGGTGGACGGCAAGGATGTCACCTCCGTGCCGGCGCCCGAACTCCGCCGTTCCATGGGCTACGTGATGCAGTCGGCAGGGCTCCTGCCCCACCGCTCCGTGCTGGACAACATTGCCACCGTCCCCCGGCTGAACGGCGTGTCCAAGGCGAATGCCCGCCGCCGCGCTGAGGAACTCCTGGACGTAGTGGGCCTGGCCCGGCCGCTCGCCAAGCGTTACCCGTCCCAGCTCTCCGGCGGCCAGCAGCAGCGCGTGGGGGTAGCGCGCGCGCTCGCCGCCGATCCGCCCATCCTGCTCATGGATGAGCCGTTCAGCGCCGTGGATCCCGTGGTCCGCGACGAGCTGCAGCAGGAGCTGCTGCGGCTCCAGAAGGACCTGGCCAAGACCATTGTCTTCGTCACCCACGACATCGATGAAGCAACCGTCCTGGGCGACAAGGTGGCCGTCTTCGCGGTGGGTGGAAAGCTTGCCCAGTACGCCACGGCGGAGGAAATCCTCCGTGCCCCGGCAAACGACTTCGTGGCCTCCTTCGTGGGACGGGACCGGGGTTTCAGGCACCTGGGCTTCACCCCGTCCGACGGCGTCACCCTCCACACGGTGCCGACGATCATCCGCGGAGGCAGCGGCTCCGGGACGGATCCGGAGGCAGCCGGCGGCTGGCAGCTGGTGGTGGATGAAAACATGCGCCCGCTGGGCTGGTCCACGCCCGGTACGGATACCGGCCTCATCCCGGGAGGTTCATTGTTCCGTCCCGGGGAGAGCCTGCGCCGGGCACTGGACGCTGCGCTGTCCTCGCCGTCGGGCCTTGGCGTCGCAGTGGATGCCGACGGCCGGGTGCAGGGTGTCATCCGGGGCGGCGAAGTGCTGGCCCTCATCGAGGAAGCCCGCCAGCTGCGGCAGGCTGCACTCTGATGGAATGGTTCCTGGCCAACAGCGGCATGGTCCTGGAGCGGTCCGGCCAGCACCTGGTGCTTGCCCTCGTCCCCATGGTCCTGGGACTGGTCATTTCCCTTCCCCTTGCGCAGCTGGCCCGCCAGAACCGGACCCTCCGTTCGGTGGTGCTGACAGCCTCCTCGCTGCTGTACACCATTCCGTCCCTGGCACTGTTCATCATCCTTCCCACCATCCTGGGCACCAGGATCCTTGACCCGCTCAACGTGGTGGTGGCCCTGACCATCTACGCCGTTGCCCTCCTGGTCCGTGCCGCCCTGGACGCCTTCGACTCAGTGAGCGAGGACGTGGGGCAGGCCGCGGTGGCCATGGGATACAAACCGCTGGCGCGGTTCCTGCGGGTGGACCTGCCGCTGTCCCTGCCGGTGATGTTCGCCGGGCTCCGGGTGGTGTCCGTCAGCAACATCTCCCTGGTCAGCGTGGCAGCGCTGCTGGGCATCGGAAACCTGGGCATGCTGTTCACCTCAGGACTGCAGCGGGGTTTCGTGACGGAAATCGTGGTGGGGATCATTGCCATCCTTGTCCTCGCCCTGCTCATGGACGCATTGCTCGTCCTGCTGGAACGGCTCCTCACGCCGTGGGAGCGGGCCGGAAAGAACCGCCCGCGCGCCGGCGCACGTGAAGAAGACAGCCGGGACCTGGTGCCGGCGGCCAAGGGAGACCACGCATGAGCAACGTTTTCACGGACACGTTCGCCTGGCTGGCCGACCCCCTGCACTGGACCGGCGCTGCAGGAATTCCCGCCCGGCTGGGTGAGCACCTCCAGTACACGGGCCTGGTCATGCTGATCGCCGTTGCCATTGCCGTCCCCGTTGGCATGTACGTGGGCCACACGGGCAGGGGAAGGGTTGCCGTGGTGGCGCTCGCCGGTGCGCTGCGCGCCCTGCCCACCCTGGGGCTGCTGACACTCTTCGTGCTGCTCGCCGGAATCGGGCTGATGCCGCCCATCTGGGCGCTGGTGATCCTCACGGTCCCGCCGCTGCTGGCCGGCACCTACGCCGGTATTTCCAGCGTGGACCGCAACGTGGTGGATGCCGCCCGGGCCATGGGCATGACCGAACTGCAGGTCCTGTTCCGCGCTGAACTGCCCAACGCCCTCACCGTCATGTTCGGCGGGTTCCGGACCGGCGTGCTGCAGGTCATCGCCACGGTCTCCGTGGTGGCCTACATCAACCTTGGCGGCCTGGGCCGCTACCTCTTCGACGGACTGGTCCTCAGCGACTTCCCCCAGATGCTCGGAGGGTCCCTGCTCATCGCAGCGCTGGCCATCGCCGTCGACCTCGTCCTGTCCCTTTTCCAGAGGCTGTTCCTGGCAACAGGCGCCTCCGGCCAGTCCCGCCGCAGCCAGCAGGCTGCGGCCGATCTCACAGACCCCGTCCTGGCGGAGGCTGTGGTACAAGGAGGTAAATCATGAAGGAAAGCCGTCCACACCATCTCGGCAGGCGTGCATTCAGCGGGCTCGCGGCCGGGCTCGGCCTGGCCATGGCATTGTCTGCGTGCGGAGGATCCTCCGATCCGCTGAGCAACGCGCCGGCCACCAGCGGGGCAGCCTCCGGGGAAGCGACGTCCCTCGTTGTCGGCTCGGCTGACTTCCCGGAAAGCCAGATTGTGGCAGAAATCTACGCAGGAGCCCTGACCGCCGCCGGCATCACCGCCACCACCAAGCCGAACATCGGCTCCCGCGAGGTGTACATCAAGGCCGTCCAGGACGGATCGGTGGACGTGGTTCCGGACTATACCGGCAACCTCCTGCTGCACGTGGACAAGGAAGCCGCCGAGGAATCAGCGGAGGACATCGCCGCCGCCCTGCCGGAGAAGCTGCCGGAGGGACTGGCGGTGCTGGAACCCTCCGAGGCCGAGAACAAGGACGCCATGGTGGTCACCAAGGCCACCGCCGAGAAGTACCAGCTGAAGTCCCTCGAGGACCTGGCCAAGGTGTGCAGCGAAATCGTGGTGGGCGCCCCCGCCACCTTCGCCGAGCGCGCCTACGGACTGCCCGGCCTGAAGGAGAACTACAACTGCGAACCGAAGAAGCTGGAGCCGTTCAGTGACGGCGGCGGTCCCGTGACGCTCAAGGCGCTCCTGGAGGACCAGGTGCAGGTGGCGGACATCTACACCACAACCCCGTCCATCGCCGACAACGACCTTGTTGTCCTGGAAGACCCCAAGAACAACTTCATCGCCCAGCAGGTGGTTCCGCTGTACAACGAGGCGAAAATGACGGACACGGCCAAGGAGGCGCTCAACTCGGTGTCCCGCATCCTGACCACCGAGGACCTCATTAACCTGAACCGGGCAGTCAGTGGCAGCCAGAAGCAGGGTGCCAAGGAAGCTGCGGACGCATGGCTCAAGGAAAAGGGCATCGTCAAGTAGGGCTGCCTTCCTGGCCCTAAGCAGTACGACGGGGGGGGGGGGGGGGGGGGGGAAAAAACGGCCCCCCCCCCGCGGCGGGGGGGGGGGGGGGGGGCCCCCCCCGGGGGGGGGGGGGGGCGGCGCGCGCCGGCGAGCGGGCGGGTTTTTGGA
>NZ_JAJOMC010000051.1 GCF_021129155.1 Arthrobacter sp. AK04
CCCCCAGCGCCGTGTACAAGCCGGCCGACGCCTCCGGCCCCGCCCAAAACGTCCCCGTCCCCGTTCTGCCCGAGGTGGCGAAGACGGAGACGAAGGAGGGGCTCGAGGCGTTTGTGCGATATTGGTATGCCACGCTCAATTACGCATTCGAGACCGGAGAAACGGAAAAGCTGGTGGAAATCAGCGCCCCCGGGTGTGTCTTCTGTACAGGGTTAAGGGACGGAGTAACGGAAGCGTGGGCTGAGGGCCGTTGGGTCTCGGGTGGAAAAATTGAAACTCCAGTCGTCACGGTCAACATGCAACCTGGGGTAGAACCGCATGCGGTTGTCCAAGTGCTGCAGGGGACAATTGAAGTAAGAAATCCGGACGGAAGTCTTTACCAAGCTCCTACGGCCGCTAGTAATACTGGAAGCCGTGCGGCCGCTGCATACGGAGGCACGGGTTGGATAATGACTGACCTTGGCTTGATCAGGTAGCGGGATGAAAGCCAGGTCGTTGAAAGTTCTGTGCATGACCTTGCTTCTGCTGGTGGTTACTCCAGCCATCGCGGTTGCCGATATTTCTCTGGGTTATGAGGAGAGAGGCCTCGGGGTTGGTGCAGATCAATGGGTTATCGACGAGAACTCTGGCCAACTGACGCGCATAGCACCTGGCACTGTAAATGCCGACCCCAACGAGTACAAGTACGAACTCCAGTGCCACCTCGGTGGAGGCGACTTCGATACTCCTTGCTTAGCCCGGCAGTTGGAGTGCAAGGACGGGCCCGACGGTGAGGAAGGAATTCCGGTCACCTGGCTGTCGAGGCCCCGAGGTGTACCCGGCGCCGTGTGGGCTCACCATTCCGGCCCCACCTGCCTTTTCGACGCCAGGCCCGAGGACCTGCTGCCCAGGATCGCAGCCGACATCCAGCGGGAGTTCCAGAGCCTTCCCGTCAACGCTGGAACGGTCGTGGCCCAACCGAGTCCGCACACGTTGCGGGGCGCTGAGACCAACTTCTTCGCGGAGGCGGCCGAGCAACAGTTCGACGTCACCATGTTTGGCCAGCAGGTGCACATCGTGGCCACCCCGGTCCAGTACACGTGGGACTACGGCGACGGCACGGTGTTCGGGCCCCAGCCCTCCATGGGCGGCCCGCTGCCGCAGGACCGATGGGGCGAAAAGACCCGGACAAGCCACGCCTACGGAGCAACAGGCGACTTCCAGGTGGTGCTGACAACCACGTTCCAGGGAACCTACTCGGTCAACGCCGGACCGCCCCTGCCGATTCCTGGCCAGGGCCAGTTCAGCGCCCCGCCGCAAACCGTCAGCGTGTGGCGCTCACTGACGCGCAACTACGCGGACGACTGCAATACCAACCCCCAGGGCCAGGGCTGCCCAGGGGCGGCACGGTAGCGGAATCCCGTAAGCCTCGAAGCCGGCCGCCCGCCTGCTGTGATTCCCGTCGCAACCGGAATAGTTGCACCCGCACGCCGGTTGGCCAAGGCAGTAAGTCTTTAGCCCTCGAAAGGAACCGCGCATGCTGTTTTCCCCCCTCAACCTCGGCGAACTTGAGCTTCCGAACCGCCTGGTCATGGCACCTTTGACGAGGCTCCGCGCAGGTGAGGCAGGGGTTCCCGGTCCGCTCGTGGCAGAGCATTACCGCCAGCGCGCGTCACTCGGCCTGATCGTCAGCGAAGGAACGTTTCCAACCCCCGCGGGCCGCTCCTACGCCGGCCAGCCGGGCATCGTCACCGAGGAACAGGTTGCCGGCTGGAAGAAGGTCACCGATGCCGTGCACGCCGAAGGCGGCCGCATGTTCGCCCAGATCATGCACGGCGGGCGGGTTTCGCACCCGGACATCACCGGCGGACTTGAACTGGTGGCGCCCAGCGCGGTTGCCATCGACGGCATCGTCCGCACCCCGCAGGGTAAGCAGCCCTACCCGGTGCCGCATGCACTGACCACCGACGAGCTTCCCATGGTGATCCAGGAATTCGTCAACGCATCTCTTAACGCCATCGAGGCCGGATTCGACGGCGTGGAGCTTCACTCAGCCAACGGGTACCTGCTGCACGAGTTCCTGGCTCCGAACTCCAACGTGCGCGACGACAGCTACGGCGGCTCGCCCGAGAACCGTGCCCGGTTCGTCATCGAGACCGTCAACGCCGTGGTGGCAGCCGTGGGTGCCAACCGTGTCGGCATCCGCATCTCCCCGGAGCACAACGTGCAGGGCATCGCCGAAACCGACGCTGCTGACGTCCGTGCCACCTACGAGGTACTGGTGGACAGCATCGCCCCGCTCAACCTCGCCTACCTGAGCATCCTGCACCACGAGCCTACGGGTGAACTGGTCCAGGACCTGCGGGCCCGTTTCGGCGGGACCTTCCTGGTCAACACCGGCTTCGGTGTGATCACCACCCGCGACGAGGCAGCGTCTTTGGTGGACGCCGGACATGCCGACGCCGTAGTGGTGGGCCGTCCCGCCATCGCCAACCCGGACCTCGCCCGCCGCTGGAAGGAAAGCCTTCCCCTGAACGAGCCGGATCCCTCCACGTTCTACGCGGACGGTGCGGAGGGCTACACGGACTACCCCGCCTACCAGAACTAGGACGGCAGTTAACGACGGCGGCGGCACCCGGCCTGGGTGCCGCCGTCGTTGGCTGCGCGGTGTGCTGTCCCGGCAGCGGGCGCCGCAGGCCATCCGACGGCCTTTGGCTCAAACTCTTAAGATTTGGCCCGCCGGGTCCTCAGGGATGCCGGCGGTGATCAGATCGTACTCCAACGAATGGACTTTTACTAGGGCCCTGTTTGTGGTGTTTCACCCCGCTACAGCAGGGCCTCCCTGCCGGTTCCTTCCTTCATGACCAGCCTGCCGCCGTCGATCGAAACGAGCACGCTTTTCGGCCTGCCGCTCACCTTGGTGATCGCCTTCAGGCCGCGGTTTGTGACCTCCACGCCCACCTGCGCGCCTTTCGCCGGCAGCTCCACGGATACCTCGTTGGCGATGCCAAGGATCGGATTGGTGGAGACCCCGATGTCCCGCCGAGCCTGCTTCCCGTTGACCGTCACGGTGATGTTGGCCTCGTCGAACCCCTCCTGAAAAATGATAAGCAGTTCCCTCATGGTGGCCTCTTCCTCGAGCAATGGGTGCCTGTGACGGCACCTCCACTACAGCACTTTGCCGGCGGCAGCGGAATACCCTTGCCGGGAACACTCGCGGGCAGGGCGGACTCGCGCCCAGCGGTGGAGACACGCAACCCGGTAAGGCAAGATGTTCTGGTGACTCAACTGCCGCAGGCCCCTTCCGCCCCGTCCGCCTCCCCGAAAACGGACGATGCCATCTACACGCAGATTGCCAATGAGCTGGGCGTCAAAGCATGGCAGGTGAAGGCAGCGGTTGAATTGCTCGACGGCGGATCCACCGTGCCGTTCATCGCCCGGTACCGCAAGGAAGCCACCGGGACGCTGGACGACACCCAGCTCCGCGACCTCGACGAACGCCTCCGCTACCTCCGCGAACTTGCCGACCGGCGTCGGGCCGTCCTGGAGGCGATTGACGCGCAGGGCCAGCTGACGCCGGAGCTGAAGAAGGCCATCCTTGCCGCGGACACCAAGTCCCGGCTGGAGGACATCTACCTCCCATTCAAATCCAAGCGGCGCACCAAAGCGCAGATTGCACGGGAAGCCGGCCTTGAACCGCTGGCCGAGACCCTCCTGAAACGGCCGGACCTGGACCCGGAGCGCGAATCCGGTAAGTACCTCAACCCCGAACACGCCATCACGGACGCCGCAGCGGCGCTCGCCGGGGCCCGCTCCATCCTGGTGGAGCGCGTGGCCCAGGACCCGGACCTGGCAGCCGACCTGCGCGAGCGGCTGTGGGCGCAGGGACGCCTGGTGTCACGGGTGAAGAAGGGGAAGGAAAGCGACGGCCAAAAGTTCGCCGACTACTTCGAGTTCGCCCAGGCTCCTGCGGGCATGCCGTCCCACCGGGTGCTCGCTTTGCTGCGAGGGGAAAAGGATGGCGTCCTTGAGCTGGACCTTGCGGAGGCGGATCCAAAGGACGACGACGCCCTTGCCGCCGCCCGCAAGCGCTACGAGTCTGCGGTGGCCAGGTGCCTTGGGGCCGCCGACCGCGGACGTCCGGCCGACTCCTGGCTGGTCCAGACCGCACAGGTGGCGTGGCGTTCCCGCCTGTTGTCCCGGCTCACGGCCGACCTTCGGGGCAGGATGTTCGCCGCCGCCGAGGACGAAGCCGTGCGGGTCTTCGCGGCGAACCTGCGGGACGTCCTTCTGGCCGCGCCCGCAGGGAACCGGGCCACCCTTGGGCTGGATCCCGGGCTCCGGACTGGCGTCAAGGTGGCCGTGGTGGACGGCACCGGAAAGGTCGTCGCCACCGACACCGTGTACCCGCACGCCCCGGCACGGAAGTGGGACGAAGCACTGGCAACGCTGGTCCGGCTGGCCCGGCAGCACAACGTTGAACTCGTGGCCATCGGAAACGGCACGGCGTCCCGGGAAACCGACAAGCTCGCGGCCGAGCTGATCAAGCGGCTGCCGGACGTGGACCGCAAGCCGCAGAAGCTGGTGGTCTCCGAAGCGGGGGCATCCGTGTATTCCGCCTCGGCCCTGGCTGCGGCAGAACTTCCTGGCATGGACGTGTCGCTGCGCGGCGCTGTGTCCATCGCCCGCCGTCTCCAGGACCCGCTCGCGGAGCTGGTGAAGATCGGCCCCAAATCCATTGGCGTGGGCCAGTACCAGCACGACGTGACGGCCTCGAAGCTGGACCGCAGCCTGGATGCGGTGGTGGAGGACTGCGTGAATGCCGTGGGCGTGGACGTCAATACCGCCTCGCCGGCGCTGCTCAGCCGCGTTGCCGGCGTCGGGCCCTTGCTCAGCGAAAACATCGTGGCCTACCGGAACGAACACGGCCCTTTCGCCAAGCGCACTGACCTGAAGAAGGTGCCGCGGCTGGGGGCGAAGGCGTTCGAGCAGTGCGCGGGCTTCCTCCGGATCACCGGGGGACCCGAACCGCTGGATGCCTCCAGCGTCCACCCCGAGTCCTACTCGGTTGCCCGGAAGATCCGGGCCGCTGCCGGAGCAGCCCCGGCCTCTTCGCTGGACCCCCGCGAATTCGTGGACGAGACGTTCGGCCTGCCCACGGTGAGGGACATCCTGTCCGAGCTGGACAAGCCGGGACGGGACCCGCGCCCTGCGTTTGCGGCGGCGGCGTTCGCCGACGGGATTGAGAAGATTGCCGATCTCAAACCCGGGATGGTCCTGGAGGGAACCGTGACGAACGTTGCGGCGTTCGGCGCGTTCGTGGATGTTGGCGTCCACCAGGACGGACTGTTGCACGTATCCGCCATGGCCAACCGCTTTGTCTCCGATCCGCGGGAAGTGGTCAAGTCCGGCCAGGTGGTCCGCGTCAAGGTGTTGGAAGCGGACCCGGACCGGAAGAGGATCTCACTGACGCTGCGGCTCGACGACGATCCCGCCGCCGGCAGGACGGGTTCCGGGCGCGCTGGCGGCGGGGAGCAAGGTGCGGGACGCGCCCCTGCACCGAACGCGGGACGCGGCAGGGAGCAGGGCGGCAAGCCGCCGCGGAACGTGCCGTCGCCAGGCCGTCCCTCGGCGCCGCCGGCACCCGCCAAAAAGGAAGCGCCGGTCAATACAGCCATGGCCGAGGCGTTGCGGAAAGCCGGCCTGGGCAAGTAGCCGTTTTCGTGGAGGGCTAAGCGAGCGACAGGACGAACGCCAGGACGAAACCCGCCGCGGTGCTGAGGGCCACGGCGGGTCCGCCGTGTTCGTAGGCTTCCGGCATCAGGGTATCCGCCAAGGATGCGATGACGGCTCCGGCGGCGAAGGCCAGCGGTATGGAGATGGCTTCCGGGTCGGTCCCGGACAGCGGCCCGGCACCAACAACGACCGCGATGACCAGCAGGGCGGCGCAGGCCACCCACAGGCCGATGATGCTGACGGCCGACCGGCCCTGGCTCCGCATTGAGGCTGAACCTACCAGCGCTTCAGGGAAGTTGGAGACAAAGATTGCGGCCAGCAGTGCCAGCCCGCCCGTTCCTTCGCCCAGGGAGATTCCCAGGGCAAGGTTTTCCGGGACGCCGTCCAGGGTGACGGCAGCAAGCAAGGCCAGGCCTGCGGCTCCGGCTGTCGACGCCGACGTGGGGCGTTTGTCGCTTGCTGCCGCGTCAGTGTCGAGCTTGGCGCTGCCCTGCAACTCGTCCGCGGCCTTGGCCCGCTTTGCGTCTCCGGCCTGGGCCCACCGGTCCAGCAAGGCGCTCAGGACAGTAAAGACCACTGCACCCAGCATCAAGCCGATAGCGGCACGGATTATGCCGCCGCGTTCGTAAGCGTCCTCGAACAGTTCGAAAGCGAGGGCGGTGATCAGCGAGCCGGCGGCGAAGGCCAGGAGCATGGCCAGCAGCCGTTTGGGGAGTTCGAACCGGACACCGATGACGGCACCCAGAACCAGAGCGCTGGATGCTATGACGCCAAACCACAGCGACATCATCATCCGGCAAGTATAGGAGCGTCCGGTTGACGTGGGAAGACGTGGTTGCGCCCGTTTGAAAGGTGGGCTTTCGGCACCAAGGGGTTTTCTGCAAAGGTGGATTCATGACGTATTTCCTCGAGTACACGGTTCCTGCAGCACCCGAAGACGCCGGGTTCGACTTCCCCCATGATGAGATCAACCCCGGCACCACCATTCCGCTCTCGGAGACCGGCGCCGAAGTCATCCACACCCCGGAACTCCCGGCCAGGACCGGCATCATCGGTGCCACCGTTCCGGAAGCGAAGCTTGAAGCTGAGCAACTGCTCACCCACAGCCGTGCCGCCGAGGGTTCCCTCTACTTTGATCCGTCCAACTCACTTCAGGCCGGGGTTGGAACGCTCGTGGCCACGTTCACCGAAGGCCGGGGCTGGCAGGACGCCTGATGTCCTGCCCCTGGCATTACTGCCGGCTTTGATCCCGGACACCGAGGGAGCCGGTGACCACCCTCGGCCAGCCAAACTGGGTCCGCACTCCGGGGGAGTAGAGGACCGATTCGGGCGGGCCCCCCACCTCAATGCCCGCCGAGCTGATCAGGCCATCCTGAAGCTCGTGAACATCAGCGCGGTTTAACGTCCAGGGTTCGTGGGTGTTGGGTATGTAGATGGTCCGCCCGAAGAACCTGCTGTGCAGGCCGAAGCGTGCCGTGACGTGGAGGGACAGCGGGTCATCGGCCACCGATCCCAGATTGGGAGTGACGCTGAAGCGGCTGGACGCGCCCTTCCGGAAGCGGCTGACGGAGTAGCCGCTGGTGCCGCCGCCCATGCCTTCAGGCGGGGTCCCCGGCGGTGTTCCCCACGACCGGATGCGGGACCACACATAGGGTATGCCCGCTTGCCGGGCAGCCAGGACAACAGGAAGCCGGTTAGCGTCAAGGCTCAGGAACACCACGCCCCTGGTTCCGTCCGGCTCCCGGGAGTAGAGGCGCACATTGACCTCGTTGAAGCTGCCGAGGTACGGAATCCCTGGGCCGCGACCTATTCCGGCGCCTTTCATGCGGAAGCCGATGAGGCCCACCCAGGAAGAGCCGTCGAAAACGTCCGGCTCCACCCCTGGCGGCATGAACCGGGCAGCGGATGATTCCGGGATCCGCCAGTGCAGGAAGACCGCATCAAGCCAGCGCTGGTCCATGATGGCCGGCAGCGGCAGTTCAGGCGGATTGGGCCACAGTGCCGCGGCACCCAGGTGCTTGTTCACGTGCGAAGCCTACCGGAGGCCGGCGGCTCAGCCTGCAGAAGCCGCCGCGTGCTCGGCGGACTTGGGGGATTCCTTCTGCCAGGGCCAGCGCCCGGTGATTTCCAGCTCAAGGGAGAAACTGAGGAACGTGCGGATCAGCACGATGATGGCCAGGACCCCGACGCTTTCTAACGTGGGGGTGACAGCCACCGTGCGGATGATGTCGGCCGCAACCAGCAACTCCAGGCCCAGAAGTATGGACCGGCCCAGCAGTTGCCGGTAGGAGCGGTAGAAGCTCAGTCTGTCCGCGCCGGGGGGAAGGTTGCGTGGCTGGTGCCCGCGGAGCGCCAGGGGAATGGAGATGAGCGCGCCGATCACCATGACGGCAACGCCCGCAAAGTCGACGAACTCTCCAACAGTCTCGATGATGTGCCGAAAATCCATGGTTCACGCCTTCCTCTGCGCCCGCCGGTCCAATCAGCCAGCCTAATGCCGGCGCTCGCAGCCAGGCCGCAGCTACGCGCTCGCAGCCGCTCCGCAGCTACGGGTGGCGGATGCCGATACCGGCGAGGACCGCCCGGTAGCCTTCCCGGAACGTTGGATAGGTGAACGTGAATCCGGTACTGAGCAGGAGACTGTTGCGGCAGCGCTTGTTGCCGCCCCGCGCCGGCCCTGCATCACCTGCCGGGGGCTCGGTGAGGCCCATTTCCGTGGCGAGGAAGCGCAGCACAGTCCCGAGGTCGGCGGGATCGTTGTCCACGCCCACGTAGGTTGCTTCCGGCCTGGCGGCCATCGTGGCGAGATGGACGATGGCAGCCGCAGCGTCGTCCCGGTGGATGCGGTTGGTGTACCTGACGTCCTCCGGAATAACGGCGGAACCGTTACGGACCTGGTCGATCAGGCGGGTGCGGCCAGGGCCGTAGATGCCGCCCAGCCGGAGGGTTGTGGCGGTGGTGGCGGTGCCGCTGAACCGGGCCTGGATGAGCTGTTCGGCTTCCAGCAGGACGCGTCCGGAAAAGCCGCCAGGCGCAGCCGGGGTACGTTCGTCCACCCAGCCACCCCCAGCGTCGCCGTATACAGCCGTGGAGGAAACGAAAAGCACCCGGCCCGGCTGAACACCGTCGCGTTCCAGGGCGTCGAGGACGTGGGTGAGTCCATCCACGTAGCTCGCGCGGTAGGCCCCTTCGGAGGGCGAATCGGCAGCAACGGCTATAACGACGGCGGTGGTGTCGGCGGGAACGGGCGGCAGTCCCGGCGCGCTCAGGTCAGCCGCGACACCTTCGATGGCGGACGGCAGCTTTGCGGGGGAGCGGCGCCAGCCCACCACGCGGTGGCCCAGCGCGTGGAACCGCAGCCCCGCTTCGGTTCCCAGGTCACCACAGCCGGCTAGGAGGATGGTCATGGGTTACGGTGCCTCCACCGGGAAGAACACGCGCGGGTCCTGCAGGAGGGCCGGATAGGTGAACGCGGAACGGTCGATGATTTCCGTGACCGTGAAGTTCCTGCCGAACCTGCCGTCCTCCAGCGTGATGGGCCGGCCGACGACCTGCCCCACCGCAAACTTCGCACCGTGTTCGAACGGGACGGCAACGGGAGTCTTGCCGGGGAGGGTAGAGAATGCTTCCTCCTGTGCCAGGCGCTTGCGGGTGGGCTTCTTCACCAGCTGCTTGGGCGGTGCCTTGCGGGACTGGCGGGACGGGCGCCGGGACCCGTCGTCGACGAAAACGGGGGAGTAGTCCGCGTCCGCACCCGATGCATCAGCGGCGGCAGCGGGGCTCCCGTTCACCGGCGGAAGGGCCACGGTATCCAAAGACTGGGGGTCGACGTCGTCGTGAGGAGACCTCAGGATCCACAGGATGTCACCCTCAGGCTCCTGTGGCAGGAACTCATGCCGGGGCTCGGGCCAGACGTAGTCCATCTCCGGTACCGCATCGGTGAAGAGCGGCGTGTAGAACTTGGGTTCCTTGCGTACCAGCTTTGAGCGGTGGCTCAGGTGGAAATCCGGGTCCCCAAGCCACGGCGGCATGGGGATCTTCGCCGCGTAGTCCGGGTGGGCTGCCTGCGGCGCGAACTCAGCGATGTTGGCGCGGGTGTTGTCCGGGTGGCCGCGCTGGGTCCACTCGTCAACCATTGCCAGCCCATACATGGTGAGGGCGGGCACGTACCCCATCCACATCCGGATGGCCGGGTGCGTCTGCCAGCCGTAGCCGGGAATCACCAGGGCACGCAGCGTCTGCAGCGCCTCAACGCGCTGCTTGCCCAGCCTGGCGGTGTCCAGGGCAGCGGCGCTCTGCCGGAAATCAGGGTACGGGAGGAAGGTTTGCATCCCTTCAGTCTGACGGCACCCGGCGGATGTGCCAATTGCAGTGCCACGGACCACATGCATGGGGTCCGGATGTTCACATAGTGGACCTATGCATACGCCAGCACTCCCAAACCACTAAGATCACCGCAACAACCCCAGCGTTCTGGAAGCTCCCTCATGACATCAACACCTGAAAAAACCACCGCAACGGCCCCTTCGCTGCCCCGCTATGGGCAGATGCTGGACCCGGAAGCAAAGGGCATTCTTGTCCTCGACGAGTTCACCCTTGATCCCGCCGCGGCCCGCAAGGACCAGCACCGCTTCCGGGACGGCATGGCCGCGGTCGCCCTGACAATGCGCCGCATCGCCGCGCTCCGCATTGTGATCGCCATTGTGGCCATCGGAAACCTTCCGCTGTTCCTGCTCTCAAGCGGCTGGTGGATCTACGGCGTTTCCCTCACCCTTGTGGTTGCCGTGCACGCCGCCGTCACCTGGCTGAACCGGCACGAGCCGCGGCTGAAGCAGCGCTCTGCCCTGGAGCTGCACAAGCACCGCGAAAGCAGCGCGAACTACCGTAAGGTCCGCGATGCCGTGAAATACATGATCGACACCCCCGCCCGGATGAACGAGCACCTTTACCTTGAGCTGCTCGCCGCCAAGCGGGTCGCCCTCAACCTGGCCCACGGCACGGTCGCCCTGCTGGACACCAGCGACGATTCAGCCTGGAAGGTGCGGATCGTCCGGGAGTTGCCTGGCGCCGCGTAGGGTCCGTCCCGGGCCGCGGCCTGGAAAGCCATTAAAGAACGACGCCGGCACATCCCCTTGTGGGGGCGTGCCGGCGTCGTACGCGGTCAACGGAATTTGTCTATCGCCGACCTGATTTTGGTGCCCCGAAGGGCAGCTGCCTCAACAGCCACTAGGCCGGAAGGTGGATGACCTGTCCCGCGAATACAAGGTTGGGATCCGCAATGGTGTCCAGGTTGGCGTCGGCAAGGTGCTGCCAGCCGCCCTCGATCCCCAGCTTCTCAGCCACGATGCTCAACGTGTCGCCCGCCTGCAGCGTGTAGGTCTCTCCGCTCAAGGCCACGGCCGTCACGTGCTTCGCAACCGGAGCCGCCTGCACGGCGGGTGCGCTCTGCTGCACCGGTGCGGCCTGGACCGGAGCCGCCTGCACTGGTGCGCTCTGGACCGGAGCGGACTGCACGGGAACAGACTGGGGTGCAACGCCGCTGCCGCTGCCGCCGCCGCTCAGGCCCAGCTGGGCGGAGCAGGAGGGCCAGGCGCCCCAGCCCTGCGAGGCCTGAACCCGCTCGGCTACGGCGATCTGCTGCTCGCGGCTGGCGTCAGCGGCGGAACCCGTGCCGCCGAAGGCAGCCCAGGTGGTGGGGCTGAACTGCAGGCCGCCGGAGTAGCCGTTGCCGGTGTTGATGGACCAGTTGCCGCTGCTCTCGCACTGTGCCAGGGCATCCCACGTGGAGGTGCTGGTGGTGGCGTTGGCAGCGGTGGCTGAGAGAGCCAGGCCTGCAGCGGAGATGGCAGCTACAGTTGCTCCGCGGCGTGCGGCAGTACGGAATTTGGTGTTTTTCATGATGGGTGATGCTCCTGAAGGCCACCTGCGCTGCTTCCGTCCCCGGAGATCATCGCGCCACTGCCCGCCCCTGACGAATAGAGGTCGTTTCGGTGGCTGCCTGCTGGGCAGTTGTGGTGAAGGCAGCACCGGGCATTCATGGGTCCGCCAGCGGCGGGCATGCCTTTTACGCTAAGACATTGCACCGCCGTTATCAAATCGAGATGTTTCTGGGCGTTAGCTGGTGGTTCCCTGACCGAGGGCGGTTGCCAGATATGGGGCGGTGCGGCTTTGGGTTGAACGGGCCACGGCGGCAGGCGTCCCGGTGGCCATGATCCGGCCACCCTTGTCCCCTCCTGACGGGCCGAGGTCAATGACCCAGTCGGCGCCGGCAACCACGGCCATGTCGTGTTCAACAACCACTACGGAGTTGCCGGCGTCCACCAGGCCGTGGAGCTGGGCCATCAGGAGCTGCACATCGGCGGGATGCAGGCCGGTGGTGGGTTCATCTAGGAGGTAGAGGCTGTGGCCGCGCTGTGCCCGTTGCAGCTCGGTGGCCAGCTTGATGCGCTGCGCTTCCCCGCCTGAGAGCTCGGTGGCCGGCTGCCCCAGCCGCAGATAACCCAGGCCAACATCCCGCAGGCTCTTGAGGCTCCTCGCCGCGGCGGGCACAGCGGCCAGGAATACGGATGCGGCATCCACCGTCATGGCCAGGACCTCGGCGATGTTCTGGCCGCGGTATTGCACCTCAAGCGTCTCGGGGTTGTACCGCGATCCCGCGCACTCCGGGCAGGGGCCGTAGCTACCGGGCAGGAAGAGCAGTTCGACGGCGACGAACCCCTCGCCTTGGCAGGTTTCGCAGCGCCCGCCTGCCACGTTGAAGGAAAACCTCCCGGCGCCGAAGCCGCGGGCCCTGGCCTGCTCCGTGGCGGCGAATTCCTTGCGGACGGCATCGAACAGCCCGGTGTAGGTGGCAAGGTTGGACCGCGGGGTCCGGCCGATGGGCTTCTGGTCCACAGTCACCAGGCGGTCAATGCGGTGGCTGCCCAGGACGCTTCCCAGCTCCAGGGGCTCCGCGGACCCGTCCTGCTCCACGGGGGTCCTGAGACCGGAGCCGACTGCCTCGCCCAGGACCTTGCTCACCAGCGTGGACTTGCCGGAGCCGGACACCCCGGTGACTGCCGTCAGCACGCCCAGGGGGAACTCGGCATCCAGCCCACGCAGGTTGTGCCGGGTGATGTCCTTCAGCTCCAGCCATTCCTCCGGTTCCCTGGTCCCGCCGGCACCGGAACCGCCGCCCGGGACGGATCCGCCGTCGTCGAACAGGAACGGCCTGGTGACGGACTCCTCAATCCTGGCGAGGCCGTCAACCGGGCCGCTGTAGAGCACCTCGCCGCCGCCTTCGCCGGCGCGGGGGCCCACGTCCACCAGCCAGTCCGCACGGCGGACCACGTCCATGTTGTGCTCCACCACAAACACCGAGTTGCCGGACGACTTCAGCTGCTCCAGCACTTCCAGCAGCGGCTCGGCGTCGGCGGGGTGAAGCCCGGCGGACGGCTCATCCAGCACGTAGATCACACCGAACAGGCCGGACCGCAGCTGCGTGGCGATCCTGAGCCGCTGCATCTCGCCCGGCGAGAGGGTTGGGGTGGCCCGGCCGAGCGCCAGGTAGCCTAGCCCGAGGTCCAGCAGGACCGTGATGCGCTGGAGCAGGTCCCGGGTGATGGCCACCGCTACCTCGTTGGACTCCCCGGAAAGCTGCGTGCGGGAGGCCGTGCCGGCGTCGTCCAGTACAGCGGTGGGGCGGACAACCTCGGCGAGCTCCGCCATGGGGAGGCCGTTGAGTTCCGCGATGGTCCTGCCCGCAAACGTGACGGCCAGGGCCTCGGGCACCAGCCCCGTGCCCGAGCAGCGCGGGCACGGACCGGACTCCATGTAGGCCAGCACGCGTTCACGCATGGAAGCGCTCTGTGAATCGGCCAGCGTATGGAGGACGTAGCTGCGGGCGCTCCAGAACTTCCCCTTGTACGGTTTGGCAACGCGGTCCCGCTGTGGGGTCACCTCCACCACGGGCTGTTCCTCGGTGAAGAGGATCCAGTCACGGTGTTTTTTGGGTAGCTTGCGCCACGGGACGTCGACGTCGTAGCCCAGGTGGGTGAGGATGTCCCGCAGGTTCTTCCCCTGCCATGCGCCGGGCCAGGCGGCGATGGCGCCGTCGCGGATGCTCAGTGACGGGTCCGGGACCAGCGAGGACTCCGTGACCGTGTGCGCGATGCCCAGGCCGTGGCATTCCCGGCAGGCGCCGGCGGCTGTGTTGGGGGAGAAGGCGTCCGAGTCCAGCTGGGTGCTGCCTGCCGGGTAGGTGCCAGCCCGGGAGAACAGCATGCGGAGGGAGTTGGAGAGCGTGGTGACGGTTCCGACGGTGGACCGGCTGCTGGGAGCGCCGCGGCGCTGTTGAAGCGCGACGGCGGGCGGCAGGCCGCTGATCAGCTCCACCTTGGGGTTGTGCCCCTGCTGGATCAGGCGGCGGGCGTACGGGGCGACGGATTCGAAGTAGCGCCGCTGGGCCTCGGCATAGATGGTACCGAACGCCAGGGAGGACTTGCCGGACCCGGAGACACCGGTGAACGCCACGATCGCATCGCGCGGGACATCCACATCCACGTTGCGGAGATTGTTTTCGCGGGCTCCCCGCACCCGGACAAAGCCGTCGGCGGCCGGGGCAGGAGCCGGGTACTGCAGGTCATCAGCGTGCTTAGCGTTCTGCATTGGTTCGACTCTAGTGGTGATTCCGGTGCTGGGCATTATCCTGACCCGATGGATAACTTTGCCGGCGGCACTGCCGTGCCCGAAACAGAACTGGACGCAGCAGAGCTGGAAGTCCCCGCCAGGATTCTTCCGGTGGCCGAGCTGCACCTGCACATTGAGGGAACCCTCCAGCCCGAGCTGATCTTCGCGCTCGCGGAGCGGAACGGCATCGCGCTCCCGTATGCAGGCCTGGACGAGCTCCGGGAGAGGTACGAATTCACGGACCTGCAGTCCTTCCTTGACCTGTACTACGCCAACATGGCCGTGCTGCAGACGGAGCAGGACTTCGCCGACATGACCCGCGCCTACCTTGAGCGGGCCGCTGCCGCAGGGGTGCGGCATGCCGAGATCATGATGGACCCGCAGGCGCACCTCTCGCGCGGCATCCCGCTGGAAACGTGCGTCAACGGCGTTGCGTCCGTCCTGGCCACGTCCCAGGAGGAGTTCGGGATCTCCACGCTGCTGATTGCGGCCTTCCTGCGTGACCTCTCCGAGGAATCCGCGCTGGAGGTCCTGGACGGCCTGCTGGCCATGAACGCTCCAATTGCTGCCATTGGTTTGGACTCCGCAGAGGTGGGAAACCCGCCGTCCAAGTTCGAGCGGCTCTACGCGAAAGCCCGCGAAGCAGGGTTGCGGCTGACCGCACACGCAGGCGAGGAGGGCCCGGCGTCGTACATTATCGAGGCCCTGGACATCCTGGGCGTTGAGCGGATTGACCACGGCATCCGCTGCATGGATGATCCGGACCTGGTAGAGCGCCTGGTGGATGCGCGCATCCCGCTGACGGTGTGCCCGCTCTCCAACGTCCGGCTGCGCGCCGTGGACACCCTGGCAGACCATCCCCTGCCCGCCATGCTGGCAGCAGGCCTCAACGTGTCCGTGAATTCCGATGATCCGGCCTACTTTGGCGGCTACGTGGATGACAATTTTGCCCAGCTGGGGGCGGTCTTCGAGCTCTCGGACTTCGACAAGGCCAGGCTCGCGGCGAACTCCATCCACTCCTCCTTCGCTTCCGAGGAGCGTAAGGCGGAGCTGCTGGACGAACTGAATGGCGGGGACGTGGCGCACGCTTAACGTGTCCGAGGCAACAACAGCCGCGTCATGCGGCTAAACTGGGTGCCGCAGGCGTGTCTGGGAAGTGCAGTGCGGCACCCATGTCAGCGCTCAAGGGTTGTGCAGCCAGCCCGTTTCCCGAGACCTCAGCCTCACTTGTTGGCACGTCCGCTTAACAGTCGGTCACGACACGCAGTGTTAACCATTTCAAGTCGCGCGATTTAACGGGCAGTTGGCAAGATGCCTAAGACCGATCGCTTTTATAAAGGGGAATCATGGCCAAGTCCACCGCAGAAAACACCTTCCTTCGACTCAAGACCGTACTGGATGTCCTGACCGAAGGTGTGTGGTCAGGCGATGCGTTGAACGCGGGCCAGGTCCTCGCCGAGGCAACGGCCCGGGTGCCGTTCAATGAGCATGAGGCCGAGCTGCTCAGCGGCGGCATTCCCCGCGGCCACAAGACGCTCACCTCGGCCACGGCAAAGCTGGTCAAGGCTGGCTGGCTGGTCAAGGGCCGCTCCGGCTGGACCATCACCGACGAAGGCATGCGTGCCACGGTCGCCTTCCCGGATGCGGTTTCCTTCGCCAGCGCGCTCGACGCCGGCACGCCCATCCCTGCCGACGTCCAGGTTCCCACTGCTCCAGAGGGCTTCGTCCGGAAGACCACCGCGGTTCCCGCAACGGCAGCTGCCGCCACGGAACCCAAGAAGGCCACCAAAAAGACGCCTGCCAAGAAGGCCGCCGCCGCCGTTGGCAAGGCAGCCAAGGTGATCGAGGACGCCGTCGAACCGGTTGTGAAGGCTGTCCGCAAGGACAAGGCACCGTCCAAGACCGAGGCAGTTGCCGCACCCGCAGCGCCGGAGGCGTTTGAGGACGCGGACGTCGAGACGCACCCGCAGCCCGAAGCTGTGGCTGTTGCCGGTGACTTCAATACCTTCCTGGGCGCTCCGGAGAACTGGGCGCCGCAGTACGACGAAGCGCAGATGGAGTTCGACTTCCTGGACCAGATCTGGAAGAAGAGCGCCGAACTGCCTGCCGGTTTCTACACCTTCAAGATCGCCATCAACCGCTCTTGGGATGAGAACTACGGCGCTTACGGCACGTTCGACGGCCCCAACCACGAACTGCACCACGCCGGCGGCACCGTGACCATCCGCTACAACCACAGCACCCGCGACATCACCATCAACTAACGGGTTGCCCTCCCGCCCAACAAGGTAGCAGTTAATGTCGTTTTGGAGGCTCAGAACGACACCTACTGCTACCTAGTTGGGCGGGGGCGGCACTGACGTAGGGGAGGCACCTTGGCCAGGCACGCAGGTTCGTCTTCCGGGGTGCCCAATCCTTCCGACGGTGCGGCTTCTTCCGGCGTGACAGATCCATCTGGCGCGGATGCGGTCCGGCTGGAGGCACGCGTTTACGGCATGGTGCAGGGAGTGGGCTTCCGGTTCCGGACCATGGGCAAGGCCGAGGAACTGGGTTTGGCCGGCGAAGTGGAAAATCTCAGCGACGGTTCGGTGGCCGTGGTTGCCGAGGGCCCCGGGCGGCAGGTCCGGGCCCTTCTCGACTGGCTTAATTCCCCGAACACCCCCGGCCGGGTGGAGCGTGTTGAGGACTCGTTCTCCGCCGTGCACGGCAAGTTCCGCGGCTTCAGGGCGCGCTGACGGGCATCTCCCGTCAGGCGCGCGGGCTCAGGCCCAGGAACGCCCCCAGCTCCTCCAGAGCTGCGGGCCGGTGCGGCATATAGCTGGTGAGCTCGGGCGAGCGGATGATCACTGCGCGCCACTGCCCCCGCGAGACAGCAACATTGATCCGGTTCCTGTTCAGCAGGAACTCCGCTCCCCGCGGCGCCTCAGCTGCGGCAGAACAGGCCATGGACACGAGCACTACGGGCGCTTCCTGACCCTGGAACTTGTCCACCGTCCCCACCCGGACCTGCGGCAGGCCGGCTTCCTCCAGTGCCCTGCGGACCAGGTGGACCTGGGCGTTGTAAGCGGCCACCACCAGGAGGTCCTGCTGGCCGAGGGGCCGGAACTCATCCTCGGCGCCGGGCTTCCATTTCAGGCCCAGGTGCCGCCGTGCCTGCCGGACCACCTCAGCGGCCTCCTCCGGGGATGCGGTGGCGTTGCCGGAGTGCTCCACGAACACGGTTTCGACGCCGGGCGGCAGCTCCTCGAGCCTGCGCAGCGACGCCGCCGGCGCGGACTGCAGCTTTCCCTCGTAGCTGAGCCGTGACACCGCCCGGCACAGGTCCGGATGCATCCGCCAGCTGTCAGCCAGGAAGTAGCCCAGGCTGGCAGGCAGGGTGGCGTGCCCCGCAGCCAGCCAGCCAAGCGCCGACTCATCCACCGGCTCCGGGTGGGCACCCTGCGTGACCTGGGGCAGCTGCTGCGGATCGCCCAGCAGGAGGAGCCGCTTGGCCGCGCGCGAAACCGCAAGGGTGTTGGCCAGCGAGAACTGGCCCGCCTCGTCGATCACCAGGAGGTCCAGCGAGCCCGCCGGCACTTCCTTGCCCGTCATGGTCCACGCCGTTCCGCCCACAAGGCAGCCGCCGGGGGATGCGAGCAGACGGGCGACGTCGCCGTCGGCCGTCCGGGTCCAGGGAACATCGTGCGGCGCAGCCAGCTTCTTCGCCACAACCGTGGGGGAGACGCCGCCGGTGGCGATGGCACGGCAGAGCAGGTTTTCCACCACGTTGTGCGACTGGCCCACCACGCCGATCTTCCAGCCGTCAGCCACGAGGCGGCCGATGACGTGGGCGCCCACGAAGGTCTTTCCTGTTCCAGGAGGGCCTTGGACTGCCAGGTAGGAGTGGCTAAGGTCCCGGAGCGATGCCGTGATGGCCGCAGCGTAGTCCGGTGCGCCCGCGGTGTCATGGCGCACCCCTGCCGGGCCGGGAAGGGCGCGGAACTGCGGGGGCCGTTTCCGCAGGATGTCCAGCCCGGGATGGGCCGGCAGTGACGGAAGGGAGGCGCCTACCGTGCGGGCAAGCTCGGCGAGGGCAGCCTCGATGCTGGTGGTGGCCAGTGGCTGGTCCTCGGTGAGGGCGACGGGAAGGTGCGGGTAGGCGGCCACTTTTCCGGTCTCCCGCTCGGCAACGGTGATGATGGTGTGCTCCGGGTTGTCGGGCGCGGGAGCGACGCCGCTGATCCTCGTCCCAAAGGAGAAAGCCCGTGCGCCGGGGGCAGCATCCTGGGCAGCCATACCCTCGGGCGGCGGGGCGTCGTAAAGCCGGCACCAGGTGGAGTCCGCGCGGAAGTCCGAGCCCTCCGTCATGGTGCCGCGGAGCCGGAGGGTCCGGGTCCGCATCCGTTCCCGGGGCTTGGCCAGCGCCCAGTCCGAGGCCACCTCCGCCGAGGACACCAGGAACACGTTCCGCTGGTCCGCCCAGTTCTCTACCGGTGCCTCTACGCGGTCGAAGTGCTGCCACCAGAACTGCTTGCGTTCGCGGCGGTGGTAGCCGGTGGCGGCGGCCACCATGGCGATGGCGCGTTGGTCGTTGCTCCAGGCCAGGTCCTCCGGGAGTCCCGCCAGGAATTCGCGCAGCCTGGTTTCCTCAGGCGTTTCCTCCGCGGCCGCCGCGCGCTCCGGGGATGCTCCCTGAGGCGGCTGGCCGGCGGAAGCTCCCGGATCAGCTTGTGCCCCGCCGGGCTGTCCTGCCACGTCCAGCAACCAGTCCCGGAGCCGGAGCGTGGACAGGCAGTCGTACTGGTTGTAGTCGGAGATGGATGCCAGGACCCTCCCTGCTTCGGCGGAGCGGCCTGCGTCCCTGGCTGCACAGTAGGCGGCGTAGGCAACAACGGATGCTCCGGCGTCTTTGACGTCGCCCGAGCGCAGGTTGCTGCCCATGTACAGCGGTTCGAGTTTCTTGATGGAGTAGGACGCCTCCGAAATGCGCAGCGACTGCCGGACGGTGGCGTAGAGATCCACCAGCAGCCCTTCCCGCAGCCACGTGTCCACGGTGTCTTCCCCGGCCTGGTGCGCCAGCGAGAGGTTACGGAGGGCCGTCTTTTCATAGGCGGCATAGTGGTAGACGTGCATGTCCGGGTAGCGGGCGCGGCGTTCTTCCACGTACGCGAGGAAGTCCAGGAAGGCGCGGCGCTCCTCGGACCGGGAATGGGCCCAGAACGGGCGGAACACGGGCTCATCTTGATGGTCCGCGGCCGGCGCCTCAACAACGCCGAACAGGTACTCGATGCCCCAGGCGCCGGTGGCTGGATCCTGCCAGAGGGGGTCGCCCTCGAAGTCGAAGAAGATGTCCCCGGGGCTGGGCGGTGGGAGCGACCCGATGGAGTTGTCCGGGAGGACGGTGAACGAAACCGTGTGGGGCGCTCCGTCCTTGGTGAACGTCCGGGACCCCGCCACGGCGTCCAGCTCCAGCTGCATCCGTGCCTGGGCCCGCAGCCGGACCACGGAATTCTTGGCGTCCCCGGCGGGCATGGCCGCCAGTTCATCGATGGTGGTGATGCCCGCCGCATGGAGCTTCTTCCGCTGCACCACGGACATCCCCGCCACCATCAGCAGGTCCCGGTGCACGTGCACCTGCTCGGCGCAGTAGTCGCACCGGCCGCAGTGGACCACCCCGTGTTGCTGCCACTGCACAGGAGCGTCCCCCGCCCGGTGCTGCGTAGTGAGGTCGCGGAAGCGCCGCCGCCGTTCCCGGAACACCGGCAACAGGTCCGGCAGGGAATGGCTGCTGCGGAGCCAGTCCTCACCCACGCGGGTCCCCAGCACCAGGGTGACCACCGGCGAGGGCTCCAGCCCCATCCCGAGCAGTTGGTCGCCATAGGCCGCAAGCTGCAGGAGGGCCCCCACCTTCGCGTGGCGGGCAAGCTTGGTGTCCCAGACCTCGTACCGGCCGGGATTGCCGGTGCCTGCGGCTTCGTTGACCAGGAAGTCCGCGTAGCCCAGGAACTCCCCGTCAAAGAAGGTGGCCTGGAACACCACGTCGGCCCCGGACCGCAGGGCAAGCTCAGTTTCCGCGTGCTTGGCCTGCAGGTCCCCGCGCAGGTTCTGGCCGCGTTCCAGGGAGTAGACGCCGGCGCCGCGGCTGGCATCCCACTCGCCGTACTTGCCAATCAGGCTGGCCAGGACGGCCTGCTCGTGGTGGTCGCCGAGTTCGCCGGCGCGCACCTGCATCTCGTCGGCGGGGAACTCGGCCTTGGGGGAGCGGCCCAGCTTCTCGTCCAGGACCCGGAGCGTCCGGTACTCACACTCGCTGGCGGCAACAAGGTCGCTGGCGGAAAACACCAGGTCCGGTGGCGCGCCGGCCGCTGCGGCTTCGAGCAAGAACACGGGGCCTCCCCATCGACAGCCGGGCTGTCATCGCCGGGCCGGAGACGGTTCCCCTGGCCCTGGTCCAAACGTAGCAAGAGGCACTGACAAACAGACAAGCCTCAAAAGTAGGTAGCAGTAAGTGTCGTTCTGAGCCCTCAAAACGACACTTACTGCTACCTAGTTGGGTGGGACGGTCAGTTCTCCGCGGCCGCCCGCACCTGGGCTTTGTCGTGTTCGTCATGGGCCTTCCGCAGCAGGTCCAGGAACTCTGTCTCGTTGCGGATGAGGCGCTTGTACTTCTCCGGAAGCTTGCGGATCTCGTTCTCCTCGCGGCACATCGCGGCGAAAATCTTGTCCCGCTCGTTCATGTCCGTCTCGTAGTTGAGGTCCAGGTACTCGACGGCGTGCCGCCGGGCGCCGGAGACTGCGTTCTTGGCCTTGCCCTTGGGGCTGAAGATGGACGCCAGGACCGTGACCACCAGGACGCCGAGGATCACGCTCAGCGAAACGCCCGTGCTGACCTCCACCACGCTGACGTGCTCGCCGTCGTTGATGAACGGGAGGGTGTTCTCGTGCAGGGCGTGCAGGATGAGCTTCACGCCGATGAAACCCAGGATGACGGCGAGGCCGTAGGACAGGAAAATCAGCCGGTCCAGCAGCCCGTCGATCAGGAAGTACAGCTGCCGCAGGCCCATCAGGGAGAACGCCGTGGCCGTGAAGACAATAAAGACGTTCTGGGTCAGGCCGAAGATCGCCGGGATGGAGTCCAGGGCAAACAGGATGTCCGTGCCGCCGATTGCCACCATCACCAGGAGCATGGGCGTCAGGACGCGCTTGCCGTTTTCAACGGTGAACAGCTTGTCGCCGTCGTAGTGTTCCGATGCAGGCAGGAACTTCTTGGCGAGCCGCACCACCAGGCCCTCGGAGTCGTCATCGTGGCTGCCAGGCTTGAGCAGGTTGCCTGCAGTGATCAGCAGGATCAGACCGAAGATGTAGAACACCCACGCGAAGCTGTTGATCAGTGCAGCGCCCAGGAGGATGAAGCCCGTGCGGGCGATCAGGGAGAAGACGATGCCGAACAGCAGCACCTTCTGCTGGTCCGCGCGGGGCACCCGGAAGCTCGCCATGATGATCAGGAAGACAAAGAGGTTGTCCACGGACAGTGCCTTCTCCGTGATGTACCCGGCGAAGTATTCGGTACCCATCGTGGGTCCGCCGAAGAGCAGTACGCCCAGTCCGAAGAGCACCGCGATGCCCACATAGATGGAGGACCAGACGGCAGCTTCCTTGAGGGTGGGCGTGTGGGCCTTGCGCACATGGAAGAAGAAGTCGAAGGCCAACAGGCCCACGATCCCGGCAATGGTCAGGGTCCAAACATAAGCTGGTACTTCCACGCTGGGGGCCTTTCGTCGGAGTCTCCTTAAAGCCTACCCACCTATGCCGGCTTCAGGAGTTCGTGTTCCACGACGGCGGCGCGCGAGAGGGTTTTGTAGCCTTCCTGTTCGAACAGGACGGTGATGACGTCGTCCTCATGCCGCATCACCAGGCCCGGCCCCCACTCCTTGTGCACCACGGCGGACTGGAGCGGGAATGGCTCCGCCGCCCTGCCGCCCGATGGTGTGCCGCCGTCGTCCGCCCCGTCACGGGCGTGGTGCCTGGCGGCGCCGGCGCAGGCGTCGCAGTTGCCGCAGGCCTCTGCCAGTTCCTCACCGAAATACCCCAGCAGGAACTGGCGCCGGCAGCCGTCCGTTTCGGCGTAGGCGCGCATCATGGTGAGCCGGGACTGGTCAACGCGCTGCCGGGCTTCGGCGAGTTCAACGGCGCCGCGCACCAGGGTGGGCAGCTTGGCCTTGGAGGACAGGCGGACGCCGCGCTTGCCAAGGGCCACGGCCCCGGTTTCCTCGAGCTGGTTCAGCAGCCCGGTGATCCGCCGGGCGGGAAGCCCTGTCAGCTCAGGCAGCGAAGACTTGGGGGTGGGCCCGTCCGCTGCTTTCAGTACTTTCAGCACCGCCAGGAGGGATTCGGGATCAGGGGAGTGGGTTGCGAAGAACTTCCGCAGGCCCAGGTCCTCTGACCGGTAGTGCAGCACGGCGGCCGCCGGTTCCCCGTCGCGCCCGGCCCGGCCAATCTCCTGGTAGTAGGCGTCCAGCGACTCCGGAATATCCGCATGGACCACGAAGCGCACGTTGGGCTTGTCGATCCCCATGCCGAACGCGGTGGTGGCCACCACCACGTGGAGCTGATCGTCCAGGAACTGTTCGTGGATGTGCTCCCGGTCCGCCGCGGAGCGGCCGGCGTGGTACGCCTCCGCGCGCAGCCCCTCCTTGCACAATTTGGCGGCGTACTTCTCGGTGTCCTTGCGGGTGGCGGCGTAAAGGAGCCCCTGCCCGTCGCGGGCCAGGGAGGCCACGTGCTTCAGCACGGCCTTCCGCTTGTCCTTGTCCTCGTGGTGGCGCACGACGTCCAGGCTGATGTTGGGCCGGTCGAACCCGCGGACCAGGACCAGCGGGTCCTTCATGCGCAGCCGCTCCACGATCTCGTCCCGGACCGGAGGCGATGCGGTGGCGGTGAGGGCGGCTACGGGAGGATTGCCGAGCTGTTCGCGGACGTGCCCCAGGCCCAGGTAGTCGGGGCGGAAATCGTGGCCCCAGGACGAGACGCAGTGGGCCTCGTCCACCACGAACAGGGAGATGTCCAGCGCTGCGATCCGGTCCACGGTCTTGTGCTTGGCCAGCTGCTCCGGGGCCAGGAACAGGAACGTGGCTGTGCCGCTTTCCACCGCCTGCCAGGCCGCCTCCACCTCAGAATCGCTGCGGGAGGAGTTGACGGCCACCGCCGCGCCCGGGCCCAGGTCCCCGTCGAGGCCTTCCAGCTGGTCCTCCTGCAGGGCAATGAGCGGGGAAACCACGACGGCGGGACGTCCCGTTGCCTTGTGCAGGTGCTGTGCCGCGACCTGGTAGATCGCGGACTTGCCGTAGCCGGTGGGCATGACGGCCAGGACGTCGCGGCCGGCGGCGAGGGCGGCCATCCCGGCCAGTTGGCCGTCCCGCAGGTGGGCCAGGGAGAAGGAGGATGCCGCGAGGGCGGCGAGGTCATGAGCGTTGGACATGGGGGCGCTCCGCACAGAGTGGTTCCTGCGGCCGCTTGCTTCAGCCAACGTAAACAGCCTAGCGCCAGCCGCGTGCCGCCGTCGCCCGTTGCCCGTTGCCCATGGTGCCCGCCCGGCAGGGGAGCTGCCTCCTTGACTTCCCCGCCACCCTGAACAAGTGTGGGAAAGGAACCGGCCCGCCGAAGCATCGGAAAGTGGCCGCGCCTGCAGAACGCAAGGAGAACCAGCCGTGACGCGCAAGAATCCCGATGTTGAAGAGGCCGACGAATCTGACATCGAAGTCAGCGATCACCCGAAGACATGGGCCGCTGGGGTGCCCGGCGTCTACCATTCCATGCAGCCGGCGCTGAAGCACATGGGCCTGGAACGGTCCAGGAAGACCCTGCTGGCGCTGAACCAGAAGGACGGTTTCGACTGCATGAGCTGCGCGTGGCCGGACCCCGGGCACCGCAAGACGTTCGAATTCTGCGAGAACGGCGCCAAGGCTGTGACGTGGGAGGCCACCCCGGTGGTGATTGGCTCTGATTTCTGGCAGGAGCATCCCGTCAGCGAGCTGCTGCAGCGTTCCGAGTACTGGCTGGGCATGCAGGGACGCCTGACGGAGCCGGTGTACAAGCCGGCCGGGGAGGACCACTACCGGCCCGTCAGCTGGGACCAGGCGTTCGGCATCATCGCGGACAGGCTGGCGTCCCTGCCCAGCCCGGACCAGGCGGCGTTCTACACCAGCGGCCGCACCTCGAACGAGGCCGCGTTCCTGTACCAGCTGTTCATCCGCGGGTACGGCACCAACAACCTGCCGGACTGCTCCAACATGTGCCACGAATCTTCCGGTTGGGGCATGGGCCAGACCATCGGCGTGGGCAAGGCCACGGTGTCCTATGACGACTTCGCCAAGGCGGACCTGATCATCATCATGGGCCAGAACCCCGGCACCAACCACCCCCGGATGCTCACCGCCCTGGAGGAGGCCAAGGAAGCGGGGGCAAACATTGTTGCAGTCAATCCGCTGCCCGAGGCCGGCCTGATGCGCTACAAGAACCCGCAGAAGGTCAAGGGCATCATTGGACGGGGCACGGACCTGGCGGACCAGTTCCTCCATATCCGCATAGGCGGGGACATGGCGCTGCTGCAGGCGGTTTCCAAACGCGTCCTCGATGCCGAGGCAGCCAATCCGGGAACCGTGCTGGACCATAAGTTCCTCGAGGAGCACTGCCAGGGGCTTGAGGAGCTCCGGGCACACCTGGCCGGACTGGACGAGGCATCCGTCCTGGCGGCCACCGGCCTGCAGGCCGGGGAGATCGACGAGCTGGCCGACCGCTACCTCCGAGCCGAAAAGGTCATCATCACGTGGGCCATGGGCATCACCCAGCAGAAAAAGGGTGTGGCCACCATCAAGGAGATCATCAACCTGCTGCTGCTGCGCGGCAACATTGGCAAGCCCGGCGCCGGTGCCTCGCCCATCCGCGGGCACAGCAACGTCCAGGGGGACCGCACCATGGGCATCTGGGAGCAGATGCCCCCGGCGTTCCTGGACGCCCTGGGCAAGGAATTCAGCTTCGAGCCGCCCCGCGGGCATGGCGCGGACGCAGTGGAGACCATCCGGCAGATGCGCGACGGCGGGATCAAGGTTTTCATCGCCATGGGCGGCAACTTCGTGGGCGCCATGTCGGACACCAAGGCTGCCGAAGCGGCGATGAACGGCACGCAACTCTCCGTCCAGATCTCAACGAAACTGAACCGGTCCCACGCCGTGACAGGGGCTGAGGCGCTGATCCTGCCCACGCTGGGGCGCACGGAGATCGACCGGCAGGAGTCCGGCCCGCAGTTCGTCTCGGTGGAGGACACTGTCTGTGCCGTGCACGCCTCCCACGGCACCGTTGAACCGGTGGCCCCGGGCCTGCTCTCCGAAGTGGCGATTGTCTGCCAGCTGGCGCAGCGGGTGCTGGGGGACAGGATTTCGGCCGACTGGGCCGGTTTCCAGAAAGACTACGACCTGATCCGCGAGCACATCTCCCACGTGGTGGTGGGCTGCGAGGACTACAACCGGAAGATCCGGCAGGACGGCGGCTTTGTCCTGCCCAACGGTCCCCGCGATTCCCGCACGTTCAACACGCCCACCGGCAAGGCCATGCTCACGGTGAACGAACTGGAGCATGTGGAGCGCCCGGCCGGCACCCTGATCCTGCAAAGCATGCGCTCGCACGACCAATTCAACACCACCATCTACGGCCACAATGACCGCTACCGGGGCATCAAGAAGGGCCGCGAGGTGGTGTTCGTGAACCCCGAGGACCTGGCCGAGCTGGGCCTGGAAGACGGGCAGCACGTGGATGTGCGTGGTGTGTATGCGGACAACGTGGAGCGGGTCCTGCGGAACTACCGGCTGGTGTCCTACCCGTCAGCACGCGGATGCGCGGCCGCCTACTATCCGGAAGCGAACGTCCTGGTGCCGCTGGAGAGTGTGGCGGAGGGCAGCCAGACGCCGGTGTCCAAAGCGGTAATCGTCCGGCTCGAGCCCGTTACCGCGCTCGAGGAGGAGCCAACAGCCGCCGGGTAGCTACTGCGCCGTGTCGTTTACGGCGTGGTGTCTTTTACTGCGCTGTGTCCGCCCAGCCTTTGCTGGCCGGGCCGGCGTCGGGCCCGTCCTCGCACAGCTGGAAGGCGACCTCTGCCGCTTTCGCCACTGACGCCGTCGACGCTTCCTTGGTCCCGGCGCTGCCGGTCCCTGCTTCCAGCCCTGCCGCATACCCCACCATGAAGGTGGTCACCGGAGCCGCTGCATGGGTCACGGAGTCGGCCGATTTGCGGGCCAGGTCCAGGAGAAGGTCGTGGTCCACCTTCAGGTCCAGGATCTGCAGCGCTTGCGCCAGCCGGTTGCTCCACTGGTCCAGGATCTGCATTTCGTCCTCGTTGGCTGGCATGTCCGCTCCTTGGTCTTCCGTCGATTTCGGGACATTGGATCGTCCTCCGTGCCGAGACTACAAGGCTTCGCAGCGGAAGTCATGGGTACCGGCCGTTCCCCGAGTAACCCCTATTCCACAAACAGGTAGACAGCCGGACTTACTACCCCTAGATATGAGGGCTGGCCGTGCTTAGACTGGGCGCACCCGCTCCAGGAAGCTCTCCGGCAACTGATTCCCAGCCATCACCAGATGCTGGACGGTGCCTGTCCGGCGGGGTGCGCATCACCACTCATGAATCACGGCAGCCCTACCGGGCCGACCGTGGGATAACAGGAGAATAAGATGACAGGGAACAAAGCCGTTGCCTACAAGGGGCCCGGGAAAGTCGAACTGATTGATATCGACTACCCCACGTTCGAACTCAAGGACGGGCCGGGCGTCAACCCGGCAAACGTCGGGCGCGCCGTCAACCATGGCGTGATCCTGAAGACAGTGGCCACCAACATTTGTGGCTCGGACCAGCACATGGTGCGCGGCCGCACCACGGCACCGCCGGACCTGGTGCTGGGGCACGAGATCACCGGTGAAGTGGTGGAGGTTGGCCGCGACGTTGAATTCATCAAGGTGGGGGACCTTTGCTCAGTCCCGTTCAACATTGCGTGTGGCCGCTGCCGGAACTGCAAGGAGCGCAAGACCGGCATCTGCCTGAACGTGAACCCGGACCGCCCGGGCAGCGCCTACGGGTACGTGGACATGGGCGGCTGGGTGGGCGGCCAGGCCAATTACGTGCTGGTGCCGTACGCCGACTGGAACCTGCTGAAGTTCCCGGACAAGGACCGGGCCATGGAGAAGATCCTTGACCTGGCCATGCTCTCGGACATCTTCCCCACGGGATTCCACGGTGCCGTCAGCGCCGGCGTGGGAGTTGGCTCCACCGTCTACGTGGCAGGCGCAGGTCCTGTGGGCCTGGCAGCGGCCACCAGCGCGCACCTGCTGGGCGCCGCCGTCGTGATTGTGGGCGACCTGAACGAGGACAGGCTGGCGCGGGCGCGCAGCTTCGGCTGCGAAACTGTGGATCTCACCAAGGGGGGCCCGGCGGAGCAGATCGAGCAGATCCTTGGTGTACCGGAAGTGGACTGCGGCGTGGACGCGGTGGGCTTTGAGGCGCGCGGCCACGGCCACGGCAAGGACGCCGAAGAGGCCCCGGCCACGGTGCTGAACTCGCTGATGGACATCACCGCTGCCGGCGGCGCGCTGGGCATTCCGGGGCTCTACGTGACGGGCGATCCCGGCGGCATCGACGAGGCAGCCAAGAAGGGTGCCCTCAGCCTGAGCCTGGGTACCGGTTGGGCCAAGTCGCTGAGCTTCACCACCGGCCAGTGCCCGGTGATGAAGTACAACCGCCAGCTGATGATGGCCATCCTGAACGACAGGGTGAACATCGCGAAGAACGTGAACGCCAAGGCGATCACGCTCGAGGAGGCTCCGCAGGGCTACGCGGAGTTCGACGCCGGCGCGGCCACCAAGTACGTCCTCAATCCGAACGGCTACTTGAGCTAGGCCGGACGGCGTCTCGCGGCGCCGCTGGAAGCGGGGCGGCGGACGGTGCTGTCCGGTAAGGGACGGGTGCGGAAATAGATGTCCTTCGGCTGGGGTTAGGCTGATGGACACACCGCATCGAAGGAGATTCCCTTGAGTGACATCACTGTCCGCCACAACCCCGGCCGCGAGCGTTTCGAGATCCTCGACGCAGGCAATGTGATTGGCAAGGCGGCGTACAAGGCGTACGACGGCGGCGCCTCGCCGGAGCGGATTTTCTACCACACGGTGATCAACGAGGAATACGGCGGGCAGGGCCTTGCTGGCCAGCTCGCCACGGTTGCCCTGGATGAGACGGTCCAAGCGGGCGTGGGCATTGTCCCGGTCTGCCCCTTCATCAAGAAGTTCCTCGCCAAGCACCCCGAATACGCCGGCGATGCGGTGGCCGTGAAGCCCGCGCACCTGGAGTTCCTCAACGGAGCCCTGGCCAGCCGCGTCCGCTGACGTGCAGGGCATCCGCCCCACTTTGTGATCGCCGAGTTGGCAGGAGCTGCTATGCCGGCGGACCCGGTGCTGCGTCCGGCGGGGCGACATTTCCGCCAGCCCCGCCGCGTGCGGAAGAGGCTCGTCGCGCTGTTCTCCGCAGTGGTGCTGGTCATCGCGGCAACCGTTGGCGTGGCCGCGGTCCGTTCTATGCCCTTCTCCGGCACGACGCTCCCGGTCCCTGCAGCAATCCAGGAGACTCCGGTGGCTGTTGCCCCGGCGTCACTCCAGGACCGCATCGACGCCGTCCTGGGGGAGGCCACCGGCTACAGGGCCGGACTGGCATTGGCTGACGTGTCCGGCGACGCGGCGCTGACCTTCGGGGACACCGAGGCCTTCACGGCCGCCAGCACGGCGAAGATTATTACGGCCGCGGCCTACTACCACCTGGTCGAAACCGGAAAGGCTGACCTGGACGCGCCGTTGGGGGACTACGACGCCGCGTTCCAGCTCGAAGCGATGGTGAATCAAAGCAACAACGATTCCTGGCTGCTGCTGATGGATGCCGTGGGGTACCCGGAACTGATTGACTATGCAGCCTCCATCGGCGTCACCTATGACCCGGAGGAGAACCGGCTGACGCCCGCGGAGATGGCCCTGGTCCTGAAGAGGCTGTACGCCGGGGACCTCCTGGATGAGCACCACACAGCCCAGCTGCTCGGGTACATGCAGGAGACCAACAACGAGGACCTGATCCCGGCAGGGTCCCAGGCTGGTGTTGAGGTGTTCCACAAGTACGGCGAGCTGGGCGGCGCCCTTCACGACGCAGCCGTGCTGAGCTACCGCGGCTCCGCCTTTGTGCTGGTGATCTACACCGAGAATCCCGGGGGCACCGAACTGCCCGGACAGTCCGAGGTGATCCGCAAGCTCACCGGCATTGTTGAAGAAACCCTGTTCCCGCCCGTGCAGCCAGGCGCGCCAGGGCCGTAGGTTCCATCAAGTCGCGCCGGCCCGGCGGTATGCAGCAGACTGTTTCCGTGAGCAACAAACCCCGGACTGCGCTGGCCGTCGCCGGCCTCAGCCTGGGCACGGCACTGAACCCCCTCAACTCCTCGATGATCGCCGTCGCCCTGGTGGTGCTCCGCGGGGACTTTGGACTCGACGTCGCCGCCGTGACATGGGTGGTGACCTCGTTCTACCTGGCTTCGGCCGCGGGCCAGCCGGTGATGGGCCGGCTTGCCGACAGGTTCGGGCCGCGGCGGATGTTCATGCTGGGCATGGCACTGGTCGCGGCCACGTGCGCGCTGGCGCCATTCGCCCCGAACTTCGCGCTGCTCTGCGTGGCCCGGGCCGTGATGGCGCTGGGCACGGCCACCGCCTATCCCAGCGCTGTGGTGATGGTGGGCGCCATTGCGCACCGGGCCAACGTGGAGCCGGCGCGTCCGCTGGGCAGCCTCCAGATGGCCAACACGTCGGCGGCAGCGGTGGGACCTGTGGTGGGCGGGCTGCTGGTGGGCTTCGTGGGCTGGGAGGCGTTGTTCCTGGTCAATGTCCCGCTGGCGCTGGCTGCGCTGCTGATCGTGCGGCAGGCGGCTCCGGCGGACAAAGCCAGGGAACGCGGCAGCGTGGCCGAGCTGCTGCGGGACTCGGACATTCCTGGCATCCTGGGTTTTGTCACCGCACTGCTGCTGGTGATGATGGCCGCCCTGAACGTCTTGCCGGGATACCGCTGGTGGATGCTGGGAGCGGGAACGGCAGTGGCGGCACTTTTTGCCTGGCGGGAGCTCCGCTTCCCCCGACCGTTCCTGGACCTGAGGCTCCTGGGCCGCAACAGGCCCCTAATGCTCATCTACCTCGGCTTCGCGGTGTTCAGCAGCGTCTATTACTTCGTCTTCTTCGGCCTGCCCCAGCTCCTGCAGGAAGCCGGCGGCTACGATCCCGGCATTGTGGGACTGCTGATGCTGCCCCTGGCTGGCATGTCCGTCCTGTCAACCCCCTGGGCGGTGAAGGCAATGGGAAGGTTCGGCGTACGGCGCGTGCTGCTTGCCGGCGTCGTGCTCTTGGCCGCGGCCGCCGCCCTGATGTGGCTGCTCACCGGCACCCTGGCGATCCCGCTGGTGGTAGTGCTGACAGCACTGATGGGTATCCCGTACGGGACCGTGGGCATCGCCACGAACCAGGGCATGTTCGTGTCCATACGGCCGCAGGAGCGGGGCGTCGCGGCGGGCATCTACCAGACATGCCGGTACGTCGGCGCGATCACGGCCACGGTGATGATCGGTGTATTCGCGGGCGGCGGCGTGGACCAGGAAAGCTGGGCACGGATGGTCCTGGCGATGCTGGTCCTGTGCGTGGTGACGTTCGCCGTGAGCCTGCTGTGGAGGCAGCGGACACACTAGCGTCAGGGCGTTATGGTGGATTAATGACGTACCTGAGGGGCCCGCTTTACCTCGACATCACCGCGAAGGGCCTGTGCATCCTCGGCGCTGCGCTGATGATTTTCGGCCGGGGCGGCTGGTTCTACGTGGGCGTCGCCACCGTGGTGCTGGGTGTCCTGTTCATCGGCGCTTCCCTGCTGGCCACCCGGAAACTGCGGAATCGCCGGTGGGACGGCACACGCCGGACGTGATCCGGCGGGCGAAAGTCCATCGAGTGCTCCGCAGATGCCGTTATGGGGAGTCAAAACGGCAGTTACGGAGCAACCGATGGACAACAGCGGGTTCAGGTGTACATCAGGGAGCCGGGGGTGGTCAGCTTCTCCCCGGTCTCCAGCCAGGTCTTGAGGCCGGAGAGGATCATGGGCCAGCCGCCGTAGAGCTGTTCGTTGGCGCCTTCGCGGAGGTCGCTGTGGGTGACGGTCAGGCGGCAGGAATCGCCCACCGGCTCGATCTCCCAAGTGATCTTTGAGGTTCCCTCGGCCTTGACGTCATCACCCCAGAGGGCCCGCATGGTCTGGACCAGCCGGCGGGGCGGGTCCACCTCCAGGTTTTCGCCCTCACCCAGCGGTGCGCCGGCTTTGGCATTGTTCATGGTGTAGCTGCTGCCCGGGGTCCAGTCCGTCTCAATGGTGTTCCCGAACTGGTACTTGCTGCGGATCCCGCTGTCCGTGATGGCTTCCCAAAGCCGTTCCGGCGTGGTCTTGATGTAGATTTCGAAGATCTTTTCCATGGGACTTTCCAATCTGGATTTGAGGTCGCTGAGGCCAGCGGCCCATGGTTCTGAATATTTGCTCACCCAGCGGTCGTGGATAAGCCTGATGGGCACGGGGTTCAGGAAGTGCAGCTTTTCCCGCCCCCGACGGCGGCTCACCACCAGGCCGGCATCTTCCAGGAGCTTGAGGTGCTTGGCAATCCCGAAGCGGGTCATGTCGAAGCGGGCCTCAAGCGCGCTCAGGGACTGCCCGTCCTGGCGGAACAGCTCATCGAGGAGGTCCCGGCGGGTGGGGTCGGAGAGTGCCTTGAACACTGCGTCCATAACCGCATGATAGGTGACCATATGGTCACCTATCAAGGGTGTGCCAGTATGTTTTTGTGCTGCCCCTGAGCGAAATTTCCGGTATGCGTAAGACGGTCGACGACGGCTGGCGCTCAGCCGTGGCCGATGCCGTGGGGGAACCCTGGGATATAGCCCCCGGCAGCCTTCGGTTCTGGCGCTCATCCTCGGTCCACGTGTTTGTTCTGCCCCCGGGAAGCGATAACCGCGGCGTGCTCTACGCGCGCTTTGCGCCGTACTCCGGAACGGCGGGCCTGCGGCTGCGCCAGGGGGCGGAACTCGGCGAACTCCTGGGCGCGGCCGGCGCCGCTGTGGCGGGCCTTGTCAGGTCCCGGTCCGGCGCTGCAGTGGAACGGGTCAGCACGCCGTTGGGCGACATGGCCGCGTGTGTGCTGCACCGGGTGGAAGGCGGGGAACTGGATGCGGATGAACTCACGGCCGGGGACGCACGGGCCTGGGGGCTGGCGCTGGCTGGTTTCCACCGGACAGCGGGGAATGTGGGTTCGTCTGCCGCTCCGCGCCCGGACCCGATCCGGGCTGCGGATGCCTTTGCCGCCCTGGCCGCTAACGCAAGGGGCCACGGCGACGCTGAACTTGCGTCAGCGGCCGGCCACCTGGGTGGACTGTACATGCGCCTTGATCCGGGGCCCCTGGTGTTTGGGCACGGCGATTTCGAACTGGACAACCTGCGGTGGTCAGGAGGACAGGCTGCGTGCTTCGACCTGGACGAGGCCGGTGTGATGCCTGCGCCTGCCGACGTTGCCTCCGCCGTGCGGGATCTCCTGGGCCCGCGTCCCGGATCGCCGCAGCATCCTGAGCTGCTCGCGGCGTTTCTCGATGGCTACCTCCTCGGATCAGGCCGCGCCATCAGCCGCGAAGAGCTCCTGCTGCACCGTGCGTTCTTCGCCGCGGAGCAGGTCCTGGAAGCACCGGCAGTCCTGGACCTGCATCCCGCAGGAACGGGCTGGCTCCCGGACCTGGCTGCCTCCTTGGTCCGCCACTACGCCGGCGAGCGCACCATCATCCTGGCGACGGCCGCCGTCGTGCCCTAAGAGCGCCCGCTGACCTTGTCCGGCGTCGGCTTGGCGATGGGCCGCGGCTCCAGCCATATCCGCTCCCGCGGGCCCTGCGGATACGCGTGCTTCTTGTTGGCCAGGGTGATGATCCAGGCTGCCACTACCGGCAGCGCCGCGGCCACGGGAACCAGCATCGGACCGCCCACCACCAGTGCCGCGGAGCCGTAGAGTGCGCCGACCGTGATGCCGAGCTGGATGGTCAGCACGGTGAGGCCGTTCGCTGCTTCCTGGTACGCGCCGCCGGCCCTCAGGATGGCGGACTGGTTGTAGATGCCGATCGCTCCCAGCCCTGCACCCCAGACGGTCATGAGGACCAAAGCCACGGTGAAGTTGCCTACCGCGAGGGGCAGGAAAAACATGGACAGGGCGATCGCCGCAGTGGTGACCAGCAGGGATCGCCGGGGCCGGGAGTCCACGGTGAGGCCCGCGATCCAGATGCCCAGCAGCCCGGAGCCGCCCAGCACGGTGAGCGAGAGGCTGATGGCGTATTCCGGGAAGCCGGCGTCGCGGATAAACGGGGCAATGTAGGTGAACAGGGCGAAGTGCGCCAGGACCAGCAGCGGCCAGGCGATGGCGACAGGCTTCACCCCGGGCTGGGCGATGGCCTTGCGCAGTGAGGGGCGGACGGCGTCGGAGATCTTTTGGACGCGCGGCAGCAGGAAGAACGCCAGGACGGTGAGGACCAGGCCGAACCCGGCAAGCACCATGAACGCGGCGCGCCAGCCCAGGAACCCGCCCAGCGCGGTCCCCACGGGCGCGCCGATGGCCAGGCCCAGGCTGTTGCCGCTGAAGACAATGGCCAGGGCCTTGCCCACCTTGTCAGCCGGAACCACCCTGGTGACGAACGGGGCCATGGTGGTCCAGAGCAGCCCGTGGGCCAGGCCGCCCACCAGGCGGGCAATCATTGCGGAAGTGAAGTCAGGTGCCAGTCCCACCAGGGCGTTGCTGGCAGCGAACGTCAGGACCAGCCCCACCAGCAGCGCGTGCCGCGGTATCTTCCCCAGCAGCCGGGCAGCCGGAATCACAGTAACCACAATCACCGCGGCATAGGCCGCAGCCAGGTAGCCGGCCACCGGCTCGGACACATTCAGGCCCGCGCTGATCTGCGGCAGCAGCCCGGACGGCAGGAGTTCGGTGGTGATGGCGGTAAAGGCGATGGTGGCCAGGACCACCATCGCGGCGTAGGGGAAACGGGCAGGCGCCGGCGCGGAAATCGCGGAAGACATGGGGGAGGGGTCCATTCAAGGG
>NZ_JAJOMC010000052.1 GCF_021129155.1 Arthrobacter sp. AK04
GGGCAGGGTCCGGGCGGGTCATGGATTCCACCCTAACGCGTGCCTCCAGGCCGGTCCGGAACGGCTGTTGGTGCGGGCCTTCCATATTTCAGTTAACATTCACTAACTAATGCCTGGCGGCCCCAAGCTGCTGCGGGCCCGCATCAAGGAGGATGTATGGACGTCAAAGGCGCTGTTGCACTGGTGACCGGGGGAGCCTCCGGCTTGGGGGCGGCTACTGCCCGGCGGCTGTTCCGCGACGGCGCCTCCGTGGTGCTGGTTGACCTCCCGTCTTCCGGCGGCGCGGCCCTGGCGGAAGAGCTCAATGCGTCCCGGGCTGCGGGGCGGTCCGCGGTCTTTTGCCCCGCAGACGTGACGAGCGAACGCGAGGTGCAGGCCGCCGTCGACACCGCCGCCAGCCTGGGGCCACTGCGCATTGTGGTGAACTGCGCCGGGATCGCCACCCCCGGAAAGGTCCTGGGCAGGGACGGCGTGCTTCCGCTCGAGGCGTTCAACCGCGTCATTCAGGTGAACCTGGTCGGCACCTTCAACGTCCTGCGGCTGGCAGCGGCGGCGATGGTGGCCACGCAGCCGGCCGTCACGGAACTGGGCGGCCCGGAACGCGGCGTGATCATCAACACCGCCTCCGTTGCGGCCTTTGAAGGCCAGATCGGCCAGCCCGCCTACGCTGCCTCCAAGGGTGCCGTGGCGGCCATGACCCTGCCGGTTGCCCGGGAGCTGGCACGCTCGCTGGTCCGCGTGGTCACCATCGCGCCAGGCATCTTTGAGACGCCGATGATGGCGGGGCTGCCGCAGGACGCCCAGGATTCCCTGGGCGCGCAGGTGCCGCATCCCTCCCGCCTGGGCAGACCCGGCGAGTACGCCGCCCTCGTGGCGCACATCGTGGACAACGCCATGCTGAACGGAGAGACCATCCGCCTGGACGGGGCCATCCGGATGGGACCGAAATGACTGGGGCTGAGATGACGGGGACCGAGGCAACGCTGGACAGCATGCCGGACCTGCCCTCCGCGGACTTCTTCGACTTTGAATCCCTGCTGGACCGGAAGGAACGGGACAAGCTGGCCGAGCTGCGGGAGTTCCTGGCGGCGGAGATCGCCCCGTATGCGGGGGACTGGTGGAATAAGGCCGAGTTTCCGGCCCATATCCTGCCCAAACTGGCTGCACTGGAGCTGAGTACTCCGGCTGAGCGCGGCTACAGCCATCTGTTCGCCGGCCTGGTGATCGCCGAGATGACGCGCGTGGACACGTCGATTGCCACGTTTTTCATGGTCCACCATGATCTGTTTGTCCAGTCGCTCTACGACTTCGGCAGTGAGGACCAGAAGCAGCGGCTCCTGGCCGACGCCTCCAGCCTGCGCATCACCGGGGCGTTTGCCCTCACCGAACCGAACCATGGTTCGGACATTGCCGGCGGGATGGAGACGCGGGCGCGGCGGATCTCCTCGGCCACCGGAGAGCCGGACGACGGCGGCGACGCCTGGGTGCTGAACGGGGCAAAGCGCTGGATCGGCAACGGGACGTTCTGCGACTACATGCTGGTGTGGGCCCGCGACGAGGCGGACGGGTCCGTGCGCGGGTTCATTGTGGACGCCACGCTGCCCGGGGTCAGCCGGACCCGGATCGAAAACAAGATCGCGCTGCGGACGGTGCAGAACGCGGATATTGTCCTGGCGGATGTGCGCGTGGCCGAGGCCGACCGGTTCGCGAATATCAGCAGTTTCGCGGACACCAGGGAGCTGTTGCGGGGTTCGCGGATCATGGTGGCCTGGCAGGCCGTGGGCCAGCAGCTTGCCGCCTTCGACGTCGCCCGGCAGTACGCCGTGGAGCGGCGGCAGTTCGGCCGGCCGCTGGCCCGGTTCCAGCTCATCCAGCAGCAGCTGGTGACCATGCTGGGCAATGCCGTGGCGGGCATGGGGATGATGGCCGGGCTGGCCCGGCTGCAGGATGAGGGCGCCGCGGACATGCCACAGGTGGCTCTCGCGAAGTCGTACGTGAGCGCACGGATGAGGGAGACGGTGGCCCTGGGCCGGTCCATCCTGGGTGGCAACGGCATCGTTACTGACTACCGGATGGCCAAGATCTTCTCCGACGCCGAGGCCATCTACACGTACGAAGGGTCCTTCGAGATCAACACGCTGATCGCGGGCCGGGCTGTCACGGGTATCTCAGCCATCACCTGACTCAGCCAATCAGCTCAATCAGCGGCGGGCAGCTTTTCCCCCGCCTCCACCCTCACGTCCAGTGAGTTGTTCTTCACGGGCATGGGGCACGTGCCGTAGGGGGTGAAGGCGCTGGGGTAGTTAATGGCACGGTTGAAATCCAGGACCACGGAGTGGTCGGGCCGGGGGCGGGGCACGGCGAGCTTCCGCCAGTCATCCGTGGTGTTCCCGTTGGTCTCGTCATGGAACGTGACGGTCAGTGCTCCGAGCTTCTCCTCTTCCGCCTGCAGCCGGAACTCGTGGCCGCTGCCGGGAACCCGGAACACCACCTCACCCACGGTCCGGTGGACGCCGTCCACCAGTGGGTTGGCGGTGGCGATGGGGACGTCCACCAGTTCGGGATACGGCTCGAACCGGCCCGTCACTTCCCATTCCGGGTTGTACCCGTAGGTGGGGACGCCGGTGAATTCCGTGAGCACCGGCGAGGCCGAGTCCCGGGTCCGGATGGCGTAGCGCCCGGCGCGCATGGCCAGTTCCACCACCACCTGGTCCCCGCCGGGGCCGCCGAACTGCACCCACATCAGGGACTCCTCGTCGGCAAGGGCCGCCGTGATTGTCCCGGATACAGCTTCGCCTGTCTCCACCAGGGACAGCCCATCCGCGGGCACTGCGGTGAGTGACGCCGTCGTGCCATCCGTTGACCAGAGGCCGGGTGCCAGTTCGACGGCGGCGGGAGAGTCCTCCAGCCACTGGAACGAGGTGAGGGTGAGCCAGCCGTGGCGGGCGGCGAGGGCCTGGTTGCGGTTGTCGCGGAAACGCTGCCAGCGCTCCACCTTGGCGGCCGGGACGGTAGTCATAATTCCTTCCGAACTTTCGGGTTGCCCCGGCTACAACCGCTCCGCGCCGGCGTTCATTCCGGGCCTTGCCTTGTCCGGGACGGGGAGTACCCTCGGAACCAGCAGGGCCGGTTGCTTTATGGCCCCCGCAGCTGCTTTTCACACTACTTCAAGCTGTCTGCTTTCCGGAGGGGGAGGCCATGAAGATTGCGGTGCTTGGCACAGGCATGGTGGGACGGACCCTCGCGGGGGCGTTCAGCGCGCTGGGACATGACGCGGAAATCGGAACAAGGGATCCGGGCGCCACGTCCGCCAGGACCGGGCCGGACATGATGGGTGCGCCGCCGTTCAGCGAATGGCACGCGGCAAACCGCCACATCCCGCTGACGACGTTCGCCGAGGCTGCCGAGGCCGCTGAGCTGGTGGTAAACGCCACCAACGGCGCGGGAACGCTGGAGGCGCTGGGCTCGGCCGGGGCAGCAAGGCTTGCTGGCAAAGTCCTGATGGACGTTTCCAATCCCCTGGATTTCTCCCAAGGCATGCCGCCGGTGCTGAACCCCGTGAACACGGACAGCCTGGCCGAGCGGATCCAGCGGGCCTTCCCCGCAGCCCTGGTTGTAAAAACCCTCAACACGATGAATGCCGGGCTGATGGTGGACCCGCGCCGGCTCGCGGACGGCGACCATTCCGTCTTCCTGTCGGGGGATGACCCGGACGCAAAGTCGGTGGTCAAGGGCCTGCTGGAGGAGCTGGGCCACCGCGATGTGATCGACCTTGGCGACATCACCACGGCCCGCGGCGCCGAGATGCTGCTGCCGCTCTGGCTGCGCCTCTACGCCGCCCTGGGCACACCCAATTTCAATATCAAGGTGGTCCGCGCGGTTGAATAGGTTCCGTGGACATACTTGCTGGAGTAAGCATCGAGTGGCTCAAGGCCCTGACGTGGATCACGGCCGCAGCCGCCGGGCTGGCTGTCCTCCTGTGGTGGCGGCGCCTTGACCTGGCGGCGCTGGCCGCCGTCGAGGCCTTCCTGGCCGCGAGCCTGGGGGCGGGGATCTATGTCCTGAACCACCTGGGTGACGGACGGTGGGGTGGTGACCAGCAGGCAAAGCTGAGCCCGCCGCCGCTCTCTGATACCCCAATGGTGGGGAAGTTCCTGGAGCCGCTGGAGGGCATGCTTGGGGGCGTGACCGATGGCATCAACGAGTTTGGGGACTTCCGCTCTGCCCTGCCGGTGGCACTGGATTTCTTTGTCGCTGCAGGCTGGGCGCTGGCCGTCTCCGTGCCCGTGGCGTTGGTTGCCCTGGCGGCCGGCGCCAAGGCCGCCCGGCAACGCAAGGCAGAATTCGCCGCGTACCAGGCGGACGTTGAACAGCTCCGGAACGAGCTGGAGCACCTCAAACGCCACGTAGGTTACCCGGTGCGCGACATTATCTGAGACGGATTCCCCTGAGGCGCCGCACTGCGGGTAGCATCTTTAGCTAGTTACGTGGCTCACAGTATCCAGCGCAGTGTACGAGCCAAGTCCGAACCCTCGAAAGATAGTTTCCATGGCTCACACTGCAACGAATCCCGAAACCGATCTTGCCTCCGAACTGAGGGCAGACGTCCGCCGCGTGTCCACCCTGCTGGGTGAATCGCTCGTCCGCCAGCACGGTCCTGAACTCCTTGACCTGGTGGAACAGGTCCGCCTCCTCACCAAGGAATCCAAGGAAGCCGCCCGCGGCGGCGCCGATGCCACCGGCCCCTGGAGCGCGCACGACGTCGTCGCCCAGGTCCGCGAACTCCTGGGCTCCCTGCCCATCGAGCAGGCCACCGACCTGGTCCGTGCCTTTGCCTTCTACTTCCACCTCGCCAACGCGGCGGAACAGGTGCACCGGGTGCGCGGGCTTCGGACCCGCGCCGAAAAAGACGGCTGGCTGGCCAAGACCGTAGCGGACATCGCGGAGCAGGCGGGCTCCGGTGTCCTGCAGGAAGTGGTCAACGGGCTGGACGTCCGTCCCATTTTCACCGCGCATCCCACCGAAGCCTCCCGCCGTTCGGTGCTGGACAAGATCCGCAAGCTCTCCGACGTGCTGGCCCAGCCCAGCGCCGAGGGCACCACAGCCCGGCGCCGCCAGGACCGGCAGCTGGCCGAAATCATCGACCAGATGTGGCAGACCGACGAACTCCGCCAGGTCCGGCCCACCCCTGTGGACGAGGCCCGCAACGCCATCTACTACCTCAGCAGCATCCTGACGGACGCCATGCCGGAGATGCTCACAGAACTCTCTGAACTGCTCGGTGAGCACGGCGTGACCCTTGCCTCGCAGGAAGCGCCCATCCGCTTCGGCTCCTGGATCGGCGGCGACCGCGACGGCAACCCCAACGTCACCGCGGCAGTCACCCGCGAGATCCTGCAGATCCAGAACCAGCATGCGGTCCGGATCAGCATCGGCATGATCGATGAACTGATCTCCATCCTCTCCAACTCCACCGCGCTCGCCGGCGCTGACCAGGAGCTGCTGGACTCCATCGACGCGGACCTGAAGAAACTCCCCGGCCTGGACAAGCGTGTCCTGGAGCTCAACGCCCAGGAGCCCTACCGGCTGAAGCTCACCTGCGTCAAAGCCAAACTGATCAACACAGGCAAGCGCGTGGCGGCAAACTCCAACCACGAGCACGGCCGCGACTACAGCGGAACCGGCGAACTCCTTGCGGACCTCGAACTCGTGGAACTCTCGCTCCGGAACCACTCGGCGTCGTTGGCTGCCGACGGGGCGCTGGCCAGGGTCCGGCGCGCCATTGCCTCGTTCGGACTCCACCTGGCCACCCTGGATATCCGCGAACACGCTGACCACCACCATGACGCCGTCGGCCAGCTGATGGACCGGCTGGGCGGGCCGGGCGTGCGGTACGCGGAACTCAGCCGCGGGCAGCGGCTGGAGGTGCTCGGCTCCGAGCTCGCTTCCCGCCGCCCGCTGTCCGGACACCCCATCAAGCTCGACGGCGCCGCCGACGGCACGTACGACGTCTTCCGTGAGATCCGCCGCGCCCTCCGTGCATACGGCCCGGACGTCATCGAGACCTACATCATCTCCATGACCCGCGGTGCCGATGACGTGCTCGCTGCCGCGGTCCTGGCCCGTGAAGCCGGCCTGGTGAACCTCTTCGGGGAGAAGCCCTACGCCAAGATCGGGTTCGCGCCGCTGCTGGAGACCGTGGAGGAGCTGCGGGCCTCGGCCGAAATCGTGGACCAGCTGCTGTCCGATCCGTCCTACCGCGAGCTTGTGCGCCTCCGCGGCGACGTGCAGGAAGTCATGCTGGGCTACTCGGACTCCAACAAGGAATCCGGTGTGATGACCAGCCAGTGGGAGATCCACAAGACCCAGCGGAAGCTGCGGGACATCGCCGCCAAGCACGGGGTGCGCGTACGCCTGTTCCACGGCCGCGGCGGATCCGTGGGCCGCGGCGGCGGGCCCACTTACGACGCCATCCTGGCCCAGCCCAACGGCGTCCTGGAAGGCGAAATCAAGTTCACCGAGCAGGGCGAGGTCATCTCGGACAAGTACTCCCTGCCCGAACTGGCCCGCGAAAACCTGGAGCTGTCCCTCGCCGCCGTGCTGCAGGGTTCGGCCCTGCACCGCGATCCGCGCACCTCCGCCGACCAGCGGGAACGGTACGGGCACGTCATGGAGACGATCTCCGACGCCGCTTTCGACAGGTACCGGAAGCTCATCGATGATCCGGACCTGCCCGCCTACTTCCTGGCTTCCACCCCGGTGGAGCAGCTGGGCTCGCTGAATATCGGCTCCCGCCCGTCCAAGCGCCCGGACTCCGGCGCCGGGCTTGGCGGGCTGCGCGCCATCCCGTGGGTATTCGGCTGGACGCAGTCACGCCAGATCGTGCCCGGCTGGTTCGGCGTTGGCTCCGGCCTCAAGGCTGCCCGCGAGGCAGGCAACGCCGCGCAGCTGGTGGAGATGTGGGAGAACTGGCACTTCTTCCGGTCGGTGCTGTCCAACGTGGAAATGACCCTGGCCAAGACTGACCTGGACATCGCCGGATACTACGTCTCAACCCTGGTCCCGGAAGAGCTGCACCACATCTTCCGCGCCATCCGCGAGGAATACGAACTGACCGTGGCCGAGGTCCAGAAGCTGACCGGCGAGAACCTGCTCCTGGACGCCCAGCCCACGCTCAAGCGCTCGCTGGAAATCCGGGACCAGTACCTGGACCCCATCAGCTACCTCCAGGTGGAGTTGCTCCGCCGGGTCCGGGCGGAAGCTGCCGAAGCCGCTGACAAAGCCGACGGCATCAGCGGCGCAGAGATCGACGAACGCCTGCAGCGGGCCATGCTCATCACCGTCAACGGTGTGGCGGCAGGCCTCCGCAACACCGGCTAGCCCCGACCCTCTCTCACTTACTGCCGGTTTTCCACTGACGCTCTATCACCCGTGAGTGAGCGTCAGTGGATTTCCCGCCTTAAGTGAGAGAGGGTTTCAGGCCTTGGGGTGCGGGGAAGCAGCCGGGATAGGCTGGAGGGCATGCCTTCCTTCCAGACCCGACTGAAAATTACCGGGCTGCGGCCGGGCAACCCGCCCGAGGCCGTCATGGACACCGCAGTGGAAGCCTTGGGGACCCGCCACCACGTGGAGGCCCATCAGCTGCAGCTTGCCGGGGGAGTGCCGCAGCTGAACCTGCGCTTCCTTGTGGACGCGACCGAATACAGCGGCGAGAACCGGCAGGCGCGGGATTCGGCAGCCATGATGCGCGACGCCGTCGAACGTGTTGCGCTGACCGGGGCACTGACCGTGCTGCGCCGCAGCCGCGGCCGGTGGACTCCGGTCTAGCCGGCGGGTCGTGACCCGGCGCTTCAGGCCTCCGGAGCCAGCGGGCCGGGTTCTTCCACGGGAGACGGATTGCCACGCCGTCGCGTGGCGATAACGCCGACGACGGCCCCTACCACCAGGCCGAGCAGCACTCCGATGAGGGAGCTTGCCCAGAAGGGCAGCCCGGTGGCCGAGCCCGTGAAGTAGCCCAGGCCCACCAGCCAGCACGCCCACAGCACCGCCCCGATCCCGGCGCACAGGCTGAAACCGCGGACGGCTACATTGGCGATGCCCGCCGCTGCGGAGGTGGCAAGGCGGCCGCCCGGGATGAACCTCGCGCCGATGATGGTCCCGTATGTGGAGGACCGGCCGGCCCTGGCAATGGCGTCGTGGATCCCGCGGTGGACCTTGCGGCCCCAGGCCCAGCGGTCCAGTACGTGGCTCAGCCGCCGCCGGAAGAGCTGGAAAACCACCATGTCGCCGACCCAGGAGGCCACGGCGGCAAGGAACACCACCAGGAACACGTTGGTCCGGCCGTCCGCAGAGAGCGCCCCGCCGGTGATCACCACCATTTCCGAGGGGACCAGGGGGAAGATGGCGTCGCCGAGGACCACGGGGATGATCCAAAAATAGATCGCCGCCCCCCAGCTCTCAGCGCTGCCGAAGTCCATGGCCACAAGGTACCGCAGATTTCGCCGGCCCTGCCCTACCTTTCGGACTTCAGTGAATGGCTAAGGTGCTGCCCCGCCAGGAAGTACCAGTAGGGCCAAGCGACCCATGCGGCTGCTCCCGCAGCGACTCCTGCGCCGCCGATGCCGTAGCGGATCCAGCGTGGAAGCTGCTCCGCCCAGGTCAGGCCGGCCACCGGCAGCGCCACCAGCAGGGTGCCTCCGACCGCCTGTCCCAGGCGGGCGAGGTTCCGCGGGCAGGCGCCGGAGGCCAGGAGCGCCCGGTGTGCCAGCAGGAACCACCCTGCCTGGACGGTCATTGCCGCAACCGAGATAACCGTGGAGCTCTTGAAGTCGAGTTTTTTGATTACCAGCAGGAACGAGCTTGCGGATCCGGCTGCGCAGGAAGCAGTGACCACCCATAAGGATGCCTCCGAGGTCCGCGTCCTCGGCAGCCTTCGGTGCACCTGCAGGATCACGGGGACGGCCGCAAGGTTGAACAAGGCACCTGTGGCGTCATTGATGGTGCCGAAGACGTAGGGGCCGTTGCGGGGTACTTCCACCGCAAACATGGCACCGAGGGTGGCTGCCCCCACTGCGCCCAGGCCTGCGGCGGCATAGGCGGCCCTGGCGGCGGTGCGGTCGCCTGGGATCCCGATCAGTGCGTCCATGATGGTTCCTTGCCTTGCCCCAGCTACCCCTCAGGATAGTCCTGCCCGGACCGCCCAACCAGGGGGCGCCAGGGTCAGGGCCGGGCCCGGCGCGCCTCGCTGAGGTCCAGCCCGCTGCGGTACTCCACCGGCTTGCCGCTCATGGGATCCACGAACCGGATGCCGCGGGCCAGGAGCTGGAGGGGCCGGGTGTAGTCGTCCGGTGCCTTGTCCAGCAGGTCCGGGTAGAAGGCATCGTTGATGATGCCCAGGCCCAGCGAGGCCATGTGCACCCGCAGCTGGTGCGTTTTGCCGGTGTGCGGCTCGAGCTGGTACCGGGCGAGCCGGCGGGGACTGCCCGGTGCCGCGGCAGGGGCGCCGGCGGCACCCGAAGGAGCGCCGGCGTCGAACATTTCCAGCCGCTCGATCCGCGTTTCCGCGTTCGGTTCGCCGTCAATGACTTCGGCGAGCAGGTAGCTGCGCGACTTGGTCATCCTGTTGCGGACCACTACGGGAAAGTCGACGGCGGGATAACCGTCCGCGGGGCGGGCGGCGGACACGCACTCGTATTCCTTCTGCACCTGGCGCTTCTCGAAGAGCACCTGGTACCTGCCGCGGGTCCGGGGGTTGGTGGAGAACAGCAGGACGCCGGCCGTCATGCGGTCCAGCCGGTGCATGGGAATCAGGTCCGGAAGCTCCAGCTGGTTGCGCAGCCGGACCAGCGCGGACTCCTGGATGTAGGTGCCGCCGGGGGTGGTGGGCAGGAAGTGCGGCTTGTCAACCACCAGCAGGTGTTCGTCCTGGTGGAGGATGGTGATGTCCACCGGAATCCGGGTCTCCGGCGGGAGGCTGCGGTAGTACCAGATGAACGTGTGGTCCTGGAGCGGCGTGGTGCGGTCCAGGGGTACCCCGCCCTCGCCCACAATCTCGCCGGCGTCGAACCTGTCCTCGATGCCCTGCGGGTCGATGTGCCCCCAGCGGTGCATCATGTAGTCCATCGCGGTGTCCCACGGACCCTCTCCGGGAAGGCGCAGGCGCGTGGCGTTGACGCCGTCGCGCACGGGGAGGGGGGATTGCATCACCGGACCATTCTACCGGCGGGTCCTGCGGGCTCCGGCGAGCCAGGAACCGACGATAAAAAAGTTCTTGACAAGAAAAATTGTCGGTAGCGATACTTGAAGCATGTTGGAGATAGCGGTCATCGAGGACCCCGCAGCGGCCGAGGCGTCGCTGGACCCGATCCGGACCCGGATCCTTCGCGAACTGGTGCAGCCGGCCTCGGCAACCCAGCTCGCCGTGAGGCTGGGCCTGCCACGGCAGAAGGTCAACTACCACCTCAAGGCCCTGGAAAAGCACGGCCTGGTGGGGCTTGTGGAGGAGCGTCGCAAGGGCAACATGACCGAACGCGTCCTCCAGGCCAGTGCGTCGTCCTACCTGATCTCACCACAGGCGCTGGCTTCGGTGTCCCCGGATCCGGGCCGCTTTTCCAGCCATTTTTCGGCATTCTGGCTGCTGGCACTTGCAGGCCGGATGGTCCAGGAGGTGGGAAAGCTGATCGCCGGCGCAGCCGCTGCCCGCCAGAAGCTGGCCACCTTCGCGGTGGATGGCGAGGTCACGTTCCGCACTGCGGCTGACCGCGCAGCCTTCGCCGAAGAGCTCGGCGTGGCGGTCACCCGGCTGGTGGACAAATACCACGACGGTGACGCGCCCCGCGGACGCCGGCACCGGCTGGTGGTGGCGCTGCACCCGGTTCTCAAACTGGCCAAAGAACCTACAGAAACCCCTTCAGGCAAGGAGCAGGGCAATGACTGACAACCGCAACTTCGAAATCGTCTGCGACACCGAACTTCCCGGCACGCCGGAGCGTGTGTGGGAAGCCGTCACCACGGGAACCCCGGCATGGATGTTTCCCACGGACCAGTGGCCGGACGTCAAGACCGTGAACGAATACCCCACCCATCTCGTTTCCCGGATGGACGGTCCCGACGGCTGGTTCAACCAGCTGGAGCATGTGCTGGAACCGCTCGAGGGCGGCCGCGCCCGCCTGCACTATGTGCACAGCGGCATCTTTGCGGACAACTGGGACGAGCAGTACGACGGCGCCAGCCGCCACACGGAGTTCTACCTCCACACCCTGGGCCAGTACCTGGAACACTTCGACGGCAAGCCGGTGGTGTTCACGGACATCCAGGCGCCGGCAGCCTCCCAGGCGCCGGACGGCTTTGCGCGTCTTCGCGCAGCGTTGGGGGTGGATTCCGCCGGGCAGGGCACCCACGTTGACGTGGAGCTCGACGGCGTGGGGCGGCTTTCGGGGGACGTGGACTTCTCCAATGAGCACTTCCTGGGCCTGCGCACTTCCAGCGCCATGTACCGTTTCTTTGGCCGCAACGCCTGGGGCGCCCCCGTGGGGATGACGGTGCACGATTTCAGTGGCGCAGGGGACTCGGACGCCACGGCCAAGGCCTGGAGCGGTTTCCTGGACAAGGCCTACGCGTAGGAGTCCGGGACAGGGCGGCCGGCAAGGGAATGGCTCCGGTTCACGCAATGGCCACGGCAGGTGCGCTCTTGAGGGTCCGGCGGAGCTGCGGGGAGGCATCGAGCCGGTCCTGTGCTGAACGCAGGGCCAGGACGGCGGCCTCAAGCTTGTCCGGCGGCAGGGTGAAGGGCACCCGGAGATAGCGCTCGAAGGCCCCGCCTACCCCGAAACGCGGCCCTGCGGCCAGCCGGATCCCGAAGTCGGGGGCGATGACGGTCAGCGCTGTGCTGATGGGGGCGGGCAGCCGACACCACGCGGACAGGCCGCCGGAGGGGTAGGCTGCCTCCCACTCCGGCAGATGCCCGGCAAGGAGCTCCAGGAGGGCGGCGCGGCTTTCCCGGAGGGCGGCAATCCGTGCCGGCAGCGGCTCGTCCAGGGCCCTGACCAGGTGGGCGGCGGCGAGCTGTTCCATGAGGGGTCCGCCGAGGTCAAGTGAGGTCCGGGCCGCCGCAAACCGCTGGACCAGTTCCTCCGAAGCCCTGATCCACCCGGTGCGCAGTCCGCCCCAATGGGACTTGCTGAGCGAGCCGATGGTCACCACTGCCGGACTGAAGGCAGCGACCGGTGAGGTCCCGGTGCCGTCGAGGTTAAGCTCGCGGAGTGTCTCATCCACCACCAGGACCGTTCCGGCCGCCGCGGCCGCCCGGACCAGTTGGCGGCGCTGGAGGTCCGGCATCAGCTGGCCTGTGGGATTGTGGAAGTCGGGCACCACGTAGGCCAGCCTGGGCCGCTGCTGCAGGGCGGCCTGCACTGCAGCCATGTCCCACGCCGGCGCAGCCCCGGCGCCATGGCTGCCGCCCCGGGCATCGGCAGAGAACGCCACCGGGACCGGCCGGCAGCCGGCAGCCCGGATGGCATCCAGGGCGTTGGGGTAGCTGGGGTGTTCCACGAGTACCCGGTCCTGCCTGCCGGCCAGGGTGCGCAGGATGATGTTCAGCGCGTGCTGCGCCCCCGACGTCACCAGGATCTGGCTGGCCGCAGTGGGCGCTCCGGCCGCCGTGTAGCGCGCGGCAACTGCCTCACGCAGCGGAAGCAGGCCTATGGCGTCATAGCCAAACCCGGGAAGCAGGGCCGGAAGCTCCGTGAGGGCAGCCGCGAATGCACGGTGCACCACCTCCCCGCTGGCGGGAAGGGAGGCGTAGGCGAGGTCGATCAGTCCCTCCGGCGCAGCCAGCCCGGGGGCGGTCAGCGCGGGATCGTTCCGTGCCGGGCCCGTAAAGAGCGTGGTCCCTGCCGGGGTGATGCGGGGGATCCGTGTCCGGCTCCTGCTGCCCTGGCCGCCGGTCAGGAAACCCTGCTCGCGGAGCAGCCCATACGCGGCAGTCACCATGGTCCGGCTGACGCCCAGGGCTTCGGACAGGGCGCGCTCGCTGGGCAGTGCCGTGTCCAGGGCGACGCGGCCGTCCAGCACCAGCAGGCGTACGACGTCGGCCAGTTCGCGGTAGCCGGGCGTTGCGCCGACATTCCACTCGCCCAGGAGACGCGAGAGGCCGGCAGCAGTGAGGGAGGACATCAGGCCAGTATCCCAGACTGGCTATATAATTCAATGCCAGTTTTCTGCGAGAGTCGTTTCCATGTTGACCCGCAGACTCCTCCAGCTTTTTATCGGCCTTGCCATGTACGGCGTCTCCCTGGCCATGTTCATCCGCGCCGGGCTGGGCCTGGACCCATGGGACGTCTTCCACCAGGGTGTGGCCGGCAGGACAGGACTCAGCATCGGCGCGGTGGTCATCATTGTGAGTTTCCTGGTGCTGTTGCTCTGGATTCCGCTGCGGCAGTGGCCCGGGTTCGGCACTTTGTGCAACGCCGTCCTGGTTGGCGTGTTCGCGGACATCGGCCTCGCGCTCATTCCAGACGTATCCCACCTGGGCGGGCAGATCGGCCTGCTCGCAGGCGCCGTGGTGCTGAACGGCATTGCTTCAGCCTGCTACATCGGTGCCCGGTTTGGTCCCGGCGCCCGTGACGGCCTGATGACGGGCCTGGCCCGGCGCACCGGCTGGTCCGTCAGGTGGTCCCGCACGCTGATCGAAGTTGTGGTCCTGGCCGCCGGCTGGTTCCTGGGCGGCTCGGTGGGCGTGGGCACTGTTCTCTACGCCCTCGCGATCGGGCCCCTGGTCCAGTTGCTGCTCCCGGTCTTCATGGTGCCCGCCCCTAAGGTGCCCGCGTCAGGCCCCGCGGACACAGCACCGGATGAGGGCAGCAGTGCCGCAACTCCTGCGCTTGCGCCCCTGGCAGGCAACAGCTGAGGCATTACGCCGGGGGCGAAGGCTCCTGGGCCAACAGCGGCTGGCACTGGGGGCAGAAGTAGATGTCCCGCTCCTCGTCACCGTTCAGCTTGCCCAGCACGCCGCGCCGGATGGGCGTTCCGCACTTCAGGCACGGCTGGTGTTCCCGGCGGTAGACCCAGTAGCCCGGCCGTCCCGCCATCCGGCCCACAGGCAGGCCGCGGGCGTTGAGGATGGTGACCCGGCGGCCGGGGCCCAGGTTGACCTCCAGGAGCTGCTTGGCGTCCGTCATCATGGTCCTCACGTCCTGGACCGCGGAGACGGGGGAGGCCGGGTGCACGCCGGACAGGAAACACGTTTCGCAGCGGTAGATATTGCCGATCCCGGCCAGGTTTCGCTGGTCCAGCAGCGCCACTCCCACAGGGACATCCGGGGCGGACCGGACCCGCCGCTCTGCCTCGTCCAGGTCCCAGTCCGGCCCCAGCAGGTCAGGACCCAGGAATCCCACAATGGAGTCCTCGCTGGCCGTGGCCACGACTTCAACAAGGCCCAAGGAAAATCCGACGGCGTCCGCAGCCGCGGTCCGCAGCACGCACCGGGCGGTGTAGCCGGGCTTCCGCCACCGCCCGCCGGGCGGGTACACCTGCCAGGTTCCCTCCATTTTCAGGTGGGAATGGATGGTGAGCTTTTTGTCGTCCGGCCCCACTACGCGCATCAGCAGGTGCTTGCCGCGGGGCACCACCTCAGCCACGGTCCAGCCGGCAAGGTTGAGGGTTGCAAAGCGGGGCACGCGGAAATCGGAGGCAAGGAGTTTTTGTCCTGCCAGGGCCTGGTGCAGCTGGTTGGCTGCCCGCCAGACGGAATCACCCTCAGGCACGGATCCTCAGTCCTTTCGGGGTGGAGTAGGCGCCGGCCGAGCTCAGCGCGGCGGCGACGGGCGTATCCAGGATGCCGTGGCCATTCACCTTTTCCATGATCAGTTTGTCCACGGCTCCCCGGGTCACCACACCCACCAGGGCAACGCCGGCGGCCGCCAGGACGGCTTCATCGTCGCTGAAGGCCAGCAGTGTTTTGCCGCCCCGTTCCACATAGAGGACCAGCGCCCCGTCCACCAGCACCACCAGGGCACCTGCCTTCCGCCCGGGACGGTGCCCCGTACCGGCGTCGTCATGGAGCGCAGGCCAGGGGAGGGCCGCGCCGTACGGGTTGGCAGGGTCCGTGGCAGCCAGCGCGAGGGCAACAGGTTCGGGCCTTGCGAGCTGCGTGTCCTCAGAATAGGAACGCAGCCGGTCAACAGTGGCCGGAACCGCGAACTGGGCCGCACCCAGGTGCTCGATGAAGTAGCCCCGCCGGCAGCGACCGGCCTCCTCCAGCCTGGCGAGGACCTTGTACATCAGGCCGAAGCCGCCCAGGATCTGCTCTGCCATCACAGAGCCCCTGGTGACCACACCGTAGCGGTCCAGCAGGAGTTCAGCCGTGGCCCGGGCATGGATGGTGGGGTCCAGTTCCGGCTGCGGCAGGGCAGACCAGCGGCCTGCGGCCATCGGGGGAGTTGTCGCGCCGCCGGCGGACGCGCTGTAGCGGCCGCCCGCCAGGCCCGGCGAACCCAGCAGCCCGCTCCCGTGGGACCGGCCCAGCCTGCTGAGCCGGGGCGCCCGGGCCCGGGGTGCGCGGGCCACCTGCCGGTGCGCGGTGTGGCCGCCGGCGATCAGCGCCCGGACCGGGGCGAAGGTATCCCCGGTGATCCGGCCCGCCCAGGCGAGGTCCCAGAGTGCGGTCACCACTTCCTGGTCGCTGAGGACGGAGTCCATGCCGCCGGCAACGTCCGTCAGTTGCCGGAAGAAGTAGCCGCCGCCGTTGTTGCGCAGGTGCTCCAGGAGGCGCTGCTGTGCGTCCCCGGGTTCGTATTCGATGGCAGGGTTCAGCGTCTGTTCGGCGGAGTCTGCGAGGTGGAGGCTGATCCAGCCGTCATTTCCCGGCAGGGCTCCGGCGCCGGACCACAGGACCTCCCCGGCCGCCATCAGCTCATCGAGCATGGCCGGCTGGTAGTTGGAGACCCTGCCGGCGAGGACCAGCGGCTCCCAGGCAGACGCGGGAATGGGGACTCCGGACAGCTGGTCGATGGCGGTGATGATGCCGTCCAGCCCCCGCAGCGACGGCTGGCCGCGTCCTCCGCCGGGCGTCCTGACGTGCTGCCAGGCGGGCAGGAAGCGCCCGTAGGCCGCACCGTCCACCGGCTCCACTTCCGCGCGGAGGGCTGCCAGCGAACGACGGCGGAGCTTCCGCAGGACCTCGGCGTCGCACCATTCACTGGTTACCGGGTGCTGGGGAAGGCTGGGCGTGGATGGTCCACTTGCCGGCACTTCTGCCGGTTCACTGTCCGGAGCGGTGGCATCGCCCGTGGTTTCGCCCGTGGTTTCCGGGGCGGTTTCCGGCGGCCCCGCATGCGGCCGGAATTCGCCCTCCACGACGCGCCCGTCTGCCGCCAGGCGTTTCAGGGCGGTGCCTACTACTGCCACGCCCAGGCCGAGCCGCGCTGCTGCCTCGGCCGCGGTGAAAGGCCCGTGGGAACGGGCATACCGCGAAACAAGATCACTGAGGGGATCGGCGACAGGCTCGATGAACGCGAGCGGGACACCCATGGGCAGCGGAACGCCGATCGCATCCCGAAGCCGCGCGGCATCCTCAACAGCGGCAAACCGTTCCACCCCGCCGATGTTCACCTTGATGGCCCTGTTGGCGCGCTGGAGCGCCACCAGGTGGGTGGTTGCCTCCGCCGGCGGGGCGTGGCCGGCGTCCACCGGGGTTTCAACGTGACCGGTGCCCTCAGGGCGCTGATCGAGTGCGGCGGGTTCCAGCCTGGCCGCCACTTCCTCGGGCGCCAGGGGGCCAAGAAGCCGCAGCAGGTCCGCCACCCCTTCCATGCCCCGCACACGCCGGTCCGGTGCCAGCCGCTGCAGTTCGCGTTCGGTGGCGTCGATAACCCTGGCGTCCAGCAGTTCCCGCAGCTCAACGCGCCCCAACAGCTCGTTGAGGAGCGTGGAGTCCAGGGCCAGGGCAGCGGCACGGCGCTCTGCGAGCGGGGAGTCGCCCTCGTAAAGGAACTGGGCCACGTACCCGAACAGCAGGGACTTGGCGAACGGGGACGGCTGGGACGTGGTGGTCTGGACAATCCTCAGTTCGCGCCGCTCCACGGAGGCCGCGATGTCCTTCAATGCCGGGAGGTCGTAGACGTCCTGCAGGCATTCCCGGACGGTTTCCAGCACGATGGGAAAAGTTGGATACTTCCGGGCGACATCAAGCAGCTGGGCGGACCGCTGCCGCTGCTGCCACAGCGGCTGCCGTTTGCCGGGGGTCTGCCGGGGCAGCAGCAGAGCCCGGGCGGCACACTCCCGGAACCGCGAGGCGAAGAGCGCGCTGCCGCCCACCTCGGCGGTGACGATCTGTTCCAGCTCCTCGGGATCGAAGAGGAACAGCTCCGCTCCGGGCGGCTCGTCCTCCATCATGGGAACGCGCAGCACAATACCGTCGTCGGCGGCCATCGCCGATCCGTCCAGGCCGTACCTCTGGTGCAGGCGCTGCCCGACGGCGAGGGCCCAGGGGGCGTGCACCGGCATTCCGAACGGACTGTGCAGGATCACGCGCCAGTCGCCCAGTTCGTCATGGAACCGCTCCACCACCAGCGTGGTGTCGCTGGGTACCACCTCGGTGGCCAGCTTCTGCTCGCTGAGGTACTGGATCAGGTTGTTCGCGGCGAACTCGTCCAGGCCGCTGGCTTTGCAGCGCTCGATGGCCGGGCCGGCGTCGGATGCCGAGAGTTCGCGCACGAACGCGCCCAGGGCACGGCCGAGGTCCACGGGCCGGCCGAGCGAATCGCCCTTCCAGAAAGGCAGCTTGCCCGGCTGACCGAACGCGGGCGAGACCAGCACACGGTCATGGGTGATGTCCTCGATCTTCCAGCTGGTGGCGCCGAGCGCAAAGACGTCCCCCACCCGCGATTCGTACACCATCTCCTCGTCCAGCTCGCCCACACGCCGGCCACCCTTGGGAGCAGGCGCTGGTTTGCCGTCCGTGGAGGGGGAAGCTGATCCTTCCACCTCCGTGCCGATGATGTACACGCCGAAGAGGCCGCGGTCCGGGATGGTTCCGCCGGAGGTCACCGCCAGGCGCTGCGCACCGGGCCGGCCTTCGATGGTGCCCGCGTTGCGGTCCCAGATGATCCGGGGGCGGAGTTCGGCGAATTCATCGGACGGGTAGCGTCCGGCCAGCAGGTCCAGGGTGGCCTCGAACGCTGAGCGGGGGAGGGACGCGAAGGGCGCCGAGCGCCGCACGGTGGCAAACCATTCCTCGACGTCGATGCTGCCCAGCGCGGTGGCGGCCACGGTCTGCTGGGCCAGGATGTCCAGCGGGTTGGCCGGGATGCTGAGGCGTTCGATCTTCCCGCCGAGCATCCGTTCCACGGTGATGGCGGTGTGGACGAGGTCTGCGCGGTGCTTTGGGAAGAGGACACCCTGGGAGACTTCCCCCACCTGGTGCCCCGCCCGGCCCACCCGCTGCAGGCCGCTGGCCACGGAGGGCGGCGACTCCACCTGTACCACCAGGTCCACGGCGCCCATGTCGATGCCGAGCTCCAGGGAGGACGTGGCCACCACGCAGCGCAGTCGGCCGGATTTAAGATCGTCCTCGATGAGTGCCCGCTGGTCCTTGGAAACGGAGCCGTGGTGCGCGCGCGCCAATACAGGGTCCGCCCCTGAAGAGCTTCCGGCCTGCGCCATCATGTGCGCCGGCATGGCGGTGGAGGCGGGAATGCCGGCCGCCGCGGGCAGCTGGTCCGGGTCATCCCAGCCGCCTCCTGCCGCCACCAGCTGCCGCTCCGCGTAAATCTCGTTGAGCCTGGCGGTCAGCCGTTCGGACAGCCGCCGGGAGTTGGCGAACACGATGGTTGACTGGTTGGCCAGCACCAGGTCCACGATCTTCTCTTCCACATGCGGCCAGATCGATGCCTGCGGCTGGAGCCCGGAAGCGGGGCCGGAGTCAAAAGCCCCCGCGGCGCCCTGGAGATCTGACATGTCCTCCACAGGGACGGAGACGGTGAGGTCCCAGTTTTTCTTGGCAGGAGGGGCGACAATTTCCACCGGCGCTGAACCCGCGAGGAACTGCGCCACGAGCTCCTTGGGTTCCACGGTGGCAGACAGCCCGATCCGCTGGGCGGGTTTGGGCAGCAGCGCGTCCAGCCGCTCGAGGGAGACTGCCAGATGGGCGCCGCGTTTGGTTCCGGCCACGGCGTGGACCTCATCAATGATGATGGTGTCCACTTCGGTCAGCGTTTCCCGCGCCTTGGACGTGAGCATCAGGAACAGGGATTCCGGGGTGGTGATGAGGATGTCCGGCGGGGTGCTCAGCAGTGCGCGGCGGTCGGCCGTCGTGGTGTCCCCGGAGCGGACGCCCACGGTGGTCAGCGGTGCCGGCAGTCCAAGGCGCTTGGCGGTCTGGGTGATGCCGATCAGCGGGGAGCGGAGGTTCCGTTCCACGTCCACGCCCAAGGCCTTCAGGGGTGAAATGTACAGGACCCGGGTTTTGCGCTTCGGCGCCCGGGTACGCTTGCCTTTCGCGGCGGCCTTAGTGTTTCCCGCAAGTCCGGCATCAACCGGCGCTTCCGCTGCTTCCGTGGAGGAGGCCAGCAGCCGGTCCAGCGCCCACAGGAAGGCCGCGAGTGTTTTTCCGGAGCCGGTTGGCGCCACCACCAGGGCGTGTGAGCCCGAGGAAATGGCACGCCAGGCGCCCTCCTGGGCAGGTGTTGGTTCTGAAAAGGCGCCGAGGAACCAGTCGCGGGTGGGCCTGCTGAACTGGGCCATGGGCGCAGCCCCGGTGTCCTTTCCGCCGGTGCCGCCTTCAGCTGCGGTGCCACTTTCACTTGAGGTGCCACTTGCAGCTGCGGAAGGCCGTTCCTCGATCATGCCTCCATCATGCCCCAAGGCACCGACACTGATGCCGGCCGCCTGCCCGGGCTCACCCCTTGCCCGCGGACGGAAGGTCCTTGGTAGCTGGCCCCTCCAGGAGTTTGCCGTCGCTGCTGAAACGGGAGCCGTGCAGCGGGCAGTCCCAGGTCAGTTCACTGTCGTTCCAGTGCAGGATGCCGCCCAGATGCGTGCAGACGGCGGAGAGCCTGCACGTGGTGCCGTCGACAGTGGAGACGGCCACCGGTTTGGGTCCTTCGCTGTACACCTTGCCTTCGCCTTCGGCCGGGACCGCAGGGGCGGGCACATGCTCCTTCTTGTCCTTGCGCAGGCCTTCTGCGGCCACCTGTCCCCAGCCGGAAGCGAGCTTGGCTGCCACGCCGGCGTTAAGGGCGACGGCGGACAGGGCGCCGGAGGGCGAGGTGACCCTGCGGTGGATGGTGTCCGCCCACGGAACGTTTCCGCCGAGGATGTCGGCGGAGATGCCGACGGCGGCCGCCACCGCGTTGGTCATGCCCCACTTGCTGTAGCCGGTGCCGAAGTGGATGTGGCCCCTGCCCCGCGGGAACCTGCCGAAAAAGGGCATGAGGTTGGTGGGGATGTAGTCCTGCGCAGACCACGTGTGGGTGGCAACGGCGCCGGGGTAGTGCTGTACCGCCCAGTCAACGAGGCTGCCAAGATGGTGTTTTTCGGACCTGGCCCGGCCCACGCGGTGCCCGTGGCCACCCACCAGGAGCAGCCGCCGGCCGTCCGCCTCGTAGTCCCTCAGCGAATGGGTGGGCTGCTCCACGGAAATGTACATGCCCGGGGGAGGAGCCTGGTCCTCCTGCAACTGCAGGGCCGCCGCGTAGGAGCGGCTGGGCTTGAGCTTGGCGAAGTACAGCCCCCGGTCCAGCACGGGAATGCCGGTGGCGAGCACCACCTCGTTGGCTGTGACGGTGCCGTGGTCGGTATGCACGGTCGCCGGTCCGCTGCCGGTGACGTCCTGCAGCCGCACGCCGCCCACCACGGATCCTCCCCGGCCCCGGATATCGGACACCAGCGTCTCCAGCACCCTTACCGGGTGGATCTGTGCCTGGTCCGCCAGGCGTACGGCGCCGTGGACGGGAAACGGCAGGCCGGCGTCGCGCACGTATTCCAGGTCCAGGCCGGCGGTGGTGCCGGCGCTGACTTCCTCGCGGAGCTTTTCCGTCCCCTGGGCGGAGGCTGCGTAGGTATAGGCGTCCCTGCGCTGGTACGGCACGCCGTGTTCGTCGAGGTACCGCAGGAGCCAGGCCTGGCCTTCCCGGTTGGCATCCACGTATGCCTGCACCTGGCTCTGTGAATACTGGCGGGCGAGCTGTGACAGGAATGTCCCCTGGAGCAGGCTGACCTTGGCGGTGGTGTTTCCGGTGGTCACGGCACCGGGGTGCCTGGCCTCCAGGACAAGCACGTTTTGCCCGGAGCGTGCCAGCAAAAGTGCGGTCACCAGGCCGGTGAGTCCGGCGCCTGCCACCACGGTGTCGTAGGTGCCTCCCGGCTCGAACGGATCAGTTGTGAACGGTTCCCTGCGGTCCAGCCAAATGGACGTCATCCCTGCTCAGCCTGCCTTCGCTTCAGGGCCAACGGCCCAGTTTGTGATGGGTCTGTTATGAACCCCAACCCAGATACAGCGCATTTGCTAAGTATACTTACGATGTCGGGGATTAAGTCTATGGTCAGGTGGCAGCCCGGCAGCCAGTGAACATAAACGACAAACATCAGGAGAAGTCATGACAAGCATGAGTTCCGACGGCCGCACACTAGGCCGGACCACCATCCAAACAGCAGCCCTTGCAGTGGGAGCTGTCTTCCTTCTTGTGGGCGTCCTGGGGTTCATTCCCGGTATCACCACCAACTACGAGACCCTGGGTTTCGCCGGCCATGAGTCCGAGGCGCTCCTGCTGGGCATTTTCCAGGTGTCGATCCTCCACAACATCGTCCACCTGCTGTTCGGTGTGGCCGGTATTGCCATGGCACGCAGCGCAGCCCAGTCCCGGAACTACCTCATTGGAGGCGGCGCCGTCTACCTTGTCCTGTGGATCTACGGCCTGCTGATCGGCAAGGACACCGCGGCAAACTTCGTGCCGGTAAACACGGCGGATGACTGGCTGCACTTTGTCCTTGGTGTCGCCATGATCGGGCTGGGCGTCGCCCTGTCCCGCGGCACGGCCCGCACCGGCCGGACCACCACGGCCACCAGGTAACCCAGGCCCCGACAGGTCCCACAAAAAACTGCAGGCGGTCCGGCATCTTGCCGGGCCGCCTGCAGTTTCTTTGCGGAGTTCCGTCGCCGGGGAATCAGGCGGGCTGGAACGGACTGATTGTCAGCAGCGTAATCGCGCCGTTGCTGCAGGCCCTGGTGGGCTGGGGCAGGAACAGGGAATCCGTGTCCTCCGGCGGATAGATGCGGTAGCCGGCCGCGTCCACCATGGCGCAGTCGGAGTAGTTGCCGGCCTGGGTGTAGCGCAGCACGGCCGTGCCGGTTTGCCCGGGGGCAAGGAGGACGTCCGCAACTGCCGTTGATTCGTCGCGGACCGCGGGCGCGCCAATGGGAGCGCCGGCAGCATCAGCAGTCAGGGACACCCCCGCATAACCGCGGAGGATGCACGGCCCGGTGCCGGTGTTGGTGAGGTTGAGCTTCATGTACACACTGCCGGCCGCTCCGCCTCCTGACGCGTCGGTGGCCGCCGTGAGCCCTGAGGCCTTGCAGAGGGCGGGATCTCCCGGTGCGGGAGCCGCGGAGGACGTGGACGTACCGGTGGCCGACGGCGTCGCAGACGGCGCTGGCGCCGCGGACGTGGTGCCCGGGCTGGCTGGGCTGCTGGCTGAACCGGTGCCTGTGTTTGCCGTCGTGGGCTGCGCTTCTGGCTGGCTTGGCCCGCAGGCACTGAGCATCAGTGCCGCCGCCGCGGCCGCCGTGGACATGACCAACCCCTGGAAAATTCGCTGAGACCTCATGGCACCACCTTCGCGGCAGCAGGTGTCCGCGTCAACGCCGCAACGGGCCGCCACGGCATTTTGATGCCCGGATCGTGATGATCCGGGCATCAAAAGCGGCGGCTTCGGCTGGGCTGGGCCTTCTTTGGTGCGGCGTTGCGGGGTTGTGGCCCTACTTCGCCGCGGGTTCTGCCGTGCTGCGCTGTGCTTTGCTGCGCACCAATGCCGTACCGCCCAGCACCAGCCCGCCGACGCCCGCTGCCAGGCCGGCCCAGCTGCGCGCTTCCGCCCCGCCATCGGTGACAGCCGAGGCCTGTTCGGTGGAGTGGGACGCGGCCGCAACTGCCCCGTGGCCGCCAGTGCTTGCCGCTTCCGTTACCGTGACTGACGGCGCGGGCGTCTTCAGGGAATGGGGGTCCTGGCCGTCCGCCGGAATTTCGGACCAGTCCGTCTGGCCTGTTTCGCAGGTCTGCAGGGTGGGGAAGTAGAGCGTCGTCCCGGCCGCGTCGGGCAGCTTTGCGGAGAGGACCAGGGTGTCCCGGAGTTGGTGTTCCAGGGGTGCCTTGGCGGTGTAGACGATCTGGCTGGTCCGCTTGGTGATCGAGGTGCCGTCCGCGAGCTTCTTCGGTTCAGCGAGCTGCTCAGTCACCTTTTCCACGGTCCAGTTCGGGTTGACCGTGGGCTGGGCGTCGTTCAGCTCTGCCGGCAGCGTGATGGCCACCTTGGTGGTGCCGGATTCGTCGCAGCCGTGGGGAACCGCGAACGTGAGCAGGGCATAGGAGTTGGCCGAGGTTTTGTCCGGCGTGACGCCTACGTGGGCGGCGGCACCGCCCGCGGCTGCGAGCAGCAGCGCCGCGGCGCCTCCGGTTGCTGCTGCCGCTGCCAGGGAACGTCGAAGGATGGAGGTATGCATGGGTTGCCTTTCTGGCGCACGCCCGGGTGCGGGGGTGCTAAAAGTTTGTGGGCCCGGTGCCGCAGGATGCGGAGAGGGTTAGGAGGAAAGCACGACGGCGGAAGGCGGGCCGCGCCGGCTGTCCTGCCGAAGGTTGCGCCATGGACGCAAAGGGACGGCGGCAGGTGGAAAAGCGGCGACAGGCGGGGTGCCGTCGTCGCACGTTACTGGCTGGGGGAGTGCAACCAGGGGCCGAAGCCACGCGGCAAGGGCCCACAGTGCGGCCTCGCCTTTGGCGAGCAGCAGTGCGGACGCCAGCGTCGCCAGGATGTGTGCAGAGAGCATCAGGGGGCCGGCTGTTTCCGCGGCCCCGGCCAGATGATCCACTGCCGGGGCGAGGATTCCGGCTCCGGCAAGGTGGCTTTCATGGGGCGCCGCGTTGCCGGAACCTTGATGCGTGCCGGGGGAACTGAAGGCCGAGAAGACCTCATGCAGGGCCAGCTGCCCTCCGCCCAGGAGCGCCGCCAGCGCGGGAAATCCCAGGCGCAGCAGCGTTGCGGTGGTGCTGCCGAGAGCGGTCAGGGACAGCACGGCCAGCATGATGGCGGGCGCCGGGAGCTCCCCGCCGGCAGCCAGGTGTGCCCCGGCGGCAAGGGTCAGGATGACGGTGGCCACCGCCGTGGCACGGAGGAGATGGAAGGGCGTACGGGGACGGTGCGCCGGCACGGATGGTCCCCCTCCCCATGACGGAACGGGCAGCGGACAGCGGCGCCGTTGTGAATGATGGCCGTTCAGATTCTACCGGTGGGAATGGCTGGCGCGCGCTCCGGGGCGGGCCGGCGCGGCCCCGCCTGCGGGCTATGTACCGCCTATTCGGGTCCGCGTAGACTGCGAGCGTAACTGCCAGGCGATCTTGAGGAGAAGTTCATGGACTACACCGGAAGCCAGTCAGAAAAGTCCGTCCCCGCCGGTGAGCTTGACCGCGGCCACGTGGGCCACACGGTCAGCTTCCAGCCGAACGAGTTCACCGTTGTGTTTGGCAAAATCGCGGGGATAGCCCGCACGGAAGCCATGGTTTACCTGTCCCTGGATGGCGTCTCCGGCGGCACGCACCTTAAGGATGAGTACGATCTCCCGGTGGGCCACCCGGTATACCTGCAGGTGGATGTCATCTCCAACGCGGAGTCCACCATCAAGGACCTGTTCGGCAAGGTGCAGGAGAACCTCCGGGGCTCGGGGCACAAGGGCGGCGAGGAACGGACCGACCGCCTGTAGCTGCCCGGCCTCCGGGCGCAGTTGGGGAGGGAAAGGCTGGGATCTGAGGGTCCCGGCCTTCTTTCGTCTGGTGAGGAAGGTTGGCGGCCAGGCCAGCAATTGTTCAACAATACCTTGCGCTGATTGTTCAACAACCTGTATCGTCGTTCAGGACGACCACTGTGACTCCAGTCACCCTTAATATTGGACGGACCCATGGCAGAAACCAGCACAAAACTGAACCTGAGCTCCTCGGCTCGGCGCACGGCCCTCCTGGGAGCGATGTTCCTGATGGCCACCAGCGCCATCGGGCCCGGCTTCATCACCCAGACCACGGTCTTCACCGCCCAGATTGGCGCTGCCTTCGCTTTCGCCATCCTGGCATCGATCCTCATCGACATCGCGGTCCAGATGAACGTCTGGCGCGTCATCGGTGTTTCGGGGCTGCGGGCGCAGGAACTCGGCAACAAGGTGATCCCCGGCGTCGGGTGGTTCCTGGCCGGCCTGGTCTTCCTTGGCGGCGTCGTCTTCAACATCGGCAACATTGCCGGAACCGGGCTGGGTGCCAATGCCATGCTCGGCGTTGATCCCAAGATCGGCGGCGCCGTTTCCGCGCTCGTGGCGATCCTGATCTTCCTGAGCAAGAAGGCCGGGATGGCCCTGGACCGGATTGTGGTGCTCCTGGGAGCCGTGATGATCCTGCTGATGATCTACGTGGCCATCGTTGCCGCCCCGCCGGTCGGAGAGGCCCTGAAGAACACCTTCCTGCCGGAGACGGTGGACTTCCTGATCATTACCACGCTCGTTGGTGGAACCGTTGGCGGCTACATCACCTACGCCGGTGCGCACCGGATGCTGGATTCCGGGGCCACGGGCATTGAGCATGTCAAGGAGATCACCCGCAGCTCTGTTCTGGGCATCATCGTCACGGGCATCATGCGCGTTCTGTTGTTCCTGGCCATCCTCGGTGTTGTGGCCGGCGGCACCGTGCTCACCAGCAACAACATGGCTGCGGAAGCCTTTGGTGCAGCTGCAGGCGAGATCGGTACCCGCATGTTCGGCATTGTGCTCTGGGCCGCTGCCGTCACATCGGTCATCGGCGCCGCCTTCACCTCCGTTTCCTTCATCACCTCGTCCCGGACTCCCGAGCGTAAGCGCAACCTCATCACTGTCGTTTTCATCGCAGGCTGCGCCACGGCATACCTGTTCCTTGGGCAGGCCCCTCAGCAGCTGCTGATCTTCGCCGGTGCCTTCAATGGCCTGATCCTCCCGGTGGGCTTCGGGATCCTCCTCTGGGTTGCCTGGCGGCGCCGCGACCTCATGCACGGCTACGCCTACCCAAAGTGGCTGCTGATTGTCGGCGTCCTGACCTGGCTGCTCACGCTGTTCCTTGGCTGGAACTCCGTGCTGGGCCTGGCGAAGCTGTGGTCATGACCAGCCGCGCGTCCATCCTTCCCGCAGAAGCCCGGGAGGCCTTCCGCACCGGACTCGTGGAGCCGACGTCGGGCTGGTCCCGCGGCTATGCGCAGGCCAATGTCCTGTCGATTCCGCGTGAGCATGCCTTCGACCTGCTGCTGTTCGCCCAGCGCAACCCCAAGCCGTGCCCCATCCTGGGCATCCTCGAACCGGGCCAAACCACCGGGCCGCTGCTGGCTGGCGGGGACATCCGCACGGACGTCCCCAAGTACACCGTTTATAGGGACGGCGAAAAAGTGGACGAGCCCACGGACATTACCGGCTACTGGCAGGACGACCTGGTGACGTTCCTGATCGGCTGCTCCTTTACCTTCGAGTCGGCACTGCAGGACGGAGGCGTCCGGATTGCGCACATCGACCAGGGAGTGAACGTGCCCATGTACCGGACCAACCGGCCCTGTGCCCCGGCAGGATCAATGTCCGGACCGATGGTGGTGTCCATGCGCCCCGTGCCGGCGTCCCAGGTTGCGGACGCGGTCCGCATCACCTCGCGCTACCCTGCCGTCCACGGCGCCCCGGTCCACGTGGGCAACCCGGAAGAGCTGGGGATTGCCGATCTGGGCCGGCCCGACTTCGGCGACGCCGTGGAGATCCCGGCGGGCCAGATCCCGGTGTTTTGGGCCTGCGGGGTGACTCCGCAGGCGGCAGTGATGCAGTCGCGGCCTCCGCTGGCGATTGGCCATGCGCCCGGCCACATGCTGATCACGGACGCACGGGACAGCGACTACCTGGTGCCGTAGGCGCTGCTCAACAAAAGCCCGTGCCGTAGGCGCTCACGGACACCTTAAAGAACAAGTGTGGGGCAGGAGGAAATCTCCTGCCCCACACTTGTGTGTTCCGGCTGTGTGCTTATCCGGCCCGCTGCCGCATCCCGGACCGGCGGTCCTGCTCCGCGCCCAGGTGCACCAGAAGTTCCGCCTCGGCCTCGTCCAGGTAGGCGCGCAGCCCCTCTGCAGCCTCGTGGCGTTCGCCGGCGCGCAGTTGCTTCACCAGCGTCACGTTGCGGTCCACGTAGTGGCTGTGGAAGTCGGGTGCCGAAGCCATGGAGTGGAACACCAGCCGCATTTCGGCCAGCACCCGGTCCATGAGCTCCTGCAGCGAAGCGCTGCCGGTGAGGGCAACCACGGCCCCGTGCAGTGCCTGGTTGGCATCGGCCATGGCAGGCACCGATCCGCTGTCCCGGGCGTGCTGCGCCCGCTCCACGATGGCTTCCAGCCCGTCCAGCACCTGGGGCGTCAGCTCGCCCCACAGGACAGCGGCAGGCTCGATCATCCGCCGGACGCGGTAGATTTCGCGTACTTCCTCCACGCCGGGCGAGGCCACAAAGACGCCCCGGTTGGGAATGCGCGTCACGATGGATTCGCCGACGAGCGTGGTGAACGCCTGGCGCAGGGTGTTGCGGGAAACGCCCAGCGCGGCGCACAGCGGCTCCTCGGACAGCTTGGAGCCCGGGGTCAGTTCACCCGCGGCGATGCGGGTGCGCAGCACCGACGCGATCCAGGCCGTGGTGTGTGCGTGTTCGGCTGTACCGTCTGCCGGAGTGTTCATTGGTTTCCCCCATTCCCGTTCGACTAACGATGCTAGCCGACAGTACCCAGCACTTCGCCGCGGGCCACAGCGGCGCCCGGTTCCTGGCCGCCGCGCCGGAAGGTTCCGGTGGCAGAGGCAACCACCACGGTTTCCATCTTCATGGCCTCCAGGACGGCAACAGGTTCTCCGGCGCCAACCCCGGCACCGTCACCGGCCACCCACTTGACCAGGTTCCCGCCCATGGGAGCGGTGACCTCGCCGTCCGCGTCGGCGGCCTCCGGGCCGGAGGAAGGTTCGACGGCGGCGCCTCCGCCATGGAGCAGGGCGTGGAAGACCTTGGCGGGCAGCCCGAGCTGGACGGCCTTCCCGTCGATTTCGACGGTCAGGGTTTCCCGCCGGGCCACGCGGCCCTGGGCGCCGCTCTGCAGGGAGGCAGCCAGGCGGCCGGCGAACTCGGTCTCAATCCAGGTGGTGAACACACCCAGCCGGTCCGCACCGGTGAAGTCGGGATCCCGCACCACGGCTCGGTGGAACGGAAGGACGGTGGGGACGCCCTCGATCCGCAGCTCGTCCAGGGCGGCACGGGCGCGGCGCAGGGCCTGCTGGCGGTCCTCGCCGTGGACAATCAGCTTGGCCATCAGGGAGTCGTACTCCGCAGGAATGACGGAGCCGGACCGGACTCCGGAATCGACGCGGATCCCGGCTCCGGTGGGCGCCTCGAAAATGTCCACCGGCCCGGGGGCCGGGAGGAAGCCCCTGCCGGCGTCCTCCGCGTTGAGCCGGAACTCGAACGCGTGGCCCGTGGGTGTGGGGTCCTCGGTGACGGACACCGGCAACCCGTCGGCAATGCGGAACTGCTCCCGTACCAGGTCCAGCCCGGACGTCACTTCGGTGACGGGATGCTCCACCTGCAGGCGGGTATTCACCTCAAGGAAGGAGATCACGCCGTCGGGGGCCACCAGGTACTCCACCGTGCCGGCGCCGGTGTAGCCGGCCTCGCGGCAGATGGCGCGCGCGGACTCGTGGATCCGGCTGCGCTGTTCCTGCGTCAGGAAGGGCGCCGGGGCCTCTTCCACGAGCTTCTGGTTGCGGCGCTGCAGGGAACAGTCGCGGGTGCCCACCACCACCACGTTCCCGTGGGTGTCGGCCAGGACCTGGGCCTCGACATGCCTGGGCCGGTCCAGGAATCGCTCCACAAAGCACTCGCCGCGGCCAAACGCCACGGTTGCCTCACGGACCGCTGAGTCGAAGGCGTCGTCGATGTCCTCCATCCGGTGCGCGATCTTCAGGCCCCTGCCACCGCCGCCGAAGGCCGCCTTGATGGCCACGGGAACACCGTATTCAGCGGCGAAGGCGCGCACCGCGTCGGCGTCCGGCACCGGGCCGTCCGAACCGGGGACCAGGGGAGCGCCTGCACGGACCGCAATTTCGCGCGCGGTGACCTTGTTGCCCAGGCTGCGGATCGCGTCCGGTGAGGGACCCACCCACGTCAGTCCGGCGTCGAGCACTGCCTGCGCAAAGTCCGCGTTCTCCGAAAGGAATCCGTATCCGGGGTGGACGGCGTCGGCGCCGGACCGGGCAGCGACGGCGAGGATTTTCGGGATATCCAGGTAGGTCTCCGAGCTGGCAGAACCGCCCAGCGCGAAGGCCTCGTCGCTGAGGCGCACGTGCAGGGCGTCCGCATCCGGGTCCGAGTACACGGCCACGGATACCAGCCCTGCGTCGGTGCAGGCGCGGGCAATCCGGACGGCAATTTCACCGCGGTTGGCGATCAGGACTTTTTTCATCGTTACTTCTTTCGCGTGCTCGGGAGAGGGGCCAGGGGCTGCAGCGTTTCGGGGTCCACTTCCAGGAAGCGCAGGGTGGCGCCCGGGGGAAGCTGCGCTGCGGCAGGAAGGTCTTCGGGGATAACGGCACCGATCACGGGATAGCCCCCGGTTACCGGATGGTCGGCCAGGAACAGGACGGGAAGGCCCGACGGCGGGACCTGCAGTGAGCCGGCCACCACGCCTTCGCTGGGGAGTTCTCCGTCCCGTGCCCGTTCCAGCGGCGGCCCGGCATCCGCTCCGGGCGTGGCCGGCCCGGTGCCGAGCCGGACGCCGATGCGGTTCGATTCGGCGGTCACCGTCCACACCTGCCCGGTGAGGGCCTCGAGGGAGCGGGGCGTGAACCAGTCGTGGCGGGGGCCGGTGGTGATGCGCAGGACCACGGGCTCGCCGCCGGCAGCTGAGAGCAAATCCTCGGGCAGGGCGGGCGGTTCGGCCTGGCCAACCGCCCGGGCGCTGTCCACGGCGCCGACGGGCAGCACCGTTCCGGCGGCCAGCGGGGCCGGGCCGATGCCCGACATCAGGTCGGTGGAGCGGCTCCCCAGCACGGGTGGAACATCGATTCCGCCGCGGACTGCGAGGTAGGTGCGCAGGCCTTTTTCCGGCACGCCGAGGTGCAGGCTTTCGCCGTCGTGCAGCGGGAAGGGGGCGTACATCGGCGCCTGCCTGCTGATGTCATTGCTGCGGATGTCCGCCGTCGTGCCCGCACCGCTGAGGGCCACTGTCAGCTCGCCCCGTGCCTGCACGGAAAGGCCGCCCATGACGTTTTCGATGACGGCGTCGGTGGGCAGGTTTCCCACCAGCCGGTTCGCCTGGCGCGCGCTCGCAGTATCTGCAGCGCCGGCGGGGGAGACCCCCAAATCGCCCAGGCCCGGGCGCCCGAGGTCCTGGATGAGGGCCTGCGGCCCTGGTGAAAGGACCTCCAGGGCAGGGCCTGCGGGAACAGGCGGCTCCGCAGCTGCAGCGTCAGCCTGGCTGCCCTCGGCCTGGTTCGTCTCCGCCCAGCCCAGTTCGATGAGTTCGCGCACCGCGACGTACTGGACGGTGGTGCCGGGGCGCACCAGGGCAGGCTGCTCGCGCTGGAGGTCCCACATCCGGGTGGCGGTATGCCCGATCAGCTGCCAGCCTCCGGGTGACCGCCGGGGGTACACGGCGGAGAAGTTGCCGGCAAGGGCCACCGATCCGGCAGGCACGGCGGTACGGGGGGTCCCGCGGCGGGGAACGTTCAGGGCGTCCGTTTCCCCCACAAGGTAGGCGAAACCGGGCGCGAACCCGCCGAAAGCGGCGGTCCACAGCTGGCCGGTATGGGCGGCGACGACGCCGGCGGCCCCCATGCCGGTAAGTTCGCCCACCTCGGCGAGGTCTTCGCCGTCGTACACAACCTCAATGTGCACCGGCTTGTCCGCGGGGGCCGCGGCGCCTGCCGGCATGCTCCCGACCCGGGCGAGGGACCCGCGGGCAGCGCGGGCGCTGGCGCGGGAGTCGAAGACAACCAGCACTGTTTGTGCCGCCGCGAGCACATCGACCTGTCCCGCAGCCGGGTTGTCCCTGAGGCGGGAGTGCAGGGACAGCACTGCGTCAAGGGAGTCCAGCTCCAGGAGCAGGGCCCGGGGCCCGGCCCAGCGTATCTCCGGGGAACTCACACGAAGCTCCTGATGTCCACGCCGGCTGCTTCGAGTTCGCGGCGGACCGCGGCCGCCATGGACACGGCGCCGGCGGTGTCGCCGTGCAGGCAGATGCTTTCGGCCGAGGTTTTGATGGTGGACCCGTCCCGGGCAACGATGGTGCCCTCGGTGGCCAGCCGCACCATGTTGGCTGCCACAGCATCCTCGTCATGGAGGACGGCGCCGGGTTCGCGGCGGGACACCAGTGTTCCGTCCGGGTTGTAGGCGCGGTCCGCGAAGGCCTCGGCCACTCCGCGGAGGCCGGCTGCCTCGGCGGCGGCCAGTGCCACCGAACCCGGCAACAGCAGCATCGGCAGGTCCCCGCCGAAGGCTTTGACCGCATCCACCACTGACTGCGCCTGCACCTGATGGGTCACGATGGTGTTGTACAGCGCGCCGTGGGGTTTTACGTAGCTGATCCGGCCGCCGGCTGCCCGGGCAATCCCTTCCAGGGCGCCCAGCTGGTACAGCACGTCATCTGCGAGTTCCGTGGCGGAGCAGTCCAGGAAGCGGCGGCCGAAGCCTGCCAGGTCGCGGTATCCCACGTGCGCGCCGATGCTGATGCCGGCGGCGACGGCGTCGCGGCAGGTCCGGGCGATCGTGGACGGATCACCGGCATGGAAGCCGCACGCAATGTTCGCGCTGGAGACGGAGCGGAAGATGGCGGCGTCGTCGCCCATGGTCCAGTTGCCGAAGGATTCCCCGACGTCGCTGTTGAGGTCAATGAAGGCCATAGTGATTCTCGTCTCGTTGAAGTGGTCTCTTTAGGATGCACGAGAATCACAGATTGTTCAACAATATTGGCCAAATTGGTGCGCCGGGCACCTTCCCGGCCGTGGCGTCCCCGCCCCCCCCCCCACAGGCGCCCCGGGCGCGGGGGGCGCGGGCCCCCCCCCCCCCCCCCCGCCCCCGCGGCGGGCCCCCCCCCCCCCCCCCCCCCCCCCCCCCCCCCCCCGCTCCTCTTGCGATAGTGCTCAGTAAGCCTTGACGCGTTGCTCCACCACGAGGTGGACCAGGGCAAAGACGCCGTCGCGGTCAATCGCCGCAAAGGCGGCGTCCAGCGCCGCAGGAACGTCCCTGTCCTCGGTAACGGTGATGCCAAAACCGCCGAAGGCCCTGGCCATGAGGCCGAAGTCGGGATTCCTTAGTTGGGTCCCGGAGACGCGATCCGGGTAGTGGCGCTCCTGGTGGGTGCGGATGGTGCCGTATTCCTGGTTGTCCATCACCACCACCAGCGGGGTGGCCCCGTACTGGGCGGCGGTGGCCAGTTCCTGTCCGTTCATCAGGAACTCGCCGTCCCCGGCGATGGTGACCACCCGCCGTCGTGGTTCAGCCAAGGATGCCGCGATGGCTGACGGGACGGAGTAGCCCATGGAGCCGTTGCGGGCGCTGATCATGGAGGCGTAGCGGCGGGTGGGGAAATACCGGTGTGCCCAGTTGGTGTGCTCGCCTGCGCCGAAGGTCACCATGGCATCCTCCGGCAGCCGCGGCACCAGGTTTGCCATCAGGGTGTCCATCCGCGCCTGGCCTGCTGCAGGGGCCGCCGGAGGCAGTGCGGCGAACCTTTGCTGCTCGGTCCGCATCCTTGCCGTCCAGGCCTTCCATTCTTCCTTCGCCGGCAGGCTGATGCCGGCGAGGTCGCGGACAAAGGCTTCCGGCTTGGCCAGGATCTGCCGGGACACCGGGCCGGACCGGCCCCGCAGCGACGGGTCCACCGTGACCAGGAAGTTCTCCTTGTTCCAGTCCTGCCGGCAGACGAACCCGTCCGTGATGACGTCCCCGGGAACTGTCCCGACAAAGACCAGGAGATCGGTTTCCTCCAGGAGGTCGTAGGTGGGGCGCGGACGGCCGTAGCCAATGGGGCCAACGTAGGAGGGCGAGTCGAAGGACACGGTTCCCTGCGTGCGCCATTCAGCTGCCGCCGGGATGTGGTGCCGCTCCAGCCATCCGGTCAGCTGGTCCGCTGCCTCCTGCGTCCAGTCGTTGCCGCCGGTGACGAAGAGAGGCTTTTTCGATTCCGCCAGCGCGGCCTCCAGCGCGGCGGCGTCGGTGCTGCCCATGCCGCCTGCCGCCACCGGAATGGCGGGGTGCAGGTCCGGGCTGACCTGCTGCCGGATGATGTCCTCCGGCAGGCCCACCACCACCGGGCCCGGCCGGCCGCTCATGGCGGCGAACATCGCCTCGGCCACGATCTCGGACGCCCGCTCCGCATGGTCAAGGACCATCACGCGCTTCGCGCCGGTATCGAACCAGGCCTTGATGTCGAACTCCTGGAATGCCTCACGGTCGCGGTGCGCGAACGGGATCAGGCCGACGAACAGCAGCATGGGGGTGGAGTCCTGCCAGGCGGTGTGCAGCCCAACGTGGGCGTTTGCGGCGCCGGGCCCGCGGGTCACCATGGCGATGCCCGGGCGTTGGTTCATCTTCCCGTCCGCCTCGGCCATGTAGGCGGCGCCGCCCTCGTGCCGGCAGACGATGGTGTCGATGCTGGAGCCGTGCAGGCCGTCCAGCACGTCCAGGAAGCTTTCTCCCGGAACCACGTAGGTGCGTTCCACCCCGTGGGCCACCAGTGAATCGACAATGACGTGCCCGGCGGATTTGAGCACCGGCGGGGCTTCTGCCGTGGGCAGGGGAGGCTGGCCTGGCTGTATGCCGGCTTCTGCAGGGCGTACGACGGCGGCTGGCGGGGTGGGGGATGTTGCTTCGGTTTCCGTTGTCATGGGCTTTCTTTGGCGGTTCGGACGGATTTGGTCAGGGTGGTTTTTATCTGAAGGTGGCCGCGGGTGGGTTGGCGACCACCGGGGAGAGTCCGGTGAAGCCTTCGCGGGCCTCGGCGATTTCGCGGATGCGGGTGCGGCAGGCGTACCAGCCGGCGATCATGAGGGCGGAGGCGATGGCGGTGACGAGCATGGTGAGGGGGGATTCGATGAAGACCATGATCAGGACGCCGGCGAGGAAGAGGAGGGAGAGGTAGCCGGTGTAGGGGGCGCCGATCATGCGGAAGG
>NZ_JAJOMC010000053.1 GCF_021129155.1 Arthrobacter sp. AK04
CCTCGCGCCGCCCCCGCCCGCGCGACCCTCCCGACCGACGCCGAGCGCCCCCCCACCCCCCCCCCCCCCCCCCCCCCCCCCCCCCCCCCCCCCCCCCCCCGTCACTTGCGCGTCGTCAGAGTTTTAGCGCGTCCGTTGCGTGTCCTCAGGATGAGTGGGGCATTTGCGGCCGGCTGGTGCGGTGGATGGCCGTCACTGCGGCTCCCTGCCCCATGCGGCCGTGGCCCGCATCCCGTTCTTTCGGATGCCGCCGCTTTCCGTATCCGTCCGGCCACGTGCGCTGCCCGGTTCCCGCCATTGGGGCAAGCGGTGCTTCCGCGCCGGGCATGTCGGGGGTGTTCATCGCCTCGGCAAGGTGGCTCGCCACCTCCGGTTTGATCTGCTTTTCCATGTTTTCGTCAGCCATTTTGTTCTTCCTTTCCGCGGTGAAATGAAGTGGTGCCAGGGGTGGCCGCCAGGGGCCGTTTGCGACTGAAGGAGGGCGGGCCCGGCGCGGGCCGCAGGCATCCGCCTAAGTGAAAAAGAGTGTTCCCATGGCACAACCTTAGGGAGGCGCAGCGCGCCTGTGAACCCCCCTTCTTGCCAGGGCCGGAAAGGGCCGACGGCGGCGCGCAGCCCGCGCCGCGGAACGGCAGGAAAGGCCGTGGCACGCGTCACTTTGGCGCCCGGAACCGGCCGAAATAGCGGCAGTGTGGCCTATACCACTTAAATAGTTCGGCAGCCACGGCGCCACCGGCCGTTCTTCCCAGTGCTGGCAAGGGATCCGCGGGAGCAGGGAAACACCGCGGAAGTTGTCCACGAGGCCCCAAAAAGGGTTGATCCTACGGCATCAGGCAGCGCTCCGCCACGGCATTCGCGTAAAATTGAAGGCCTGCCCAGAGCGGGGCAGCTACAAGTCGCAAGCAAATGACCTCCACAGGAGTTACCCAAATGCCCACAGACCGAAGCATGACCGACTCTTCCGCAGGCCTTAATCCCGTCTCCGGAACCAACCCAACTGCACCGCCCGGAACGCCGTCCCCGGCGGCTTCCAAGAACGCGCGGAAACCAAAAATACTCGCCCGGCGCCGACTCAAGGAGTCGGACGTCAACGTGGTTGACCAGCCCATGCTGAAGAAGGCCCTCGGCGGAACCATCGTGGGCAACACCATGGAGTGGTACGACGTCGGCGTGTTCGGCTACCTCATCACCACCATGGGTCCTGTCTTCCTGCCGGAGTCGGACCCCACCACCCAGACCCTTTTCCTCCTGGGTACCTTCGCGGCCACCTTCATCGCCCGGCCCCTGGGCGGCGTGATCTTCGGCTGGCTGGGCGACAAGATGGGCCGCCAGAAGGTCCTCGCCGCCACGCTGATGCTGATGGCAGCGAGCACGTTCGCCATCGGCCTCCTGCCCGGATATGCGCAGATCGGACTGTGGGCCGCCGGACTTCTGGTGCTCCTGAAGATCATCCAGGGCTTCTCCACCGGCGGCGAGTACGCCGGCGCCACAACATTCGTCAGCGAATACTCCCCGGACAAACGCCGCGGCTACTTCGCGAGCTTCCTGGACCTGGGCAGCTACATGGGCTTCGCCATCGGCGCCGCCCTGGTCTCCGTCCTGCAGCTGACGCTCGGCCAAGCGGCCATGGAGGAATGGGGCTGGCGCATTCCCTTCCTGATTGCCGGCCCCCTGGGCCTGATCGCCGTCTACTTTCGGAGCAAGATCGAGGAATCCCCGCAGTTCCAGGCAACCATGGACGCCCAGGAGGATCTGGCCAAACACGCCGCTGCCGGCGACGGGGCCGTTGTCAAGGGACCGGTAGGAATCGTCAAGGCCTACTGGCGCTCCATCATCGTTGCCATGGTCCTGGTGGCTGCCGCCAACACGGCCGGTTACGCCCTGACGTCCTACATGCCCACCTACCTCACGGAGTCCAAGGGCTACGATCCGGTGCACGGCACCCTGCTGACCATCCCCGTGCTGGTGGTCATGAGCCTCTGCATTCCGCTGACCGGAAAGCTCTCGGACCGGATCGGCCGCAGGCCCGTCCTGTGGATCGGTGCAGTCAGCACAGTGGTCCTGGCCATTCCGGCCTTCCTGCTGATCGGCATCGGCGAGATCTGGTCCACCCTGACCGGCCTGGCGCTGATTGCCTTCCCCGTGACGTTCTACGTTGCCAACCTGGCCTCGGCCCTCCCGGCCCAGTTCCCCACCTCCAGCCGGTATGGCGCCATGGGCATCGCCTACAACTTCTCGGTGGCGATCTTCGGCGGCACCACGCCGTTCATCGTCGCGGCCCTCATCGGCGCCACGGGCAACGACATGATGCCTGCGTACTACCTGATGGCAACCTCACTGGTTGGTGCCGTGGCCATCTACTTCCTGAAGGAATCAGCCCGGCGTCCGCTGCCCGGCTCCATGCCCAGCGTGGATACCCAGGCTGAGGCCCGCGAACTTGTTGCCACCCAGGACGAGAACCCGCTGATCAACGTGGACGAACTCCCGTTCGAGACACAGGACATCACGGATTCAAACGGCACCGGGAAGGTTCCTGCCGGCGTCTAGCCTGTCCTGCCGCGATATCGCATGGCGGCACAACCCTTCCGGGGCATGTCCTGTAGCCCCCGCTCAGAAGGCCCGTCCAGCGTGTTTCCTTGGGGGAAGCACGGTGGGCGGGCCTTTGGCGTGCCAGTCACAATGACGCCCCATGTCCCCGTTTCTTCGCTGGACATGACCGGCCGGACCAGCCGGTGATAGCTTCCAGAGGGCCAAATCAGGAAAGCAGCAGGAGGTGGGCATGGAACGGATCCTCCTGCAGGTGCGCGCGCTCCACCGGCTTGAGCCCGCCAGCAATGACCATCTGGCTGCGGCGCGGGTTGCCCTCAGCGTGGCGGTCCCATCGCTCCTGCTCCTGGCGGCGGGCCGCCCGGACCTCATCATCTACGCCGTCTTCGGCGCCCTGACCGGCATGTACGGGCGGTCCGAGCCGCACCAGCTCCGGCTCCGGCACCAGGGCCAGGCCGCCGTCGTCCTGCTCACGGGAGTGGCGGTGGGCGTATTCCTGTCCGTCAACCATCTCCACTCGTGGTGGCTGGTGGGCGTGGAGGCAGCCCTGGCCGGACTCGGATCTGTTTTTGCGGACCGGGTACGGCTCAAGCCCAACGGACCGTTTTTTGGGATCCTGGCGCTGGGGGCCTGCGCATCGGTACCCACCGTGGTGCCGTGGCAGGTGGCCATGCTCATCGCCGCCGGGTCCGCCGCGTTCTCCATCCTGGTGGGCTTCGGCGGCTGGATCCGCCGCAGGTCCTGGCAGCGCGGCGCGGTCCGGGCCGTTCCTGCGGTGACCCCAGCCGGCCACCGGGAGCTGCTGGTGCACGCTGCCCGCTACATCCTGGCGGTAGGCGCCGCCGGCACCGTGGGCGTCCTGACCGGAAGCGGCCATCCGCACTGGGCCATGGCGGCCGCTGCCGTGCCGCTGGCAGGAGCGGACCTCCCCAGCAGCGTCCGGCGCGGCGTCCACCGCATTGTGGGAACGTTCCTGGGACTTGGGGTGACCGCCGTCGTCATCCTTCCCGTTCCATGGTCCCTGGCGGGGCTCTTCCCGGGCGGGCAGGCCGTGGTGCTGGCCCTCCTGGTGGTCCTCTTCCAATTCACCACGGAGCTGTTCATGACCCGCCACTACGGCCTGGCCATGGTTTCCTTCACGCCCGTGATCCTGCTGATGAGCCAGCTCGCCGACCCCATCGACCCCACAGTCCTGATCCTGGAACGCGGGGTGGAGACCCTGGTGGGGGCGCTGGTGGGGATTGCCGTGGTAGTGGCTGTCCGGCGGGCGGGGACCCGGACGCTGGCAGCGTTACTCGGGCGAACGCGCGTCCTTCGGCTTCCGCGCAGGCCCCGCCACTAGCCTCGCCGGCGCAATCCGCGCCACGGCCGCCACCACCTTGTACCGCTTGGACGGGATGGACACCGCTTTGCCCCGCGCGTTGTCCGCCAGGCCCTCACGCACCACCCGCCCGGCGTGCAGCCACGCCCAGGACGGCGCCACCGACTTGTCCATGCCCATCCGGTCGTGGAACTCCGTGTGCGTGAAGCCCGGACAAACAGCGGTGACCTTGATGCCCTGCCTGCCGTACGCGAGGTTGGCCCAGCGGCTGAAGCTCACCAGCCAGGCCTTGGCAGCCGAGTACGTTCCCCGGGGGAGGAAGGCCGCAATGCTGGCTACGTTGATGATCCGTCCGGAATGGCGCGCCAGCATCCCTTTCAAGGCTGCGTGGGTCAGTTCCATGGCCGTTTCCCCGTGCAGCTTCAGGTGTTTTTTCTCCTCCGCGATGGGGTTGTCCTCGAAGTTGTGCAGCAGCCCGATGCCGGCGTTGTTCACCAGGACCTCCACCGGCCGCTCCGGATCGGACAGGCGTCCGACGACGGCTGCCACGCCGTCATCGGACGCCAGGTCCGCCGGGAGTACTTCCGCCGTGACCCCGTAGCGCCGTTCCAGCTCCGTCGCGGATTCCTCGAGTCTGGCGCGGTTCCGCGCCACCAGCACCACGTTGTGGCCCTGCGCGGCGAGCTGCCGGGCGAACTCGGCGCCAAGTCCGGCGCTGGCGCCGGTGATGAGGGCGGTGGTCCTTGCGGGTGCATGGCGAGCGTCTGGGGTCATGGGGCAAGCCTAGCCAGATCCCTCGTCTGCGGCCTGCGCTGCGCGGAATTTGGCCAGGGGGTTGGCCAGCCGGCCGGCCATCTGGAGTCCTCCGGAGGGGTCGGTGAGGTCCAGCATCTGCTGGTTGTTACGGAGCTGGAGCCGGTTGAGGCAGGACAGTTCGAAGTCCGCCGCGAAGAGGTCGTGGCGGGCGAACTGGCCTGCAAGTTCGGGATGCCGGGCCTGGTAGTCCTTGACGGCTTCCGCGGCCGTGCGCCAGAAGTCCTCCTGGGACAGTGTGCCGTCCTCGTCCAGGAGGGCGGCCAGGAAGCGGAAGATGCAGTCGAAGACATCGGTGAAGATAGCCAGAACCCGTTCGCCGTCCGGGATGTCCGCCTTAATCCGGGACACGTCCCCGGGGAGCTCCAGCCTGTCCCCCATCACCACGATCTCTTCCGCGATGTCTTTCATGACGGCCCTGACGGGGACGCCGTTCTCAAGCACCAGGATCACGTTCTCGCCGTGCGGCATGAAGGCCAGCTCGTACCGGTAGAGGCAGTGGACCAGCGGGACGAGGTAGGCCTCGAAGTAGCGCCGCAGCCAGTCTTCCGGGCTGAGGCCGGAGCGCTCGATCAGGGCCGCAACCATGGGCTTGCCGGCGGAATCGGTGTGCAGGAGCGAGGCCATGGTGGCCAGTTGCTGCCCGTCCGCCAGCAGCGGCAGGGGGCTTTCGCGCCAGAGGGCGGAGAGCATCTTCCGGTAGGGGGAGCCGGGTGCGGCCCCGGCTTCGTAGTACCCGTTGTGGTAGCCGATTGCTGCCACCTCGGCGATCATGGTGAAGCCGCGCTGGTGCAGGGCGGGGTCCTCCAGGATCAGGGTCCGCAGCCACTCGTTGATGGCCGGCGTGGCTTTCATGTACTGCGGCGACAGGCCACGCATGAAACCCATATTCAGGACGGACATGGCGGTCTTGACGTAGCTCCGCTCCGGTGCCGTGATGTTGAAGAACGTGCGGATGGACTGCTGGGCCTGGTAGCCGTCAGTCCCGCTTCCCAAATGGACGATGCGCTGCAGGGCAATCTCCGCGGCGAAGGTGACTGCCAGCTTGTTCTCCCACTGCCACGGGTGGACCGGCATCAGGAAGTAGTGGTCCGGGTCCAGGCCCGTCGCATGGAGCCGGGCATGGAAGCTGCCCAGCAGGGGGCCCAGTTCGGCGCCCAGGTGGGACCGGTAGTCGAGCCCTTCGGCGGAGGTGAAGACGGCGTTGCTCCGGTGCACGGCGATCCATTCCAGCAGGACAGGGGCGCCGGTCTCCGGGGCGAAGGCGTGATAGTCGTTGATGCCGAACCCCAGCCGCCCGTTGTTCGCGACGAAGCACGGGTGGCCTTCGGTCATGCTGCGCTCGATGGCCTGGAAGTCCGCGGCCGGGTTGCGTCCGCCGGTGATGCCGGCCGCCAGTTGGGCGGACGAGGGCTGGCCTGCCCATTGCTTGTACGCGTGGCTTGCCAGGGTGCTGCTGATCTCCTCGAGGTAGACGGGCAGCATCTGGATATTGATGCCAAGGGTTTCGTGGAACGCCGTGATGAACTCGAGCACGTCCAGCGGCGCTTCGGTGCCGTCCCGGAAGTGCCGGATGGACTCCGCGTCAATGGACCAGTGGTCCAGTTCCAGGATCCGTGCGTCGAAGCGGTACTGGTGCGTGCCGTCGGCGCTGCTGAGCCGGTAGCTGCCGCTTCCGTTCACTGGTTCGCGTACGGGTTCGGGTTCGGGTTCGGGGACAAGGATCCGCTCGTGGGAAAACTCGGCTAGCGCCTTGCGCAGCAGGTGCCGGTTGGCCCTGGCCCAGGCCCCTGCCGTGAGGTGCGGGACCTGGCCGGCTGGCTGGGGGATGCCGGGGACTGCGGCGGTGCCAGGGAGGGCGGCGCTGCTTGGCCCGGGTGTGGCGGCAGCGGGTGCGGGCTTTGTGGACACAGGCACGGTGCTGGTTGGTTCGAGCTGGATGGTCACAGTGATGCTCCCTGGGAGATAAGCGGACGGGACGGGGTGGCTTGCAGGGCTGTGGTGGCTTGCAGGGCTGTGGTGGCTTGTAAGGCTGTGCGGGCGGCGAGGTAGTCGGACCGGCAGCAGAAGCTCAGCAGCGCCTCCTTGTCCGGGAGGGCCACCACGCCGGCAGGCTGGAAGCCCAGCCGTTCGTTGAGGGCATGGATCTTTGTGTTCCGCGCATCCGGTTCCACCACGATGCGCTCCACCCCGGGCGCGCTGAACAGGCGGGCCAGGACGGCATCCATCACCGCTGCGGTGTAGCCGGGCTCGGGACCGTCCGACGGCGGAGCCACCAGCAGGTGCACCCCCACGTCTCCGGGAAGGATGGGATAAACGCCTGCCAGCGGCGAGGCTGCCGGTTGGTATTCCTCCATCAGGAAGGCGGGGATGCCGCGGTCGAGCCCCAGGAGCGCGTGGTGGTGGCCGCTGGACTGGATCCTTGCGTACTCCCGGGCAACGTCTTCCACGGTGGCAGAAAGCATGCCCCAAAACGAAGCGTAGGGCCGGGTCACCCAGCTGTGTACGAGTGCGGCGTCGGCTGCGGCATCCAGGCAGCGGAACGTGAACCTCATGCCGGCACCCCCGCCCCGACGCCCCAGGCTGCAGCGCCGGAAGCCGCGATGCCAGATGCTGCGCTGCCGGAAGCTGCGGTGTTCCCAGCCCCACGGACGGCTCGTCGTACCACTCCGGGGCCCGGGGCCGGGGGCGCCCCGAAGTGCTGGAAGGCGATGCTCTCCTCCACCGGATACACCTCCCTGCCGGTAATTTCCCGCAGGATGCAGGAGTTCCGGTACGCGCCCATGCCCAGGTCCGGGGTGACGAAGCCGTGGGTGTGCAGTTCAGCGTTCTGGACGAAGATTTCCCCGGGCCGTACGCCAGCGCTGTAGGTCCGGTCCACCGCGAACCTGCCGGCACTGTCCCGGGCAATGCGGTCCTGAACGCCAGCCAGGAATGCCGGCTCCCGGTAGCTGTAGCCGGTGGCGAGCACCACGGCGCCGGTGTCCAGCGTGTAGGACGTCCCTTGCTCGCCGTGCTGGAGGTGCAAGGTGTGGTTACCGGTTTCCGGATCCCACTGCGCGGCGGTCAGGGACGAGTGAGTCAGCAGCTGCGTATCCACCATGCCGGAGAGGCTCCTGGTGTAGAGCAGATCGTAGATGGCGTCGATGAGATCGGAGTTGATGCCCTTGTAAAGGTTCTTCTGGGTCTTGTTGAGGTGGTCGCGCTGGTGCTGCGGCAGGCCGTGGAAGTAGTCCACGTATTCCGGGGAGGTCATCTCCAGGGTCAGCTTGGTGTACTCCAGGGGGAAGAACCGGCCGGAGCGGGTCACCCAGTTCAACTGGTAACCGTGCACGTCCGCCTCCTGCAGCAGGTCGTAGTAGATCTCGGCCGCGCTCTGGCCGCTGCCCAGGATGGTGATGCTGCGTTGCTGCTGCAGCTCCGCCTTCCGGAACAGGTAGTCGGCATTGTGGAAGGCCACTCCCGCGCCGCCGGCGGCAGCCTCCGCAAGAATGCCCTCGGCCGGCGATGGGACGTACGGCGAGGTGCCGGTGCCCAGCACCAAGCGACGCGCCAGCAGCACCTCCTGCCCGCCCGGGCCGGACACTGAAAGCCGGTATACGCCGTCGTCGTACGTTACATCCAGCACAGCCGTGCCAAAACGGACCGACGGCAGCTGCCCGGCCACCCACTGGCAGTACTGGTTGTACTCCGCGCGCAGGGGGTAGAAGTTCTCCCGGATGTAAAAGCGGTACAACCTGCCCGTCTGCTTAAGGAAGTTCAGGAACGAATAGGGCGAGGTGGGGTCTGCCAGGGTGACCAGGTCCGCCATGAAGGGAACCTGCAGGTGGGCGGGTTCCAGCATCATGCCGGGGTGCCAGTCGAAGGACGCCCGCTGTTCCAGGAAGATCCCGTCCACGCCCTCCACCGGCGCAGCGAGTGCGGCCAGCCCCAGGTTGAAAGGCCCGACGCCGACGGCAGCAAAGTCGTAGATGCGGCTCATGCGGATACCTCGGTCTGCAGCAGCCCAGCGCCGGTACGGCGCAGGAGGTGGATGATGCCGGCGATGTCCTCCAGCGCGGCCTCTGCGTTGAGCAGGGTGAACTTCAGGTAGTGCCGGCCGGCCACCTTTGTTCCCGCCACAACCGCTTCTCCTGAGGCGAAGACGGCCGCGCGGATGGCCGGGTTGAGCGCATCGGCAGCGTCCTCGGACAGCCTCTCCCCGTTTTCCAGGCGGGGCCGGTAGCGGAACACGAGGGTGCTGAGCTGCGGCGGGGCGGCCAGTTCAAAGTCGTCATCCGCCGCCAGGACCGTGCCCACGCGGGCTGCAAGGTCGATGGCTTCGTCAAACAGGGCGCCGATGGCGTCCGCTCCCATGATCCTCAGGGTGAGCCACAGTTTCAGGGCATCGAAGCGGCGGGTGGTCTGGATGCTCTTGTCCACCTGGTTGGGGATCTCGGCCAGGGCTGCGCTTTCCGGGTTCAGGTAGTCGGCGTAGTAGGTGATGTGGCGCAGCATGCTCCCGTCCCGGACCAGCAGGGCGCTGGAACTGACCGGCTGGAAGAAGGTCTTATGGAAGTCCACGGTGACCGAGTCCGCCAGCCGCGTTCCCTCAAGGAGGCGGCGGTACCGGCCGGACACCATCAGCCCGCCCCCGTAGGCGGCGTCGATGTGGAACCACGCACCGTAGGCCCTGGCGAGCGCAGCGGTTTCCGCGAGCGGGTCCACCGCGCCGAAGTCCGTGGTTCCGGCGGTGGCCACCACCGCCATGGGGACCAGGCCGGCGCCGCGTGCGTCCGCCATTGCCTCGGCGAGGGCCGCGGGATCCATCCGGTGGTCAGGCGTGCACCGCACGGAGATGACGGCGTCGAACCCCAGGCCCAGCATGGAGGCTGACTTTTGGATGCTGAAGTGGCTGTCCTCCGAGGTGAAGATCCGCAGGGAGTCCAGCAGCGCCGGCAGGCGGAGGCCGGCACGTGCCGGGTCCTGCCGGAGGCCGGCCACTGCATGGTTGCGAGCGATCAGCAGTGCCTGCAGGTTGGACTGGCTTCCGCCGGAGGTGAAGATGCCGTCCGCGCCCCCTCCGAGGTGCAGCCTTTCGGCCGCCCAGTCGATGAGCCGGCGCTCAATCATGGTGGCGCCGGCGCTTTGGTCCCAGGTGTCCATGGAGGAATTGACCGCGGACAGGATGGCCTCCCCCACCAGGGCCGGAATCACCACGGGGCAGTTCAGGTGGGCCGCGTACTTGGGGTCGTGGAAGTAGACGGCGTCGCGCAGGTACACGTCCTCGAGTTCCTGCAGCGCGGCTGCCGTATCCGGGAGCGGGGTGTCGAGGTCCACGGCACCTACGCGGGTCTTCATGCCAGCGGGCTCGACGCCGGTGAACGGCTGCGAGGTCCGCTCCAGTTTGGTGGCCACGGCAGTGACGCCCTGCAGGACGTGGGCGACGTAGCGCGGCGAGTTGCGGGCATTGAGGAGGTGGTTGGTGGCGCCCAGGGCAAGTTCCACGCGGGAGCCGAAGTCCTGGCCGGAGGCGTCCTGCGCAGGCTCCGCCCGCCCAACGTACGGGGGGGGCGGGGCAAGGGGGTGCTGGGCGGCCGGGCGCTGGGCCGCGGGATACCGGGCGGCGGGGTGGTGCCCAGCGGGACCCGGCGCCAGTAGGCCCGGCGCTGCCGGGGAGGTGGCCGGCTCGGTATCTGTCTCGTCAAGGCGGGGCATCAGCGGCACTGGTCGTCCTTCTGTCGGGAATCACAAAAAATCACAAAGGACAGCCTTACTTAGGTAACCCTTTTAATCAAAGTTCTGTGATGTATTTCCCGAAATGGCTGAAACTCCCCCGTTTTTAAGCTTGTTGGGCCGTCATTGACTGGCGGCTGGCAGCAATCTGCTTCACAATTCCCCGTCGCAGCCGGGGGCGTATGACAAGACTCGGGTGATCCTCCCGGTCTAGGGTTGGCTCATCAGCAGCCCGTCCGGACTGCAACTCAATCAGGGGGATACATGGAGCAGGGAACAGCGGGCGCAGTGGGATTCCGGGAAGTGGATCCCGACGGGAACCCCGTCCGCAGTGAAGCCCCGGCCGAGAGGGAGGATGGCTATGACGGAGGCAGCGCCTTGGCCATCAACCCCTTTATTGCCGCCCTCTGGCTCCTTGCCGCCGCACTCATCGGCGGAGGCGCCTGGGTGTTCCTCAATGCGAATTCCATGGTGGGCCCCTCCGCCGGAGGAATGCCAACATCTTTCCTTGTGTTCACCTTCGCCCCCTATGCGATTTTCGCGGGACTCGCGGCGCTGGTCTGCCTGCTGTTCTGGCATGCCGTACAGTGGCAGCGCCGGCGCCGCTAGGGAGGTTCCGTGCCGGCAGGGACGCATCGTCCGCACTGCGGAACACGATCCTCGCGTGGACTGGGTCACACGCGGATTTGCCCGGGCATTAGTAAGCATGCTTAGGTATTGGGGTAAATGAACCTCCGCAAGCAGTTCGCGGCGGGGCTGCCAACGCCGGCAGTTCCGTGAAGAAGCCCAAGGATGACCCATCATGACCACCGTTGCAGACCACCAGCTTACGGCGCCCGGAGACACCGGCGCACGGGCAAACACCCCGCTGGACTCCACTGAACCAGCGGACATGGGGCTGCTGCTCACGCTTAACTCCCGCATGCACTGCCGCGCCCCGATGCAGCGGGTGGATCCCGAAGATATGCCTGTCCGGCTGCCCGTGTATGTTGACGGAACCAAGGTAGTACCGATGGGAGCCGGCCCGGTTTCCGAGCACGTGGAAACCTACCGGTGCGCTTGTGGTTTCACCATCGACGCGCCGGTCCTCAGCGGGCACGCCCTGGCCAGCTGACTGCTGCCGCAGTACCTGCGGCAGCACCGGCTCCCGGCAGTGCCGCCCGGGCGGCTGACCAGCAGGGCCGCGCAGCCAGAGCGTCAGCCCTCCGGCCAGTCAACGAACTGTTCGTAGCCCTCATGCTTCCGCAGATAGGCTGCGATGAAGGGGCAGTGGGGAATGATCCGTTTGCCGGTGGCTACCACGTCATCGAGCGCGAAGTGGGCCAGCACCTTTCCCAGGCCCTGGCCTTCGAAGCCCTCCGTGGTTTCGGTGTGGCTGAAGTCGATGTGCCCGGGCTTGTCCTTGAAGAAGGTTTGGACAGCCAGTTTCCCGTCCACCCGCAGCTCATACCGGTGGTCTGCATCATTGCGTGCCAGTGAAACGTCAGGGCTGAACTGGTCTTCGGTGGACGTCATGTTCTCGGTCATGGTTCGACAGTGGCACTACTTCACTCCGGTGGCAATGGCTCCTCCCCCGTTGTCATTTCCCGGCCGGAAATCCGTCCAGGCCCGGGAGGGTTCCGCCGCGGCTAGGCAGCAAGGGCGGCGACGCCGAGCACGACGGCGAGCAGCGGCGTGGCACCTTGGGTTGCGGCGGCGCGGAGGTACTTCCTGCCGGACAGCGCCAGGACGAGCGAGGCCAGCAGCATGGAGCCGCAGGAGCTGAAGACCAGGGTCCAGCCTGCGGCTGCGAGGACCGGATCCTCCGGTGCCAGCGCCACGAAACCGGCCCCCGCAAGGGCTCCCGCGGCCAGGAACAAATTGTAGAAACCCTGGTTGTAAGCGAGCGCTTTGGTGGTCTCCGCGTCAGCCTGGCTGGCCACCCCGAAGCGCTTCCAGGTAGCTGGCTTGGTCCAGGTGATGGACTCCATGGTGAAGATATAGATGTGTAGCACTGCGGCCAGGAGGGCAAAAAAGAGGGAGGCCAGGATCATGGGTTGATCCTAGCCTCCCCCTCCTGGAGTTTTTGTCCTCGGATGCAGGCCCCGCGCGGGTCAAGCACGGCTGGACAAACCTCGAGTGAACGTCAGCGCGTGAGCGTCGCCAGCGTGGTGGCAGCGAAGGCGCGGGCCGAGCTGTTCCAGTGGCCCAGGAGCCCCTGCAGGTTTTCACCGTCGGACCGGTGGCACGGCAGCTGGTCCTGCAGGGTGGCGAGCACCCCGGTGCGGAGCTCGGTGTTGAAGTTGACCTTGCCAACGTTCATGGCGGCTGCCTTCACCAGCTCCTCCGCGGGAATTCCGGAGGCGCCATGCAGCACCAGTGGAATGTGCGTCCGCACCGCGATGTCCTGCAGGACGTCCCAGCGCAGCTGCGGCTCCCCCTTGTACTTGCCGTGCACGTTCCCCACCGCGACGGCGAGCAGTTCCGCGCCGGTCCGGGACACGAAGTCCTCCACCAGCGCCGAATCGGTCAGACCGGCCACGGCCACGCCGGACTGGTCTGCACCGAAGGCGCGGTCCTCGTCACCGGGAAGGCCGCCAAGCTCGGCTTCAAGCACCACGTCAGGGCCCAGCAACGCCCGCGCCTCGCGGACCAGCGCAATGTTGTCCTCGTAAGGCAAGGCGGAGCCGTCGGCGAGGACGGAATCCGCCCCTGCCGCGACGGCGTCGGCCATCACCTGAAGGTCGCTTGCATGGTCAAGCTGCACGGCCACGGGCACGGATGCGGCGTCAGCGAGGCCGCGGAGGGCTCCGATGAGGCGCAGGCCGTTGGGCGTGGCGGCGGTCTTGGGAGCCACCAGCAGGATGGCGCCGCGGCCCGCCTCCTCCGCTGCGGCCACCACGGCCATGGCGGTGGTGAAGTCGTAGCAGGTGAAGGCCGGTACGGCGGAGCCGTGCTGGAGGGCGGAGGTGACCAGGTGGTCGAGTCGGGTGCGCATCAGACGCCCAGGCCGCCCACGAGGATCCACACCAGGAAGGTCAGGGCGAAGCCGGCCAGGCCCAGGATGGTGGTGAGAACGGTCCAGGTTTTGAGGCCATCGGCCACGGACAGGCCCAGGTACCGGGTGACGATCCAGAAGCCGGAGTCGTTGACGTGGCTGAGTCCGAACGCGCCGAACCCAATGGCAACCAGGATGAGGGCCGTCTGGATGGGTGAGAACCCGCCGTCGGCAACGGATGCTGCCAGCAGGCCGGAGGTGGTGATGATCGCAACGGTGGCGGATCCCTGGGAAGCGCGCAGGATGGCGGCGAGGATGAACGCCATCAAGATGACCGGAAGGCCTGCGGTCTGCAGGCCTTCGGCGAGGGCCTTGCCGATGCCGGAGACCGTGAGGACCTTACCGAAGACGCCGCCCGCGCCGGTGACCAGGATGACGATGGCCGTGGGAGCCAGGGCCGAGTCCATGACTTCACCGGTGTGCTGGGAGGACCAGCCGCGGCGGATTCCCAGGAAGTAGTACGCCAGGCCGAGGGCCGTGAGCAGGGCGATCAGCGGGGCGCCAATGAATGCGGCGAGCTGGGCGGGGAAGGAATCCTTGGGCAGGATGACTGCACCCACGGTGCCAACCATGATCATCAGGATGGGCAGGACGATGAGCGTGATGATCATGGCCGGGCTGGGGGCCGTCTTCACCTGGTTCCTGACGGCAACTGAGGAGGTCCCCTGCGCCGCTTCCTGTTCAACCTGGGACGTGCCGGTGCCAAAGAGGCGGAACTGCTCGGCGGTGGCGGGAAGCATGGTGAAGTCGCGCTTGTTCAGCTTTCGGGCAACGAAGTAGCCCAGGACGCCAACGGGAATGCACAGCACGAGGCCCAGGATGGTGGTCCAGCCGATATCCGCGCCGAGGATGCCGGCACCGCCCACAACGCCGGGGTGCGGCGGGACAACAACGTGGATGGCGAGCATGATGGCGCCCACCGGAAGGCCGATCTTGACGGGGTTGACGCCCGCGGCCTTGGCGAAGCCGTAGATGATGGGAATGAGGATGATGAATCCGACGTCGAAGAAGACGGGGATGGCCAGCAGGAAGGCTGCGGCAGTCAACGCTGCGATGACCCGGCGCGGGCCGAGCAGCTGCGTGAACTTCCCGGCCAGCGACTGTGCACCGCCGGAAATTTCGATCATCTTGCCGAGCATGGCGCCGAGGCCAACCAGGATGGCGACGGACCCGAGGGTTCCGCCCATGCCTTCGGTAACGGTCTTGATGACGTCCGGCAGGGGGATGCCAGCCACCAGGGCAACGGCGACGCTGACCACCAGAAGGGCGAGGAAGGCTGGGATCTTGAACTTGATGACGGCCACGAGCAACAGGGCGACGCCCGCTGCTGCTATGGCCAGGAGAGCTAGAGCGCTCATCGTGTGTCTCCTTTGACATCGCCAGTTAAGACTGGCGAGCTGGTTTTTCTAGGGGAATGCCGGGGGAACGGCAGGGAGGGTGCGACGACGGCGGAGGGGGGACCGCCGCCGTCGCACCTGTCCGAGGGGAGTTTTTGTCCAGATATGCAGGCCAAAAGGGCCTTTAAGTCGGCTTATCTGGACAAAAACTCCGGGCAGGTGGGGCTATTTGGTGTGCTTGGTGGGGGCGACGACCTTGATGACGGCGGAGTCGTCGGCGGCGGCGAGGCCCTGGGCCTGGCCCAGGAGGTAGAGCTGCTCGGCGGCAGCGGCAACCGGGGCCGCAAGTCCGGCCGCGCGGGTGGCTTTGCCCACGATGCCCATGTCCTTGACGAAGATGTCCAGGCGGGACAGCACCTCGGCACCTTCCTCGGTGTACGCCTCGAGGATCCGGGGGCCACGATTGGACAGCATGAAGGACCCGGCCGCGCCGGCTTCGAGGGCGGCGAGGGTCTTGGCCTGGTCCAGGCCGAGCGCGTCGGCGAGGGCCATGGCCTCCGCTGCGGCAGCGATGTGGATACCGCAGAGCAGCTGGTTGACGGTCTTGAGGGCCTGCCCGTCACCCGGCTTGTCGCCCACCACGGTCAGGGTAGAGGCCAGCAGTTCGAGCGCGGGGGCCGCCTTCTCGCGGGCTTCCGGGGAAGCGCCGACGACAATCAGCAGGTCCCCTTCGCCGGCGCGCTTCGGGCCGCCGGACAGCGGGGCATCAACAAGTTCGACGCCGTATTCGGCAAGCTTTTCAACGGTGGCGGGGATGGCTTCGGTGCCCACGGTGCTGCCGAGGATGACGACGGCGCCGCGTTCCAGCACGGAGGCCACGCCGTTCTCGCCGAAGAGGACATCGTTGAGCTGTTCGCCGTTGCGGACGGCCAGGAGCACGGCGTCGGCGCCCTTGGCGGCTTCACGGGCGGTGGCGAAGGTGGCGATGCCGGCTTCTTCAGCGAGCTTCAGCCGGGGTTCGGCGATGTCGAAGCCGTGGACGGTGAGCTGGGATGCCAGGCGGGTGGCCATGGGCAGGCCCATGGCGCCGAGGCCCAGGACTGTGACGGTGTAGTTGCTGGTCATGGTGTTCTCCATTGAATGTGTGCGGGAGCCGGGGATTAGAAGGTGTTGCTGAGTTTGCGGGTGACGTCGGCGAGGGACTGGTCGTCTCCCACGTTGCCGGCGAAGACGATGTAGGGGATGCCCTTGGCGGGGCCGTCCACGGGTTCCCAGAGGGAGACGATGCCGGGGAGCATGGGGCCGCGGACGATTGCGTGGCGGATTTCCAGGCCGTGGGCGGCGACGTCCGAGGAGGTGATGCCGCCCTTGGCGATGACGAACCGGGGCGGGAAGGTCTTCAGGGTGCGGTTGACGACGGCGACGACGGCGGCGGAGACCGTGCGGGCGATCCGCAGGCTTTCGGCGGGGTCCTCTGCCTTGATGAGCAGGCGGCTGGTGTGGACGATGACGTCGCCGCCGCGGAGGGCTTCGACGACGGTGTCCACGGTCTGGTCAAGGTGCGCTTCGGCGGCGCTGGGGGCGCCGAGGAGCTTTTCGACGTCGATCTCCACGATCCGTGCCGCGCTGTGCTGGTCGGTGAGGGCCTTGAGTTGGCGGGTGGTGACGCCGACGTGGGAGCCGACGACGATGAGGCCCCCTGCCTCGGAGGGCGTGTTGCCTGCGTAGGCCTCGGCGCCGCTGAGTTCGGTGCGGATTTCCTGGCCGATCCGGGCACGGCCGAACGGAGGGCCCACGCGGTAGAGGAGCTTCTTGCCGCGCCGCTCGGCTTCTTCGAGGCCGAGCGAGAGTGCGCGGAGGTCGTTTTCGGTGACGATGTCGGCCACGATCGGGGTGGAATCGGTGGCCGGCTCGATGGCGTCGGCGATGGCTTTCGCTGAGATTGCCGGGTCCTGCGAGGACGCGCCGGCGCGGATGGTGTTCAGGTCCAGCACGATTACCGCACCGGCGGCGAAGCGGCCCTGCGATTTTTCGGCAACGTAGTCGGCCATGACGGAGGTGGTGAAGCCGAAGGTGGCGTCCTTGGCGAATTCTGTCTCGGACACCGGGGTGAGGGTGCCGGCTGCCTCACCGGTGCCGCGCATGTAGTGGATGCCGCCGATGGTGACCCGCCCGGCGTCGGGGAAGGCTGGAACCAGGACCACGCCGTCGGTCTTTTCACCGCTGACGTCCGCCACGGTCGCGGCGATGACGTCCGGCTCCAGGGGGTAGTGGCCGCGGAGGGTCGAATCGCTGCGGCTGACGAAGCCGAGGCGGAGTTCCTGCGGTGGGCCTGCTGCCGCAAGGGCGTTTCGGACCACTTCCTCATTCCGGGCGGCGGCCTCGGCCGGGTCCAGGCTGCGGGTGTTCGTCAGGACGTAGACGGCGGGCTTGGACCCGGCCTCCTGAATGTGGTTGAAGGCCCAAGTGAAGTCCTCGACGTCCCAGCGGGTGAGCACGGGCAAATCCGCCACTGACTGCGTTCCGGTGGGATCGTCGTCGAGCACAACCAGGACCCGCGGGGTCTCCGCATTGGATGCGGCCAGGGTGGCGGCCACCAGGTGGGCGGGAATCTGGACCTCGGCCGGGTAGGCGGCCAGGACGTCTGCTTCAAGCGTCACGATGCACTCCGTTGTGTTGAATCCGTTGTATGAATCCGGGGCGGCGGATCCTGATGTAGAAATAACTGTAAGATGTCAGACATCTTGCATTTGAATTAGTGTGGCATAGGACATAGAGACGCGCAAGTAGACTTGTCCGACATATGCAGTGAAGGAATCAACGGGGGCGCAATGGCGAGGCAATCACTGGTGGGCCAGGTGGCCGATGAGCTACTGGACCGCATCATCACCGGTGAGTTCCCGCCGGGCGCCACGGTCCCGGGCGAGCACGAGCTGAGCGCCCGGCATGAGGTAAGCCGGATGACGGTTCGCGAGGCAATGAAAACGCTGCAGGCCCAGCGGATCCTCAGTGTTGAACGCGGCCGCGGCACATTCGTGAACCCGCTCAACCGCTGGGCGTCGCTTGAGGCGGTGTTGCGTGCTGCATCGGAGGGGAAGAACGAGGCAGAGACCTCGGTCCAGCTCATCGAGCTCCGGCGGATGCTGGAAACAGGTGCCTGCGAACTCGCGGCAGGGCGGATACGCGACGAAGATATCCGGACGCTCCACAGCTACGTGGACAGCATGCGCGCCGCCCATGAGGTCAACGACGTCGCCGCCTTTGTGGAAGCGGACCTGGCGTTCCACGACCTGATCCTGCATGCCTCCGAAAATGTCTTTGTGTCCGTGCTGTTCGAACCGCTGCACCAGGTGCTGCAGAAGCGCCGCACCCAGACGTCCGCGGTCCGGGAAATCCAGGAGCACGCAATCGGACACCACCAGAAGATTGCCGAGGCGCTGGAATCCCGCGCCCCCGTGCGGTCGCGGGAGGCCATGGATGCCCACATGCAGCAGACTCTGGACGACCTCAAGAACCTGGTGCTCGAGGCGAAGTAGGCTGGCTTCTCCCTGGCATTCGAACGTCACCGTGCCGGCGGGGCCGTGAGGACCCTCCCGCCTGCAGCCGTGGAACATCCGGATAATGCTGGCCAACGTTCTTGCAGTCCTACTAGTCTTCAAGAACGGCCCGCAACCGGGAGCCGCAAGGCGATCACTAGGAGCGAAGTTGTCCAACCACACGTACAGCATTTCTGAAATTGTCGGCACATCGGATCAGGGTGTGGACGAGGCCGTCCGCAATGGCATCGCGAAGGCCTCACAGACCCTCCGCAACCTCGACTGGTTTGAGGTGAAGGAGATCCGGGGCCACCTGGAAGAGGGCAAGATCGCTGACTGGCAGGTCACCATGAAAGTGGGTTTCCGCCTCGAAGAGTAGCGGTTCCAACGCAACTGGCTCGCAGCTGACGTCTCTGATACCCGTGAGGGGGACATTGGCTGCGAGCCAGTTGCTGTTTAACTAGTTTGCCGAGACCGTGCCTGCTGAGCGCCGCCGCCAGACTGTTGGGACGCCGTCGAACGCGGGAAAAACGTGGCCCTCGAAGAAGGACAGCACGGTGTGCGGGTCATGGTCCGGACTCCAGAGGCCGGACACCGGGCAGTGCGAGCCGGTGGCGGTGGAAGGAGTGCCGGCCGCGGCACCCTTGCGTTCCTTAAGCAGTGCGATGCGTTTCATCGTTGAGACCATCCTTGGGTGGAGAAAGCGTGTTACTCCAGCCTAGGAAGCGGCCGGTTCTTCCCCAATGGGCTCGTGGCCAGAATCAGCCACTTCAACTGGCCAAAAGCACAATGTTCCCCGAGCCCCTACTCCCGGTTCTCCGCAACGGCGGGCGAGGCGTCGCGGGTCCGCGGCTCCTCGGCGGGACCGGCAGCACCCAGGCTCCCCAGCAACGCCAGCGCATCGGCCGACGGCGAGCCAGCCTTCGCGGAGTACACCCTGAGCGTCTGGTCGGGATCGTCCGGGAGGACGAGGTTCTCAAAGTTCAGTTCCAGGTCCCCGACGGCGGGATGATGCAGCCGCACGCTGCCCGCCGACCGCGTGGCCACGCGGTGCCCTGCCCACCATTGCCGGAAGTGCTCGCTGTGGACGGCAAGTTCGCCCACCAGCTGGTTGGCCTGGGCGTCGTTCGGGTGCCGGCCAACGTCCACCCTTAACGCGCCTGCCGCTTCCGCGGCGACAGTTTTCCAGTCACGGAAGAGCTCCCGGGCACCGGGATCAAGGATGAGCCAACGGGTCAGGTTCCGCTCGGCTGCCGGAAGCGCGGGGAAGTCGGTGAACAGCAGGAAGGCCATCCGGTTTCCGGCAAGGACATCGCTGCGCCGTCCCAGCACCATGGCCGGCACATCGCCCACCGCTTCAAGGAGCTGCCGGAGTGCCGGGCGGACACCCTGGGCGGCGGAAACGCTGGACCGGGCGGACCCGGCGCAGTTCTCCAGCAGGTCCAGCATGTGCGCATGCTCGCCGGTGTCCAGCCTGAGGGCCCGGGACACCGCATCCAGGACAGTCCGCGAGGGGTGGATGTTCCGGCCCTGCTCCAGGCGGACGTAATAGTCAGTGCTGACTCCTGCCAGGCGGGCAACTTCCTCGCGGCGGAGGCCAGGCACCCGGCGCGCACCGGAAGCGGGCCCCGCTCCGGCGTCCTCGGGACTCAGGCGGGACCGCATGGCTTTGAGGAATTTTCCGAACTCGGCGCTTTGACCCATGCAGACCATTCTGCCCGGCTGGGTGGTCCCGTTCTACAACGAAGGTAGGACTGGCAGTCCTAGGAAAAACAGAATCAGGCAGCCCTGCTGACTTACCGGCGAAAAGTGCATAGGCTCAGGAGGGAGCCGGCGGAAACCGCTTTCTTCCTATCGGGTCCACGGCATCCCACTACCGCACCAGCGCATCAAGGAGCCCCCATGTCAGAGCTGACACTGAACAATGGCGTAACTATCCCCCAGCTTGGCCTCGGCGTTTTCCAGGTCCCGCCCGAAGACACGCAGCGGATCGTGGAGGACGCCTTCGAGGCCGGCTACCGCCACATCGACACCGCCGCCGGTTACCGCAACGAGGCCGGCGTGGGCGCCGCCATCGCGGCCACGGGGATTCCGCGCGAGGAGATCTTCGTGACCACCAAGCTGCGGAACGGCGAACAGGGCCGAGCGCAGGAAGCATTCCAGAACAGCCGCAAGGCATTGGGCCTGGAATTTGTGGACCTATACCTGATCCACTGGCCCGTCCCCTCCCAAGGACTGTACGTCCAGGCATGGAAGGAGATGGAGCGGCTTTACGAGAACAACCAGATCCGCGCCATCGGCGTCTCCAACTTCCTGGCCGAACACCTGGACCACCTGCTGGAATCCGCGGAGATCGTCCCTGCCGTCAACCAGATAGAGCTCCATCCCAGCTACCAGCAGGCCCCCCTTGCGGCCAAGTGCCGGGAACTGGGTATCGGCGTCGAGGCGTACAGCCCGCTCGGCCAGGGCGGCGACCTCAACGGAAACGCCGTGACCGCCATTGCCAACGCCCACAACGCCACCACGGCCCAGGTGGTGCTCGCCTGGCATCTCGCTACCGGGAACATCGTGATCCCCAAGTCCGTGGATCCCGGCCGCATGCGGGAGAACTTCGCCGCCGCCTCCTTGAAGCTCACGGATGATGAACTTTCCGCCATCACCGCCCTGGAGTCCGGCGCCCGGATCGGCTCCGATCCCGCCGTCGCCGCCTTCACCCAGCTGTAACCAGCCCACGGACCCCCGTCCCCGAAAGGACACCCCATGCAGTACACCCATCTGGGCCGCTCCGGCCTGACAGTCTCCCGTCTCTGCCTTGGCACCATGAACTTCGGTCCCCAGACGGAAGAAGCGGACGCCCACTCCATCATGGATTCGGCACACGAGCAGGGCATCAACTTCTTCGATACCGCCAACGTCTACGGCGGCGCCGGCCACCGCGGCTGGACCGAAGAGATCATCGGCCGCTGGTTCGCGAAGGGCGGCGAGCGCCGCGAACACACGGTGCTGGCCACCAAGCTGTACGGCACCATGACGGACCGGCCCAACGAGTCCAAGCTGTCTGCCCTGAACATCCGCCGGGCCCTGGACGCCAGCCTGAAGCGCCTGCAGACCGACTACATCGACGTTTACCAGTTCCACCATATCGACCGTGACACCCCGTGGGACGAAATCTGGCAGGCCATCGAGGTAGCAGTCCAGCAGGGCAAGATCCTGTATTCCGGCAGCAGCAACTTTGCCGGCTGGCACATTGCGCAGGCGCAGGAAGCGGCGCAACGGCGCCATTACACGGGCCTGGTCAGCGAGCAGTCCATTTACAACCTCTTCATGCGCCAGGTGGAGCTTGAAGTGATTCCGGCCGCCCAGCAGTACGGACTGGGCCTCATCCCCTGGTCGCCCCTGCAGGGCGGCCTCCTGGGCGGGGTGCTGAAGAAAGAGCGCGACGGCGTCCGCCGCACCGAGGGCCGGGCGGCGGAGACCCTCAAGAAGCACGAAGACCAGATCCGGCAGTACGAGGATTTAGCGGATGAACTCGGCCACGAGCCCGGCGACGTTGCCCTTGCCTGGCTCCTGCACCAGCCCGCCGTCACGGCGCCCATCGTGGGACCCAGGACCCAGGAACAGCTAGACGCCGCCGTCCGCGCCCTCGACGTCACCCTGGACGCCGATGCCCTCAAACGGCTGGATGACATCTTCCCGGGGCACCGCACGGCTCCGGAAGACTACGCGTGGTGAACCTCCTCACCCCTGACGCCGACACGGTGGCGCCGAGAAGCATCCTTTTCATCGGCGGCACCGGAGTCATCAGCACGGCGGCGGCAGAACGCGCCGTCGCGCTGGGACACCGGCTCACCATCCTCAACCGGGGCCGGTCCACAAGGCCGGTCCCGGAGGGGGCGGACATCCTCACGGCCGATGTGCGGGATGCGTCCGCGGTTCGAGCCGCGCTCGCCGGGCGCGAGTTCGACGCCGTGGCGGACTTTATTACCTTCACGCCTGACCAGGCTAAGGCCAGCCTGGACCTGTTCACCGGGCGTACCGGACAGTACGTTTTCATCAGCTCCGCCTCCGCCTACCAGAAGCCGCCCACCAGGCTGCCGATCCGCGAGTCCACGCCGCTAAAGAATCCGTTCTGGCAGTACTCCCGGGACAAGATTGCCTGCGAGGAACTGTTCTACAAGGCATACCGCGAGCAGGACTTCCCGCTGACCGTGGTCCGCCCTTCGCACACCTATGACCGCACCAAGATCGCCATGGTGGGCGGCTGGACCGACATCCACCGGATGCGCGCGGGGCTGCCGGTCATGGTGCACGGGGACGGGACATCGCTGTGGACCCTGACCCACAGCCAGGACTTCGCCAAGGCCTTCGTGGGTCTGCTGGGCCGGCCGCAGGCGGTGGGCGAAAGCTACACCATCACCTCGGACGAGTACCTTCCCTGGAACCAGATTTACCAACTGTTCGCGCGGGCGGCCGGCGTCCCGGAGCCGGAACTGGTCCATGTGGCTTCCGAAACCATCGCCGCGCACAGCGCCGAACTAGGGGCCAACCTCCTCGGAGACCGCTCACACTCGGTGGTTTTCGACAACACCAAGATCAAGTCCTTGGTGCCCGGCTACCGCGCCACCATTCCTTTCGCCGACGGCGCCCGCGAAATCGTGCAGTGGTTCGATGCAAACCCCGAGCTGCAGACCGTGGACCATAGCTACATGGCCCTGACAGACCGGCTCGCAGCCTGGGCGCGGAGCGGGGAGTAAGATCCAGCCGCTACCCGGGAACTGACAGGGCGCAGCCGTCGGATTCACCGGAAGGGTGCGGGACGCCGGAAGCTTGCAGCGTCCCGCACCCTTCCGGCGTCCCCAGCGCCGCGCTACTTCTACAACGTTCTAAATATCTTCCTTGCGGTCCGGCGGCAAGGCTTGTTTTCTGCCGCACTCCCCCGCTAGGTTATCGGGGAAGCGTTTTCCCGTTCTCAAATTGAAAGGATTCACTGATGAGTCCGCACCGTACACCCGCGCGCCTCCTGTCCGTCGCCGCCGTCGGAATTGCCCTTACCGTAGGCTGCCTCGCCGCCCCTGCATCCGCCGTCGAACGCTCTCCCAAGCCCGGCATGCCGGACGTCCAGCTGGACCACCTTGACCGCGGCCTTGTGGCTGCCAAGACGTCCGAAGGCGTCTTCTTAAGCTGGCGGCTCCTGGGCCACGAGGCCTCCGGTTCTTCCGCCACAGGCCTCACGGGCACCGACTTCAACGTTTACCGGGACGGCCAGAAACTGGCCTCTGTCACGGACAGCACCAACTACCTGGACACCTCCGGAACCGCTGCGTCCGGCTACCAGGTGCGGGCCGTCGTCGCAGGCGTGGAAGTGGACAGCAGCGCAACCGCGACGCTATGGGGCGGCAACTTCGTTGACATCCCGCTGAAGAAACCGGCAGACGGCACCACCCCTGCCGGGCAGGCGTACACCTACAACGCCAATGACGCGTCCGTGGGGGACGTCGACGGCGATGGCCAGTACGAATTCATCGTCAAGTGGGATCCGAACAACTCGAAAGACGTCTCCCAGGTGGGCTACACCGGCAACACCTACGTGGATACCTACAAAGCGGACGGCACGCTGCTCCACCGCATCGACCTCGGCGTCAACATCCGTTCGGGGGCCCATTACACCCAGATGCTGGTCAACGATTTCGACGGCGACGGCCGCGCCGAAATGATGATGAAAACGGCTCCGGGAACCAAGAGCACCAGCTTCAAGGCCGACGGCAGCGTCGCTTCCGAAAACTTCATCTCGCTGCTGCAACAGGACATCGAGGCCGGCTACTCCAACTCGGACGACTACCGCATGAGCGCGGCGGACTACTACCGGCACATGGTGGAAACGTTCCAGGGCTGGACCGAACATCCGGAGGTGAAGGCCGGCAACTGGCCCGCCACCCTGGAGGAAGCGTTCGGCACGGCGCCGAAGTACCAGTACCCCCTGTCCCAGGCTGACGCTGAAGCACTCACCGACTACTTCATGGACGTCTACGCCCCCTCGCGCAGCGCCAGGAACAACCTGCGGGCCTTCGAGGGCTTCATCGTTTCCGGCCCTGAATACCTGACGGTGTTTGAAGGTGCGTCGGGCAAGGAACTGAAGACCGTCGCGTATGAGCCGGGCAGGCACGACGACGGACTCATGTGGGGCGACTACGCCATGTCCCGTATTGAGCCGGGCAACAGAGTGGACCGGTTCCTTGCCGGCGTCGCGTACCTTGACGGCAAGACGCCGGCTGCGGTGTTCGCCCGCGGTTACTACACCCGGAGCACCCTGGCCGCCTACACCTGGGACGGGTCAAACCTCGCGCCCGTGTGGAACGTCGACTCCGGTTGGACGCCCATGACCAACCCGTTCAACGATGGCCCGCACGGCCGGGACGGCACCGATCCGGAATTCGGCACGCTTACTACACAGGGCTTCCACTCGCTCAGCGCAGCCGACGTGGACGGCGACGGCAGGCAGGAGATCGTCTACGGCTCCGCCACCATCGACGACGACGGCTCGCTGCTGTACAGCTCCTTCGACACGATGCCCGAGGGCAGTGCCACGCCTGGTGAGGAAGCCCGGCTGGGCCACGGCGACGCCATGCACGTCACGGACATAGACCCCGCCCGTCCGGGCAAGGAGATCTTCACGGTGCACGAGGGCGGCACCTACGCCCCCTACGGCTACGCCATGCGCGACGCCGCCACCGGCGAGGTGCTCTTCGGCGCCTACTCCGGCAAGGACACCGGCCGCGGCATGATCGGCGACGTGGACCCGGGCGTTCCCGGCATCGAGAACTGGGCCATCGGCATGCAGTCGGCCGACGGCGACAAGCTGTCCACCGCCACTCCCGGCACCAACATGAGCATCAAGTGGGCTGCGGACATGACCACGCAGATCATCAACGGCTCCGGCGAGCAGACGCCCACCATCGATGACTGGAAGCATGGCCGGCTGCTGACAGCCGAGGGGACCCGCACCAACAACGGCACCAAGGGCACACCCAGCCTGGTGGCAGACGTGGTAGGCGACTGGCGCGAAGAAATGCTGGTCCGGACGGCTGACAGTTCGGCGCTGCGCATGTACCTGAGCACCGAGGTGACCAACCACAAGCTCTACACGCTCATGCACGATCCCCAGTACCGCGCCGAGGTTGCCCGGCAAAATACCACCTACAACCAGCCGTCCTACACGAACTTCTACCTTGCCTCGGACATGGACTTCGCCGGCGTGCCCCTGCGCGCAGCCTGGCTCCCCGGCAGTGTGAAGGCCCTGCAGCATGTGCTTGAAGACCTGGTGGAATCAGGGGACGTGTCAGGGCCCGTGGCCAGCCAGCTGGCAGCCAGCATCAAGCAGGCGGCGGCTGCTGTCGAAGACGGCAACACCGTGAAGGCCGGGCAGGCCATCCAACGCTTCGCGGACTTCCTGACACAACAGAAGGGCCCGGATGCTGTCTCCGACACCGCACGCGTATCCCTGCAGTACAACGCCGACAATATTCTTGGGGCATTCAAGGGCTAGGACGCGACAATCCGGGAGAGACTGTTCCAATGACACGTGCACCGCTGATCACACTCAATGACGGCCACTCCATTCCGCAGGTGGGGCTTGGCACCTGGCCGCTGGACGATGACCAGGCGGCGACCGCCGTCGTACAAGCCCTGGAAGCCGGGTACCGGCACATCGACACTGCCGTGAAGTATGGCAACGAGCAGGGTGTGGGCAACGGCATCCGCGCCAGCGGCGTGGACCGGGACGAGCTGTTCATCACCACCAAGCTGGACGGCCAGTTCCAGGGGAATGACCGGGCCGCAGAAGGACTCGAGGGGTCCTTGAAGCGGCTTGGACTGGATTATGTTGACCTGCTGCTGATCCATTGGCCCCTGCCGGCGCGGGACGAATACGTTTCCACCTGGCGGACCTTCGAACGGCTTCAGGCGGAGGGGAAGGTGCGCTCCATCGGGGTCTCCAACTTCAAGCGTGCCCACCTGGAACGGCTGATGGCTGAAACCGACGTTGTTCCCGCCCTCAACCAGATTCAGCTGTCCCCGGCAATAACCCGGACCGCTGAGCGGGACTTCCATAAGGAGCACGGCATCATCACCGAGTCCTACAGCCCGCTGGGCGGCTCCGGGGCTGGCCTGCTCGGCGCTCCCATCCTGTCCCAGCTCGGCGAAAAGCACGGGAAGACGCCTGGTCAGCTGGTCCTTCGGTGGCACGTCCAGAACGGAATTGTAACGATTCCGAAAACAGCCAATCCGGAGCGGATGAGGGAAAACCTGGATATCTTCGATTTCACCCTGGATCCGCAGGATCTAGCGGAATTGGCTATCCTCGATGAGGGGCCCGATGCGGGCAACGACTCAGACGTAACGGGGCACTAAACCGCCCTGAAATGGGTTTTTTCTTCCAACCGGGGTTGGCAAATAGATAGTAAGCATGATTACTATTGAGGCAGAAGGATGAAGTGTCTCCGGGATCCGGAGGCCTCCTTTACTTAGGAAGAGGAACAAAAAATGGGATTCATTGCATTTCTAATTCTCGGACTTATTGCTGGCGCGATCGCTAAGGCGATCCTCCCGGGCCGCCAGGGTGGCGGCTGGGTCATCACCCTGGTCCTCGGCGTCGTTGGAGCACTCCTCGGCGGCTGGATCGGCGGAATGATCTTTGGCACCGGACTGCAGGAGTTCTTCTCCCTGCAGACGTGGCTGCTGGCCATCGGCGGTGCGCTTATCGTGCTGCTGGTATACGGCATGGTCACCAAGCGTGGCGCACGCAGCTAACTGACGCGCCAGCCAGGAGAGCCGGCCTGGGGACAACATCCCCGGGCCGGTTTTTCCATCTCCCGGCCTCTCTGGCCGGAACTGAACCTTCTCAGGGAGCAGGACCTCATCATGAAAAACAAACTTCTTTTGGGCGTGGGAATTGCCGCCGGATACGTGCTCGGATCACGGTCGGGCCGGGCAGCGTACGACAAACTCAAAGCTCGCGCCGCGGGCATCTGGGACAGCAAGCCGGTGCAGGACAAGGTTGCTGTTGCCACGGAGACCATCAAGGAAAAGGCTCCTGAAGTCGCGGACCAGTTGACTGAGGCGGCCCGCCGGGCAGGCACAGTCATTGGGTCCGCAATGCACCGCGAGGGCGCGGCCGGTGACAAGAAGTCCTCAACGTCCGACGACGCCGCAACAGCGGGTGCTGCCAGCACCGGCGCTGCGGGTACTTCGGGCGGTTTGGGTACGACTGGTACCGGCGCCGCTGGTACCGGTGCTGCTGGTACCTCGGGCAGTGGCGACCTTGGCGGGGACCACATCCCCGCCCACAGCACACACCCGGAAACGCACAATCTCGGCACCTCGGACGAGACCGGTTCGAAGTCCTGACAGGCCGCTCGTACGGCTTGCGGCAGAGCGGTTCCCGCTTGACAACGTAATCACCGCTTTCGTGTGCTACAACTGAATGGCTTTGCTGGCCGTCGCGATCCTTGGGGGACGCGGCGGCCAGCGGCGTCTTAACACCTCAGCCGGTAACCAGCACTACAGAGGGTCGCCAACACGGCTCCCCGTGTGGATAACCCCGCCCAGGCTGGCTCCCGGCTTCCCGTGTTATCCACATAGCCGCTCTAGCCGGCCCTTTCTGTCAGTGGTCTTTGGCAGAGTTGACCCATGAAGGTGCTTGGGAACCAGCTTGGAGAGTTCGGCGGTTATGCCGCCCTGCTCTCCAACGCAGGTTCCCTCGCTCCACCTGATAAAGCTAAAACAACAGGCCACCGGCCTGCGTCAGGCACCCGGACTATTGCCCCCAGCCAGTGCTCTGCAGTAACTGGCGAATGTAGTCTTGCTCCTGCCGCCGGGCCCGTCTCAGCCCGCCTCTATGAAGTCGTAGGCGAGGGCACTGTGAATCCCCCGGATCCCGTTTCGCTCCCCGCGCCGGCTGGTGACGATGCATCCGGACGTGTCGAGGAAACAGGTGGACTGCCGCGAGCCGGGCTGGCTGAAATCGGGAGCCTCCTCAATGCTGCGGCGCTGGCCGCTCCGGATGCTCTTGCAATGGCCGGCTATGTTGAGGCTTCTGACTTCGCCGGCCAGGTTGAGGACCTCGCCCGGAGTGTTGAATGCCTGCAGCTACTCGCTGCCGGCGCGGTGGACCGTACCCGAAGCGAAGCAATCATCGCCGCGGCTGCCGCCCGGTCCGCCCGATCCCGGGGCTGGGTCACCGGGTGGGAGAACGGCGTCGAAATACTCAATGAGACAGACGCCGGCTGGCCGGGCCGGGCCACACCGGGGGAGGCGGAGCCCAGCGAACCGAAACCCGGCGACCCGACACCCAGCGACCAGACACCCAGCGCAGCCACTGCTGCTCATGGCGTTGTCACTGCCGGTGCGGGTACCGGGACGAGGGGCGGAGTGCCGGTCGTTACTTCGCCGGCCGACGACGGGTGCAGGAACACCGCGGAGTTCCTCCGCCTCCGGCTCAGGATTCCCCTGCGCGAGGCCCGCCGCCGCCTCGCACTTGCCCACCAGGCCCTGCCCGGCACCAGCCTCACCGGCGAACCCCTTCCACCGGCCCTGCCACATCTCGCGTGCGCCCTTGCCCCGGTACCCAACCCACTTTCAGCTGGGCCAGCCGATGACGCAGCGACTCCTGAGGAAACAGCCGCGGACACGCCCAAAGACACGACTGAGGGCACGAACGGGGACTCGCCCGTGGCCGTCGCTTCAGCGCCCGTAGTGTCCTCCTACGCCGGGACGATCATCACTGCTGCGCTGGACCGGATCCGGCATCACACCACTCCGGATGTCCTGGACCGGATTGAACATGACCTCACCGCCGCCGCGGCCGCCGCCGATCCCGACTTCGTAGCCCGGTTGGCCCAGCGCTGGGCCGAGACCATCGACGCCGACGGCACCGAACCCACCGAGGAAGCCCTCCGCCACACCCAGGGCGCGTTCATCCGCAAACCCCGCCACGGCCTGCACCGCCTCGAAATCTTCGCCACCACCGACCAGTACGAACACCTCCTCACGGTCATGAACGCCGCCACCAACCCCCGCACCTCCGTCCCCAACGGTCCCGGCGTACCCAACGGCGTTTGCGGCGACACCAACGCCGGTTTGGGTCCAGGTACCGGGAGAGACTCCGACGCCGGCGGCGGCACCGGGGTTGGAAGTTGCAGTACAAGGGACATAGTCATCGGCGCCGTTAGCGGAGACGGAAGTGGGTCCGCGCAGGACTCTGCTTGGCACGACGCCGGCCCTGGGTGCGGCTGGGACCTGGAACGCCGCACCCGCCCCCAAAAACAACTGGATGGCATTATCAGCGCCGTCAAAGCAGGGCTCACCACCAATGCCCTGCCAATCACCGGCGGCAACCGGCCCCAGATCATTGCCACCATCAACTACAAGGACCTTTTTCCAAACCGCCGCGACCCCTCTGGCGGTCTGGAATCAGGCCCGCGCGGCGCAGGCGGGGGTAGCGCAGGCACCGGCACCGGCAGCGTTATGGACCCAAGCAGGGACGCAGGCGCGGACACCGTTATGAACGCAGGCGCAGGCGCAGGCACCGGTATCGACGCAAGCACGCACACAGTTACAGGCGCAGGCACCGGTATCGACGCAAGCATGCACACAGCTGCAGGCGCAGGCACCGGTATCGACGCAAGCATGCACACAGTTGCGGGCGTCGGCAGCGGCACTGGCACCCGCACGGACCTAAACACTGCGACCGGAACAGCACCCGGTTCCGCGTCGGGGAACTTCGTCTTTACCGGGCCAGTGGCCGTCGCTACCCTGCGCAAAATGGCCTGCGACGCCGACATCATCCCCGCTGTCCTGGGCAGCCACGGCGAAATCCTGGACCTCGGACGCAAAACCCGCCTCTTTACCCCGGCCCAGCGGCTCGCCCTCACTGCCCGCGACCAAGGTTGCACCTTCCCCAACTGCACCATTCCCGCACCGTGGTGCGAAGCCCACCACATCACCTACTGGTCAGACGGCGGACCCACATCCACCAGCAACGGCGCACTTCTCTGCTCAGCGCACCACCACCTCATCCACAAAGAACAATGGACCATCACCACCCGCCACGGCACACCCTGGTACACACCCCCGAAACACATCGACCCCCACCAAAAGCCCCAACAAAACGACTACTTCAGGCCACCCCCGCCCCGCGAACACAGCGGGAGTGAGAAGACTCCAAGCCGTGATCTGTTCTATACGCCAGGCGGCGAAGATGCGTGATTCCCGATATTGTCTTTCTCGGTATTCCTCCCAACGACACACTCAGCGCCTTCACGGAGGTTGCCGGGTTCACGCGCACGCCGCCGAAAGAGACTCGACGGCAGCGGCGCCTCCCGTCTCATCCGGGCAGCCGCTGGCACGTCGGCTTCGTATGAGCGCCACCAATTAACGCCAGCCGAAAGGGTTCCATGACGACACCGACGAGCGAGCACTTGTGGGCGCTGGCCCACACTGAGCGGGCCGCGCTGGCAAAGGACCTCTCTGGGCTCAGCCCGGAGCAATGGAAGCATCGCAGTCTCTGTGCGCAGTGGGACGTTGAGCAGGTTCTCGCCCATCTCACGGCCGCAGCCAGCCTGAACCAGTGGCAGTGGTTCCGCAGCATACTGGGCGCGCGTTTCCGGCCCGATGTCCACAATCAGCGCAGGCTGGCCGAGCACCGCGGCAGGACACCTGCCGAGACCCTCGAGCGCTTCCGCGCGGTAATCGGGAGTACCACGGCGCCCTCAAGCCACACTGCGGCCTACCTCGGCGAAGTCGTCGTGCATGCCCAGGACATCCGCCAGCCGCTGGGACTTCCCCGGACACCCAGCATCGAGGCTTTGACCTTCGTGGCGGAGTTTTTTGCCGAACGCGACTTCACCGTGGACAGCCGCACAAGCATCGCCGGCCTGGAATTGCGCGCTGACGACGGACCATTTGCAACGGGCACCGGACCGCTGATCACTGGTTCGACGCTCGCCCTGGTGATGTCCATGGCTGGCCGTAAACCTTACGTGGGCGAGCTCGCGGGACCCGGTTTGCCTATCCTCCAGTCGCGGATCCAGGGCACCACACCCTGACCTGCCTCCGACCACGGCCAGGACCAGGGCCAGGGCTTGGACAAGACAGTACAAGCGCACTTGGCATCACGAAACCGCCTGGGTGCGCGTGCCCCGACGGAGGGAACCGACCACCACAGTCCCGTCCATCTCATCATCATGGACGGTCCGGACGGTTAACCCCGTCTCAGTCACAATCGCGGATGTCCGTTCGGCCTGCTGCCCACTGGTTTCAATCAGCAGGTGCCCGTCAGGCGAAAGCCATTGGAGGGCCTCTGCTGCCACGCGGCGGTGGAAGTCCAGTCCGTCGTCGCCCCCGTCGAGCGCAGCGCGGGACTCGTAGAGCCGCGCTTCAGGCGGCATTGTTCTTATCGCTTCCGTGGGGACGTAGGGAGCGTTAACGGCGAGAATTCGCACCCGGCCTTGAAGCGCCGGCGTCAGTGCCGCGAACAGGTCACCCTGGTACACGCGGCCGCCAACGGAGTCCACATTGCGGCGGGCACAGTTCACGGCGGCAGGATCGATATCAGCTGAGTGCACTTCCGCCTCCGGGTGCAGCCGGGCAATGGCCGTACCCACCGCGCCCGAACCGCAGCAAAGGTCAACGACAACCGGGGGCGATAAAGATTCCCAGTCCCGCAACAGACCTACTGCCTGGTGAACCAGCACTTCTGTCCGCCGCCGGGGCACAAAAACACCCGGGTCCACGGCGATGCGGTCCCCGCAAAAGTCCGCCCATCCAAGAATGTGTTCCAGTGGCATGCCGGAAGTGCGGCGGTCCACCCATTCGGCGAGTACCGCGGAATCCGGCGCCTCAGCCACCAGCAGCAGCGCCTCGTCTTCCGCGAAAACACAGCCCGCTGCCCGCAGGGCGGAAACTATGGGAGCAAGGGTCTGGGTCGCGGCAGTCGACTCGCAGGTGCGCATCATCATCCCTTCGCAGGGGCCCGGTGGCCAGTGGCGTGACTGGAGCCCAATGTTAGTGGGCAAGTGCACCGCAAAGCATCCATTTGTTGGCAGGATGGACCCATGACTTCGCCTGCCCCGCGCACTGTCATTTGGACCGGTACCTACACCCCCGACGGAGGAGGCCGGGCAGACGGCATTGGCGCCCTGGCCGCGCACCCGGACGGAAGCCTCGAATGGCTGGGAACTGCGGCAAAGACGGACTCGCCATCTTTCGTTGCCGTCCATCCCACGCTGCCCGTCGTGTACGCAGTTGCTGAGCAGCGCAAAATGGTCCGGGCTTTCCGCCGCTCAGGCGACTTCGGGCTGGAGCCCCTCGGTGAGCCGCAACCCGCCGGAGAAGCAACCTGCCATGTCGCTGTGGACCCGCAGGGCCGCTTCGTCACCGCAGCCTGCTGGGGCGACGGCCAGGTCCTGCTCTACCAACTGGATGCCGACGGCGGGATGACCCGCCGGCTCCCCGCGGCGCCGTCGGTGGATCCGCACGCGGGCCTTAATCCAGGTGAGCCGCGGCAAAGCCGCGCCCACGCCAGCCTGATGCTGGCGGACGGGCGCGTCATGACCACGGACCTGGGCCACGACATCCTTCGGGTCTGGAACTACGTGCCGGGCACCGGATTGGTGGCTGACCACGAGGTTGTCCTGCCCTTCGGCACTGGCCCCCGGCACATGGTGCAGCACCAGAACGGGAACGTGTTCGTGGTGTCTGAATACTCCGTCGAAGTGTTCATCGTGAGGCCGGAAGCGGGCACCTTCGAGCTCGTTTTCCGCGGGCCGGCAACGTCCGCCGGCAGCCTCCCGGACGACTCCGGTGCGGAAATCTGCCTCGGCTTCCAGGGGGCCTATGCCTATGTGGGCGTGCGTGGCTCCAACATCATCAGCGTGCTCGAGGTTGGTGCGGAGGGGACGGAACTAGCTCCAGTCAAGGACACTCCCAGCGGCGGAAACTGGCCGCGCCACCACCTGGTGAGGGGTAACTGGCTCCACGTAGCCCATGAGCGGTCCGACAACGTGGCCACCTTTGCGCTGGATGCCCTCACGGGCTGCCCGAAAGAAGTAGTCCACGATCTGCAAACCCCCTCCCCCACCGCCCTGGTGCCCGCAGGCTAGGGCAGGCGGCTGCGGAAGACTGCTGCGTTCCGGACGGGTCTCCGGGCAGGCCTGCGCGGGCGGGAGAAGCACCAGCTGGGCTGGGATGGTCCCGCACAATCGCTGGAGTTATTCCGTGCAAGCGCTTACAGTTGTGACGTGCCTCACGGAAAGGCTGGCTTTCTTGTGAAACGCACTCCTCCTTGCCGTCTGTTTTCCCTCGGCAAGCCTGAACAGCAGCGACGCTCCCAGGAAGGTCTCACCCCTTGTCATTCCGCACCCATCCCAGCGTGTCCGCGCGCCCCCACCCC
>NZ_JAJOMC010000054.1 GCF_021129155.1 Arthrobacter sp. AK04
CTACCGCGCCGGCCGGCTCTGGGCCACCGCGATGCGGAAGAAAGGCTGGGAAATCCCCGCCGAACTCGCCCACATCGAGTCCTCCGGCAGCACCCGACAGGAAGCCAGCTCCCTGCTCGCCAACACTGCGTGACGAGGAACAGCCACCGCTGAAGCCCCTAAAAACTGAAGCAAAGACAGGACCAATGATGTTCCCCGTCAGAATAGAAATCATCCCTTCCGAGGGAATAGTTGAGCAGGTCCGGGCCCGGGTGTCCGCGGCCACGCCGCTCAGCGTCACCTGCCTGCCGCACCACGGCATCGAGCGGACCATGCGCACCGCCGTGGAACTGAGCGACGCCGGCTACCAGGTGATCCCGCACCTCGCCGCCCGGGGCATCCGCAGCCGCGCGGAGCTCACCGAGATCATCCGCGGCTGCGATGTTGCGGGAATCCGTGAAGTCTTCGTCATTGGGGGAGACCGGAAGCAGCCCGCCGGCACGTACCACTCGGCGCTTTCGGTCCTCGAAGACATCGCCCAGTACACCGGCGGAATGATGCGCGTGGGCGTGGCGGGCTACCCGGAGGGCCACCCTTTGGTCAGCCCCCTGGACCTGCTGGACGGGCTGCTGGCCAAGCAGCACCTCGCCTCACACGTGGTCACGCAGATGTGCTTCTCCGCCGAAAAAATCCAAGACTTCGCCGCGCTCCTGCGCCGCGAAGGCGTCCACCTGCCGTTCTGGGCGGGCGTCGCGGGCTCCGTCCCGCGGACCAAGCTGGTGGCACTCGCCACGCAGATCGGCGTCGGAAGTTCCCTGAAGTTCCTCAGCCGCAAAGGCCCGCTGGCCCGCAAACTCCTCAGCGGCGACCGGTACTCCCCGGACTCCCTGGTGGCCGGGCTCGAAAACACGCCCGGCACCATCGCCGGCATCCACCTCTACAGCTTCAACAGCCTGGATTCCCTGCCCGCCGGGCCCGAACAGGCTTCCCCTTCCGCACTCCAGACAGCTTTGATTCGAGGAGCAGCACGTGACAACTAAGCCCGTGACAAACCACCAGGAGCCGCATCTCGAGCGGCAGCTCACCAATAGGCACATCCAGCTGATCGCCATTGGCGGCGCCATCGGCACCGGCCTGTTCATGGGCTCGGGCAAAACCATTTCCGCTGCCGGACCGTCCGTCATTTTCGTGTACATGATCATCGGCTTCATGCTGTTCTTCGTTATGCGTGCCATGGGCGAGCTGCTGCTGAGTAACCTGAACTACAAGTCCTTCAGCGACTTCGCGGCGGACCTCCTGGGACCCTGGGCGGGCTTCTTCACGGGCTGGACCTACTGGTTCTGCTGGGTGATTACCGGCATCGCAGACGTCATCGCTATTGCCGGCTATTCCAAGGAACTCTGGCCGGGCCTGCCGCTGTGGATCCCGGGCCTGGCCACCGTGGCTATCCTCCTGCTCCTGAACCTGGTGACGGTCAAGGCCTTCGGCGAGACCGAGTTCTGGTTCGCCCTGATCAAAATCATTGCCATCGCGGCGCTGATCATCGTGGGCATGTTCATGATCTTCACGGGTTTCCAGTCCGACGCCGGCCCTGCCACCTTCACGAATTTGTGGAGCCACGGCGGGATGTTCCCGAACGAGTTCATGGGTTTTGTGGCCGGCTTCCAGATCGCGGTGTTCGCGTTCGTGGGCATTGAGCTCGTGGGCACCACCGCCGCCGAGGCGAAGGACCCGGAGAAGAACCTGCCCCGCGCCATCAACTCCATCCCCATCCGCGTGCTGCTCTTCTACGTGGGCGCCCTGATCATCCTGATGTCCGTCACACCGTGGACCCAGTTCCAGGCAGGTCACAGCCCGTTCATCGCCATGTTCTCCCTGGCCGGCCTCGGCGCCGCCGCCACCGTGGTGAACCTGGTGGTGCTCAGCTCAGCCATGTCCTCGGCCAACTCGGGCATCTACTCCACCTCCCGCATGGTCTACGGCCTTGCACAGGAGGGGGACGCGCCGTCGGTCTTTCGCCACCTGTCCGCCCGCAAGGTGCCGCAGAACGCGCTGTTCCTCTCCTGCGTCCTGCTGCTTTCCGGCGTCATCCTGATGTACGCGGGCCAGGACATCGGCAAGGCCTTCGAAATGGTCACCACCGTATCCGCCGTCTGCTTTGTGTTTGTCTGGTCCATCATCCTGGCCAGCTACCTGGCGTTCCGGCGCCGCCGCTCCCACCTCCACCAGGCGTCCAAGTACCGGATGCCCGGCGGGGTGCCGATGGTGTGGGTGGTGTTCGCGTTCTTCGCGTTCGTCCTGTGGGCGCTGACCACGCAGCCGGACACCCTGCTGGCGCTGCTGGTCACGCCGGTATGGTTCCTCATCCTCGGTGCCGCCTGGCTGGTGCTGCGCCGCCGCCCCGCGCACCTGGCCCGGTATGCCACGTTCCAGTCCGAGCTGGCGCAGGATTTGGATTCCGAAGCTTCGGCCATTGGCCGCGACCTTGACGGAGCAAAAAAGTGAGTACAAGCGTGGAAACGACCCTGCCAACCCCGACGGCAGGTGCCGCAACACCGGACCAGCCAACCGCCGTCGAGCACGTCCTGACGGTTGACTGCGTGGAGTCACCCGGCATTGTCCACGCGATCTCGGAATTCCTGCTGCAGCAGGGGTGCGACATCATCGACATCAAGCAGTACGGGGACAAGGCGCAGGGGCACTTCTTCATGCGCGTGCACTTCGCCTCTGCGCAGGAGCCGCAGGCTACCGACGACCTGCGCCGCGGCTTCGCGCCCGTTGCGGAGAAGTGGCAGATGAACTGGCAGCTGGAACCGCACGGCCGGAAGCGCCGGGTCCTGGTGATGGTGTCCAAAATGGGCCACTGCCTCAACGACCTGCTGTTCCGTGCACGCACCGGCGATATCCCGGTGGAGATCGTCGCCGTCGTCTCCAACCACCGCGACCAGGAAGGCCTGGTCCAGTGGCACGGCATCCCGTTCTTCCACGTGCCGGTCACCAAGGACACCAAGGCCGTCGCCGAGTCCCGGCTCCTGGAGCTGGTGGACGAGTTCCGGGTGGAACTGGTGGTCCTGGCACGGTACATGCAGGTGCTCAGCGATGAGCTCTCTGCCCGGCTCGCGGGCAAAACCATTAACATCCACCACTCGTTCCTGCCGAGCTTCAAGGGCGCCAAGCCCTACCACCAGGCGTACGAGCGCGGCGTGAAGACGGTGGGCGCCACGGCGCACTACGTCAACGCGGAGCTGGACGAGGGACCGATCATCTCCCAGCAGGTCATTGAGGTGGACCACACGTACACGGCCGATGACCTGGTGGCCGTGGGCCGGGATGCGGAATGCGTGGCACTCCGGAACGCCGTCCGCTGGCATTGCGAGGGCAGGATCCTGCTGCTGGGCAACCGGACCGTGGTCCTGCGGTAGGCGCCGTGAAACCGAGCGAACCAGACAGCTGGCGGCGGGTGTCTTGGAACGCGCTGCCCGCGGGCCTGCCGGTGCGCCTCTCGCAGGACGGGCAGGCCATCGGCTGCGGCGTGGTGGACGGGGCCACGCCGGACGGCTCCATCATCTGGGTGGTCCTGGACGGCTGGCGCGAGCGCCGGATGTTCCACCGGGAGGACTTCGTCAAGGTGGAGATCAAGGGCTAGGCACGGCTGTTGACCGCTCCCGCGCAACCGGCCACGATGAAGTATGACTGACACCGGAGCTGAAACCGCAGGTGCCCCTTCTGGCGACGATGGCGCGGAGGAGGTTGACGGCGTGGAAACGGCGGAGAGCATCGCGGACGAGATCCGTGACGAGATCCGGCTGGGCCACGTCCAGGACGACGTAAGCCACGTGCTCGAGGAACGCTTCGACGAGGCGGGCATCAGGCTGCGCCCCGAGGCCGTCGACGACCTCGCCGAGGAAATCGAAAAGGACGCCTCGACCTAGGTTTCCGGTGCAGAGGCGTGCGGGCCGGAAACGGCAGGCAACAACCTGGATCAGTGCGCTGGCCGTGTTGGGCGCATGGCTCCCAAAGCCCTTGCCGGGGAGTCATACCGGTGATCCAGGTGGCCCGCACTTGGCAGCGGCCGGTCCTTGGAAATTCCTACGGCCAGTCGGCCAGCCTGAACGGGACGGGCTGCCGGATGCCGAGCAGGAGGTCGCCGGTCCACTCGGGCACCGTGCGCTGCCGGCCCTCCAGTGGATCCGAGATATCAGGCTGCTGAACATCCTCGCGGGCCGTCTGCGTACCGTCGTCCGAGCGTTCCATAAATCCCCCTTGGCGTGCTTGTGAAGCTAACGGTAGGCAGGCCGGGGCGGCAACGGAAGAGGGTTTATCTACCGACGGGATAAACTTGGCAAATCTTGATCAAGAGGCGCATAAAGCAAGCGGACGACGGCGGGAGGTCCCCGCCGTCGCCCGCTTTCCTTTTGCCCCGCTGCAGGAGATTTTGTCCAGATATGCAGGCCATAAGGCCTTACAACCCTGCGTATCTGGACAAAAACTCTAAGGGTGGGGAGGGCTAGTCGTCGTAGGTGTTGGCGATGTAGACATCGCAGGGCGCGTTGTGCGCCACGCTGTTCGCTACGCTGCCGAGGAGCCGGCCGATGCCGCGCATGCGCCGGTTGCCGACGACGATCAGCCGGGCGTCGAGGCGCATGGCTTCCTTGATGAGGGCGTCAGCGGGCTTCCCGCGGGCGGCGAAGTAGCTGATCTCCACTCCAGGCCGCGACTCGCCAAGTGACTTTGCAACCGTTTCGGCGGCTTCGGAGTTCCAGACCTTCACTTCATCCGAGCCGACGCCGAAGGTTTCGGACCGGTCCACGTCGAACGCGGTGACGATGTGGAGGGAACCTCCCAGCGCCTTGGCAAGGCCCAGCGCCACTTCGGCAGCCTTCCGTGCCGACGGGCTGCCGTCCACACCTACAACAACTACTCCGCTCATGCTGTGCTCCTTCGCTCTGTGTCCGTGGTTCAAGGTCCACTGGCCAGTCTAGAGAAGTCCGGGCTGAAGACCCCACGTCATTTTGCGGATGTCCCCACTTTGTAGTGCGGTGAGTGCAGCGAGCTCGAAGTCATCCGTGACGCCGAGGCGGCGCGCAGCCGCCAGGAGGCTAAGCCGCCGCTCCTCCAGGGCAGCTTTCGCTTCCTCCAGTTCAGCGAGCTCGGACTTCAGCGCTGCGATGACAGCCAACTGCTGCTCCGGGTGCGTCCCGGAGGGCAGCAGGTCATCAAAAGACAGGCCGATGGTGCGGATGGTCCAGCGGGAAAATCCGGTTGCCTCGGCCAGGCGCGTCACCTTCAGCCCGTCGCGGAGGGCCTGTGCGATGTGCTGGTTCAGGCGCACAGACAGGGGGCGGCTGCTGCTGGCGTTGAAGGCGATCCGCTGCCGGTTCGCTTTGAGCAGCCTGCGGAGCTTGTCCGCCTGCCGGGCGGCCGGGTCGGGTTTCGGCGTTCCGCGGTAGCGGTAGTAACCGGCATCGTCCTGGTGCGTAATGCTCACGATCACTCCTCGGTTCGGTTTCCCGTTAAACGGGCCGGCGTACCTAGAAGGCTAGGCAGCCAGGCGTCCGCGCCGGAAATACCAATAGTGAGTGGACCCATAACCGGAAACTGTGGGTGCGCCAGCCATAAGGGACGCTTATCCGTCCACGCACTTTAGGTCTTATCCATGGCAGCGGGATTTCCCTAGTCTCGAAGGAAACGAGTGCCGCTCGCTCCTGACTCCCTAGGAAGAGACCATGTCTGAATTTGTACCTGCCTCGCGGGTTTCCCGCATCAAGTCCTCGGCCAGCGTGGCCGCTGCGGCCCGGGTGCGTGAGCTGAAGGCGGAAGGACGCCGCATCCTTGACCTGACAGTCGGCGAGCCGGACTTCGACACCCCGGAACACATCAAGGCGGCCGCCGTGGAGGCCATCACCCGGGGCGAAACCAAGTACACGTCCGTCACCGGAACTCCTGCACTGCAGCAGGCCATCCTCAAAACCCTCGAACTGCGCAGCGGCCTGCGTTACACACCTGCTGAAATCACCATCGGCGGGGGAGCCAAGCAGGTCATCTTCACCGCTTTCATGGCCTCCCTCAACGCCGGTGACGAAGTGATTGTCCCCGCTCCCTACTGGGTTTCCTACCCGGACATGGTGCTTGCCAACGACGGCACTCCCGTCGTGGTTCCCTGCGGCGAGGACTCCGGATTCAAGCTCACACCCGAGGCGCTGGCCGGTGCCATTACCGGGCGGACCAAGTGGGTCATCCTGAACGCACCGTCCAACCCCACCGGCGCCGTCTACTCCCGGCCGGAACTGCGGGCGCTCGCCGATGTCCTTAAAGGTCACCCCCACGTCTCTGTCCTCGCGGATGAAATCTATGACCAGATCTATTTTGGCGACGGCAAGCTGGCCAGCCTGGTGGAGGTGGCCCCGGAACTCAAGGACCGGGTCCTGGCCGTCAATGGTGTGTCCAAGGCCTACGCCATGACCGGTTGGCGGTTAGGCTACGCTGCCGGGCCGGCGCCGCTGATTGCCGCCATCAACAAGCTGCAGTCGCAGATTTCCTCCTGCCCGTCTTCGGTGAGCCAGGCCGCCGCTGCTGCTGCCCTCGCGGGCAGCCAGGACTTCGTCCGGGACAGCGTGGAGACCTACCGCAAGCGGCGGGACACCGCCGTCGCTGCCCTGAACGCCGTTGACGGCCTGTCATGCACGACGCCGGAGGGCGCCTTCTACACGTACGTGAACTGTGCGGGGGTCATCGGCAAGACGACGCCCGAGGGCCAGGCCATCCAAAACGACCAGGACTTCACCCTGTACCTGCTTGATGCCGCGGCCGTAGCCGTGATCCAGGGCTCTGCCTACGGCCTGGGCCCGTACTTCCGGATCTCCTACGCCACCAGTCTGGACATCATCGAGGAATCCATCGCCGCCATCGACAAGGCCGTCCAGGCCCTCAACTGATCCAACCCCACCGAAGGAAACTAAATCGTGATCCACGTCAAAACCACCATCGACCGCCCCAGCGCTGACGCCGTCAGCCGGCTCGCGAAGTTCTCGTCAGCAACCATCCATGAAGCGCAGGGTCGCAAGGGCGCACTGAGCTCCCGCATCAAGCCCATCGACAGGGCCATGTCCTTCTGCGGTCCAGCCACCACCGTCCGCTGCGCTCCCAGGGACAATCTGATGCTGCAGGTGGCGATCCACTACGCGCAGCCCGGGGACGTCATTTTGGCTTCCGCGGGGGAGTACGAGGAAGCCGGGACCTTTGGCGACGTCCTGGGGAACGCCATGAAGGCCAAGGGCCTGGCCGGGCTTGTGACGGACTCCGGCGTGCGCGACACCCAGGACCTTATTGAACTGGGGCTGCCTGTGTTCTCCGGCAGCGTGTCCATCAAGGGCACGGTTAAAGAGACCATCGGCCCGATCAACCACCCGGTGGTCTTTGGCGACGAGATCATCTATCCCGGTGACGTCCTGCGAGGCGACGCCGATGGTGTGGTGGTGGTCCGCAAGGACGAGATCGAAGAGGTCATCCGCCTCTCGCAGGAACGGGATGACGCCGAGCGTGAGCTCATTGGCCTGTACAAAGCCGGCGGCACCACCATCGACCTCTGCAACCTCACGGATGTCCTGAAGGCCAAGGGACTGCTGGTGGAACAGCCCTAGCAGCTCGATTGGAGCGGAGTCCAAGCGCGAGCCGCCGGCCCGGTTTGCGGCCTGCGGCTCGCGTTTCCCCCCGCGACGGCTGCGAGAATGGACGAATGGCCCTCGACAGATATCCGATCCGCCGGCTGGAAGAGGACCCTTCCAACGTCCTGGACCGCCGGAAGTGGCCGGCAGTCCTGCCGCCCGTGGCGCAGGTACTGGAAGACGGGCTCGACCTGACGCCAGCCACCGTCCTGGTGGGCGAGAACGGGTCAGGGAAATCAACGATCGTGGAAGCTATAGCCCTGGCGTATGGCTTGTCTCCCGAAGGCGGCTCAACCGGCGCGCGACACAGCACCCGGGCCAGTGAATCGCTGCTGGCCGATCACCTGCAGCTTGTCAGGAACGCGGGCACCACCAGGCGCGGGTACTTCCTGCGGGCCGAAACAATGCACGGATTCTTTACGTACCTGGAGAAAAATCCCAGCACCTCGGGCCGCGACGACGTCCGCTTCCACGACATGTCCCACGGGGAGTCTTTCCTGGAACTTGCCGTCAACAGATTCCGTGGGCGGGGTCTTTGGGTGCTCGATGAGCCGGAGTCCGCGTTGTCCTTCAGCGGTTGCCTGAGCCTTCTCGGTGTCCTGAAGGATCTCCTGGCGTCCGGGGAATCCCAGGTCATCATGTCCACGCACTCGCCTCTTCTGGCGGCCCTTCCGGGGGCCCGGATCCTGGAGGTTGGGCCATGGGGATTGCGGCCCCAAAACTGGGAAGAGCTGGACCTGGTGGACAGTTGGCGCGCATTTCTTGATGCGCCGCAGCGGTACCTCCGGCACCTCTAGGCCTTGGCCGCAGCAGAACCAGTATGCGGCCTACTGTGCTGGCAGCGGATACTCCGGGGGTCCGAATGACGCATCGTCCAGGTACCACACTGTGGACCCCCGGCCGCCGGCTGGCATGATGCTGCCTTCGAACACAAATACAGGCTCAACAGAGCGGTCCTCGGGCCGCCAAAAACCATTGGCGGGGCAGTGGAATCCGGTTTTTGCCATCAAGCCCGGGCTTTTACCCGATTTTCTGCCCAGGGTGTTTATCTTTTTCACGGCGTGCTCCCATTGATCCGCATAAGAATTAGTTCGCCGCAATTGTCCGGCTTTTCTTAGATTCTAGGATCGGCGGAGTGGGAATACTAAGACCAATGATGAGTGACGCGATAAGCGGAAGCTATGGACCAGCTACCGTGAATATGTGCTGCTGAGCATTTCCTGCAGCATTTCCTTCACAACGAGCAGGACCGCGGACGCCGCCTCGGACAGCGGATCATGGTCAGGCGTGCACAGCGCAATCTTGCACTGCAGTGCCGGATCCACAATGCGCAGCACCTGGAAGTCTTCCTCGTGGAACAGGGCGTCAGCAGCCGACTTGGGCATGATGGTGGCACCGAGATCGGCGCGCAGCAGCCGGGCAAGGGAGGGGACGGACTCCACCTCGCCCACCAGCCGGAGCGTCAGGCCCTTGCTCGCCAAACCGGCCTCCACTGCCTGGCGCAGGGTGTGGATCTGCTCGGGCAGGAACAGCCCGTGGCGGGCCACCTCCTCAAGGGTGATACCGCCGTCCGCCTGCTGCACCCCGGCGCGGTTTGCGTTGACCACGAAGTGCAGGTCCTCCACGATCATCGTGGTGAACTGCACGCCGCGAATGGGGCCGGGCTCGTAGATGAGGGCCATGTCCAGGCGGCCGTTCTTGATGGCTTCACTGAGCACTCCGCCGTAGATTTCCGTTACGTGCAGGACGATGTCCGGGTACCGGCTGGCCACTTCGCTGATGATCCGCGGTGTCAGGCTTGAGGCCATGCTGTAGGGCGCAATCGCAATGGACACGCGTCCGGACGGTGCTGCCCCGGACTTGGCGACGTCCTGCCGGGCCTGGTCCACCAGCCGCAGGATGGATTGGGCATGACGGTACAGCGTGTGTCCGGCGGCGGTGGGCTTTACGCCCTGCTTGCTGCGGATCAGCAGGCGCTGCTTGAGGTCATTCTCAAGGGCTGAAACCTGCTGGCTCAGGGCGGGCTGGGCCACGTGCAGCGCTGCCGCGGCCTTGGTGATGCTGCCTGAATCCACAATCTGCACGAAGTACGCAAGCTTCCGCGTATCCATGGCGCCTTCTCTCTTCGCCGCGTCCTGAACCATAACCGGATGCTATGGAGGGATATGCAACTGGTCTTTGTGTGATGCACATCTCTGACACTAGGTTGAATCCGGAACGCTATTTCATTAGCAATACATTCTACCCCGGCCAGGCATGCGATTAAACGATGACGTCAGACGCATTCTGCATAAATGCGGTGTTTACCGGGATAGGCGTTTTCTTTTACATATCCGAAATATGCACTCAATAGCTTCAGGGCATCCAAGAATCCGTCACCATCCCGGATTCTTCTTGAGAAAGAGACAGCAAATGCGAGCAACTATCAAAGGCAAAATGGCGGCCGTGGCCGCCCTTTCCGCAGCGGTTCTGGTCCTTTCCGGCTGCGGGGGCGGCAGCGAGGCAGCCGGCAGCGGCGGCAGCGCCACCCCGGGGGAAGTGAACCTCATTGCCTACTCAGGCGTCTGGCAGGACCAGTACACCGCTGCAGTGATTGAACCCTTCCAGGCCAAGTACCCGGACATCAAGATCAACTACGCCTCCAAGCGGTCCTCCGCCGAAATGCTCAGCGCCCTGCAGGGCCAGAAGAACAACCCGGCCACCGACGTCGCCATCATGGACAACTCCGTGTCCACCACCGGCAACAAGCAGGGCCTGTTCGAGAAGGTAGACGAGGAAAGCGTCCCGAACCTTGCCAACGTCCCGGAAAAGTTCCAGGACAAGGAAGGGTACGGGCCGGTGGCGATGCTCGACGCCGTAGGCCTGGTGTACGACACCGCCACGTTCCCCGAGGCCCCGGACAGCTGGAAGGTCCTCTGGGACCCGGCCTACGCCGGCAAGATCAACGTCAACGCCCCGCCGTCGCTGCTGGGACTGTCCCTCACTGCCATCACCTCCAAGATGGAGGGCGAGGACTACACCCAGGGCATTGACTCCGCCGTGACCCGCCTCAAGGAAATGGCGCCCGGCGTCCAGACGTTCGCACCCAACCCGGACGAATACCAGAACGTCATTACCGGGCAGACCGTCCTTGGCCTTGGCCAGAACGCCCGCGGCCAGTTCTACAGCGACCAGAGCAACAAGAAGATGGGCGTCACCTTTCCAAAGGAAGGCACCGTCTACCAGATCAACACCATCAACCTGGTGAAGGACGCCCCGCACTCCGAGGCTGCCAAGACCTTCGTTGACTACGCACTGTCCGCAGAGGCACAGACGGCCTTCGCTAAGGCGTTGTTTTACGCACCCTCCGTCACCAATGCGGAACTGCCCGCCGATGTGAAGGACCGCGTGGTTCCCACCGACGGCTCCCTCAACATCGTCCCGCTGGACGTCGAATTCCTGTCCTCGGCCCGCGACAAGTGGACCGACACCTGGAAGCGCCAGATCATCACCAACTAGCGCCTGCCGGCGCCCCCTCCCCAACTTCCCCTTCAGGAGAACTGAAACCGTGACTGAACCCAAACTGTCGATCGTTGATCTGACCAAAAGATACGCAGCAGATCTGGACCCCGCCGTCGACCGCCTGAACATGGAAGTTGAGGAGGGGCACCTGGTGGCACTCCTCGGCCCGTCCGGCTGCGGCAAGACCACCACCCTCCGGATGGTTGCCGGACTCATGGATCCAACCGCCGGCTCCATCGTGGTGGACGGCAAGGAAATCACCCACACGCCTGTGAACAAGCGCGGGATGGGCATGGTGTTCCAGTCCTACGCCTTGTTCCCGCACATGAACGTGGAGCAGAACGTGGCCTTCGGGCTGGAGATGCGGCAGGTCTCCAAGGCTGAGCAGAAGGCACGTGTTGCGGCCGCCCTGGACATGGTCCAACTGGGCCACTTGTGCAAGCGCCAAACCAAGGAGCTGTCCGGCGGCCAGCAGCAGCGCATCGCCCTGGCCCGCGCCCTGGTGGTGGAGCCAACCCTGCTCCTCCTGGATGAACCGCTGTCCAACCTGGACGCCAAGCTCCGCGAAACCATGCGCACCGAAATCAGGGCCATCCAGCAGCGCACCCGGGCAACCACACTCTTCGTCACCCATGACCAGGACGAGGCCCTGGACATGGCCGACCGGATCGCCGTGATGAACGGCGGCCTGATCGAACAGTTCGGCTCGCCCACCGAAGTGTATGAGCGGCCCCGCACGCATTTCGTCGCCAACTTCATTGGCCAGGCCAACTTCCTGGCCGCCCGCGTCGGCGCGGAAACGGGACGGGCCAACCTTGCAGGCGAAAGCCACTACAAGGTGGAGGTGGACGGCCTGGGCCAGTTCGGCGCCATCGGCTCCACCGGCCTGTCAGGCAGCAGCCACGAACTGGTCATCCGCCCGCACCGGCTCAATGTGTCCCTGCACCCCGGCGCAGCGCAGGCACCACTCGCCGGCACCATCGAACGGGTCAGCTACACCGGTGACGCTCTGGCCGTCGCGGTCCGCGTCGGGGACCAGCAGCTCAACGCGCAGATGCTGACCAGCAGCGGTGACCTGCCCCGCATCGGAGACGCCGCCTACCTCTCCTGGGCGGCCGACGACGCCTACCTCCTTCCAGCAACCGCCCAGCCACAAAGGCTGGCAGCATGACGGTCCTGGAAGCCCCCGCCGCGCCGGAACGGCCCAGGGCCCAGGATGAAGGCCAGCTCGAACGGGCCACCGAACGGCGCAACCGGCGCACCTACCTGGCGCTGCTGCTTCCGGGCCTGCTCGGCCTGCTGGTCAGCTTCGTCTTCCCGCTGGCCTACATGGTCCGGATGTCCTTCAACCAGGGCGCACCGGACGGCGTCATCGTCGAGACGTTCACCCTGGACACCTACATCCAGCCCCTCACCGACCCCTACTACTGGCGGGTCACCCTGGATACCTTCCAGATGGGCGTCACCGTCGGCATCCTCTGCGTCATCGTGTCCTACCCGGTGGCCCTCTTCCTCGCACGGAGCACCAGCAAATGGCGCGGCCTGCTCATCGCCATCGCCATCGCACCACTGCTCACCTCCGCCGTGGTCCGCACCTACGGGTGGATGGTCATCCTGGGAACCAACGGGCTGATCAACTCCTCCCTCGACGGCCTGGGCCTGATCGACACGCCCCTGAAGCTGACCAACAACATGACCGGCGTGACCATCGGCCTGGTTGAGATTTTCATGCCGTACGCGATCCTGGCCATGATCTCCGGGTTCGGCAGGCTTAGCCCTCAACTGGAGGAGGCAGCTGGTTCCCTGGGAGCCAGCAAGTTCAAAGTCTTCACCCGGGTCACGCTGCCGCTGTGCCTGCCAGGCCTCCTGACCGCGTTCCTGCTGGTCTTCGTCCTCTCCATCAGCACCTTCATCACCCCGCGGCTCCTGGGCGGCGGCAGCGTGCAGGTCCTGGCCACCGAGATCTACGACCAGACCACCGGCCTGCTCAACTGGCCGTTCGCCGCCGCCCTGTCCGTCATCCTGCTGGTGCTCTTCGGCCTGATCATCGCCGTCTACCAGCGCCTCACCAAGAAAATCGGAGGCTGACCGTGAGCAGTGCCAACGCAAGCGGCGCTAAACTCTTCAAGCCGCGCTTCAATCCCGCCAAGCCCGCCTTCGGCGCGCTGGTGTTCCTGCTGTACCTGTTCCTGCTGGCACCGCTGCTCATTGTCTTTGTGGTGTCCTTCGCGTCCAACCAGTACCTGTCCTTCCCCCCGGAGGGGCTCACCCTGAAGTGGTACGAAATGTTGCCCCAGGAAAGCACGTTCACGGAGGGCATGAAGGTCAGCCTGATCGTGGCCGTCATTGTCACGCTCATTGTCCTGGCGCTGGGTGTGCCGGCCGCGCTGGCGCTGGACCGCTTCGAGTTCAAGGCCAAGGCCGCCGTGCAGTCGTTCTTCCTCTCACCGCTGCTGATCCCCAGCATCGTCCTGGCTCTGGGCATGGTGCTGCTCTTTGGTCCGCTTGAACTCAACAACACCTACGCGGGCATCATCATCGGCCACGTGGCCATCACCATCCCGTTCGTCATCAGGACCACGTTGATGAGCCTGGCCACCACCGACACTTCCTGCGAGGCAGCCGCACGCATCCTGGGGGCCGACTCCTGGACCGTGTTCCGGCGCGTGACACTGCCGATCATCCAGCCAGGGGTGATCGCAGGCGGCGTCATCGCCTTCATCGTCTCCTTCGATGAAGCTGTGATCTCGCTGTTCGTGGCCGAATCAGGCCTGCCAACGCTCCCCGTGCAGGTGCTGAGGTACGTGGAAAACTCCGCGGATGCCGCCGTCGCCGCCCTTTCCGTCATCCTCATCCTCATTTCGCTCGCCGTGGTGGTGGTCGTGGAGCGGGTCATGGGACTGCGCAAAGCCCTGCGCTGATCATCCGTCCCTTCTGCCCTCGCAACGAAACAGTCCTGCCCGGTCCGCACAAGCGGGCCGGGCAGGACGCCGTCCAGATAAGTGCCGGGTCATAACCGGCACCTATCCCGTGACACCGATTACGTCTTTGTGTGATCAAAGTCCCGGTGTCAGACTTTTTCTACAAGCCCGGTAATCCGGGCTCCAGGACCCAGGCCACCTCCGGCGGGTCCAAAGAATTCCGCTTCCGGCAGCTGCCGCTTCCCCTGGCCAGCGCCGCGCCACCACCCCCAAGGAGGGCTCTCATGGGACCCATCGTTGATCTCGTTGCAGATCTTGGAGAAGGCTTCGGCACGTACTCCATGGGCGACGACGCGGCCCTCCTGGAAGTAGTGTCCAGCGCCAACATCGCCTGCGGCTTCCACGCCGGGGACCCTGACATCATGAACGCCACGGTCGCCGAGTGCGTGCGCCGCGGCGTCAGCATCGGTGCGCACCCCAGCTTCCCGGACCTGCGCGGCTTCGGCCGGCGCGCCATGGACCTCACCGCTGACGAAGTCCGCAACGACGTTCTGTACCAGCTCGGAGCCCTGGGCGCATTCGCTGCCTACCATGGCGCCGCCGTCGTACACCTCGCACCGCACGGACGCCTCGGCAACCTCGTGGCCACCCGTTCGGACTACGCCCGGGCAGTGGCGGACGCAGCCGCACGAATCAACCCCGACCTCATTGTCCTAGCGCAGGACGGCGAACTCGCAGACGCCGCAAAAGCGCGCCAGCTGCCCGTGGGCATCGTGGGCATCGCAGACCGCGCCTACCAGGCAGACGGCACCCTGGTGCCGCGCAGCCAGCCGGGCGCCGTCATCCACGACCCCTCGGCCATCGTTGACCGCACCATCCGCATGGTCTGCGAGGGCCTGATCGAAACCGTCGCCGGAACCGACCTGCCGATCGTCGCCGACACCGTCCTGCTCCACGGGGACACCCCGGGCGCGGTCCGGCTGGCACGCCAGGTCCGCGGGGAACTGGAACGCGCCGGCGTCATCATCGCACCGCTCACCCAGGTCCTCGCCGCCAAAGTGGAAGCCGCCTGACATGACCGCCGCACACACGCCAGCGCTGCCTCCGGTGGAGGTTTTCGAATCCGGGGACGCTGCCCTGCGCGTCGTCGCATCGTCCACAGACCGGGAGGCCAACTGGGCCGCCGTCCACGCCCTCGCCGAATGGCTGGACGCTGCCGGTGCCGACGGCGTCCACGGCGCGGTGCCGACGTACGACTCCCTGCTCGTGGAATTCGACCCCGGCGTTACCTCCGCCCGCCAGGTCCGGGCCTTCGTGCTGCTGGGCCTTCGCCAGCTCGAATTCACCGGCGCCCCCGCCCGCGCCCCCCGCGAGTTCAGCGTCCCGGTGGTCTACGGCGGCGAGTTCGGACCCGACCTGGAACGCGTAGCTGAACAGCAGCAGCTGTCCGTCGAGGAAATCATCACGCTGCACACCACCAAGGCGTACGTGATCCGCTGCCTGGGCGCACCGGCCGGTTCGCCCATGATGGACGGACCGGACTTCCCGTTCCCCGTCCCGCGGCTGAAGGATCCCCGGCTGTCCGTCCCCGCAGGTGCCGTCTCGGTGGCCGGCCGGCAGGCTGTCATCGCCCCTGCTGCCGCGCCGGGCGGCTGGTGCGTCATCGGCCAGACCCCGCTCTCCATCCTCGACGCAACGGCCGAGCCGCTGGTTCCCTACGTCCCCGGCGACCTGCTGCGGTTCCACCGCATCCAACCCCAGGATTTCGCCACATACGCCGGCCGGAAACTGGAGGCAGCCCGATGAGCCTGGTCATCCAGCAGCCCGGCAACTCCGTGGTCACGGACCTTGGCCGCTTCCGGGGACCCCGGTTCGGGCTGCCCGTGAACGGCGCGCTGGACCAGTTCTCAGCCCGGGCAGCGAACATTCTCGCCGGGAACGCGGACAACTCCCCGCTCCTGGAGATCACAGCCCTGGACTTCCGGATGAGGGCCACGACGGACATCCTTATTGCCGTCACCGGCGCACCACTGCACCTCACAGTGGGCGGGCGCGAGTGCCAGCAATGGGAGCCGGTGTCCGTGCGGGCGGGGGAGACGGTGGCACTGCGCCGGATCGACGGCGGCCTCCGGGCCTACGTGGCGGTCCATGGCTCAGTGCACGCACCGGTCCTCCTGGGCAGCTGCGCGCCGGACACCGTCGTTGGATTCGGGCTGCGGCTCACGGAAGGCACTGAGCTTAGGACGTTCAAGAGTGTCCCGCCCATCCGGCAGCCGTACTTCGACCTCCCACTGTTCCGTCTGGGCCTGACCCGGCCGGAGTTCAACAGCACCGCAGTGGTGGAAGTAACGGACGGTCCGGACGTGGAAGAGTTCGGGGATACCGCGGACCTGCTCTACAGCACCGAGTACACCGTCAGCGGCCGGAGCAACCACATCGGGCTGCGGCTTGGCGGGGCGCTTCCGGAACGCCAGTCCACCGCCGAGGTGCTCTCCCGCGGCGTTCCGGTGGGGGCAATCGAAGTGCCTTCCCGGGAGGAACTCCTGGTGCTGCACCGCGGGCGCGGCGTCACCGCCGGCTATCCTGTCCTGGCTGTGGTCACCAGCCGTTCACTCGATGTCCTGGCCCAGGCCAGGCCGGGCCATAAGATCACCTTCCGCAAGACCACCGTCCCGGAAGCTACAGCGAAACACCGCGCAGCGCTGAGGGAACTGGAAACCCTCCGCTCCACGGTGGGCACCGTGTTCTCCCTCCTCGGCGTGGCGGACCTCCGGGCCCGCCCCGGCTCGCACCAGCCGCCGGAAGCTGAAGACCCTCGCTTCCCCCGAAAAGCATTGTTACCATCCCCTTAAGTAAGGAAAGCCATGTCCACCTCTACGCATGCGGCCCAGCCGCACCAGGAGCGGCTCAGCAGCAAGCAGACCCGCAAGGTCGTCACGGCCGGCTGCGTCGGCATCTTCGTGGAACTTTACGACAACGGCATCTTCGCCTTCATGGCCGGAACGCTTGCCCTCGTCTTCCTGGCGCCGGGGAACCCGGACAACGCCCTGCTCTTCGTCTTCGCCGGCTACGCCGTCTCCTTCTTCGTGCGGCCGCTCGGTGCCGTCGTCTGCGGGTACCTGGGTGACAGGATCGGGCGGCAGAAACTCCTCGTCTTCGTCATCCTGCTGATCAGTGTGGCAACGGCAGGCATCGGCCTGCTGCCTCCTTACGCCGCCATCGGCGTCGCGGCCCCCATCCTGCTGGTGCTGCTCCGCATGCTGCAGGGCTTCTCCGTGGGCGGCGAAGCCGCCGGTGCCATGACGTTCCTGGCTGAACACGCCCCCGAAGGCAAGCGCGGCGTCATCACCTCCTACGCGCAGATCGCGTCCTTCGCAGCACTGTTGACCGGCACCCTGGTTGCCTACTCCATGTCCCCCTGGCTCACGCAGGAAGCGATCGACGGCGGCGGGTTCGGCTCGTTCGCGTGGCGTATCCCGTTCCTGGTGGCCATCCCCATGGGCATCATCGGCTGGTACATCCGCAAGGCGATCAGCGACACCCCCAACTTCGAAAAGCTCAAGGAAGAGGGCGGGCTGTCCGCCAACCCGCTCAAGGAAGCCTTCGCCTCCGCCGAGCACCGCCGCGCCATGCTGCTGGCACTCTTCATTCCGCTGATGAACGGCTCCGGCTACTACGTCCTGTTCTCCTACATGCCCACCTTCCTCAAGGGCAAGCAGCTGAATTTCACCATTGGCGAGGCGCTGCTGGTCACCGCCTGCAGCCTGGTGGTCATCTGCATCGCCATCCCCTTCATGGGTGCACTCTCGGACCGCATCGGCCGCAAGAAGGTCATCGCCGGCTCTGCCATCGCCATGGCTGTCCTGGGAATCCCTTCGTACGCGCTGATTGCCACCGGCGAGATGGCACTGGCCATCCTGGGCGCCTCCATCATGGCCGTGGTCTTCGCCGGGCACACCGCGGTGATCCACATCCTGATCGTTGAGCTCTTCCCAACCCGCGTCCGGTACTCGGCCTACGGCCTGGGTTACAACATCTCTTCCGCACTCTTCGGCGGCACCGCGCCGCTGCTGATGACTTGGCTGATCTCGTCCACCGGCAACATCTACATGCCCGCCTTCTACGCGGTCATCACCGCCTTGGGCACCCTTGCCGCGGTCAGCACGGTCAAGGACCGGGCGCACCTGCCCCTTCGCGACGCCTGACTTTCCACTTCATTTCACCGAATTTCCGCCACCTGCGCAGCACACAGCTGCACCTTCCTAGGAGACTTCCATGTCCTTTTCCGATTACTCAACGGCCCTCGTCACCGGCGCCTCAACCGGCATGGGCGCCGCGATCGCCGAACGCCTGGCCAAGCGCGGACTCACCGTCCACGCCCTGGCCCGGAACGAGGACCGCCTGAAGGAACTCGCGGACAAGACCGGCGCGGTGCCCCACGTGGTGGACCTGACGGACACCGCGGCGCTGACCGCCGCCGTTGGAAACCTCCAGGTGGATGTCCTCGTCAACTGTGCCGGTGTCTCCCGGCCCGGCAACATCCTGGACTCCAGCGAGAGCGACATTGACGAACTCGTGGACGTCAACCTCCGCGGACTGCTCCAGCTGACCCGGCTGGTCCTGCCCGGCATGGTGGAGCGCGACCTGGGGCACGTCATCAACGTCAGCTCCATCGCCGGCACCTACAACTTCTACGGCCACACGGTCTACCATGCCACCAAGGCCGCGGTGCACCAGGTCTCCCGCCAGCTCCGCAACGACACCGTGGGCAAGCGCATCCGGGTCACCGAAATCTGCCCCGGACGCGTGGAGACCGAGATCTTCGGCCGGAACATGGGCGGCACCCCGGAAGCGATGGAGGAAGCATGGAAGACGTACTACGAGGGCTACGAGTCACTTACCACCGATGACATCGTCAACGCCATGGATTACGCCATCGAAACGCCCCGGCACGTGAATGTTGGCATGCTGGAGCTTATGCCAACTTTCCAGGTCCCCGGCGGCCTCACGTTCGACCGGCGCTAGCCGCAGTCCTGACCGCACCAGATTGATAGGTTTCCCAATGCAAACAGTCCGCACCGTCAGTTTCCCCGACCAGCAGCTCCTGGACGATCTCTCACCCCTGCCCGAAGGACTGCGGGGAGTGGTCTGGGACCTGGAGACGGATCCCGACGGCGGGACGCTGGCTGGGATCGATGGCGTCATCCTGCCGTACATCAATGCCGGTGCTGTCCTGGGGTCCCTCGCCAAGGTTCCCGGGCTGAAGTTTGTGCAGACGCAGTCCACCGGGTTCGACGGCGTCATTGAGGCTGCAGGCCCGGGGGCCGGCGTCGCGAACGCGTCGGGAGTGCACGCGGCGGCGACGGCGGAACTCGCCATCGGGCTCATCCTCGCCAAATTGCGCGGCATCGACCAGGCCGTGCGGGACCAACAGTATGGGCTGTGGAAGCCGGAGCGGCGCCAGTCCCTTGCGGACCGGCGGGTGCTGCTGGTGGGGGTCGGCGGGATCGGCCACGAAATCGCCCGGCGCCTGGAGCCGTTCGAAGTCACCGTCACCCGGGTGGGCAGCTCGGCCCGCACCGACGAACACGGCGAAGTCCACGCGTCCTCGGACCTGACAGCGCTCGCCGCCACGCACGACATCCTGGTGTCGGTGCTGCCCTTGAATGATCACACGCACCAGCTGATCGGCGAGGAGGTCCTGGCTGCCCTGCCGGACGGCGCCCTGGTGGTGAATGTGGGCCGCGGCTCGGTGGTGGACACCGCCGCCCTGACCAAGGAAGTCCTCTCCGGCCGCCTGCAGTGCGCCATCGACGTCGTCGATCCCGAGCCGCTGCCGCAGGACCACCCGCTCTGGTCCACGCCCAACGCCCTGATCACGCCGCACGTGGGCGGCAACGCCTCTGCGTTCCAGCCCAGGATCCTGAAACTTCTCCGGAAGCAGCTCGAGGCGCTCGCCGCGGGCAAGGCCCCGGCCAACCTGGTACAGGCGGGTCCCTTCGCATGAGTTCGCTTTTTGACCTGACGGGCCGGGTAGCCCTGGTCACCGGTTCCAGCCGGGGGATTGGCAACGCGCTGGCCAGGGCATTGGCCGACGCCGGGGCAACAGTTGTGCTGAACGGCATCAACGGGGAGCGGCTCAAGGATGCCGCGGCAGCAATGGCTGCCGACTTCGCGCCCGGGCGCATCCATAGCGTCGCCTTCGACGTCACGAGCGACGCCGAGGCGGCGCGCGGCATCGCGTGGGTGGAAGAGCACGTGGGCCCGCTGGAAATCCTGGTGAACAACGCGGGCATCCAGCACCGGGTGCCCATGCTGGACCTGGATGTGAAGGACTGGGAACGGGTGATCTCCACGGACCTGACCAGTGCTTTCCTGGTGGGCCGCGAGGCGGCACGCTTCATGATTCCGCGCGGCCACGGCAAGATCATCAACATCTGCTCGGTCCAAACCGACCTCGCCCGCCCCACCATTGCGCCCTACATCGCGGCGAAGGGCGGGCTGCGCAACCTGACCCGTGCCATGACTGCTGAGTGGGCGGCCTCCGGGCTGCAGATCAACGGGATCGCGCCGGGGTACATCCACACCGAAATGACCCAGAACCTGGTGGACGATGAGCAGTTCAACTCCTGGATCCTGGGCCGGACCCCGGCCAACCGTTGGGGAACCGTCCAGGATCTCGCCGGCCCTGCCGTGTGGCTGGCATCCAGCGGCTCGGACTTCGTTAACGGGCAGACCATTTTCATCGACGGCGGAATGACGGTGGTGGTCTGATGCTGACCGATAAAGACCTTCCCTCCCCGGTCCTTCCCGTCACAGGCCCGGCAGTGGTGGCCCATGCCGCCGGAGACCTGCGGATCGATGAACTCACCCTCGGCGCCCCCGCCCCGGATGAGGCAGTGATCGAAGTGCACTACGGGGGCATCTGCGGCTCTGACCTGCACTACTGGCTGCACGGCGCCGCCGGCGAATCGATCCTGAAAGCACCTCTGGTGCTGGGGCATGAGATTTCCGGAACCGTTGTCCGGGCAGCTGCTGACGGTACCGGACCTGGAGCAGGCACCCCAGTTGCGGTCCACCCAGCAACCCCCGGACCGGGGGCCGCACGGTATCCGGCAGACCGGCCCAATCTCTCGCCGGGCTGCACCTACCTGGGCAGTGCTGCCCGGTTCCCGCACAAGGACGGGGCCTTCAGCCGCTACGTAAACCTCCCCACCCGGATGCTCCGGACGCTGCCGGCAGGCATCGGTTTGCGCACCGCGGCCCTGATCGAGCCCGCCGCCGTGGCCTGGCACGCAGTGGCGCGGGCCGGGGATGTTGCCGGGAAGTCCGCGCTGGTGATCGGCAGCGGCCCCATCGGCGCCCTTGCCGTCGCAGTCCTGAAGCGGGCGGGCGCAAGCCGGATCACCGCCGTCGACATGCATGAAAAGCCGCTGGACATCGCGAAAGCCGTGGGGGCGGACTCGGTACTCGCCGCCGGTGATGCCGAGGGGGTCGCCGCCGTGGAGGCCGACGTCGTGATTGAATCCTCCGGCAACCATCATGGCCTCGCCTCCGCCATCCAGGGCGCAACCCGCGGCGGCACCGTGGTGATGGTGGGACTGCTGCCCACTGGCCCGCAGCCGGTGCTGATCTCCCTGGCCATCACCCGGGAACTGGAACTCAAGGGTTCGTTCCGCTTCAATGACGAGATCGACGACGTTATTGCCGCCCTGGCGGACCGCTCATTGCAGATCGACCCCGTTATCACGCACGAATACCCGGTAGGGGAGGCCTTGGAAGCCTTCAGCGTGGCGCGCAACTCGGCCGAGTCCGGGAAGGTGCTGCTGAGCTTCGGCGAAAACCACCCAGCCTCCGCCTAGAGTTTTTGTCCAGATATGCAGGGATAAGTGCCGCTGAAGCCTGCATATCTGGACAAAAACTCCTGCTATTTTGGCGGGCTGTGCAGGGGTATGACTTCCAGCCCTCCGTGGCCCACGAGTACCAGTGCGTGCTGCGCCGTGACTCCGTCAAGGGCGGCCGCCACCTGACTCACCGTCTCAGGCGGCGCTTGAGAAGCTGCCCCCGGCGAAGCCGTACCCGGCCCAGGAAGGCCCGGGCCGCCGTCGTCCGCCCGAAGCCAGACGGTAACCCTGGCGCCACCCGTAGCCTCGGCAACGCCTCGTGCCAACGCGTCCGGGTCCGGGTGCTGCCCGATGACTAGGGTGACCTGCTCGATGGTCCGTTTCCTGGCCGGCTCGGCGGCCGCGAGGAGGCCCCGGTCGTGCCGCCACAGGGCGAAGTGGTACCCGGCCACAAGGGCGGCTGCCACCAGGAGCCCGAACGGGGCGCGGATGCGGTCCAGGAGGCTGCCGCCCGTGACGTCTCCGAGCAGGAACTCGAAGACCCGGTAGCCGATCACCAGGAGCGTAATAAGCGCCACCACGGCGCTGACGCCGAAGAACGCGATGAGGTACACGCGGCGTCCGGGCGGGATGGCGTCGGCGGCCTGCGGCTGGTACCGGGGCTTCCACGCCAGCCACCAGACCGGACCGCCCACCAGGAGGGAACTGATGCCGCCAAGGAGCAGGGTGCGTGTGGCCCCTCCCGCCAGTGGTGAGACGGCGGCTGCCAGCAGCGCGTTCACCACAACGCCCACCCCGGAAGCGGATGCCGCCAGGGCAACCGCGGACGTCACCAGGAGGCTTGCCCGCGTGGTGGCGGAGGACCGGCGGATGGACGCGGTGCGGTGGTAGCGCCACACCACCGCCCCCACGAGTGTTGCGGCCACGGCCGGTGCCAGCGGCTCCAGCAGGTCGTTCAGGGGGTCGTCCCGGTCGAACGCCAGCCGCAGGAACACGAACAGGACCACGCCGGCCCCGCCAAGGGCAGTGATGCCGGCCGCGAAAACGCCGACGATGATCATGATGCTGTCAACCAGGTTGGTCTGGAAGCGGCGTCCGCCCTCCCTGAACCAGTGCCACCACCAGACAACGGTTCCGCCCGCCGCCCACACCAGCGAACGGAGCACCGAGTACCACCAGGGCTCAACGGTCACTGTCAGGGGGAAGCCCCGGATGGCGACGTCGAGCAGGCCGCTGAGCGCGGCGATGCCGGCACCGGCGCCGAGCAGCAGGCCGAATACAGAGCCGACGACGGCGCGCACGTCGTCCAGGTGGACGGTGGGCTTCCGGGGGTGCTTCCACATCCAACGGTGCCATGCCCAAATGGCGGCCCAGGCGATGCTGTTGGCAAGCGCCGGCGCCCAGTCGCCGTCCCGCTGCCCTATGAGCGAGGCCGCCATCCCCAGCAGCGAGGTGGTGAAGATAATGAGGGAGACGCCGTACATGGCGGTGATGTAAAGGCCCCACCCGGCGGATGTGCGCTCGGCCTCGTCGTCCAGCCTCCGCCACACAAACCACCACAGCAGCAGGGCGAGCGGGCCGCCGATCAGAGTGAAGGCCAGGGACCGGGCCAGCCCGGCCACATCGGTGGATGCCAGCACAGCGCCCGACGTGAACAGCCGCTCCAGCAGCCCGCTGAGGCCGCTGGCGGCAATCACCACCAGGGCAAACAACAGGGCGTACTGGATGAGCCGCCGCAGCGTCACCTGGGCGAGCCCCGCCGTCGAAATCGTCATGCCGGCCGGGGCGCTCATGGCTTGACCAATGTTCCGGTGCACGCCATCAGCTGGTACGGCGCTTGGCTGATCTTCCAGTCTCCATCCGCCTTCACCAGGCTGAACATGTCCTCCGACTCGTACTCGGAGGGGCCGAAGGGCCCGTCCTGGGACGAAATGACGATTGAGACCCGCACGGTGGCCGACTGGTCCCGCTCCGATGTGGACACCAGGACCACACGGGCGGGCCGGGGCTCACCGTAGTACGAGCCGCGGCAGATGGTGCGGGCGGCGTCCGTGAGGTATGTTTCGGCCGTTTCGAGGTCGCCGTCGATGACCGCAGTGCTGTACCGCTGGACAACTCCCGCCGGGCTGGCCTCGTCCAGGGGTTCCGGCTCTCCCCGGGAAAACACCACGGCAAGGGCCACCACCACCAGCAGTCCGACGACCCCCAGCAGCACGAGGAGGAGCCGGTCCGGTTTTCGCGCTGCATCAGTCATGGCGTCAGTATGCACTGTCCCCAGCACTTTTTTCTGGTGTCTTTAGGCCCAATGTGGAAACGTACGACGGCGGGCGGGGCCGCCGTCGTTCGCTTGCTGTTCCGGGGCCCCACCTTGGTCCAGGAGACTCGGTGCCTTCGTTCAGGGCCGGTGCCTCAGGTGGTCCTGCAGGACATAGATGGTGCGCTGGGCGCACTGCTTGAGCCGCCGCAGGTGCTCGGCTGCCAGCCGGGGCAGGACAACGGCGGGGTCTGCTGTCCTGCCGTCCTCCCGCAGCGATTTTTCAAGCTCCAGGGCGAGGGCCGCGAGCCTCTCGGCCCCCACCATCTGGCTGGCGGTCTTGAGGCTCAGGACCGCGTCCATGGCCCCCGGCAAATCGCCGGTGGTCAGCGCGAGCCGCACCTTTTGCAGCCTCTGCGGCATCTGCCCGATGAAGGCCTCCACGAAGACCTTCCAGACGCCCTCGTCATCCTCGAGTTCGTTACGCAGCCGCTCCAGCACTGCCGGGTCCAGGAGGGGAGGGACGTTCCCGTCGGGCTGGGTCATGTCGGTGCCTCGATGCAGCCCATGACCCCCCTCGCAGCAGAGATTCCCGCGGTGATGCCCGCGGGCTTTCGTAGGACGCTACGGGCAGCGGCGATGGAGGGCACGAGTGGTGGGTACTCGATTTTTCGCGGGCGTTGCTCGTGCTAGCTGTCTGGCGTGAAAATGTCCTCGATGGTGCAGCCAAAGAGTGATGCCAGGCGGAAGGCCAGGGGGAGCGAGGGGTCGAACCGGCCCTTTTCGATGGAGATGACGGTTTGCCGCGAGACTCCCAGCGCATCCGCCAGCTTTTGCTGCGACCAGCCATGCTCCCTGCGCAGTTCCGGAAGGGTGTTCTCCACCCGCTATCCTCTTCTCCGGCTGACGGTGTACCGCACACCCATGGAGAGCATGCCCGCGACGGTCATAGCGAGCAGTGCTATTGAACCGTCGATTTGCAGGGGCGTCAGGAAGAGCACTGCTGTTCCAAGGCCGGCAACGATCAGCAGGTCATGGAAAGCGCCCGCTGCAGAAGCGTCGTACCAGCGCGACTCCACGGATTCCTCCGGGCGCGCGGCCGCCCCCTTGAGGGAATCCCGGTCAACGAGGAACGCCCAGGCAAGTGCACATAGGGGCAGGGCCGTGAGGGCCGCCACAATGGCCGCACCCAGCAAGGGCCGCTGCGGGGAAAAGCCTGCCAGGGCGGCAGCTGCCGCCACCAGCGCGGCAAGAAGAATTCCCACTGGGATTGCGGGCACCATGGCCGGTACTGTGCGGGCGCCAAACCGGGCCCGTCCCCAGGCGGTCCGCACCACATTTCCCTTTGCGTTCCCTTTACCCTCAGTCATGTCAGTCCCCCAGTCGTTGTTGGTAGTCGATGCGCCCAGTGTAAAGCGAACTTGACTGTAAAGTAAACTTGTCTATTGACGCCCGGTGCTGTGCGGCCGGTTTAGGGTGGTGGCATGGCGAGTGTGGGGGCAGTGCTTGAGGCCAGGGAACTTGTGGTGGGCTACGGGGATACACCGGTGTGCGGCGGGATTACTGCAGCCGTGGAACCGGGAGAGGTCCTGGCGGTGGTGGGGCTCAACGGCGCTGGCAAGTCCACTGTGGCTCGGACGCTGGCCGGGCGGCACCTGCCGCTGGCAGGGGACGCCCTGGTTCACGGTCTTCCGGTGATGCCCGACGCCGCGTCGTTCCGTCGGCAGGTTGCTGCAGTTTTTGACGAGGATGTCTTCTTCCCGTCGCTTACGGTGCGCGAGCACCTTTTGCTGGTGGCGCGGGGACATTCGGTGGCGTTGCCGGACGAGGCCGTTGACGCCGAGCTGGAATTCTTCGGACTCTTTGGCAGGGCAGAGGCAGTGCCGGACTCCCTGTCGTCCGGGCAGCGGCGGCGGCTCCTCCTGGCGGCGGGGTTCATCCGGCCGTCGTCCCTGCTGATCCTGGATGAACCTGAGCAGCGCCTGGATCCCGTCATGCGGGGTGTCCTCAGCCGGCGGATCCGTGAGCATGCCGGAGCCGGAGCGGCTGTGGTCCTGGTGACGCACGATCCATCCCTGCTTGTACAGACAGCCACACAGTGCCTGGTCATCGGAGAGGTTGTGGAACTCGTGGATCCGGCGCAGGGGGTGGCGGCCATTGCGGGATCCTGAGACGGCGGATCTTCCGGCAACATTGGGCCAAAGCCCGGCGGGCGGTCTAGGCCTCGCCCGGGAGATCGTGGCCTTCACCCGGGGGACAGCGCGCCGGTACAACCGGTCCCGTTCATCGCTGCGGGACGTCCTCCTCGACCTGTACGCCAGTGTCCTGGGGCTGGGATGCGTTGCGGCCATTGCGGTGTCCTTCGTCCTGGCACTGAGGGACCAGATTGCCGAACGCGGCGTGATGGAGCGCAGCCTTGTGGACAGCCGGTGGCAGGTCCTCCCTGCCGAGGTTCTCTGGGTCCTGCTGACCTACGTGGGCCTGGCGTCCCTTGCCGTGCTCGCGCGAAGGCTGGGGCCGGTCGCGGCCAGCCCCGCCGAAGCCGTTTGGTGGCTGCCCCTGCCGCTGGACCGGCGTCCCCTGGTGCTGCCCGCTTTCCTTCGCAGGACCCTTGCCGCCGGGCTGGCCGCCGCCGTCGCCTACTTGCCCTTCAGTGTCCTGACAGACCTCCAGCGCCAGCCCGCCGGCCACCTGCTGGCAGCGGCGGCCTTCGGGGCGATGGCCATCGTCGCCGCCGCCGGCGCCGCCGTTATGCAGCTGGCGCCGCAACAGCACCAGCCGGGACGCCGTGCCCTTCTCCTGGCATGCCTGCTGCCCGGAGCGGTCCTGCCGTTCCTGGCGCCGGCAGCCTGGCCGCTGCCGGCCGCGCTCGCGCCTGCCATCGGAGTGCTCGCCTACATTGCACCCCGTGCCGGCTCGGTGCCTGGCGCCGACCTGACGCGCGGCGGTGCGGTCTCCGGGCATGTGCACGCCTCCCTGTTCTTCCTCGAAGCCAACGAGCTCCACCGTGCGCTTGCGGTGGAACCACGGGGTGCCAGGCAGCGCCGGTGGGGTGACGGGTTCCACGCCAGGCCGGTCCGTGGCGCGTTCCACGCCTTGGTCCGTGCAGACGTGGTGGCCTACTTGCGGCTGCGGCCGCCGCTTACCGGGCCGCTGCTGTCGCTTGCCACCTGCGTCGGCGTAGTTTTGATCGACCCCGCACTGCCTGCAATGCTGCAGATCGCCGTGATGGTCATTGCAGGCTGTGCCACGGCTGCGGGGAGTGGGAGAGTGATCCGGAGGACCGCCCTCATTCCGGAACTGGATGCCCTGGTTCCCCTGGCTCCGTGGCAGGTGAGGCTGAGCCGGCTCGTGATGCCGGCCATGGCGTTGGCTTGCTGGATGGGCGGACTGACCGGCATCCTCGCTGCGTTAGGCGCTGCTGGCCCACTGCTCGTCGTGGTCGGGGTGGCAGCAGGTGCCGGCATGGCCGCCGGCACGCTCCGCGCAGCGGCACGTCCTGCCACTGACTGGTCCAGGCCGCCGGTTGAAACCCCGTTCGGGCCGGTTCCCCGTGACCAGTTGTCCACCCTGCTGCGGGGTACGGACCTGACTGTCCTTGTGATGGTCCCGGTGATGCTTGCGCTGTTCCTGGACGCCGCGTCGCCGATGCTGGTACTCGCGCAGCTGGCGCTCAGCGCGGGAGCCATCGCGTTCCAGGCCAGGTTCGCCAAGTAAGGAGGCTTCCCAGGCCGGCGCCATCCTTTGGACCCTCCGGTACCCTGATGGAATGGCGCAGGAACTTGCGGACCTAAACGCTGAGGTCATCCTGCTCGCGGGAGCGGGACGGGCCATTCTGCTGCAGCTTGCGGACCCCGGCGTGGGCCGCGGCGTCGCGGAGCACAGCACCTTCACGGACCGCCCGATCAACAGGCTCAAGGGCACCCTGACCTACGTATATGCCGTCACCTACGGGACGGAAGAGCAGGTCAAAGAGGTCCGGCGCAGGGTGAACCGCGCCCACGTCCCTGTCCGCCGGGACGCTGATCACCAAACGCCCGGCTACAACGCCTACGACCCGCAGCTGCAGCTGTGGGTCACGGCGACGCTTTACGACACCGCGCTGGTCATCATCGAGAAAATCTACGGCCCGCTCGACGACGAGTCCGCCGATGCCATGTACCGGGACTACGCGAAGCTTGGCACAGCCCTGCAGCTTCCGCCCGAAATGTGGCCGAAGGACCGTGCGGCGTTCAACCGGTACTATGACGAACGCATGGCCGGCCTCCGGGCGAGCGACGCCGCCATCCGTGTGGGCCGCGGGCTCCTGTACCCGCAGCACGCCGCACTCTGGTACCGCGCCATCATGCCGTTCGCCAGGTTCCTGACGGCCGGCCTCCTCCCGGACCATCTGCGCAATGACTTCGGCCTGCCGTGGAGCGGACGCCATGAGCGCCGCTTCCACCGCACCATGAAAGCGCTCGCCGTGGCCTACCCCAAGCTGCCGCAGGGCATCCGGCACTGGTTCAAGAACTACTGCCTCTCGGAGCTGGACACTTTCTCGCGCCGGGCAGGGCGCGTGAGTGCTTAGCTCCACGCCGCTGGAGGCGCGGCTTGACGAGCGGGCGCGCCGTTTCCTGGCCAGCGCACCTGCCAGCCGCATCCGGCCCAAGCTCACCGAATTCGTGGTGTTCGGCCTGAAACAGGCCTGGGCGTGCATCTTTGGTGCCGCCCTGCTCGCGGTGCTTATGGCGGCGCGGCTCTTGTACCCGGACGGGGCCGGACTGGCAAGGAACGACTTCCTGACCCTCGCCGCCGTCGTAATCCAGATCCTCATGGTCGTGTTCAGGCTGGAGACCCTGAAGGAGTTGCGGGTCATCATCCTGTTCCACCTGGTCGGAACGGTCATGGAACTTTTCAAGACCGACGCCGGCTCCTGGTCCTACGAGGCCGAGGGCTTCCTGCGGGTCGGCGCTGTTCCGCTCTTCAGCGGCTTTATGTACGCGGCCGTTGGCTCCTACATGGTGCGCGTCTACCGGCTGTTCGACCTGAGGTTCGCCCGTTATCCGCGGCGCTGGATCACGGCGGCCGTGGCCGCGGCCATCTACGTCAACTTCTTCAGCCACCACTACATCTGGGACGCACGCTGGGTGCTGCTCGCCGCCGTCGTGATGGTCTTTGGCCGGTGCGTGATGCACTTCCGGGTGTTCCGGAAGCATCACAGGATGCCGCTGCTGGTCGCGTTCCTGCTGGTGGCGCTTTTTATCTGGGTGGCCGAGAACATCGCAACCTGGTCCGGCGCATGGCTGTATCCCGGCCAGGTGGACGGCTGGGAGCCCGTGGGGTTGGAGAAACTCGTGGCCTGGTTCCTGCTGATGATCATCTCCGTGGTCCTGGTGGCCTGGGTCTACAAACCCCAGCCGCCCGGGGTGGAGACCCCGGATGGGTCCGCCGCGGCCAAGCACCCGAACCCTGCGGCCACCAGTAAACTCGCGGAATGAGTGAATCCGCACGGTTCCTGGCTGCCTACGATGAGCAGTTGCGCACGGATGCCGAGACACCCGGCGCCGCCTCGGTGACAAAGCTTGGTCCGTTGCACCTTGGGACATTCCGCGACGGCCGCGGATTTGTGACGTACCGGGACCTCGGGAATGCGGGCGAGGACGCCATCAGCAGGCTGGTCCGTGCGGCGGTGGACCACTTCCTGGCTGATCCCGGAGTCACCAGGGTGGAATGGAAAACACGCGGCCACGACCACGCTCCCGGGCTGCATGGGGCGCTCCTTGAGCACGGTTTTGTCCCTGACCCGCCGGAATCCATCATGATCGGCAGCGCGCAGGCACTCAGCGTTCCCGTACCCGTCCCCGACGGGGTGGTGGTGCGGCAGGTGGTGGATGAACAGGACGTCCGGGCGATGAGCGCCATGCAGGATGCAGTTTTTGGCGATCCGGTCTCCGACGGGATGGCCGATGCCCTGCTGCACCGGCTCTCACTCGATGACGGGATGGAGCTGTGGGTGGCCGAGGCGGACGGCCTGATTGTCAGTGCGGGCCGCCTCGAACCGGTGGAAGGCACCGCCTTCGCCGGGATCTGGGGCGGCGCCACGCGCCCGGAATGGCGTGGCCGCGGGATCTACCGGGCCCTGACCGCGCGCCGGGCACAGTCGGCACTCCGCTTGGGCAAGACCCTCATCCACAGCGACTCGACCGAATTCTCACGGCCCATCCTGGAACGATCAGGACTGGTCAAAGTCTCCACCACCAATCCCTACCGCTGGCGGCGCGAGGGCAGCTGACCGCCACCGGCGGGCCAACCCAGCCGGCCTGGCCTGCAGCCGGCAGTCTTCCCCGGGTGCCCCGCGCGCGGTCTGTATGCTGGGCGAATGACGGCACCCCAGATCTATGTCAGCTTTCCCGGCACAGCCCGTGAAGCCTTGAGTTTCTACGCGGACGTCTTCGGCGGGGAACTTTTCCTGCACAGCTATGAGGACTTCGGGCGCAAGGACGGGCCGCCGGACGCCATTGCCCACGGAGTACTCAAGGGCGTGGTTGCCGTGGCGGGCTCAGACGCGGCGGAAGGGCAGAACAGCGTCCGCCTTGAAGGTGTCATGCTGTCGCTGCTGGGGACAGCCGAACCGGAAGTCCTCCACGAGTGGTTCGACAAGCTTGCCGTGGACGGCCGGGTGGTGGACCCGCTCGGTCCCAAGCCCTGGGGCGCATCGGACGGCCAGGTGATCGACCAGCACGGCCTCCACTGGCTCATCGGCTACGAATCCGGGCTTGAACCGGCGGAGCCGGCCCAATAGGGCACGCCCGCCTAGCCCGTATGGTTCCTAGCCCCGCGCGTTCGCCTGGGCCAGCTGCGCGATGTTCTCCGTCACCGCCCAGGAGGCGAGGAGTTTCAGGGCTTCCTCGGACGGGCTGCCGGGCGTGGCTGGATAGACCGTGAGCGAATGCCCTGGGTCCTCTTCCAGCTCCAGCACCTGGTAGTTCAGTTCGAGCAGGCCCACTACGGGGTGCTGGAAAAACTTGGTGCCGGCGTAGTGCCGCCGGACGTTATGGGCGGCCCAACGGGTGCGGAACTCGTCGCTGCGCATGGACAGCTCGCCAATGAGTTCCGCAATGCCCTTGTCATGCGGATTGCGGCCTGCCTCGCGCCGCAGGATGGCCACGTTGGTGCTCGCCGCCCGCTCCCAGTCCGTGTAGAAGTTGTGCGCCCTGGGGTCCAGGAAGATAAACCGTGAATGGTTGGCGGGCCGGCCGGGCCCCCGGTACATGTCCGAGTACAAGGCGTAGCCGAGGGTGTTCGCGGCCACGATGTCCATCCGGTTGTTGCCGATGAAGGCCGGTGCCCCGGTGATGGTGTCCAGGAGGTACCGCAGTTCGGGCCGCACGCCTGACGGTGCGGGGGCAGCGGCACGCTTCCGGCCAGACATGTTGGCGGTCCTGGCGAGGTCGTAAAGGTGGTCATGTTCGGCGCGGTCCAGCACCAGCGCCCCGGCAATTGCGTCCAGAACGCTTTCCGAAACGCCGGCGAGGTTCCCGCGTTCCAGCCGCGTGTAGTAGTCCACGCTGACTCCGGCGAGCCGGGCCACTTCCTCCCGGCGCAGTCCGGGCACGCGCCGCCGCCCGCCGTAGGGTTCAATGCCCGCCTGTTCCGGAGTGATGCGCCCCCGGCGCGTGGAGAGGAACTGCCGTACTTCGGCTCGGTTATCCATACAGGACACGTTACGACGAATCCCGGTGCCCAAAGGAGGGTCTGCTAAAACCCGGTTCAGCAGGGCCCTCGCTACCTTTCCAGGCAGCCGGTTTGATGGAGGCACCTCCCGTCCGAAAGGAATACCATGAACCTCGAGCCCGTCCGCGAAACCGTCAAGAACCCGCCCGAACAGTTCTCCGGCGATGTCTGGGTTGACATGATCGTGCTCCCCCACGGGCCGGAGCAGCGCGCCGTTGTTGCCAAGGTGCGCTTCGCGCCGGGAGCCCGCACGGCCTGGCACTCGCACGCCCGCGGACAGTACCTCCATGTGACTTCCGGCGTGGCACGCTTCGGCACCCGGGACGGAAACATCATCGACGTCCACCCCGGCCAGACCCTCTACACTCCGCCGGGCGAAGAGCACTGGCATGCCTCAGCCAACGGAACCTTCATGGAACACCTGGCAATCCTCGAAAACGATGAAGACCCGGCAGCTACCACAGCCTGGGCGGAGCACATCACCGATGCTGAGTACGAGGGCCGGCAAGGGTAGGACTGCCAGAACCAGTTACAGCAGGGCCACCGCTACGGACCCCCGTATCCGGTTTGATGGCATCCGGCCCCTGTAGCATTTTAATAACCCCCAACAGAACCCCAGGAGACCCATGACTACCGTCAAGGCCTATGCATCCCCGTCCTCCACTGAGGACCTCATTCCCACCACTATCGAACGGCGCGAAGTGGGACCCCACGACGTCCTGATCGACATCAAGTTCGCCGGCATCTGCCACTCGGACATCCACACGGTCCGCGGCGACTGGGGCCCGCAGCAGTACCCGCTGGTTCCCGGCCACGAGATCGCCGGCGTCGTCACCCAGGTGGGCTCCGAGGTGACCAGGCACGCCGTGGGCGACCGCGTCGGCGTCGGCTGCATGGTCAACTCCTGCAAGGACTGCGAGAACTGCCTGAAGGGCGAGGAGCAGTACTGCCTCAAGGGCAACGTGGGCACCTACGGTGCCGTTGACCGCGACGGCACCATCACCCAGGGCGGCTACTCCACCCACGTTGTGGTGACCGAAGACTTCGTGGTCCGGATCCCCGAAGCACTCGAGCTCGATGTCGCCGCTCCGCTGCTGTGCGCCGGCATCACCACCTTCTCCCCGCTGCACCACTGGGGCGCCGGACCCGGCAAGAAGGTCGCCGTCGTCGGCCTGGGCGGGCTCGGCCACATGGGCGTCAAGATCGCCCACGCCATGGGCGCCGAGGTCACCGTGCTGTCCCAGTCGCTCAAGAAGCAGGAAGACGGCCTGAAGCTGGGCGCCGACCACTACTACGCCACCAGCGACGAGAGCACCTTCAGCGACCTCGCCGGCACGTTCGACCTGATCATCAACACGGTCAGCGCCTCGATAGACATCAGCTCCTACCTGCAGCTGCTGAAACTCGACGGTGCCCTGGTGAACGTTGGCGCCCCCGCCGAGCCGCTCCCCGTCAACGCGTTCGCACTGATCGGCGGCCGCCGGTCCTTCGCCGGCTCCATGATCGGCGGCATCCGCGAAACGCAGGAGATGCTGGACTTCTGCGCCGAGCACGGCATCGGTGCCGAGATCGAGGTCATCCCGGCCGAGAAGATCAACGAGGCCTACGAGCGCGTCCTCGCCTCGGACGTCCGCTACCGCTTCGTGATCGACACTTCCACCCTCTAGCAGCACAACGCGTTCGACCGGGGGCCGGGCCCAGTATGGGGCCGGCCGCCGGGGGGGGGGGGGGGGTGTGCCCCCCACCCCCGGGGGCGGGGGCACCGATAAA
>NZ_JAJOMC010000055.1 GCF_021129155.1 Arthrobacter sp. AK04
GTCTGGGGCCGGGGACTGGGGTGGCTGAGAACCCGGGTGTTTCTTTGGTGTGGTTGCAGGCTTCGCAGAGGCCTTGGCCGTTGTTGCTGGTGGTGGGGCCGTCCTGGTGCCAAGGGGTGATGTGGTCGTGGTGGCGGATGGGTGCGTCGCAGTAGGGGGTGCGGCAGGTGTCGTCCCGGACCTGGAGGAACCGGCGGAGCCCGGGCGGGAAGAGCCGGGCTTTGGAGTCCATGGCGAGGAGTTCTCCGGTGCCGGGGGCTGTGTAGAGCCGGCGGAGCCAGACATCTATGTCGCTGCTGCCCCTGACAGCCGTCCCTGCAGCGCCGGCAGGGGCCGATTCTGGTCCTGTGCCGGGGCGTTCCGGCTGGCCGAGGACTGTTTGGCGTGCCCATTCGGCGGGGACGGTGCCGTAGCCTGCGAGGCGGACGGGTTCGCTGTCGCCTTGGAAGAGGGTGCGGTCGGTCATGACCAGCTGGACTTCGATGCTGCTGACCCCGCCAGGGGTGCCCGTGATGTTTTCAACGAGCTGGTCGGCCATGATCTGGCCCTTGGACCGTTCGTCCCCGGAGGACCGCAACGTGTCCGCGCGCCGGGTCAGGGCCGCGTAGATTGCCACCCCCTGGGCGACGGGCAGCAGGGCGGTCAGGCGGGCCATGGTGTCCGGCGCCGGGCGGAGGCTGACCGTACGCTCATTCACCGCATGGCTGGCCCGTTTCGCCACTGACCCCGGATCCCGCCGGTAGGCAGCCGCACGCACGGCGGCAATGATAGCCCGGTCCCCGCATCCTGAAAGCGTTCCGGTGTTGGCGGCGAGTTCCTCGTCCACGGCGCACCGGTCCTCGGCGGACAGGCACGCTGTTTCCTTCACGACGAGGGTGGCGCGCCACTCGTTCAGCTGCCCGGACTCCAGCGCGGCCAGGGCATGGGGCATCTCGGTGCCGAGGGCCTTGGCCATCCCCAGGAGCCGGCCGCCGCGGGCCGGGGACTCCCGGCGCGCCAAAGCCACCTGCGCGGCAACGCCGGTGCCTTGTTCCTTGGCCGGGACGCCGGCCGCGGCCTGCTCCCGCCGCTGGGACAGATCAAAAGCCACAGTAATCCGGGCCTGTTTCGCAGCAGCCAGCGACTTCAAATCCTCCAGCTCCCGCAACTGATCAATCATCCCCGCACCGTTGGCAGCGACCGTAATCGAAGCCAAAGCGCGAGAGATATCAGCAACAGACAGGACACCAGGAACCGGCGGCACCCCGGGGGCAAGGAGCGTGCCGGCGGCAGGCAGCGCAACAGGGCTTCCCGCCGCCTGCACCCTTGCCGGTGCCCCTGCCAACCCCTGAACCGCCTCCATGAGTAAAGTCTTCCAGCAGGGTCTGACAGTGACCCGCTGCCAAAAACTCTATGTGGAAAACGCAGGGCAGTGGCCAGGCGTCGATAAACCAGGGCAGGCTGTCGCACGTGCTGTTGAATGAAGGGATGCAGTTCACCAGTAAGGGCCTGAAAGCCGACGGTTTCGCGGGCTTCCGTCCCATCGGCTCGCTTGAGGTCATGCGGCTCCCGCAGGCAACCGGCATCTTCGCCGTCCTGGCGCCGGAAGGTTTCCAGCCCCGATTCCTCAGGAAAAGCACCGCCGGCGTCTTCAAGAAGAAGGACCCGTCGCTGCCCGAACCCGCCCTCGCCGACGAATGGGTGGACACCGCCGTCGTCCTCTACCTGGGCAAGGCAGGCCCGGGCAGCAAAGGCAACCGCGGCCTCCGGCGGCAGGTGCAGGAATTCCTGGACTTCGGGCAGGGGAAGCCGCCTGGACACTGGGACGGCCGCCTGGTCTGGCAGCTCGCCGACGCCGAAAAGCTACTCATCGCCTGGAAGGAACTGCCCGCCGAACACCTCGGCAAGGCGGAAGCTGACTACCACACAGCCTTCGTGAAAGAACACGGTCAGCTCCCCTTCGCCAACCTGGTGCGGGCGCGCACCAAGGGGTGAGCCAGGCCTAGGCCAAGCCGGCGTCGTACGTAAAACGCCCCGCAACCAGCGTCGCGGCCACCGGCATCTCAGCGAACACCCCGTCCGGCGCAGCCAAAGGATCGGCATCCAGGAGAACTAGGTCAGCAGGATCCCCCTCCCGGACCCGCGAACGCCCCCGGGTCGAGGCCAGGAGTGCCTGCCCGCGCGTGATGGCTTCCTGGGGATGCCACGGCCCGCGCCCGTCATTGCGTGCCCGCACGGTGGCCGCCGCCATGGCAGCCCAAGGATCGAGCGGCGCCACCGGGGCATCGGAGCCCAGCAGCAGCGAGGCCCCCGCGTCGAGCAGGGAGCGCAGGGGGAAAGCGCGGTCAGTCCGTCCGGGCCAGTTGGTTTCTGCCGCATCACGGTCGTCCAGCGCATGGACAGGCTGGACACTGGCCAGCACGCCCAACGAGCCAAAACGCGCCAAATCCTCACGGCGCACAAACTGCGCGTGCTCGATCCGCCCGCCAATCCCCGCGCGCGCAAAAGCATCAAGGGCCACCTGGTTTGCCGCGTCCCCAATCGCGTGGACGGCGGGGAGAAATCCGGTATCCCTTGCCCTCTCCAGCAGCGCCAGCAACTCCTCCGGCTCCACGGTCAGGAGCCCATGCCCGCCGAAGGGGTAGGGGTCCACGCAATAGGCGGTGCGTGTATTCAACGCCCCATCAATGAGCACCTTAAGGGGTCCCACCCGCAGCAGTCCCTTGCCGCCGTCGACCCCCTGCCCCGTCCGCATGCCAGCCGCCACGGCGCGCTCGAGGTCGGAAGGGTAAACACCGGCGTCCACGCGGAGGGCATCGAAACCGCCGGCAATGCGCCGAAGCCACGGGTCGCGGTTCCAGGTCATCTCGAAATCCACCACGCCCACCACCCCGCGGGCAGCAGCCGCCGTGGCGGCCCCGGACACCCAGGTATCCACGACGACGTCCGGCAAGCGGCCCAGCTCCCGTGTCAGGGCAAAGGCCGGCTCCTCGCGCAGCAGCCCGGAGGCGTCCACCTCTACCCCGTAACGCGCGGCCGCAGCGGAATTGAGCCACACACTGTGCAGGTCGTGGCTGACCAGCGCGGCGGGCTGGCTGCCGGTTGCGGAATCCAGCAGCGCCAAGGAGGGCGTATCCGCCCACAGCGCGTCACGGAACCCGACGCCAACGGCGGTCACCGCAGGATCAGCGCCGGACATTGAGGAACGTACGACGGCGGCAGCGTCCTGGGCGCTGACGGCGCCGGAGAGGTCAATGCGGTTCGCGTGCAGCGCCCACTGGGTCATGTGCACGTGCTCGTCCCACAGCCCGGGAATCAGCCAGCGCCCGCCGGCGTCGAGGACGCGCGCGGCGCCCGGGGACCCAACACCCGCCCCGCGCCGGCTTACGCGGCCGGCGCTGATGTGTACGCTGTACAGGGCGGCGTCCCCAGGCATCCGCACGTCCGCGAGGACCAGGTCTGTCACGCCGGACCGCGCAGCCGTTCCATCTCGCGGCGGTCCTTCTTGGTGGGCCGGCCGGCTCCCCGGTCGCGCTGCGGCAGGCCGAGCGCCGGGGCAACCGGGCGCGGCGGCGTGTGGTCGGTGAAACAGTGCGAGGCCGGCTCAGCCCCCACGCGCTTGTTGATCAGCCGGCGCACTTCCAGGATGCGTTCGTAACCGGACATCCGGACGGTTACGGTATCGCCGGTGACCAGGGTGGCTGACGCCTTGGCCGGGCTGCCGTTGAGCCGGATGTGGCCCGCGCGGCAGGCAGCCGTGGCCGCGGAGCGGGTCTTGTAGGCGCGGACGGCCCACAGCCATGCGTCGATGCGGACACTGGCGGGGGAGGAAGGAAGGCTGGTCATGGCTGGCACCGAGTATAGCCCGGCCTTTACCGGCGCCGGACCGGGCTGCGTTCCAGCCCAGCTACCCCACCGTCACACTGATGCGCTGCACCACGTTGTTGCCCATCCCCTGGTAGTTCCAGTTCTGTTCCAGGGGCTGGGTGGCTCCGGTTGCGTCCGTGGCCCGGCAGGACAGCACATGCTCGCCCGGATCCGCCACCCAGGGCATGGTCCACTTCCGCCACGCGTATCCGCCGGCGGGCTTTTCGAGCTGGGCAGGCAGCCAGGCACCATCAATGCCTACCTCCACGGACGTGACCGCCCCTTCGCCGGACCACGCCCTGCCCTGCAGCAGCACCGGACCCGGTTTCAGCATCCGGTTGCGGGTAAGGAAGTCCGGGATGCCCGGCGGAACCATCAGCGAACGCACCCTGATCCGCGAAACCGGCGTGCCGGCGTCGTCCTCTGAAGCCTGGTAGCGGTAGGCAACCTCCTGCTGGAAGCCCTTGAACGGCGTGGTGACCACCTCGATGGATTCCAGCCATTTCACGCTGGCCATGCCGTACCAGCCTGGCACCACCAGCCGCAGCGGGAAGCCATGCTGGGGCGGCAGTTCGCTGCCGTTCATGGCGTAGGCAAGGACGACGTCGGGACGCAGCGCCTCATGGATCGGCAGGCTGCGTGCGTAGCGGTGGGGGACGCCGCCCTGGACGCCTTCGTCCACCCCGGTGAACACCACTTCAACGGCGTGCGGGTGGACGCCCGCCTTGCCCAGGAGGTAGGCCAGTGGGACGCCTGTCCAGTGGGCGGTGCCCACGCCTTCCAGGAGCCACGGCTGGCTGACCGGCCGCGGATCCAGGAGCGACCGTCCGTTCCCGGCACATTCCAGGGTGACGGGAACGGTGATGAAGGGGTCCCTGCGCAGGGCGGCCATGGTCAGCTCCATGGCCATGTCCACCGCGCCGCTGATCCGCAGGTGCCAGGAGGACTCATCAATGTCCGGGATGTCGAAGTGGGTCAGGACGTAATGCAGCCCCGGGGGAGTGATGTCCCGGCGGAGGGCCTCCAAGGGCATGGAGTGGTTGCGGGCCCCCAACTGGAGTTCCTCCCGGGTGATCGGGCCGGTGGTGGGCCCGGCCACGGGCGGAGCTGGATTTTCCGCCGCTGTGGCCAGACCGGCGGACTGCTGGTGCGTGTAGGTCTGTTTCATGGTGGTGCCACTCCTGCTCGGCCGGCTTGGACGTCCCCCTTTCCACAGGTCTACGCCAGCCCCGAAGCCCCGTCAACGCCCCACCCAATTGGAGTTTTTGTCCAGATATGCGCACTTGGAGGCTCCGGAAGCCGGCATATCTGGACAAAAACTCTGGGAATTTACAGGACCGGCCGGGCCAGGAACTCGCGCAGGCTGATGGGGTCCTCGCCGGTGAGCCCATGGACATCCGGCGATATCCCCGCCATCTCTCCGGACGCGATGGCTGTGTACGTGCTTACCCAGGCGTCCACCTGCCAGGGCGGGGCGCCGTAGGAAGCCCGCGAAGCGTACGCCTCCTCCACCGTCTCCGGCTGGTAGGTGATGGTGCGGCCGGTGCTCCCGGTGATGATGCCCGCGGCCTGCGCCAGGGTCAGCTCCTCCGGCCCGGTCAGGTTGTACGTGGCGCCCTTGTGGATGGCTGGGTCCCGCAGGACGGCGACGGCACAGCGGGCGATGTCCTCTCGTGTCACCCCGGAGAAGGCGCCGTCGCCCGCCGGTCCGCGGATCACGCCGTCCTCCCCGGCCAGGAGCGGCAGGAAGTCCAGGTAGAAATTGTCCCGCAGGAACGTGAATTCCATGCCGGACGCCCTGATGTGCTCCTCGGTGGCGTAATGGTCCCGGGCCAGGGTGAAGGTGGCATCGGGCGCCGCGCCGTAGAAGGACGTGTACACCACGTGCTCCACCCCCGCCCCGGCCGCGGCATCAACGAAGGCCGCATGCTGCTGCACCCGGTCCTGCGTTTCCGCGGCGGACACCATAAAGAGTACTTTCACGCCGTCCAAGGCCTGCCGGGCAGCGGCGGAATCCGCGTAGCTGCACACGGCCGGCGTGGCGCCGTCCAGCACGGGCGCGCGGGCAGGATCGCGGACCAGCAGCCTCTGGGCGGAACCCAGTTCAGCGAGCTGCCGCGCCACCATCCCGCCCAGCCCGCCGGTGGAACCCGTGACGCCGAGGGCAAGGACGTCAGGCAGTTCGGCTTCGGAAGCCACGGGCCGCCCTAGGCTTCCCGCGCGGCGGGTGATTTGGTCTGGGCGGGGTCCCGCTCAGCCAGCGATCCGATGGCGTCGTCGATCTTCTTCAGGACCTCCGGTTCAAGCTTCACGCCTGCCGCCGCCACGCTGTCCGCGATCTGCTCCGGCCGCGAGGCGCCGACGATGGCCGAGGCAACGTTCGGGTTCTGCAGCACCCAGGCCACGGCAAGCTGCGGCATGGACAGCCCGGCTTCCTCGGCGACGGGCTTGAGTTCCTGCACGCCGGCCAGGACGTCGTCGCGCATCCAGCGCTCGATCATCTTCGCGCCGCCCTTTTCATCCGTGGCGCGGCTTCCTTCGGGGGCCGGCTGGCCGGGCAGGTATTTCCCGCTGAGCACGCCCTGGGCCATGGGGGACCAGACAATCTGGGACACGCCCAGCTCCTCCGAGGCCGGGACAACCTCAGCCTCGATGACCCGCCACAGCATGGAGTACTGGGGCTGGTTGGAGATCAGCTGGAAGCCCAGTTCCTTGGACAGCGCGTGGCCTTCGCGCAGCTGCTCCGCGGTCCATTCGCTGACACCGATGTACAGGGCCTTGCCCTGCCGGACGATGTCCGCAAACGCCTGCATGGTTTCTTCCAGCGGCGTTTCGAAGTCGTAGCGGTGGGCCTGGTAGAGGTCCACGTAGTCCGTCTGCAACCGGCGCAGCGAGCCGTTGATGGACTCCATGATGTGCTTGCGGGACAGGCCAAGATCGTTCTTGCCCTTGGGGCCGGTCGGCCCGTAGACCTTGGTGAAGATCTCCAGTGACTCGCGCCGCTCATTCTTCAGTGCGGCGCCCAGGACCGTTTCCGCGGCCGTATTGGCGTAGACGTCGGCTGTGTCGAAAGTGCTGATGCCGGCGTCGAGTGCTGCCCGCACGCACTGGGTGGCGACGTCGTTCTCCACCTGCGAGCCGTGCGTCAGCCAGTTGCCGAACGTGATTTCCGAGACTTTGAATCCGCTGTTTCCGAGGTATCTGAATTCCATGGGTTTCACGCTAACCCAGATGGTTGCTCAGGGTAAGGGCTGTCTGCCCTTCGAAGCGGAGCCTTTGGAACCTGCGTCCTTGGCGGCCTCCGCCGCGGCCTTGCTGATGTGCTCCGGGCCGGACAGGGACACCAACGATCCGGTGTCCAGCGGCGCCAGGACGTGGGAAACCTGCGGCTTCTTGAAGGACCGGGGCAGTTCCCGGGAGGGGCGGCTGTTGTCCAGCGCGGACTCCACCAGCGGGGCCACTTCCGCCACCTCTTCCGCCGGTACCTGGGGATCGGGCAAGTCCCGCACTGAAACCTTGATGTCCGGAGTGGCGGCCCGCGCCTTGGCCGCTGCCCGGGCGTCTGCGTCCGCGACGGCCGCGGCCCAGTCATCCGCGAGGACCGGCGGCTCATGGCGCGCGGCAGTGAGTGCCGGGTGATGGCCGACGGCGGTGCGCAGCGACGCTTTCACCTGTGCGGGCTTCAGCGCGGTGCGCCAGTCACGGCGCACTTTCCGCGGCACTGGGCCGGCGGCAGCATCGCCGTCGGAATCGCCTCCGCGGTGCTGGAGCCGCGTCCCGTAGAGCTGTACCACCGGGAGGGATTCTTTTCGGGAACGCCGGCCGAACAAGGCCATCAGCACTGCAGCCGCCAGGCGGCCAAGCCCTGCCAGGACCAGCGTGATGACCCCCAACAGGAAGAGGACCAGGAACATGAGGAATGCGACGCCCACGGTACCCAGGAACGTCAGGTTGAGGATGAGCGTATCCGGATTCTCCACGTCATCTCTCCTCTCTGCCTGGGCAACAGCTCCCTCTCCACCTTACGGATTTTTGGGGTGCCGTGCCGCCGGACGCCGGGGCGCGCCCCGGGTTGTAGCAAAGCTGTTACCGCGTGTGACAGCATCTTCTGCATGACGGTATCCATGGACCAGGAAAACTGCCTGTGCCTGTCCGGTGAGCAGTACGCGCGGTGCTGCGGCCGCTTCCACCGGGGCGCGGCGGAGGCTGCCACCGCTGAGCAACTGATGCGTTCCCGCTACAGTGCGTTCGCCCTGCTGGACACGGACTACCTCCTGCGGACCTGGCACCCCCGGACAGCACCTGCGGAGCTGGAGCTGGACCCGGGGATGCAGTGGCGCCGCCTGGACATCCTCTCCACGTCCGGCGGCGGACCGCTGGATACCGAGGGAACGGTGGAGTTCAAGGCGTACTACCGCCAGGGCGGCGGCCGCGGGGTCCTGCACGAGGCCAGCCGGTTCGTGCGGGAAAACGGCCGCTGGTTCTATGTGGACGGGGACGTCCACGCCTGACTACTCGTCGTCGTAGGCGCTGTCCGGCGTGAAGCCGGCCCGGTCCACCTTGCGGTGGAACCGCATGCCTGCAAGTCCCCCGAGGACGGCGCCCACCAGGGCAACCGCGGCCACCACGACGGCGGCAATGATGCTGGTGGTGGTTAGCTGCCCTTCGTTGATGGGGATCCGCGGGAAGCTGTTGAGGTTGGCCAGCACGTTGAACTGCTGCCCTGCCACCAGGCCCAGGATGGACACAAGGATGGCCACGATCAGCGCCCAGATCCACACCATGAGGCCCTGTTTGGCGCCGTTGAAGCGCGCCATCCTTCCTGCCACGTAACCGCCGGAGTAATAGGACAGGAACAGGATCACCAGCAGGACGATGATGCCCACCAGCCCCACCGTGCCCTGGTTCCGGGCTGCCTGGCTGACAGCTTCATTCACGTCCGTGTTGGTGGCCAGGCCAACAGCCGTTCCCGCCGCCGCCACAAAGGCGGTGAGCAGGACGGCCATGCCTGTGGCGGTCAGCCAGCCGAAGAACGCGGACCCCACCTTGATGCCGCCGAACTGCTCCTTCTCCCGGGCCACGGCCGTCTGTCGGTCGGTCAGGTTGGGATCGGCAGCGGGCGCAGGAGCTGCGGGAACGTACTCCCGCTCGGCGGAGGCGCCTGCCGGGCCGGTGCGGTCAGGCACCCGGTCGTAGGTGGAGGTCGGTGCGGCATCGCCGGCCGGCACCTGCGGGTAGGAGCGGGTGGGCTCGCCGCCCACGGTATCGCCGCGGCGGCTTCCGTCTCGGTCAACATCCTCGCGGGCACGCCTCGGGGGCAGGTTCTCTGGGTCTGTTGAGCTACTCATGGCTCAACTCAAGCATCACCCACCAGTGATAGCAAGGATGCTTACTATGTTGTGACCTGTGGCGTCACCGGTATTTACGGTGCAGGTTTTCCCGCCGGGAGGCTCCGGGCGAGGCGTCAGCGATCCACGGGCCGGTCCCTTCGGACTGGTCCAATATGCCCTCCTCCAGCCAGGTGTAATCCCCGGCGAGGACCTTCCGCGTGAGGGAGTGGTCGGCGTCGTCCGTGTTCCGCCACAGCTGGTCGAAGTACTCGTCCACGCGCACCCGGGCCTGCTCGCAGTAGGCCTCCGCGAGCTCGTAGGCGCTGGCGGCTTTTTCGGGTGCAGTGTGCAGCAGCATCTCTGCCCGGGCGCAGCAGGCGGTCATGGCGAACAGCTCGGCACCGATGTCCACCACCCTGCCCAGGAACGCCTGCTTCCTTTCGAGTTTCGCCTGCCAGCGGCCCATGCCGTAGAACGTCTGGCGTGCCAGGCGCCGTGACGAACGCTCCACGAAGCGCAGCTGCTTGGCCAGCCGCCCGAACTCACTGTAGGAGCGCGGGTCCATGCCGGCGCCGGCCACCAGCTTGGGGAGCCACCTGGCGTAGAAGCCGGAAGCCCCGACGGCGGCCCTCGCCTTGTCGGACAGGCTTGCGTCCAGCGACGCAAGGTCGCCGGCGGCAGCCAGATGCGCATCCACCGCCTCCCGGGCGATCAGGAGCCGCATGATTTCCGAAGAGCCTTCGAAGATCCGGTTGATCCTCAGGTCCCTCAGCTGCTGCTCCGCGGGAACGGCGCGCTCGCCGCGTGCCGCCAGGGATTCCGCGGTTTCAAAGCCGCGGCCGCCCCGGATCTGGACCAGTTCATCGGCAATTTGGCAGCTGATCTCCGTGGCCCAGAGCTTTGCCAGGGCGGCCTCGATCCGGACGTCCTTCTGGCCGGCATCGGCGAGTTCGGCGGAGAGCTCGAACACCGCATCCAGGGCGAAGGCTGAGGCTGCGATGAACGCAATTTTCTTGCCTACTGCCTCGTGCTCGCCCACCGGCCTGCCCCACTGGGTCCGGGCATTGGACCATTCCCGGGCGATCTTCAGGCTCCAGCGGCCGGATGCTACACACAGCGCCGGAATGGAGAGCCGGCCGGTGTTCAGGGTGGTGAGTGCAATTTTCAGGCCCTGCCCCTCGCGGCCCAGCCGGTTGGCGGCCGGCACCCGCACCTGGTGGAACCGGGTCACGCCGTTTTCAATGCCCCGCAGCCCCATGAACGCATTCCGGTTTTCCACCGTGATGCCCGGAGAGTCCATCTCCACCACGAAGGCGCTGATGCCGCCCTTATGCCGGGTGCCGTCAGCATCCGTGTGTGCCGGCACCACGGCCATCACCACCACCAGCTCTGCAATCACCCCGTTGGTGGTCCACAGCTTAACGCCGTCCAGAAGGTACGCATCGCCGTCGTCCGTGGGCGTTGCAGTGCTGCCCAGCCGGGCGGGATCGCTGCCCACATCAGGTTCCGTCAGGAGGAAGGCAGTGATGGCGCCGGCCGCGCAGCGCGGCAGGTACTCGAGCTTTTGTTCCGAGGTCCCAAAAACCTTCACCGGTTCCGGCACCCCAATTGACTGGTGTGCCGAAAGCAGTGCGCCGAGGCTCGGGTGCACGCTGCCAAGCAGGGCGAGTGCGCGGCCGTAGTACACCAGGGACAGTCCCAGTCCGCCATATTCCCGGGGGATCTTCATTCCGAAAACGCCCAGGCCGGCAAGGCCCCGGATATATTCGTCGGGAATTTTGGCATCGCGCTCGATCACCCGGCCGTCCATGGTGCCGGCGTACTCCAGCAGCCGGGCCATGAATGCCTCGCCCCGTTCCACGGACTCCGGGTCCGGGGTGGGCCAGGGGTGGACCAGGCTGAGGTCGAAGCTGCCCAGGTAGAGGCCTTTGGCGAAGCTGGGACGTTCCCAGCCGGATTCCCGCGCGGCTTCTGCAACGGCACGGGCCTCATCAGCCGTAACTCCGGCGCCGATCTTGCCGGCAGGTACGGGGGTTTCCTCCGCGGGGGAGTCCGTTGCCGGTCCTATGGAGGTGGGAAGGCCGGTGGCAGGGCTTGTTGCGGGGCTGTCAGTGGCGGAGCTCATGGGTCATCTCCTTGGCCGGATTGGCCGGTCTAGCCATGGATCCGCCGGGTTGGAGAACCCTTCAGCTGTCCCTCAAGATTACCCGCGGGTAGGTTCCGGTGCTAGGGGAGGCCTGGGGCTGGAAATCGCCTGCAACATCCACCGTGGAGGCGTGGTGCACCAGCTTGTCCCAGCCGGTATTGATCCCGTGGACCACTGCCACAAGCACGGTGGAGGCCAGCGTCCAGCCCAGCTTTCCCGCCCCCAGGAGCAGCAGGGCGATCAGCCCTGCCGTCAGGACGAATACGGCCAGGATGGCGCCAAACATCAAGGTTCCCATAAAGACCAAGGTGGCGTTTTCCACTGAACTGAGATCAAACTGCATGAGTCCCCCTGCTGCGTCGTTGCTTTGGCTGAGATCAGTAGCACGAGCGTAGGGGGAGACCTCCCGGCCCAGCCAGAGCCGCAACGGGCGCAGAGCCCTGTTGATATGGGATCGAAACACTACCGCCCGGTAGGTCACAGAGTGGTCGCGGCGCCTGCGTTAACCTTGTAGTTGGCGGTTTTCCGATCCAGGCCGCCGCCCCGCCCCCGCAAGCAGTCCAAGGAGAGTGTGTGCCCCGCTCCGCCAGGTCATCCGCTGATGCCATCAGCGCCCGGCTTCGGGACCTCGAACTCCTCACCAAGGGACCTGCCTGGGCGTTGACGCGCTCGGCGCCCTGGGTGATCGCGGTGCTGCAGGCATCCTTCACCCGTACCCGTCCGCAGCTGCCGCTGGAAGAGTTCCATGCCGACGTCGACTCCTTCCTTGAGGAGCTCCGCCGCCAGGAGCCCGGGCTGGGTGGAGGGGCGAACGGAAAGTCCTTCGGCGACGAGTGGACGCGCCGCCAGTTCCTGACGCGGCGGAACCAGTCAGGCCAGATCGTCTACGAGGTGACCGAACCTGCGGCACGCGTGCTGGCGTTCCTGGACAGCCTCTCCAGCGAACGGTCCACGCTCAACGGGTCCCGCCTGGGCACGCTGCTCGGCGACGTCGAAAAGCTTGCCAACGAGACCAACCCGGACCAGAGCGCCCGGCTGGAGTCCCTCGAAGAGGAGATCGAAGAACGCCAGCAGCTGATCCAGGACATCAGCAGCGGTGAGTTCGACGGCCTGCTGGATGACGACGAGGCGGTGGAGGCCGCGGGAAACATCCTGGACCTGGCTGCAAGCCTGCCCGCCGACTACAAGAAGATGCGTGACAGGATCGAGGAACTGGTAGGCGAACTGCGCAACCAGATCATCGAGGAGTCGCTGACCAAGGGCGCCACCATGGCCCAGGTGCTGGAAGCGGACAAACGCCTCCGCCAAAGCCCGGAGGGCCGGACCTTCCGGTCCTTCACGGCGTTCCTGGAGGACCCCCAGCAGCAGCTGCGGTTCCGGTCCGCCATCGGCGAGGTCCTCGGCCGGCAGTTCGCGGACGATCTCTCTCCGGAGGACAGGGAAACCCTGAAGAACCTGGTGGCGGAACTGCGCCAGCAGCACAGCCAGATCCAGCGGATCTACGGCAAGCTCAGTGAAAGCCTCAACACGTACGTCCAGAGCGATGACTTCCGCCAGTCCGTCCGGCTCCGGCAGGTCCTTCGGGAGGCGGAGCAGGCCATCAGGTCCCTTCCCTATGAGCGCGAACGCCCCGGCCTGGTCCCCGGGCCGGTCCTCTTCAATGCGGGGTTCGAGTCACTGTCCATGGTGAAGCTCTTCGATCCTGATGAGTTCGCCGCCCCGCCCAAACTGGCCGATCCCATCGCCTTCAGCGACTCTGACCGCGTGCGCTCGCCGAGGACCGGCAAGGCCAAGCCGGAGGTGGTGCGGGCGGCCCTGGCCGGCGCTTCCACCCTTTCCGAGGCGTGGCAGCAGCTGCCGCCCGGGGAGCAGCACATCAACACCATCCGCGCGCTCCTCTCGCACGCGCTCCACGCCGGCGCCGGCTTCGACAACCAGGGCCTCGAGGTACTGGACTACGAACAGATAGACGGCACCACGCGCAGGGCCTACCTGCCGCTGGTCACGCTTCCAAAGGATCCTGATGACTGAAGAGACAACCACGACGACGGCGGAGCGGCCTTTCGCCGTCACGCCACGCGACACTTTCGTTGACGGTGCCGCGCTCTTCCCCGGCGATACCGGGGTCCTGTCCATGAAGGTGCGCCAGGCGCTGGTAAAGCTCCTTAAAGGCCCCTACGTGGACGGCGGCCGGGACGAAAAGCTCTGGACCGTCCTGCTGGACAACCAGGTGATCCTGCGGAGCCGGCTGTCCGAGCTGTTCCTCACCATGGAGCTGGACCACGAGCGCAAGATCGGCGTCCTGCGCCCGGTGGACCCGGACGCGATCGGCGGAAGCACCCGCTCCAGCATCCTGCGGCAGCAGCGTGCCCTCAGCCGGGTGGAGACCATCGTGCTGCTCCGCCTGCGCCTGCTCCTGGACCGCCACGTCACCGCGCAGACGGACCCCACCATTACCCGGGAGGAAATCGCCGACCTGGTGGCGCACTACCAGCCCGCCGGCCAGCAGGATGCCCTGCGGGACTCGGACGTGGTGAACCGGGCCATCACCAAGCTCCTGGCCCGCCAGCTCCTCCTCCCGACAGGCCTGGACGACGTCTACACCATCTCCAACGCCCTGCCCCTGGCCCTGCCGTTCGAGAACATCGGCGACATCCCCGCCCAGATAGAGGCCCTGAAGTCAGCAACTACGGACCCTGCGGGAACAGAGGCGCTCCTGGAGTTCGACGACGGACCAGCTACTTCGCAGGACAGCGACCCTGACACGGAGGACGCACAGTGAGCATCGCTTCCATGCTCCCGATGGGGGAGCTGACAAACCCCGGCCAGATGCGCCTTGCCCTGGTGCAGGTGGTCAACTGGGGCACGTTCCACGGAGCCCACACGATGCACGTGGACCGCAACGGCACGCTGCTGACCGGCAATTCGGGCGTGGGCAAGTCGACGCTGTTCGATGCCATGCTGCGGGTGTTTGATGCCCGGCCCAGGTCCAACGAGGCCGCTGCCCAGCGTTCGGGCGGCGCTGTTGAGGACAAACGGACCACATTCACCTACATGCGGGGCAAGGTGGGGGACAAGGCTGTGGGGGAGGGCTCGGCGAGTGCCTTCCAGCGGCCCGGTGCCACATGGTCCGCCGTCGCCCTGACGTTTGATAACGCGGCCGGTACGCGGGTGACCGTCTCGGCCCTGTTCGACCTGCCCAAGAACGGCACGGAGTCGAGCGTCGGGCGTTTCTACGTCATCGACCACGACCCGCTGGACCTGGAAGCGCTCGAAGGCATCGCGGACAAGCGGTTCACCAAGGCTGCCCTGGAGACGATCTTCCCGGATGCCCAGGTTTTCGACGTCCACAAGGCGTTCGCCGAGCGGTTCCGGCGGCTGCTGGGCATCAACTCGGACCAGGCCCTGCCGCTGCTGCGCGTCATCCAGGCCGGCAAGGGCCTGGGCGGCAGCGTCAACACATTCTTCCGCGACCAGGTCCTGGACGCCCCGGCCACCCTTGCCGCGGCGGACGACGTCGTGGAGGAATTCAGCAACCTGATGTCCATCCGGCAGCGGCTGGAGGACGTCAGGCAGCAGCGGGACCAGTTAGCCCCCGTTCCCGGGCTGAACCGGGAGTATGCGCAGGCGCTGCTGGACGCAAACCGGCTGCGGGACCTCGCCGGTGAGGAGTTCGAGGCCTACCGGCAGAAACTCGCCGTCACGGTCCACCAGGGAATGCTTGAGCGCTTCAGGGGGCTTGCCCAGGGGAAGGCCAAAGAGCTTGGTGCTGAGCGGACTGTCCGGGACGGGCTGGCCAAGGACCTGCGCCAGCTGGAGGCGGACTACAACAACCAGGGCGGCAATGCCATCTCCGCCATCGAGCAGTCCCTGGAAAACGCCCGCGTCGGGCTGAAGCTCCGCCAGCAGGTGGAGGAGACCGCGCGGCAGGCGCTGGCCGACGCCGGACTGCAGCTCGAGTGGACCGAGGAAGGCTGGGAGCAGGCGCACGAGCAGGCGGCGGCAAGGTCCGCCGAGCTCAAGGACGATTCCCAGGCCCTGCAGGAGCTCCGCTTTGAAGCGTTCGACGCACACGCAACGAAGAAGCGCGAACTTGCCGCGGCTGAGCAGGAACTCGTGTCGCTGAAGACGCGCAAATCGCTGCTGCCGCCGTCGAGCATTGAAAACCGGGCCGCAATTGCCGCCGCAACCGGCGTACCGGAGGACCGGATGCCGTTCGCCGGCGAACTGATGGACCTCGCCGAGGGGCAGGAGAAGTGGCGCCCCGCCGCCGAACGGGCGCTCCGCAACCTGGCCACCACGCTGCTGGTGCCGGGCGAGTACTTTGCCGCGGTCACCCGGTACCTCAACGATCACGCGGTGCGCGGCGCGCTGCGGGCCGTGGACGTGTCCAAGCCGCTTTCCGGCGGCGCGCTGGCGCTTGAGGACGTGCGCGACGGCGACCTGCTGACCAAGCTGGACATCCTCGCCACGGGCGTCGCGGCCGAAGCAGGCTCCTGGATCCGTGAGCGCATCGCACTGGATTTCGCCTACCCCTGCGTGGAGGACCCGGACGAGCTGGCGTCACTGGACCGCGGCCTCAGCCTGGGCGGCGTGGTGAAGCGCAACCGCCACACCGTGGAAAAGGACGACCGCTTCACAAGCCGGCAGGATTACGTCCTCGGGTTCGACAACGCCGCCAAGCTGGAGCTTGTGGCCGGCCAGGTGGAGGACTTGCGGCAGGAGGTGGCCAAGGCGGCGGAGCTGGCGCAGAGCCGGGAAGACTCGCACCAGGGCATGGCCCGGCAGCTCGAGGCCCTGCGCCGCATCGCCGAGGACCAGCGCTCCTGGGAACAGGTGTCAGCGGCAGTCGCGGCCGAGGAGCTCGTGCGGCTCGAGCAGCGGCTGAAAGACGCCCTCGCCGCCCAGGCTGACCTGGAGCCGCTGCGGGCCAGCATCGAGGAAGTGCGGCAGAAACACCAGTCCAGCACCGAGGCCGCCGCCGTCCTGCAGAGCGAGTACAAGGCCCTGGACCGGCAACTGACCGCTGCCGATTCCCTGCTGGAAGCTGCCCGCCAGCGCCTGGCCCAGGCGCCGCCGTCGGACGCCACCGTCACCGCCCTGGAACCGTACTTTGCCGATTTCGGCGACGTGACGGAAATGCACGAGCTGGACAACCTCGCCAACCGGGTGCGCACCGCCCTGCTGGGGGAGCTGCACACCGCTGAGTCCCGCGGGCAGGCCACTGCCGAGCGGCTCACCCGTATCTTCGAGGCCTTCGTCCGTGACTGGGGGAGCGCCATCTCCGCGGACCACGGCACCACCATCGGCGCGGCCGGCGAGTTTGAAACCCGCTACCACGCGATTGTGAGCGACGGGCTCCCTGCCCAGGAAGCGGAGTTCCGCCAGTTCTTCAACCAGCGCACGCATGAATCCTTCAGCACCCTGCTGCACCTGCTGGATGAGGAGCGGCGCTCCATCACCAGCCGCATCCTGCCGCTGAACGGCATCCTCTCGCAGGTCAACTTCCACGAGGGGAGCTTCCTGGAGCTGGACATCAAGCAGACGCTGCCTCCCACGGCCAAGCAGTTTAAGGACGCGATCCAGAACGCCCTGAAGGCCCGGCACACCCGCCCCGCCAAATCCGACGCGTCCAGGACAGTCGCCGCAGGCGCAGGCGGGGAAACAGGCGGGGAAAGGGACGACGACGCCGAGCTCACCGCGCGCTACAAGTCGCTGGAGACGTTGGTGAAGCGGCTGGGCTCGCAGGCGCCGGAGGACCGGCGCTGGAGGGCCGAGGTGCTGGACGTGCGCGGCCACCTGTTCATCCAGTGCAAGGAGCACCGTGAAGTTGCCGGGCCGGCGTCGGGCAAGAAGGGCGGAGCGAAGAAATCCGAGGTGTTCATGCACGCGGACACCGGATCCATGTCCGGCGGGGAGCGACAGCGCTTCACCGCCTTCATCATGGCTGCTGCCCTGAGTTACCAGCTGGGCATCGCGGAGCAGGGCTTCACCACGTACGGCACCGTGATGATGGACGAGGCCTTTGTGCTGGCTTCCGAGGAGTTCGCCGGCGCCGGGATCAAGGCGCTGCACGAATTCGGGTTCCAGCTGCTGCTGGCCGCCCCCGAAAACGTCATTGACCTCTCCCGGCACCTTGGCTCCGTCACCGAAATCCTCCGCGACAAGCGCACCAACCGCTCAGGAGTGCTCACGGCGCCGGTTATTACACGGCGGCCTGGCCAGGAGGGCGAGTGGAGGTCCGAAGCGAATCCCGTGGACATCGTCCTGCGCTGACGTCCCTGGCGTGACCCATATAACAAATTGATGGAATTATTGCGGAAGCTCTGGTGAGCGTATTTCCCGTGTGCCACTCTGGGCTTTACCAACTCACCCCGCCTGAGTAAATCCCATAGGTACTGCGGAATGCTGGGTTCCGCCCTGTTCCCCAAGAGAACGATGGCGTCCTCTTGAAAGGCAACCGCATGCGCCCATTAAACCGCGTGGCATTCTTTCCGGCAGTAGTCGCTGCGGCGGCGCTGTCCCTCGCGGGCTGCGCGGCCGACACCGCGGTGGAGTCCGCTCCGCCTGCCTTCCACCCCGACAGCCTGGTGACCGTCACCTTTCCGGACGGCAAGCTGTCGTTTCAGCACCCGAAGGAATGGCACGTTGAGTTCTTCCACGCATCCGAGTCGCCTTACGTAGGCACAGCAACGGTGTCCGATCCCACCAGCCAGGCGAAAATCAGCATCTACACCGGCCAGATTGCAGACGTAGTAGCCAGCTCTGCTGCCCGGACCGTCCTCGAGACGGACCCGGTGCCGGGACTGGTGGGGCAGTCTGTTCCAACGCCCCATGCGTCGTTCTTTGTTGACCGCAGCGGCGACGCCGCACAGTACCGCATGGGGCTCACTCCAGGGCTGCCCGTCTCACCGGACGGGGAGGCGCAGGATGGACTGGTCATGCTGGGCGACCGTGTTTTGACTGCGGATGTGGTGTTCACGGGCCAGCCCTTCGCCAATGACGAGGAGGCGAAAGCCTGGTACTGGGGAACGGAAGGCCAAGCTTTGAAGGCTCTGCTCATGAGCTTCTCCTACCCAGCCATCGTTCCCGCCGCCACCTCTTCCCCCGTTCCCTTGGGACCGGTGACCTTCACGTTCGCAGACGGCCGCCTTTCCTTTGCCCATCCGGAGGGCTGGCGCGTGGAGCATGAGGAGGTTTCGGCGTCCCCGGCTGTGGAGACGGCCACCGTTTACGATGCCGGCGGCAACGAGCAGATCAACATCTACTACAGCCAGGTCGGTGATGCCACGGCGGGGCCTGCTACCAGGTTCGTGCTCGAGACGGACCCGGTGCCCGGATTGATCGGGCACTCCGTTCCGACTCCCAGTTCGTCGTTCTTCGTCGACCACGCCAACGGCGCCACCCATTACCGGATGGGACTGACGCCAGGATCGCCCATCTCGCCCGACGGGAAGGTTCAGTACGGGCTCATAAAGATCGGCGACCGCATCCTGACCGCGGACGTGCTGTTCGCCGGGGAGCCGTTTGCGGACGATGTGGCGGCGAAGGCCTGGTACTGGGGCGACGAGGGCCGGGCCCTTAAAGCCATCTTGATGAGTTTTTCCTACCGCTGACCCTCCAGGCGGAAGCCCTCCCCCACTTCGGCGGGGAGGGCTTCCGCTTTACTGTCCGTGATGTGTGCCGGTTACTTCGCCTGTACCCGCGCCATGAACTGGGCAGTCCGCTCCTTCAGCCCTTCAATCTGGCGGAGGACGACGGCGGCGGGGTCCGGATTGATCTCATTGGCCGGCGGTTCCTTGCGGACGTTGCCGCAGCAGAGTAAATCGGCGCAGATCAAGGTGCCCACGGTGTTGCCGTTGCGGCCGGACTGCCCGGCGCGCCTGGCCACCCAGAGGAGCACGTCCTCCTTGGAAAACACGTCGCGGCACAGCTCGCAAAGGACTGAGCGGTTCTTCCGGGCCCCGCCTTCGGGCGCCCGGAGCATGATGCCTGTGACTCCCTTCGGACCAGCGACCACTAGGTAGCCGCGGAGGGGCATCTTTTCGTCCCGCCAGCCCAGGAAGTCAAGGTTGTCCCAGTCGAGGGCCTCGAAATCCTTGGGCAGGGTGAGTTTGGCCGCTTCGGAGCGGCTGGCATTGATAAACGATGAGCGGATTTGCTGGGGCGTGATGGATTGCATGGCTGGACTTTCGCGAAGGATGGGGGCCCCGGCGTGCGGGGAATGGCAGGTGGGTTTCAGCTGTTCCCCGTGGAGCAGGCCATTGCGGCCACCCCGCTCACCATGGCAGCGCCGGCCGTGACGGCCTTGTGCTTGCTCATTTGTCCTTCGTCTCCCCATCCGTGCCGGCTGCGGCTGGCGGTCCAGCCGGTTCGTTCCGGCAGGAACATCCTGCCAAACCGCATCTTCCCTGTCCAAGGCCGCCCAGCCCCGCAGAACTGTGTCCTTCGTCACGAACGGGAATAAGATACAGAAACCTTGCGTAATGATCCAGAGGGTAGGCTAGCCTTACTTAAGTTCGCTTCATGACTTAAGGAGTTCCGTGACTTCCCCCCTCTTCTCCGGGCCCAGCGCCACGCGCCGCACACTGTTCAAATCAGCCGGCAAGGCCACAGCCGTCCTGGCCGCTGCGGCACTCACCCTGTCCGCCTGCTCCACAGGGCCCGCCGCCTCCGCCGGCGATGCCAGCGCTTCCAGCTCCAGCAGCTCGCAGTTCCCCGTCACCATCGAGCACGTCTACGGCGAAACCACCATCGAGAAGCAGCCCACCCGCGTGGCCACTGTCTCCTGGGTTAATGACGACGTCGCCATTGCCCTGGGTGTTGTGCCGGTGGGCGTGCCCAAGAACGAATGGGGCGGCAACGAGCAGGGCTCCACCCCGTGGAAGGACGCAGCGCTGGAGGAGCTCGGCGCCGGATTCGGCTCGGACAAAGCCCCGGTGCAGTACTCCGAGGCGGACGGCATCAACTTCACCGAGATCGCCAAGCTCACCCCGGACGTCATCCTGGCCGCCTACTCGGGCCTCACCGAGGAGGACTACAAGAAGCTCACCGAGATCGCGCCGGTGGTAGCCCACCCTGAACTGGCCTACGGAACCTCCTGGCAGGACTCCACCTCCATCATCGGCAAGGCCCTCGGCAAGGAGGCCGAAGCCGCCAAGCTGGTCTCCGACACCGAGGCCACCATCAAGGAAAAGGTTGCCGAGTACCCCCAGATCACCGGCAAGAGCTTCATCTACGGCAACCTGGAGCCGGCCTCGGCTGACGGCGTCAACGTCTACACCGCCAATGACAACCGTCCCCGCTTCCTCTCTGAAATCGGCATGAAGCTCGCGCCCGTGGTGGAGGACAACTCCAAGGGCTCCAAGGAATTCTTCATCCCCTGGTCAGCCGAGAAGGCCAACGAGCTCGAGTCCGATATCTTCGTGACCTGGGTTCCGGACGCCGCCACCACTGATTCCATCAAGTCCGACCCCCTGCTGGGCCAGATCCCCGCCATCAAGAACGGCGCCCTGGTGGCCGACTCGGACAACACGCTGACCCTGTCCATCTCCGCTTCGTCCCCGCTGAGCCTGCCGTGGTCGCTGGACACGTTCCTGCCGCAGCTTGCCAGCGCTGCGGATGCGGTGAAGTAGGCACAGTTCCATGACGGACAGTACGACGACGGCGGCGCGCCGTGAGCCCGGACCCGGCACCTTGGTGCCGGGACCGGCACGTGCCGGCGGGGCCCGCGGCCGCGCGTTCGGCGGGCCGCGGGCCACCTGGCTGCTGGCCGCCGTCGTCGTGCTTGTCCTCCTGGTCGGGGCCTCGCTGGCCATTGGCGCACGGGGCCTTCCCCTGGCCACCGTCTGGCAGGCTCTCACCGCTTTTGATCCTGCCAATGGCGACCACGCCGTGGTCCACGCCCGCATTCCGCGCACCGTCCTCGGCCTGCTGGCGGGCGGCGCGCTGGGCCTCGCAGGCGCAGCAATGCAAGGTGTGGCCCGCAACCCGCTGGCCGATCCCGGCATCATGGGCGTCAACGCCGGGGCCGCCCTGGCGGTGGTCACCGGCATCTATGTCTTCGGGGTCGGCTCGCTCTCCGGCTACATCTGGTTCGCTTTCGTCGGGGCAGGTGCCGCCGCCGTCGTGGTGTACCTCATTGCCTCCCTCGGCAGGGACGGGGCCACCCCGGTGAAGCTCGCCCTGGCAGGTGCCGCGCTGAACGCCGGCCTGTACTCCCTCATGAACGTCATCCTGGTCTCCAGCCAGGACACCCTGGACCGGTTCCGCTTCTGGCAGGTGGGCGGCATCGCCGGACGGGACTGGTCCGTTGTGCTGTCCGGGCTGCCCTTCCTCGCCGCCGGCGCCGTCATCGTGCTCCTGACCGGCCGAATCCTCAACAGCCTGGCCCTGGGCGACGACATCGCCAGGGGCCTGGGCCAGCGGGTGGGCCTGGCCCGCGCTGTCACTGCACTCGGCATCGTGCTGCTGTGCGGATCGGCCACCGCGCTTGCGGGACCCATCGCCTTCGTTGGCCTGGTCATCCCGCACGCTGTCCGTTTCCTCACCGGCCCGGACTACCGCTGGATCCTGCCCTTCTCCCTGGTCCTTGCCCCGGCACTGCTGCTTGGCGCGGACACCATCGGCCGCGTGGTGCTCCTGCCCGGCGAAGTCCCGGCCGGCATCATGACCGCCCTCGTCGGCGCACCCGTCTTCGTCTGGCTGATCCGCCGCGGCAAGGGGGCCGGGCTGTGACCATCACCAACCCCCGCGAGATGGCATTTGACGGCAGTCCGGCGCGCAAATACCCTCGTTTTCTGCCATTTCGGGGCCTGAACCGGACTGCGCTCCTGGCCGCCGCCGTCCTGGTCCTGTTCGCCGTGTCCGTCCTGCTGGGCAGCTACACGGTGACCATCCCGGACTTCTTCAAGATCCTCATCGCGCACCTGACCGGCGGCGAAAAGATCCCCGGCGCCAGCTTCATCGTGATGGAAAACAAGCTGCCGCGGGCCGTCATCGGGACCATGATCGGCGTCGCGTTCGGGCTGGCGGGCGCCCTGTTCCAGACCATGCTCCGCAACCCGCTGGCCAGTCCCGACGTCATCGGCATCAGCTACGGAGCCAGTGCTGCCGCGGTCCTGGCCATCGTGGTTTTCGGCGCCTCCGGGGCCGCGGTTTCCGGCGCTGCCCTGGGAGGTGCGCTGGCTGTTGCGGCCATCATCTACGCCATCTCCAGCAGCGGTACCCTGCGCGGAAGCGGACGCGGTGATGCTGCCGGCAACCGGCTCATCCTGGCCGGGGTGGGCATCGCCGCAGCGCTGCACGCGGTGGTCAACTTCCTGATGACCCGCGCCGACATCCGCACCGCCGCGGATGTCCTCGTCTGGCTCAACGGCTCCCTGAACTCCGCCAGCTGGGACCGCGCCGGCGTCCTGGCACTGGCCCTCGCCGTCCTGCTCCCCGCGGTGGTGGTGATTGCCGGTCCGCTGCGCATCCTGGAGCTCGGCCCCGATGCCGCCGCCGGACTGGGGATCAGGGTAGGAGCCACCCGGCTGGCGCTGGTGATCACCGCCGTCGCGCTGGCAGCGGTGGCGACGGCGGCAGCCGGGCCGGTCTCGTTCGTCGCCTTCCTGGCCGGTCCCATCGCCCGGCGCTTCACCGGCAAAGCCAGCCTGCCGGCGTCGGCCCTTGTGGGCGCCCTGATTGTCCTGGCGGCCGACTATGTGGCCGCCAACGTGGCCCCCCTGCTGCTGGACGGCACCGTGCTGCCGGTGGGAGTTATCACCGGCGCGCTCGGTGCCCCGTTCCTGCTGTGGCTCCTGGTCACGGCCAACCGAAAGGATGCCTGAGGTGGCAGTTCTCAACGCCAAGGACCTGACGCTGAAATACGACCAGCGCTGCGTGGTGGACGGCCTCAGCGCCGAGATCCCGGAGGGCAAGGTGACCATGATCGTGGGCGCCAACGCCTGCGGGAAGTCGACCCTCCTCCGTGGACTGTCCCGGCTCCTCAAGCCGGCGGCCGGCACCGTGACCCTGGACGGCAAGGACATCCACTCCCTTCCGGCCCGGGAACTGGCCCGCACCCTCGGGCTCCTGCCGCAGCACCCCACCGCCCCGGACGGCATCACGGTCCGGGACCTGGTGGGCCGGGGACGCTACCCGCACCAGGGCTTCTTCCGCAGCTGGAGCGAGCGTGACGATGCTGCCGTGCAGCGCGCGCTCGAGGCCACCGAGACGCTGGGCCTCGCTGGGCGGAACGTGGACGAACTCTCCGGCGGGCAGCGGCAGCGCGTCTGGATCGCCATGGCCCTCGCGCAGGAAACCGACGTGCTCCTCCTGGACGAGCCCACCACCTACCTGGACCTCGCGCACCAGGTGGAAGTCCTGGACCTCGTGACGGACCTGAACCGCCAGCGCGGCATCACCGTGGCCATCGTTTTGCACGACCTCAACCTTGCCGCACGGTACGCAGACAACGTGATCGCCATGAAGGACGGCGCCGTGGTGGCAGTGGGCAGGCCGCTGGACGTCGTCACGGAAGGGCTGGTCCGCAGCGTGTTCGGCCTCGAATCGCGGGTCATCCCGGACCCCGTTTCCGGCACGCCCCTGATCATTCCCATCGGCCGCCACCACGTCCCCGCCAACGAACTGGAGCTCGTCTCATGAAAACCCGCGACATCTCCTCCACGGAGCCCATGACCCTGGCGTTCGAAGTCACCGTCACGTCGGTCCAGGAACTCAGCCCCAACTTCCGCAGGATCACGTTCGGCGGGTATGCGCTGCGGGACTTTGGCGTCCACGGCGACACCCTGGACCTCCGGATCAAGCTGATGATCCCCTCCCTCGCAGCAGACGGCAGCCCGCTGCCCCTCCCCGTTTTCGAAATGAGCCAGGCCGGCTGGTACCGGGAATGGCTGGCCATGGACCCTGCCGTGCGCGGTTCCATGCGCACTTACACTGTCCGGCAGGCCCGCCTGGACGCGGTGTACCCGGAGATCGACGTGGACTTCGTGATGCATTTCGACGACGCTGGGCATGGCGGGCCGGCCGCCAACTGGGCCCTCAAGGCCCAGCCCGGTGACGCGATCACCATCATCGGCCCCAACAACAGGGCTGCGCACTGTGTCACGGCCGAAACCTACTCGGGCATCGAATGGCGGCCCGGGCTGGCGCAGCGCATCCTGCTCGCCGGCGACGAAACCTCCGTTCCGGCCATCTCCGCCATCCTGGAAAGCCTGCCCGAATACATGACCGGGCACGCCTTCCTGGAGGTCCCCGAAGCCGGCGATTTCATGGAGCTGACCTCGCCCGCCGACGTCGAGATCACCTGGCTGGCACGCGGTGCGTCCATCGGGCGGTCCCGCCCGCACGGCGAACTGCTCCAGGACGCCGTGCGCAAGGCCGTGCCCGTGCCCGGCTGGGTTGGCATCAAAGCGGCCGACGGCGGCGCGGGCCCCGAGCCGGAGGACGTCAACGTGGACGTGGACATCCTCTGGGAAACCCCGGCACGGATGGAGACTTCCGAGATCCAGGCATCCAAGAACCCGGGCATGCCAGCCGGAGCCATGCCCTTCTACGCCTGGATCGCCGGCGAAGCCGCCGTCATCAAGGACATGCGGCGGTACCTGGTCCGGGATGTCGGGATTGACCGGAAACAGGTGGCGTTCATGGGCTACTGGCGGCAGGGCAAAGCCGAGGGGTAACGCTCCCCAGGTGGATTTTCGAGGGCTGGGTGCGCCGCCGGCGCGCTTTTGCCGTCGCTTAGCGGTTGGACCCTGCCCAAACTTCGCAAGCTCAGTTCGGGGCCCGCGGGTCCGCCCTTCCTCCCGCCGCTTCGCTCGGCCGCGGACGGCCTTTCTTCGCTCCGGTCAGCGATGCGCTCCTACGCAAAAGTGCGCCGCCGGCTCGATGTGTCGCAGACGTTTGCCGCCCTCAGAACGCTCTCGCACTTAATGCGGGTTTTTCGCGGACGCTCCCGCACTTACTGTTCATCCCGCCGTCGTCCTCGCTTTTCCTGTCGAGGCTAGGTTGGGCTGGTGCCTGCTCAACCTTTGCTTCCGGACTCCGGGCGGCGGGTGTTCGTTGCGCTGGGGGACTCTTTCACCGAGGGGGTCGGGGACCGGGACGAGCGGTTACCCAATGGGGTCCGCGGCTGGGCGGACCGGGTGGCGGAGAGGTTAGCCAAGGCCCAGCCGGGGTGGCGCTACGCAAACCTTGCCATCCGCAGCAAAAGGCTCCGGCACATCGTCAACGAGCAGCTGGAACCGGCGCTGCGGATGCGGCCCACGCTGGTCACGCTGTATGCAGGCGGCAACGACATCCTGGACCTCACAACGGACATGCCGGCGCTCATGGCGGACTACGAAAAGCTCGTGGCGCAGCTGGCGGGAACCGGCGCAACGGTGGTCCTCTTCACGGGGTTCGACGTCAAGGTCTCCGCAGTGCTGGAGCCCCTGAAGAAGCGCAACACCTACTACAACCAGCAAGTGCGGGCCATTGCCGAAAAGTACGGCGCCGTGCTGGTGGACTACTGGTGCCTGGATGCGTTCCACGACCGGCGCATGTGGGACTCGGACCGCCTGCACATGTCCAAGGCGGGACACAGGTACCTTGCGGGGCAGGTGCTGGACCAGTTGGGTGTGCCACACAAGATTGCGCTGAAGGACTGGGAGCCGCCGGCACGGCACAGCCTGCGGGAATGGGAGCGGCAGCAGCGGCGCTGGATCCGCGACTGGGTGCTGCCGCTCTTCGGCCGTAAGCTGCGCGGCGTCACATTGGGGGACGCGCTTGGCCCGCGCTGGCCGGATCCGGTCAAGGTGCCGCGGAAGGGCGGACTGAAGAAACTGGCGGGCGCGTCCAACAGCCCGCGTGAGTCCTAGCTGTCCAGCAGGATTTCGTACCCCGGTGCCACCCTTGCGGCGTGGAACTCCATGACCTCGAAATCCGCAACGCCATTCGTGTAGAACGGGTCCTGCGCCAGGCAGGCATCCAGGGTGGCGCGGTCAGCCTGGGAGAGCAGCAGGCCGCCGGTCCTGGGCACCTTGCGCCCGGCTGCAATAAAGACGCCGTCATCGAAAGCCTGCTGCAGCCAGGCAATGTGGCCGGCGTTATGGAAATCCACGATGTCCTGCGGAACCCGGTAGCTCAGGGAGACAACATACATGGCCCCAGCCTACCGGCCGCCGGGGAGCCTAGTTGAAGAATCAACCACGCTGCCCTCGTAGAATGGGGACATGACCGAACCGCGCTGGCTTAACGCCGACGAACGCCGTGCCTGGCTGGCCCTGGTGAGCATCAACACCCTTTTGCCCGCAGCCCTCGACACCAAACTTCATACCGCGGGAAAACTGTCCCTCTTCGACTACACCGTCCTGGCAATGCTTTCCGAGGCTGAGGGCCGGTTCCTCCCCATGAGCGAGCTCGCTGCCCGCAGCAGCGCATCCCTTTCCCGGCTTTCGCACGTGGTGACCAAGCTGCAGAAGCGCGGCTGGGTGGAGCGCCGGCCCCATCCCCACGATGCCCGAGTCACCACCGCTCATCTGACCGAAGAGGGCATGGCCACCATCGTGGGGCTGGCGCCCGGGCACGTCGAGGACGTTCGTGGCCTGTTCCTGGACGCACTCACAGAGCAGGACGTCCTGGATCTGGCAAGGATTGGTGAGAAGGTAGTGGGCCGGCTTGACGCCGACCACTGGATCCTCCGGGAAAACTGACCCACCCGCCGGCTGGTTGGTTGCTCCCGGCAACGGGTGGCAAACTAACCGGATGGACTTTACTTCCCGGTTTGTCGCCCTCGGAGACTCCTTTACGGAAGGCGTGGGCGACGACGATCCCACCCGCCCCAACGGTGTCCGCGGCTGGGCGGACCGCGTGGCCGAGCAGCTGGGCGCCGCTGACCCTGGCTTCGGTTATGCCAACCTCGCTATCCGCGGCAGGAAACTGCGCCACATCCTGGCTGAGCAGGTGGACGCCGCCGTCGAACTTAAACCCACCCTGGTGACCATCTACGCCGGCGCCAATGACATCCTCCGGCCCAGGATCGACATAGACGACCTCCTGGTGGAGTACGACGACGCCATCGCCAAACTGCGCGCCACCGGTGCCACCGTGGTCATGTTCACGGGCTTCGATGCGCGGGGTTCGAAGGTGTTCAGCACCATGCGGGGGCGCACGGCGATCTACAACGAACTGGTCCGCGGCATTGCGGGAGACCACGGCGCGCTCCTGGTGGACTACTGGCGCTTCAGCGAGTACTACGACTGGGGGATGTGGGCGCAGGACCGGATGCACATGTCCGCTGCCGGCCACGCCAATATGGCCAAGCGGGTGCTGGATGTCCTGGAACACGACCACTCCATCGACATTCCGCCCATGACCCCTGTCCCTGAACTCAGCGGGGTAGACGCCCTCCGCGCCAACGCCCGCTGGTTCCGCGAGTACGCCGGTCCCTGGGTGGTCCGCAGGGTGACCGGCAAGTCCTCCGGCGACGGCCTGAAGCCGAAGTATCCCGAGCTCACACGGCTCTAGCTGCACGGCCTGCTTATACACCTTCCGACGCCGGATTGGTCTTTAATTGCGTGAACTCGTAGACTTGGTAGGCGCTAAGTGCGCGGAGCGTGCGCAATTGCTCCGGTTGCCCGGTAATTTCTCCAGGGCGGCCGGTAGTTAGGGGCTCAAGTTGCGTGACTAACCGTTGCCCTTCTTCACTTTTGGGTCGCCCTTAGCAGCATGGTCCAGCAGCAGATATGCGGATCATTACTTTCAATTCTTGAGGAGAAGTCATGGCAGCACACTGCCAAGTGACCGGAGCCGAGCCGGGCTTTGGGCACAGCATTTCGCACTCGCACCGCCGCAACAAGCGTCGGTTCGATCCGAACATTCAGAAGAAGCGCTACTGGGTTCCGTCCCTGCGCCGTAACGTCACGCTGCAGGTTTCCGCACGTGGCATCAAGACCATCGACGTACGCGGCATCGACGTAGTCGTCGCCCAGATCCTGGCTCGTGGGGTGAAGCTCTAGTGGCTAAGGACAAGGACGTACGTCCGATCATCAAGCTCAAGTCGACCGCGGGCACGGGTTACACCTACGTAACCCGCAAGAACCGTCGTAACGATCCGGATCGCATGGTCCTGAAGAAGTACGACCCCAAGATCCGCCAGCACGTCGAATTCCGAGAGGAGCGCTAAACATGGCTAAGAAGTCCAAGATTGCTCGCAACGAGCAGCGCAAGGTCATCGTAGAGCGTTACGCTGCAAAGCGCCTCGAGCTGAAGAAGACCCTGGTTGACGAAAACGCAACCGACGAAGCACGCGAAGCAGCCCGCCTGGGCCTGCAGAAGCTGCCCCGCAACGCGTCCCCGATCCGTCTGCGTAACCGCGACATCATCGACGGCCGCCCCCGCGGTACCTTCCAGAAGTTCGGCATCTCCCGTGTCCGCTTCCGCGACATGGCCCACAAGGGCGAACTCCCGGGCATCACCAAGTCTTCCTGGTAATCCAGCACTGCTGCTACCAGCTGCTTGAGAAGAGCCGGCAACCTTATGGTTGCCGGCTCTTCTGCGTTAAACCTGCACCTCTCCCCGGGCTTCCGCGCCGGCCCCAGGACTGTGCCGCAGCACACAAAACAAAAGTACGACGGCGGAAGCCGCTCCCAGGGTGCCGATGGCCCGTACTTCCGCGCAACGGCGGGGATCGGACCCTCTTTGCAGGGGGATTTGCGGCGGCGCGGGAGCAGGTGTATTGTTTTCTAAGTCGCCGCGAGGGAGACAGCGAAGAGCTGGTAACCACGGCGGCCAAACCCCCAAAAATCAACACCAATTCTGGTAGGGCTTTAGAGCGCTCCTGAAGAGGTTGGGAACGGTTCTCCTCAGATGGAAATCCTGAAACACGGATTTGCTTCGGAGTGAATGATCCGGTAAGTTTGAGAAGTTGCTCCGGAGCGATCCACGGCTGAGAAGTGCTGGTGGTGGTGCCGGGTGTGTCTGTTGTTTGAGAACTCAATAGTGTGCCAAGTTTGTTGATACCAATTGTTTTATTGATTGGTTGTTTTGGCCAGGTCCGCCACCCCGTGGTGTGGTCTGGTTTTTA
>NZ_JAJOMC010000056.1 GCF_021129155.1 Arthrobacter sp. AK04
CCCCCCCCCCCCGCCGCGCCGGCCCCCGCCCGCGCGCGCCCCCGCCCCCCCCCCCCCCCCCCCCCCCCCCCCCCCCCCCCCGCCCCCCCCCCCCCCCGCCCCCGGCCCCCCCCCCCCCCCCCCCCCCCCCCCCCCCCCCAAACTTTCCGTAATTCCCGAATGGAGGGAAACCGTGCGCTTCATCCTGCGCCGCCTGGGTTTCTACCTGATCGCCTTCTGGGCATCCATCACCCTGAATTTCCTGCTCCCCCGCTTCATGCCCGGGGACCCCGTCTCCCGCATGTTCGCCCGCTCCCAGGACAGAATGCAGCCCGAACAGATCGAGGCCCTGCGCAAGCTGCTGGGTGTTGATGACCGGCCCCTCTGGGAGCAGTACATCGGCTACATGACCAACATCTTCACCGGGCAAATGGGCGTCTCCATCTCCCGGTTCCCCACCCCGGTCACCGAGGTCATCTCATCCCAGATCGGCTGGACCCTCCTGCTCGGCGGAACCGCACTGGTGATTGCCGCCGTCGTGGGTAACCTGCTGGGCGTCCTCGCCGCCTGGCGGCGCGGCGGCGCGATCGACTCCGCGCTTCCACCGTTGCTCGTATTCATCGGCTCGTTCCCGTACTTCTGGCTCGCAATGGGCGCCCTGTACCTTTTCGGCGTAGTACTGAACTGGTTCCCCATCCGCCACGCCTTCACCGCCGGCCTGGAGCCCGGGTTCACGTGGGAGTACATCGGCGACGTCGGAGCCCACCTGGTGCTTCCGGCCCTGACCATCGTGCTGGTCTCCATCGGCGGCTGGATGCTGGGCATGCGCAACACCATGATCGCCACCAACTCGGAGGACTACATCACCATGGCCGAAGCCAAGGGACTCCGCCCGGGCCGCATCATGCTCCGCTACGCAGCACGCAACGCCATGCTCCCGTCGGTCACGAGCTTCGGCATGGGACTGGGTTTCGTGGTGGGCGGTGCGCTGCTCACCGAGGTGGTGTTCGCCTACCCCGGCGTCGGATACCAGCTCCTCAACGCCGTCCAGGGCCTCGACTACCCGCTCATGCAGGGCCTGTTCCTGACCATCACCGCCGCCGTGCTGCTGGCCAACTTCCTGGTGGACATTCTCTACGTCCGCCTCGACCCGCGCGTGCGCAGTAACTAGAGGAAGCGATCATGACAACCGCAATCCTGAAGCAACCCGGCACAACGGCCGCCAAAACCCCGGCGGCCCGCAAGCCCAACCGCAGCTTCGTCCACGGCATCCTCACCAACAAAAAAGCCCTGACAGGCATGGCAGTGATGTTCGTCTTCATCGCACTGGCCCTGCTGGCACCGGTACTCTTCCCCGGCGACCCGTCGCGGATCACCGCCATGGCCTCCATGGAACCATCAGCCGAGCACTGGCTGGGAACCACAGCCAAGGGACAGGACGTGCTCGCCCTGACCGTCCACGGCTCCCGGAGTTCCCTCTTCGTGGGGCTCACCGTGGGCTTCGCGTCCACCTTCGTCGGCATCCTGGTGGGACTTGCCTCGGCGTACTTCGGCAAGTTCATCGACGAAGCGCTGTCCCTGGTAACCAACGTCTTCCTGCTCCTTCCCGGCCTGCCGCTGCTGGTCATCCTGGCCGCGTTCCTCCCTCCGGGACTGGGCACAGTGATTCTTGTCCTGGTGGTCACCGGCTGGGCAGGCTCAGCGCGCGTCCTGCGCTCACAGGCTCTGTCCATCCGCTCGAAGGACTTTGTGGCCGCGGCCGTGGTGTCCGGTGAACGGGCCGGCCGGATCATGTTCCGCGAAATCCTGCCCAACATGGCCTCGATCGTGATGGGCACCCTGCTGGCCTGCGTGATTTACGGCATCGGTGCCCAAGCAGGCCTGGAATTCCTGGGCCTGGGCGACGCCAGCACGGTCTCGTGGGGCAACAACCTCTTCTGGGCAGGCAACGAAGGCGCCCTGCTGACCGGCAGCTGGTGGGTGTTCGTTCCCTCGGGCGTCTGCATCGCACTGGTTGCCTTCGCCCTGGCCCTCATCAACTACGCCGTGGACGAGGTCACCAACCCGCGCCTGCGGAAGATCAAAACCCCGAAAGATACCGAAAGGAGCGCCTCCAAATGACCATCTCCCAAGTGTCCTTCGGCTCCCACGAACCCGTCCTGGACGTCAAGGACCTCACCGTCAAGTACATCGGCGACACCCGCTCCACCACCGCCGTGGACCGCGTTTCCTTCAGCATCGGCACCGGCGAGGTGTTCGGGCTCGCAGGGGAATCGGGCTGTGGAAAATCGACCATCGCCAACTCGATCATGCGGCTGCTCAAGGATCCCGCGAAGATCGCAGGCGGCAGCATTTCCTTTGGCGGCAAGGACGTCCTGGCCATGAGCCCGGAGGAGCTGCGGCGCTTCCGCTGGCAGGACGTGGCCATGGTCTTCCAGTCAGCCATGAACTCACTCAACCCGGTGTTGACCATCGGCGAACAGATCGTTGACATCTTCACCACCCACGCCGGCTACTCCCGCAAGGAATCCCTCCGGCGCGCCGGTGAACTGCTGGAACTGGTGAGGATCGACCCCGCACGCCTGAAGTCCTACCCGCACCAGCTCTCGGGCGGCATGCGCCAGCGTGCAGTGATTGCCATGGCCGTGGCGCTCAAGCCGTCACTCCTGATCCTGGACGAACCCACCACCGCGCTGGACGTGGTGGTGCAGCAGGAAATCATGGCCCAGATCAAGGACCTCCAGCGCGAGCTCGGCTTCTCCGTCCTGTTCATCACGCACGACATGTCACTCATGGTGGAACTCTCGCACCGGATGGCCGTGATGTACGGCGGCAGGATCGTGGAGACCGCCAAAGCCCAGGACGTGTACACCAACCCCCGCCACCCCTACACCCAGGCGCTGATGGGCGCATTCCCGCCGCTCACCGGCCCGCGGGTTCCGCTGACGGGACTGCCCGACGGCGTGAAGTTCCGGAACATCCCGGACCTCACCGAGGCGGCACCGGGCCACTTCGTGGCTCCGCTTGGTGCCGACGCTCCAGTAATTGATTCCGCAGACCTGGCAGGAGCCGCACGATGAGCCACTCCCTGGCATCCCCGATGGCTGCGTCCGCCACACGCCCTCCCGCCCTTGAAATCCGTGGCCTCGGCAAGTCGTTCCCCATTGGAGGGCTGTTCTCCCGCGACTCAGTCCGCGCCCTGCACGGCGTGGACCTGACCATCAACCGCGGCGAAATCGTCGCGCTTGTGGGAGAGTCCGGTTCCGGCAAAAGCACCCTGGCCCGCTGCGTTGCCCGGCTCGAGAAGCCGACCTGCGGCGCGATCCTGATCGACGGCGTCGACATCCTCAAGCGCGATCGGTTCCAGGCGTCGCGTGCGTTCCGGTCCCAACTGCAGATGGTCTTCCAGGACCCCTTCGGTTCGCTGAACCCGGCCCACAGAATCGAGCATTTCCTGCGCCGTTCGCTGGCGATCCACGGCAAAGGCGGCGGTTCCGCGGAGGAGACCGTGCGGCGGCTCGAAGAGCTCATGACCACTGTTGGCCTGCAGGCTGACATGCTGAACTCGTATCCGCACGAGCTCTCCGGCGGCCAGCGCCAGCGCGTTGCAATTGCGCGGGCCCTCGCTGTGGAACCCCAAGTCATCCTGGCGGACGAGCCCACCTCCATGCTTGATGTCTCCGTCCGGATCGGTGTGCTGAACCTGATGCGCAAGCTCCGCGACGAGCAGGGCATCTCCATGCTCTACATCACCCACGACCTCGCGTCCGCCCGCTATTTGGCGGACCGGACGGCGGTCATGTTCGCCGGTGAACTCGTTGAGGAAGGCGAGTCCCTGGACCTGCTGTCCAATCCCGCACACCCCTACACGCAGCTCCTGGTCTCGGCTGTCCCGGACCCCGCACGGGCAGGCTCGTATGATCCCGTCCGCCGGGCCGAACTGCGGCAGGCGGTCATGGCTTCGACCACGTGCGCCTTCGACGGCGACCCGAACCAGGCCTGCTCGGCCGAAGAACCCGTGCGCCACCAGGTTGGAGACCCGGACAACCGCCACTGGGTGCGCTGCCACCTCTACCGGCCGTGGGCCGGCGCCGCCGGCCATGCCCTGGCCGGCGAACCAACCCAGCCCAACCTCCCGGCGTCGAACGCTCAAGAAGGGGCTTCCGCATGACTGAACTGACCCACCCGCTTGCAACCGTTCCACAGGATGAGCTGGTTGCCCGCGCCGAAGCCGACCCCCTCCGGCCACGCTTCCATTTCGTGTCACCGGCCGGTTGGCTCAACGATCCCAACGGCGTCGGCCAATGGAACGGTACCTACCACCTCTTCTACCAGTACAACCCGGAGGGCGCGTTCCACCACCGCATCCAGTGGGGTCACGCCACCAGCACGGACCTGGTCACGTGGACGGACCAGCCCGTCGCCCTGGAACCGTCCGCAGGACCGGACGCCGAGGGCTGCTGGTCCGGGGTCCTGGTGGACGACGGCGGCACGCCCACCCTGGTGTATTCCGGGCGGTCCGAGGGCAAGGAGCTGCCCTGCGTCGCCGTAGGATCCCCGGACCTCCTGAACTGGACCAAGGACCCCGCAAATCCCGTGATCGCAGCGCCGCCGGCTGGAGTAGACATCACGGCGTACCGCGATCACTGCGTCTGGCGGGAAGGAACAAAGTGGCGGCAGCTGGTGGGTTCGGGCATCCGCCAGCGCGGCGGTACGGCGTTCCTGTACGAGTCAGCGGACCTGCGGCGATGGGACTACATCGGGCCGTTGTTCATCGGTGACGCCTCGCAGGGCGACCCTGCGGACACTGACTGGACGGGGACCATGTGGGAATGCGTGGACCTTTTCCGGGCAGGGCAGGGTTCCCTGGGGTCCGCACCTTCTGACGGCTCGCCGGATGTGCTGGTCTTTTCCGCATGGAACGACGGCGACACCCACCACCCGCTGTACTGGACCGGCCGGTACGCCGGGGACAGCTTCGAACCCGCGGCGCTGCACCGGCTCGACTACGGCGGGCGCTTCTTCTACGCTCCGCAGTCGTTCCAGGATGAGTCCGGCCGGCGTGTCATGTTCGGCTGGATGCAGGAAGGCCGAAGCGATGCCGCGATGGTGGAGGCCGGCTGGTCAGGGGTGATGAGCCTGCCGCGTACCGTCACGGCGGCGGAGGACGGGACCCTCCGCTTCGCACCCGTACCGGAAATCAAGAAGCTGCGCCGTGGCCACGTAGGTTTGTCCGGACAGGTACTAAGCGGTTTGCTGGAGCCCCTGGACACCGGCGTGTCCGGCACGCAACTCGACCTCGAACTGGAGCTCCAACTGGCACCGGGCGCACTGCTGCGGCTCGGCGTGCTGGGTTCCATCGGCCAGGGCACCTCCGGCAGCCCCGCCGAGGAAACGGTCATCGAGCTGCGCAGGCCGGCTGACGGCGCCGGCAATGGCACTCTCCGCCTGGACCGCACCCGAAGCAGCCTTGATCCAGCCGTCGATGCGGACGACAAGTCAGGACCCGTGCCCATGCCCGACGGACGGGTGCGCCTGCGCGTCATCCTGGACCGGTCCGCCGTCGAAATCTTCGCCAACGGGATAGCGCTCACCGCCCGCGTCTACCCCACCCTGGGCGGGGACCACGTGAGCCTTGCCGCCGAAGGCACGGCACAGGTACTCTCCCTCGACGCCTGGACCATGGCCGGCATTTTTGACGGTGCCCGGAGCCTCTTTCCCTGAACCGGGCGCATACACCACCAGCAACTCTTACAGCAGCATCGATGCTGCCCAGCAAGAAGAAGGAACCCATGCAAATTTCACCCGCGGTCTCCCGCCGGTCACTCCTCACCGGAAGCGGGGCGGCTGCACTCAGCGGATCGCTCGCACTGTCTGCGGCGTTCGCCGGATCCGCCGCAGCCGCACCGGCCAGGACACCGGATCCGGCATCAAACGGCTCACTTTCGAACGGATCACGCCGGATGCGCCCCGCCTTTCACTTCAGCGTCCCGGACAACTGGAAGAACGACCCCCAGCGCCCCGTCTACATAGACGGGGAATACCACTACTACTACCTGTACAACGCCGACTACCTGCAGGGCGGCGGAGGCACGTCATGGCGCCGCGCGACCACCACGGACCACGTCGCATTCACTGACCAGGGGGTCGCGATCCCGAAGTTCAGCGACGGCAACGGGGACTGCTGGTCCGGATCCCTTGTGGTGGACGAACTGAACACCGCCGGATACGGCGAGGGTGCGGTAATCGCCCTGGTAACGCAGGCGCCCGAAGGCCGCCAGGCCCAGTACCTCTGGTACTCGACGGACCGCGGGCGCTCGTTCAAGGCCGCCGGGGCTGCCCCGGTGCTGCCTAACCCGGGAGTGCATGATTTCCGCGATCCCAAAGTCATCTGGGACGCTGACCGCGGACGCTGGTTCATGGCGAATGCCGAGGGGCAGAAGCTCGGCTTCTACACATCGGCTGACCTGCGGTCTTGGCGGCGCGTCGGCGAGTTCGTCCGCACCGATCTGGGGCTTCTGGAATGCCCTGACATCTTCCGGATGACCGCTGACGATGGCACCTCCCACTGGATCCTCGGCACGAGTGCCAACGGCAAAGCCCGTGGCCTGCCCGCCACCTACGCGTACTGGACCGGCGCTTTCGACGGAACATCGTTCACGCCTGACCAGCCCGAGCCCGAATGGCTCGATTACGGCTACGACTTTTACGGGGCAGTCACCTATCCACATCATGACGCCTCGGGTGCGGAAGATGAGACGCTCCGCCGGGCAATTGGGTGGGCGAACTTCTGGGACTACCCCCACAACACGCCGACCCTTGAGACGGACGCGTACAACGGCGATGACATGATCGTGCGCGACATCCGCCTCAAAAAGGTGGACGGAGGGTACTGCCTGGTCTCCGCGCCCACGTCGGCGCTGGAAAACCATGTGAAGCGCAGCCACCTCCTGGGCGACGTAGTTGTAAGGGGTACCCGTGACCTCGATGTCCGCGCGTCCGCCTACGACCTCAAATGCGAGCTCGTATGGGACCCCGCTTCCCCACCTGCGAACGTTGGCCTTGAAGTGTGCCGCGCCGAGGACGGCGGCAGGCACGTTGCCGCCGGTGTGTTCCTGCGGGGCCCTTTCGCGTACCTCAACAGGCGTCCAACGATCAATCCGACAGGAGGCGAAACCCAGACCCCGATCGACCCCTCGGCAGGACGGCTCACCATCCGCATCCTCGTGGACCTCACGAGCGTGGAGATGTTTATCGGAGACGGACGGGTGGTGCACTCGCACCGGGTGTTCCCCCTTAAGGGCGATAACGCAATCCGCCTCTACGCCCACGAAGGAGCCGCCACCTTCCGGGACCTGGCCATTCACGAAATCAAACCGATTCGGTAGTTTCAAAGCCCGGCTGCTGCGGCAGGCCATTCTGCAGGCCCGGTGACGGTCTTGCAGAATGGCCCGCCGGAATACGCTTACTAGTCCGGCAAGGGGTTGAATCAGGCGCTCAGGCGTGGACGCCTTGGCAGCAGACCAGAGGCGGGTAAGGCCCCTCTGCAGCTACTGCTGCCCCCTGCGAAGAGATCCGACGGTCATCCCGCCGCGCCTGTCTTCGCGGCGTAGGCCGTGGCCTGGTCACGCACCTGCCTGATATAGGCATCGGACTGGTTGTAGGCGTAGATCGCGTCGGTCCAGCCGTCCGCGGTTGTAAGGTCGCGGCCGCCGGCACACAGGTAAGTCGCCGCACTAAGGGCGGCATCATCGATATTGAACGGGTCCGCCGTTCCATCCCCGTTCCCGTCCCGCCCTACGAGCTTCCACGTGGAAGGAATGAACTGCATCGGCCCCACAGCACGGTCCCAGCGGGCGTCCCCGTCTAGGACACCTGCGTCCGTGTCGGCGATGGCGGCGAACCCGGCACCGTTGAGAACCGGGCCCGTCACCGGGCGGCTCACCTGTCCCGAGGCCGTGAGGCTGCCGCCGCCGTACGTTCCGTGTGCTGTTTCAACGAATCCCACGGCCGCCAGGGTGTTCCAACCGATTCCGCACGCCGGAGCAGCAGCATTCACGGTTACCGCCGCCGCAACATACGCCCGTAGGGCACGGCCAGGAATTCCAGTCTCCTTTGCAGCCCGGAGCGCCCACTCGGCATCCGGGTTCCTGGTGACGTTCACTGCGGTGGTCATACCGGAAGACACCATTTCGAGCTCAGCCTCCGCTCGCGGCGGTGGAGAAAAAGCCCGACGGGCGTCCGCGGCAGGTTGCCCAAGCGCCCAGGACAAGGAAGCGGTGGTGACAGCAACCGTAAAGAGGATGAGAACAACGAGGCGTCTGAGACGAAGCACCGACTAATCAAACCATCCAAAGCGCCCCGACCGTTGTTCGCTTTCATTTAAGTCACTGCACCTGAGGGGGTGTGGGCTGTGCCTGAGACGGAGCACTCTCCTGAAGGAACTGCGTGATCTTCTTAGCCATGGCCGTTGACTGCGTCCATTGCAGGTTATGCAGACCCTGGAGTTCGACGATTTCGTGACGTTTGACGCCCTTGAGCTGGTTCTTGTGCGACTCGAGCCAGTCGGGAATGGTAGCCACGCTGTCACTGGCAAGGAAGTGAAGGACGGGTATGTTCTCAGGGTAGGTCAATCCACGGAGTGCTGCGGCATTGCTGGCAACCCGGGCGCTTTCGTCGGCGACTGCCGCGTTGCCGAAATTCCAGATTGTCATTTGGCGCATGCGTTCCAATTCGGTTTTGGTGAAGTCGTCGCTTGTCGGGTCTACCGATCCGGGAGCAATTGAGACGACTGTTCGGACCAGACCAATTGCGGACAGTATCCCGGCGATATTAATGCCGGGGCCAGCCGCGGAATGCTTCTCCAACTCGGTGGTGGGCACGGTGGGGTCGATGCCGATGACAGCGGTTACTTCGCCCGGGTATCGGTTGGCATAGTCGAGTGTGTAGAAGCCCGCGATCGAATGCCCAGCCAAGACGTATGGCTTCCCGATGTCGAGTGAGGAAAGGGCCTTATGAAGCTCAGTGCTGGTATTCTCCACGGTCCGATCACGTGCGCTCATGTCGCTGTAGCCGTACCCGAAGCGCTCGACGACGATGACGTCGTAAGCAACGAGTTCCCTGATCAAAGGGGCGAAGTCCAGCGCCGGAGCTATCGTGCCCAGGCCGCTGAGCAGGACCAGGGGCTGCCCACCTTCGGTGCCAGCCCGAACGACGTTCAGTGAGCCTCCCGCGACTTCCACTAGTTCTCCGTACTGGGCAGTACTCCACCTCTCCTGCTGTTCCAGTAACGCGTTTGCCCCGGTAGATGCAAGCGTTATGCCCAGCGCAGTGGCAGCGACAATGCCAAGTATTTTGCGAGTGCGACGGAATGGCCAGCGACGTTTTGTATGGTCTGTAAGCGAACTCATTGCTACTCCTAGTACAAGAGCCGGGCCAATACCCGGCATTGGTTGATTGCAGCGGCTATGTCATCCCAAGCGCCCGTTAAGACTCGGGGCACCCTCCGCTCAGCAAATGAAGAAGTGGGGTGGCTGGACAGGTGCGAATGGCACGAACAAGCCACTGGCAAAAATTGCGGGTAGCGGCTTTCTCAGCGTGTTCTGGTTACAGCTGGACGCGCCCCGCCGACCGCAAAAGCGTCGGCGGGGCCCTTCGGGCAGTTGCGGCTGCCTAGTGTGCACTCCCCGCTGCTGACTGCACCTTGGCTGCGGCCCCGTCGGCTGCTGTTGTACGAGGAACCTCGCGAAGCATCCAAAATGCAAGGAGCGCGGCGGCTACGGCCAAACCAACCAGCCCCAGTTGCAGCACGGTTTCCGGAAACACCGTTCGCAGGGCGATGGGAAGTGAACTCGCCGTGTAGAGGATTATGGCGCCTTTGGGAACGCTTGAAGTGCGCCATAGTGCGAACATGAAGATCACGGTACCGAGGAGGAAGATCATCGATACCACTGTGAAGGCGATACCCAAGGGACCTGAACGCAGGACTGCAACTAGATCCTGGCCAATGTAGGGAAAGACGAGGTTGAGAACGAACTCAACCCCAACGAGGCCGGCCAGCGACGTTACGGAGATAACGGCACCTGAGGCTGCCAGGGTCCCGGCCTTGCGGGAAACCAACAGATACATCCCTATCACCAGTCCGATGGCGGCCATTTGAGCGATCGGGGCAGCGAGCTGGGTGAAGGGTGATGTAGGAATGATGCCTGCCCGCTTTCCCGCGTTGACCAGCAGGATTGCTGCTGAGATAAATCCGGCGAAGGCGAAGATCCTGATGAGTGCTGCAGGTAGGAAAACTTCGATTTTGGATGACATTTGGAGCTCTTATCTAAAGGGTTCTGCGCGAATAACGAGTGTTGAAGTAGGCCTCTTGCCCGGAAGTGGCGGGATAACTTGAAGCTACGCGGGCGCTTAGTGACTTGGCGTCACCGTTTGTGGTGATTGATGAGGTGGTTGGCCCTACATCTCCCGATTAACCGGCGGCGGTGTGGGCCTACCGGCACTCGAGGCTGGCGATTATTCCGGCGCCTCAGGCTGTGTTGACGCCGAGGGCCATGAGCCAGCCCGGCTGAGCAGGGCATTGTTCATGTTCTCGAATCCTTTCTTTGTCCGTTGAAGTACCCCGGTCATGAGTGGCACCAAGAGGCCAGAGAAGGTTTCCGTTTGGGTCAGAGTCGTGCCGCCTGCCGTGGGTTTGAGGACGAAGGCGTGGCGGCCATCGAAGAGCCCCTGCACTCCGAGTGTTCCGAACCACTCGAGCAATTGCCCGGGTTCCACTGCCGTCACGCGTGGACGGAACGTCATTCCGCCCCCCGCCGGGCGGGACTATCCTGATGCTCAGTTTGTGGCCAATCTGCGGGTCCCCGCTGGCTCGGGTGATAAACGGGTTCCAGTCGACGTAGGTTGGGAAGTCGGTGAGGATCTTCCACACGACGTCCGGCGGTGACGGGATGTAGGTGGTCACTGAGATGGTTTTCAATTTTTTCTCCTGATACAGCACGGGAATGCGGGTTTGGGTGAGGGTGAGATTCCGCGCTGCCTTCTGCGGCAGGGTCGTTGGCTGAAATCCGAGGTATGGCCGCTGCACGCCAGCGCTAGGCCTCACTGGTTTTGTTCTGGGGGCTCGGAGTCCTCAAGGAGATTCACGGCTATTAACGTCGCGCCGATGTCCCGAACTTTTGCGAGCAGGCCGTGCAGGGCTGCCTGATCGAGGACCGGTCCGCACAGGCTGGTTGTTCCATCGTTTTCTTGTGTGAGGGCCATGCCTTCGAACCAATTGGTCCAGGAACTGTCGAGGTGTCCCCGGATGCGGAGTTGGTACTGTCCGGGCCCGTGATGTTCTGCTGGCATGTCGTTCATCCCCTTTACAGGTCCTGATCATCCCGGCCATGCGTGCGGGGCGTTGATATGTTTCCTGCGGAAAGCGCTCGACGTGATGCTGGTGGTCAGCGTTTTTTCTGCCCGGAGTTTGGCCCGCAACGGATGCGCCGGACAACCTGAAGCTACCGAGGCGTGGGGTGATTCCGCGTCACCATCCTTGGTGATAGATGTAGTGACTCCCCGGGGGCTGCGCAAGCCCTCAGATCAGGCCCTTCTCCTTGCCATGGCGCACCGCTTCCCGCCGGCTGTTGACCTCGAGCTTGGTGAAGATGCGTTTGGTGTGGGTGCGCAGGGTGTTGACCGAGACAAAGAGCTGCCGGGCGATCTCCGGTCCGCTCAATGACGAGCCCAGTAGCCTCAGTACCTCCAGCTCGCGCTTGCTCAGGACCTCCAGCTGAGGTGCGGTGATCCCCCTGATGGCCGTTCGGGATTTCACGGTTTCCAAAGATTGGAGAAGCAAGGCGGTGTGGGCGGGGGCGGTGCCCTTGCCTGCTGCCTCAACCAGCAGCGGCACCAGGGGTGCTCCTTCATCAAGAAAGAGGCGGACGTAACCCTCCGGTCCGGCTTCCGCCAGGGCACGTTCCAGGGGTACCAGTGCCAAGGCAGGTTGGCCTTGTGCTTCCAGTGCGAGGGCCTGCAGCACGAGGATCTCGTAGGTGCTTCCTTTGCGTGCGGCTGCCTCCGCAGCTTTGAGCAGGCGCTTAAGCAGGTCCTCTGCCTCCTGGATCGTCTTTTCTTCCGGCAGGACGCGGTGCTGGGAAATGAGAAGACGCGCCAGGGTGAGGTGCTCAAATTCCCGTAGGTAGCTCAACTCCCCCACCGCCGGCAGGCCGGTGCTGCGTGCCCACGCCCAGCCTTCTGACAACCGCCCCTGCCTGATCGCTGTGCGCGCCTTCAATGCGGGGATGGGGCGGGTCTCCGGAAAAAACCCACGCAGATACAGGAGCTGGGCCTGGTCAAGGCACTCAATGGCCCCGGGTATGTCCCCTTCGGCTTCCCGCACGCCTGCCATCGCAACGAACCACCGGTACGAGTGCTCCGTCAGGGGAGCTACGTGCTTGCCCAGCTCTTTACTTGTTTGAAGATGCAGGGCTGCGCTCTCCAGGTCCCCAAATTCACGGCAAAGCTCGCTGTAGCCCACATGCAGCTCAGCAGTGGCACGGGGCACCGGTCCCCCTTGGGCGGCCGCATGGCCAAGGGCACTTTCGTAAAGCTTTCGCGCTTCCTGAAGCTGTCCCGCTGCGACCCGCATGTCTGCCAGCAGGATGGTGCTGCTGAGCTCATCGGTGAGGTTTCCCGCTTCATGGAGGTTCAGGACTGCCTCTGAGAAGGTATCCACAGCCGTTTCAACATCACCTTGAGCCCAGGAAGCCAACCCCAGAAACGCTGCTGCGGCCCCACGGGCGAAATGGTCTTCCGGCCCGGCGAGTTCGAACGCCTCCCGCGCGTGGCGTGCCGTGGCGGAGACGTCGCCCCTGGCCTGAGCCAGCGAGGCCCGGTACATTGCGATGGTTGACGGCAGCATCCGGAGCTCTTGCCCCCGGATCGATGTCGGGGCGGAGCCTCCTGGACCCTTGCCTTCTGCCGCTGCAGCTTCCAGTCCCTGTTCAGCGGCCCGAAGCCAGGGTTCGACGGCGGCCAGGTCGCCGGAGACGAGCATGCGCCAGGCGTAGAAGACACTGAGCAGTGGGCGGGAACGGATCACCTCGTCAGGAAGCGCCGTCAGCCAGGCCAGCATCAGGACATCCTGCCGGGTCCGGCGCATTTGCGGCAGAACTTCTTCGATCAGGTCGGCGGCGCGTTCAAAGTCCTCAGCCGCCAAAGCATGGTGGACTGCGTCCTCTGTCAGGTCATTCTGTTCGTACCATTCGCTTGCCATTCGATGCAGCTCAGGTATGCGGCCGGGCAGTTCCTGCCGGGCCCGTGCACGCAGGACTTCGGCGAACAAATGATGATAGCGATACCACTGCCGCCGATCATCCAGTGGAATAACGAACAGATTGTCCCGGTCCAGCGCATCAAGCATGGCCTGGCCCCCGCCCACGCCTGTGAGTGCCTCACACAGACCTCCTGTCAGGTGGTCCAGGAGAGCTGTGGTCAGCAGGAAGTTGCGGACTTCTGCCGGCTGACGCTGCAACACCTCCTCCACCAGGTAGTCGATGACGAAGCGATGGCTTCCCGTGAAAGCCCTGATGGACGCGGAGGCGTCCTCGTGCTCCCGTAGGGACAGCCCGGCCAGCTGAAGTCCCGCGATCCACCCCTCGGTCCGGGTCGCAAGAGCAGCGATGTCATCCGCTGGAAGACCCAAGTTCATGACCTGGTTGAGGAAATCAGCCGCTTCGTCCGGTGTGAAACGCAGGTCGGCGGCCCGGAGCTCGGTCAGCTCGCCGCGGCTCCGTAAGCGGGCCAGCGACAACGGCGGATCCGATCTGGTGGCGATGGCCAGGTGCAGCTGTGGCGGCAGATGGTCCAGAAGGAACGCGAGGGCTTCATGTACCGGTCGCTCTGCAATGACGTGGTAGTCATCGAGCACTAGGATGAACTCTTTTCCGGACCGCGCTATGTCATTGATCAGGGACGTCAGTACTGGTTCCGCCGCCAGGACCTGGCCGCTGTGCCTCAGGCCGGTGATCTCCACCCCGATGTCCGCGTCCACGCCCTGCAGGGCAGCAACAAGGTAGGCCAGAAAGCGTGAGGGGTCATTATCGTGCGCGTCGAGGGACAGCCAGGCGATACCGACCCCGGGTTGCTGGCGTCTGTGCTGGATGATCCACTCGCTGAGCAGGGTGGTTTTGCCGAAGCCCGCCGGAGCGCAAACGAGTGACAGCTTCCGGCTTGCGCCCAGTTCATCGTTGAGACGCTTGAGCAGCCGTGGCCGGGAAGTGATCTGCGGGCGCGGTGCCGGAAAAAAGAGCTTCGTAGCCAGCACAGGCGTCGGCATGCCCCCAGTATAGGGGTCCGGGTTGCCCGGATCTCACCCCGTCAATCACATCCTTGGGTGACGCCTGGTCACCCCATTGGTTCCTACGTTTAAGTCATCCGTAGCACTCGGCCACGGACACGCGGAAACAAGGAGCCGGACATGTCCATCACCGCCACCAAGCTCACCCGGGCGGCCGGCCTGAGCGCCATTGCCGCAGGATTGCTGTTTGCTGCCGTCCAGATCAACCATCCCCATCTGGATGCCACCTTTGTCACCACAACCGAATGGACGGTCCGGCAAGGGATGAAGGTGCTCATGGCCGCTTTGGCGCTCGTCGGGATCACGGGAATGTACCTGCGCCAGACCAAGGAGACCGGGGTCCTTGGCCTGATCGGGTACGTCCTTTTCAGCGCAGGCTACCTCGCCATGCTGAGCGTCGAAACCATTGCGATGGTCGTCCTCCCATCCATCGCCGAGAGCGCGCCCGGCTACGTCAACGACGTCCTTGCCGTGTCCACAAACGGCAGTGCGGCCGGTGACATTGGCCTGATCCAGCCACTCATCTCGTTCATGGGAATCGCTTACCTGGGCGGCGGCCTGCTTTTCGCTATCGCCCTCTTCCGCGCAAAGATCCTCGTCCGTTGGTCTGCAGTACTGCTCGCCGTTGGCGCCCTTGCTCCTATTGCGATCCTGGTGCTGCCGCAGATCAACTTCAGACTGTTCGCCTTGCCCAACGCTGTCGCCCTGGTCGCCCTCGGATTCTCCTTGTGGCGCGAGCAGCGCACGGTCACCGGTCAGTCCGTGTACAAGGTCGCGAGCTCGTCGCTCGACCCGGCCGGTGCCAAGTAACCATCCACGCTGTAGAAGGCCTTACCAGGTCAACGCCCGGCTCAGGCGATACCCAAGGTGTGGCTTGTCCAGGAGGGCCACACGTCCCGCGACGCTGGCATCAACGGCCCGCGTCCCAACCTCAGGTGCGGCCTGTCTCATGAGCCCACATGGCGAGCTCGACCCGATTTCGCGCGCCCAGCTTGCGCATCAGGCTGGCCAGATGGGTCTTGACGGTGCTGGGACTGATGTGGAGATCGGCGGCGATCTCACTGTTCGTTCGGCCCTGCGCCACGGGGAGGAGCACTTGCTCCTCCCGGGAGGTGAGCGGTTCTATCGGCTGCGCGGGTGATCCCTTCTGCGATCTGGCAAACGCCGCAAGTAGGCGGACGGTCACGCTGGGAGCGATCAGAGCATCACCGTCGGCTGCGGCGTGGATCGCCTGGGTCAGCAGCGCAGGTCCGGCGTCCTTGAGCAGGAAGCCCCGGGCACCGGCCTTCAACGCCCCATGGACGTACTCGTCGAGGTCAAAAGTGGTGATCACCACGATCGGCAGGGGGTCGGTGACCTCGGGCCCGGCGAGCTGGCGGGTGGCTTCGATGCCGTCCATCAGCGGCATGCGGATGTCGAACAGGCACACGTCCGGGTGCAGCTGACGCGCCAGGGCCACCGCCTGTCGCCCATCGGTGGCGGCACCTACGACCTCGATGTCGGGCTGGGCGTTCAGCAGCATTGTCAGGCCGGTGCGCACGATGTCTTGATCGTCGGCGATGAGCACCCGGATGGTCATCGGGGGGCGCCCGCTCGGGGCAGTATCGCCTCGACCCGCCAGCCACCACCCGCGGACGGGCCGGCGTGGAACGTGCCACCCAGCAACTTGGCGCGTTCCCGCATACCGACGAGGCCGAAGCCCGACGGGCTGCCGCCGGCCGTGCTGACGGCACCATCGTCATCGACCGTCAACCGCACCTGCTCGGCGTCACCCACGATACGCACGGCTACCCGCGTCGCGGAGCGGGCGTGCCGTCGCGCGTTCGTGACCGACTCCTGGGTCAGGCGGTAGAGCGCGGCACCAACCACAGGGCTGAGATCGTCGAGCTCACCGGACAGCTCAACATCGACCTGTGGCCCTCCCCCGGCTTGACCGGCGAGCCGCCCGAGGTCAGCCACGCCCTGGCTTGGCGCGAATTCCGCCCCCTCGGAGGCGCGCAGGACACCCACCATGGTGCGCAACTCGGTCAGCGTTCGCGAGGCCGCGTCCTCGATGACAGCAAGAACCTCAGCGGCACGCTCAGGGTGCGATGTTGCGACGGCACGTCCGGCCTGGGCCTGGATGACGATGCCGGAGACGTGGTGGGCGACCGTGTCGTGTAGGTCCCGCGCCAGCTGCTCACGCTCCCGGGCTTTTGCCTCGTCAATGTCGCGGGTGCGCGCGTACGCGTGGTAGCGGATTGCAGCACCCAGGGCTGCGGCGAACAGGAAGAAGGCGAATGCACCCACCACATCTGCCTGGCTGGTCGGGTCGGCGACGTGCGTGATAACCAGCCAGGCCGGGATGACCACGAGGCCGATCGCGGCCTCCCGGCCGGCTCCCCAGCGGAACAGCGCGTAGGCCAAGACGAGCACGCCCCCGATGCTCGTCAACAGACCAGCATCCTCGCCCGCGAGGATCCTCGCGACGTCGACAGCCGTCAGCGTGCCGAAGGAGACCGCGACCGCCGCCAGCGGGTGGGTGCGGCGCCACCACAAGGGAGCAAGGACCACAACCATGGCGGCGAGCACCAGCGGGCGCCACATTATGTCCTCACGGAGCACCGCTTCCACCACCGACCACACCAGGAGCACCCCGATTAGCACCCCGTCCCGCCACACCCGCCGCGGCGGATTCGCTGGTCGAGGCTCAGCCCACAAAGTGCGCAACGCCTTCGTCACCATCTGTCCAGCTTAGAACCAGAGCGGCAGCGGCGGATCAGCCGAAAGCACGAGAAGGAGACCATGCCATCGGCCAGGCAAACTCCAGCCTCCGGGCCGATGTGCCCGCCGCCGGACTCAGCGATCGTGGAACTACCGATCCTCACCACAACAACGGAGCCCATGATGAGAACACGTCAACCCACCACCGCACCGGAAGACCAGCGGATCCCGGTGCAAGCCAAGCTCGCCGCAGCCTGGACCAGTTTGATGTTCTTCTACATCTACATCGACTACTTCCACCTCTACCAACCCGGCGCCATCGACCAAATCCGGGGCGGCGGCATCTTTGAGTTCAACATCACCCCGACGTTGATGACCGTTTTCGTCGCGGTCATAGGAATCCCGGCCCTGATGGTGATGCTCTCCATGACGCTGCCCGGCCGGGTGAACCGCGCCACGAACCTCGTCGTGGCAACGCTGTACATCCCCGTCACGGTGTTCAACGCGGCAGGGGCGTCCTGGGACTGGGCTCTTTACTACGGCTTCCACATCGCAATCGAGGTGCTGCTCCTGGCCTTCATCCTGCGCTCCGCCTGGATCTGGCCGCGGACCGCATTGTCAGCGACCATGCCGACCAGCCGTCAGGCCGACCGCGCCCAGCAGCAAACGTGAACCCACGAGCAGTCCCTGTCCTGTCCGGAGCCATCTGCCTCAGTGCCCCGGTGGGAGCATCGGGCTTGCGCGCATAATCCTAAGCATGCTTATGATGGGTCCAGTCGGATGGGGATGCGACTGTGAGGGGAATCGAGAAGGGTGCGCTCAGCGAACGGGGCGCACCTTTTTCGTGCTCCGATGCTGCGGTGTTGCGGTGTTGCGACCAGGATTCCCGGCCCCTCAGTCCTAGACTTTCGGCATGCACCCCTTAGTGGCGATCGGCCTGGTGTTCCTCACCGCGATTGCCTGGACGGTCACCATCCTGACCATGCTGATTGTTCTGGTCAAAGCCCGGCGCCGGCCGCCAGCAGAAGTCAAACAAGCAGTCCAAAGTGGGGAGATCCAAAGCTCCGATGAAAGAGCGGCTTAGTTGAGACCGGGCGCCACGGGCACCGCCCTTGAGCCCCCAAACCGGCCCGCTTGCTCTAGGTGCAACAACTCAGGCCTCACCTGCGTGTTTTTGCAGGAAATCGCCGGCATCACCGACTGAACCCAGCCACCAGGCCGTCGAGACAAAAAGGGGCTACCAGTCGGAAGCTGCGTCTGGCATCCCCCTGTTTTTGGCCCAGTCAGGCCTGGTGGAGAGGAAAAGTCTCTGGTCAGTCCGGAGAGGACGCGCCCATAATGGTTCATGAGCCTGGGAGCGGCGATCACGGACGACCGACCCGCGGAGTGCGGCGGCCTCCAGGTGCTGATCAAGACCGGGTGCTATCTGCAGAGAGAAGTCGCAGCAAACGGAAGAACCCGTATGTTGTGCCAGGCCGCCGTCGTCATGACCTCCAGGGGCGAGCGGGCGGCCAAGCTCGGTAGCATGCCCTCCGCCGCAAGCACGTTAAGGGGCAACCGCGTGCGTGCGGTGCTGCCGATCCCGTCATGATCGGACAGAAACGGCAGCGCCCGCCGCTCGACGTAATGTTCCTCAGCGGTGACATTGGGGGGAACCTCCCGCCCACTTTCGCGATCGCCGGAGAACTCGCGCGGCGCGGGCATCACGTGACCATTGCCGGCGTGCGCGTGCGCGCCCAGGGCTCAGCCCCCGCAGGCGTGACGATGGTGCAGTTGCCCGCCTTGGCACGATTGGACGTCACCAAGCCTACGGGGACGTTCGGACATTGGCCTGCGCTGATGCTGATGGCACTGGGGCGAGGGACCACCCGGGATGTCCGGTCTTTGCTTGCCAGACAACGCGCCGACGCGATCGTCGTTGACGCCGTCATGCTGACTTCGCTGCGCGAAGCACTCAGCACGGGCACCCCGTCCGCCGTGCTGTTTCATTCACTTGGGAAGTTCTGGGAGCAGGGCATGGGCAACCCTGCCGTGAACGCGGCGCTCCGGCCGTTTGGCCTCAGCCCCATGGCTCTCCTTGAGCGCTGCGCCGCGCGGCTCCTGCCCACTGACCGCGACATAGATCCGGCCGGGCAAGGAAGGTGCCGGATCGCGTTCGACTGGATCGGCACAACGGAGCACGCAACTCCCGCAGCCCTCCGCGCTGCCGGAATCCCGCCGCTCGTCCTGGTCAGCCTCAGTACCGTCTGGCAGAAGAACCAAGAGGACGTGTACCGGAGGATCATTACCGCGTTGGGGCAGCTGACAAAGGGCACATCAGCGGTGCGGGCCATAGTGACCACCGGCGGAGTGCCGATAAAAACCGAGCAGCCGCTGCCAGCCAATGTGGAGCTTGTAGGGCGAATCCCCCACGAGCACATCATGCCTCACGTCGACCTTGTCATCGGCCACGGCGGACACTCCACGACCCTCAAAGCCCTCGCTCACGGGATCCCCCTCCTGGTGCTGCCGCTGGACCCCTCGTCCGACCAGCCACTCATAGGCAACGTCATCGAACGCAACAGGCTCGGCCGTACCCTCTCCGCAAGCGCGCCCCCGGAAATTATCGGCAAAGCCATTGATGACATCCTCACCGACGACGCGGTCACCGCAGCGGCCGCACGCACGGGCGAACGCCTCCGCGCCCAGAACGGGGCGCGGAACGGAGCCGATTGCATCGAAAGGATCGGGTACGGACCCTGAGGCAGGCACGCCTCCCGGCGCCCAGCAGAACGTGGCGGGAGCCAAAGAACCGCTCTTACCGGGCGGCCACCGGCACACCACTCATGGCGTTTCTAACGGTGCCGCTAACTCTGCATCATCCGGCGGCTTCCCCGCCTGTCAGGCCGGATGCCAGCCGTCTTGCACCTCTCCTTCGATGGGGTGGGTGATGGCCGCGGTCAGGCCGGTGATCCGCGCGGCGGGTATCCACAGTCCGATCTCTGTCCCCTGCGACCCCCTCGAACGCACGGCCGTGATCTCTGCGCCACGCGGTGGCACCGGGGAGCGCCGTGTCGGGATGTCCGGGAGCTCCCAGGAGGCGCGCAAGGAACGGCGCCTGAGGGGGCCCGGCGGAATGGTGCCGGGCAGTGTAGCGACGACCGTGAGGACATGTGGCGGTTCGGTCGCGGGATCGGCGCTGGTCAGCAGGCTCGCCACGTAGCCGCGGCCGGCGATCCGGAAGACGTCGATGATCTTGAGGGTCAGCTCGGGCCGCGGCTCGACCCAGCCGGGGATGAGCAGGGTCTGCTCCGCGACCCGCCCGAGCGGGTCTGCCACGCGCACGGTCGCCTGAACCGGCACGGACGGGTCGTCGCGGCGGCCCCACACCAGCAGCGGCGTGCGTCCGGCCTCGCGCGGCAGCCGCTGCACGACGGGGCCGGCGGTGGTGTCGGGGGCGGTGGACTCGTCCGCCACCCGTGCGGCCGCCTCGAGCGGCTGGACCGGACCGGTGACCGCGCCCAGCGTTACCTGGACCATATGCGACCCCGCGGGCACCACCCGGTCGGGGGCGGACGTTCCGGTGCGGATCAACAGGCCTGCATGGTCGGCCCCGACCACCTCCGCGACCAGCGGGTCGAGCTGCGGCGCCGCCGAGGGCAGGACGACGGCGGCGACTACGTCCGAGGCCGGCGACACCAGGCCGCGCACGGCGGAGACGGGCACCGTGCGCTCCGGCACGGCGACGGCCCGCAGGTGCCACGGCTCCCACGAGGGTGGCAGGGCGCCGGACCAGTCCGCGGTCCAGACCCGCTGGCGGGTGATCGGGTCCAGCCGCGGATCCGCCGTCACCGGGTCGAATGCGGCGCCGGCAGGCACCTGTGCCAGCGGCGGTCCCATGGTCAGGTGGTCGCGGGCCGCGAGCTCGGAGCGTGTCGCGAACACCTCGAAGGCCGTGACGGGGATCGGTGAGGCCGCCTCGATGGCCACGGTGAGGCTGCCGTCGGGCTGGACGGCAGGCCGGACGAGCGGCATGGCAGGGCGCCGCAGCCGGGGTGCGGCGGCCGCCTGCAGGTGGGCGTGCGCGGGCAAGCCGCCGCCCGGGCCCGGCCAGGGCGACTCGACCCCGGTGGTGGTGACGGCGGTGACGAGGAACAGGTGGATGTCCTCGCTCCCCCGGGCCAGGGTGAGATCGGCGGCGGGAGGAACCGCGGGCACCTCGGCGGCCCGGCGGAAGCCGAGGGGACGCTGGGCGGCGGGCGCGGCGTCGTACAGGTCCCAAAGCTGCTGGAGCCGGACGCCGGGCAGAAGCTTTCGGTCCGGCGGGCTGCCGGCCGCGAGCCGCTGGCGCAGCGTGGTCTCCGAGGCCTCCCAGACGACGACCCGGTCCACGTGCGGGCCGGCCAGGCTCGACCAGCTCACCTTCACGTGGGATACGCCCTGCGCGTCTGGAGTGCTTCCCAGCGGCACCCCCGGCGGCAGTGGCGGCGGCGTCGGCACAGCTGGGACCGGGCTGCCCGCGACCGCCGTGGCAGGTTGTGCGGGCACGGGAACCCAGACGCTGGGGGCGGCGATGCCGGGCGCGGTCTGCCGGGCCCAGACCCGGACTCCCCAGCGCGAGACTGCCCCGAAGTCCAGGCCGGGCCCGGGCACCGTGAACCGGTAGGAGCGCGCCTCGCCGCCCTGGTCCGGGCCGCCCCAGCTCGGCGCGACCGAGCCGTCCTCGCGCAGCGGCACCACGGTCCCCGCAGTCGCCGTGGCCGTGTCGCCGGTGAACGTGAGGGTGCTGTCCAGCCCGAGGTTGGGCGCCGGCGGGGGCAGTGGCGGCGGTGCCCCGAACGGCGGCGGCGTCGCGCCGGTGGGCATTGGGTAGAACACCGCGCGCAGCTCAATCGCCGCGGGCGTGCGCTGCGTCCACTCTGTGGCCAGGTCCGCGGTCAGCACGGAGGGGCAGACCGGGGATCCCGCGTACGTGGCCACGAGCCCCAGGTGTGCGAGCCGCGGCGGCGCCACACCCGGCGAAGAGGTGGTCAGCTCCACGTCCTCCCAGCGCGACCAGACGCCGAAGATGTCGCACTGCGCGACCCCGTACCCCCGGTCGATGGACCCGTCGACGGGCAGCTCCTGGTCGCCCTGGACGACCTTCGGCCGGTCCCCGCCGGCCAGGGGGGCGTCGTCGGCGTCGGGGCGGGGGATGGCCCGCGGCTGGGACCCGCCGAGCAACCGCTCTGGCATTAGGTCCTCGGCAGATCCCGCGCCGTGGCGCCAGCCGGCGAAGGCGTGCGCCACCGGCCCGGTCATCGTCGCCAGGCGCGGGCCCGGCCGCCAGCTGACCTCGGTCGCCTCGTGGGACGGCCCGTCGGGGCGCGGGGGGGGGGGCGCCGCCCCCCCCCCCGCCCCGCCCGGCGCGCCCCCCCCCCCCCCCCCCCCCCCCCCCCCGCGCCCCCCCCCCCGGGGGGCGCGGGGGCGGCCCCCCCCCCCCCCCCCCCCCCCGGCACGCAGGTCCACGACCGGCGGCACCACCGCATGCCGTTGTACCGGCGGGATGTACGCGGCCACCTCGACGCCGTCGCCGAGGACCGAGCGCCGGTAGTGCCCGGTGACCAGGTACTCGAGCTCGCCCCGCTGGTCGGGCATAAGCTCGGCCAGGTCGGCGGCCCGGTAGGCGGTGCCGAAGCCCGTCGCAAGGTTCGCCGCCGGGTCGGTACCCGCGGCCAGCAGCAGGAGGGCGAGCGGCTTGAGCCGGGCTGTCGCAGGCTGGTCGGCGGCGGTGCCGTCGGCGCGGGAGGGAGGGGCGACGGCGCGGCGGTCCTCGAGCGCGTGCTGGTCCGTCTCGCCGGTCCCGGACGCGTAGAGCGGGCGCAGCTCGGGCAGGAGGAACTTGCGGGTCTCCTCGACCAGCCCGTCGGGGTCCGAGTGCTTCCAGGGCGGGGCGGTCCGGCCGGTCTCAGTCACGGGGTACCAGCCGAGCGGCACCCCGGCCCGGTCGATGCGCTGGGCGGCGGCCTTCGTTGGGGCGGTCGGGGCGACGACCAGGCCCTGCTCGTCGGGAACGTACTCGCCGAGCCCGTGGCCGTCCACCGGCAGGCCGACGCGCTCGAGCGGCTGCCAGTCGTCGGCGTCGACCACGTCCTGCACGGTCTGGATGCGCACCGCGAGCGCGTGCGCGTTGACCAGGACGGCGTGGGTGGCCGCACCCGCGCTGGCGGTAAGGGTCACGGTGGGGCTGCCTGCAGGCGCCACGGCGGCGGTGCCGACGGCGCCGGCCGGGTCCAGCCCGGTCCGCAGCAGGAAGAGCGCGACCGGCCGGGCCGGGTCCTGCACCTGGCACCGGACCTGCACGTGCGCGGCCTCCTCACCGCCCCACCAGACCAGCTCCCCCTCGTCGACGGGGACGCCGACCAGCTCGGTATCCCGCAGCCGGCGGTCCCGCACCGGCCGGCCCCACACCGTGAAGGCATCGCGCGGCACGCCAAGGTCCTCGGAGCAGCCCCAGGCCAGCCGGGTGTCCGGGCCGCGCTCCTTGAGCCGCTCGAGCAGCGCGTCGTCGATCCCCTCGCCGTGCCCGGCCCGCAGCATGCGACGGGCGATGTCCAGCCAGTCGAGCCGTGCGCCCACGGCCCGGAACTTCCTCACGTCGTGCGTGCGCATCAGAACTCCACCTCCCACGGTGCCCCTGTAAGGGTCACGTCGACGATCGTGACGGCCCGGCCCGGGTCGGCTGCGAGCGGGTCGGGGGCCTGCACCAGTTCGACAGTCAGGCGCCGGCCGCGCTGCCCCGCGGCCAGCAGCACCATCGCCCGGGTGCCGCCCGGCCCGCGCCCCCCCCCCCCGCGGCTGGCGGGGCCCGCCGGGTCCGGGGGCGTCGCGGCGGGCCGCACGTCCAGCCAGATCGCCGGCCGGGCGGCCCACCACGCGTGCGAGGGGTCGACGCCGTCGGGCGGCGAGCTCAGCTGGACCGGCATGACGCGCTCCCGCACGAGCTTCTCGGAGCACTCGATGACGACGGCGAGCGGTTGCGGTACGGCGTCGACCGACCACCAGACCTGCACAGCCGGCGCCGACGGGGTCTGCGGGACGGGCAGCCCGGCCTGCTGCACGGCGTCGTCCCACTCCCGCCCGGTCGGCCTGTCCGGCAGGCCGGCGAGCGGGGCGGCGTCGCGGACCACGCGGTGGTCGATCGGTGCCGGCGCGATCCACGAGGCCAGATGCTCGACGCCGTCGAAGCGGGAGGTCGTGAAGTTCGCCCGGTGCACACGCTTCCGCGGCCCGGCGCCGCCGGTCGGCACCGCGTAGATGTCGAGGAGGTAGTCGGTCAGCGGCTCGAGTTCGTACGCCAGCACGATTTCCTCCACCTCCCGGGTGACGTGCTCGGCCTGGATGCACTCGAGGGCGTCCACGAGCTCCCCGACGGCCTGGTCCCACGGCGTGAGCACGACGGCGTTGGCTTTGGGCTGCAGCACGGACCCGGCAGCGAGCACCGCCTCGACCGGGAGCACGAGCGGCTGGCCGGGTGCTCCCCCGCCGGGCGGGGCGGGGTGGTGGCCGGAGGCGGCGAGCACGGTCACCTCGAGCCGGTGGTCGTAGGCATCGAACAGCCGCAGCACGTTCTGGGTGGCGAGAGTGACCCGCAGCGGCTCCCGGCAGAACACGCCGACATCGCCCATCCCCGGGTTGGTGTCGAGCAGCCACGGCCCCAGGTCGGCGGGGACCTCGGATGCCGGGGCGGTCGCGAACCGGAAGGTCTGCGTGTGTTCGTCGGCGAAGGACGGTGTCCGCGCCGGCACAGAGTCCCCGGTCTCGACGTCGTACGTCCAGCTCACGGTGACGTCGTAGGTCTGCCCCGGCTCGAGCAGGGCGTGGTCGGAGGGGTCCTGGGCCAGGCCGGTCTCGAGCGCATCCCGGTCGCGGGAGACGATCGTCTCGTCGTACTCGTGCCGGCGCACCTCGGCCCGGGTCAGGCCGGCAGCCGCGACCACCCAATAACGCTGGGCGCGGATCCGCTGGCCGTGGTCCTCGCCCCAGCCGACGACGACGGCGGCCGCACCCTCCGGCAGCTCCTCCCAGCGGATCAGGGCGAGCATCGGCCGGTCCCGGTCGGTCCCGGCGACCTTCGCCGCCATGCGCCCGGCCAGTTCGACCGGCTCGGCCCAGGGCCCATCGGGGGCGACCCAGCGTTTAGGCAAGGGGTTGTCGGGGCCTACCATTGCGGGCCAGTCCACCTCGCGGCGGTCGAGGGTCTCCCCCGTCCCCGAGCGGACTTCGATGAGCAGGGACCGGTGCTTCTCGCGCGGCACGAGCAGCAGCAGGTCGAACGCGGCGAGGTCCTCCCCAAGCGAGAGCGCGACCGCGTCTGCGAGCGGGTCGGGTTTCCACCCGGCCTCCTGCCGGGCCCGCTCCACCAGCTCCCGGTCGCCCCTGCTGCCGAAAGTCGCCTCGCCGTCGGTGCGCACGGGCGAGGCCAGGATCCGTCCCTCGCAGCCCTTGAGCCGGCCTGCCTCGGGGTCGGGGCTGCGCTCGATCCAGTGCCCGGCGACGTCGTTGGCGGTGGCGCCGGCGGCGAGCAACTCTGCCAGTTCGGCGTAGGGGGCAGCCCCGGCGCCCGCCCAGGTGGTCGGGTCGAGGGGGCCGTTGTCCTCGGCCCAGCGGCTGAACGGATCCTCGGGCGGGGTGCGGTCGGTGGCGCAGGCGACGGCGTCGCCGGCCACCTCGGCCGGGATTCCGCCGGCCAGCAGGTCCGCCGCGGCGTCACCCGTGCGCCACGGTTCGGTGACCCGGAGCCTGCGGCCTGCCGGGGCAGTCCTCAGCAGCCCATCAGGGTCCGGCCACAGCACCGGGTCGAGCCGCCAGCCGGTGGCGCTGGGCCCGAGCGCCTCGGCCAGGAAGGTCCACAGCTGCGGCTGCGGCGGCGAAGCCGGGCGGCAGACGGTCCCCCAGCGGTGCTCGATCTGCTCGCGCAGCATCTCTCCGTACGTGACGGTGCTGGTGAACGGCGTCGGCAGCCAGTGCAGCAGCGCCAGAGCCGGCGGCTCGGCGGTTGACGAGCCGGGCGCCGACGCGCTCCACCAGACCGACGGCGTCGTGCCCGCGGTGAGGGTGCCGCTGAGGGTGACGCCCGTGACCTTGTAGGCCCACCAGCGATCCCCGATCCGGCGCCAGGCGCCGGCGCCCGCCGCGCCGGTTGAGCCGAGCGGAGCCTTGCCCAGCACGCTCAGCCCCTCGGCGTCGGGCGCGACCTGGAACCTCAGCACGGGGACGGCGTCGAGGGGCACGCTCGGCACCTCGCCGTGGACGACGGCGCCGTCCACCTCGGCGGCGTGGCCGACGGTCGAGTCGGCGGGCCGGCCGGCGGTGCCCTCGAGCAGCGCCGGCGTCCGCCCGGCGAGGGACAGCCCGGCGACGAGGTCGCGCACGGGCGGGTCCGGGTCCGGCTCGTGCCCGATGGTGATCCCGACGCAGCCCTTGACGCTGAAGAAGAAGAAGTCGACCCTGCCGCAGACCTCGCCGTGCAGGTATGGGTCGTCGCGGGGCACGCCGTCCTGGATCCGGGTGCCCACCATGAGCGTGAGCTCGGCGCTCACGCCGATCGAGACGATGAACAGCCGCAGCTCGCCCCGGATGTAGACCTTGCCGGCCAGGAAGAACGGGTCGAAGCCGAGCACGGCGTCGAACCCCGCCGCCGCCTCGACGTACAGCCGGGCGGCCTTGGAGCCCATCAGCACGGCCTGGATGTGGAAGCCGGTGGCCACGGACAGGCCGGTCGTGGCCGGCAGGGGCGGGATGGCAATGCCGTCCCCGTGCACCATGAGATAGCCGGTGCCGGTGAACACGTCGAGGACCTTCACGGTCACCCGGTCGTCGTAGGAGCCGAGGTCGACGAGCCACTTCTCCGGGTTCCGGGCGTCGAAGAACGCAGTGACCGGAACGTGGATACGCAGGATCCGCTCCACGGCGTAGTCCGCAACGACGCCGACTGTGATTGTGCCGGCGCCGAAGTCGATGTCCAGCACCGCGAGGAAGGTCGCCTCCTGGGTGGAGCCCATGGCGGGCGGCAGGCTCAGGACGTCCGCCTTCATCACGAGCAGCAGCCGCGGCCCGGGCACCTCGATGAGGATGATGCCCTTCAGGTGCAGGATGAACCCACCCTCGGTGGTCCCAAGCAACAGCCCGGCCGCGACGGCGAAGGAGCCGGCTCTGTGGGTCCAGCCGTCCGGGTGCATCACGCTCTTCCGCGGCGGGGCGAGCTGTGCCATGAGCCAGTCGAGCGCCGGGACCCTCGCCGCCGGGTTCTCGAGCCGGGCGTAGTTGACGCCAACCCCGCCGAGCAGCCCATAAAGTGCCAGGCCGGAGTTGCCCAGCGGGAGGGGCGCGGGGAACTCGACCTCGACGCCGATCAGGAGGCCGGTGACGCCGGCCTTGGTCTCGATCGCCAGGGTCGCGGCGGCGCGGATGCTCAGCGGCACGATGGTGAGGTCGAACGCCGCCTTGAACCCGGCCCCAGTCAGCTCGATCGAGCCCGCGCCGTGGACCGTGCCGGGGATGTCGAGCGTGGCGCCGAGCTTAGTCAACTGCGGGAGCTCGACGGCGTCGAGCCTCGCCCGGACCCGGATGGTGTCGACGGTCACGGGGCCCAGCGGGACGTCGATGCCCGCCTCGACCTCGAGGTAGGTCGGGTTGTCGCGGCTGACCCGCACCCCGAACACGCGCAGGATCTCGTCCAGCGGCGGCTTCGCGACGAGGGAGCCGGGCTGGATGTCGAGCTCGTAGCCCCGGTTGGGGTCGAACACGGGGATCGGCACATACTCCACCTCCGCACCTGTGCCCCACTCCGACCGGACGCCGACGGCCTTGTAGCGGGTCCGGATGGGCCGGTCCTCGGGCACGCGGATGACGGTCAGGTCGAACCAAAACTGCACCTCGACGTCCAGCAGGACGCTTACCTGGGTGCTCCGGTTGGTGGCGGTCGAGCCGTCCGGCGCGATAATGCCGTCGCTGACCATCACCTCGGCGCCGCGCAGGGTCAGGATGCGGGTCCGCACCAGATCACTGGCGCCGAGCGCGACCGAGCCGAGCTGGACGAGGGTCCCGGCGGCCGGGGAGAGGTCGGCGGCGCCGGCGGCGAGGGGTCCCATCACTGCCAGGGCTCCAAGCCCGTTGAGGCTGCCGGCGTCGATGCCGGCGTCCGTGTGGCGGCCCTCCCACAGCCCGTCGAGGTCCGCCTCGAGCGCGCGGAACTCCCCGAAGACCTGCCAGGACTCGCGGTCGGTGGCCAGCCGGAGCCGGACCCGGAACGCGCACAGGCCGTCGCCGGGGTTGGGGCCGCGCCCGCCCAGCGGCGGTTGGCCGCCTTCGTCGAGCGAGGCCTCGATGGCCGTCTGGACGTCGAACTCACCCCAGACCTCGAGCCGGACGAACGTGGTCCTGATCAGCTCGACCTCGACGCCGAGCCGGCGGAAGCAGTCCGGCTGGCCGGTGCCCGAGGGCTGCGGGTCGCGCTGCTCGGGCGGTTGGCTGGCCGGGGGGCGGGACAGTTCGGCACGGACGGCCTC
>NZ_JAJOMC010000057.1 GCF_021129155.1 Arthrobacter sp. AK04
GGCCGCCACCCTCGGGGGGGCCACCCCCGCCCGGCGGCGCCCCCCCCGGGGTGGCGGCCCGCGCCGGGGGGGGGCGGGCCGGCCCATTAAGGCCGGGCGGGGGGGGCTCCCGGGCGGGGACACGCCGTCGTGCGCGGCGCGCCGCAAGGGTGCCCCGGGAAGTAACCGGGGAGGAACGCACGACGGCGGCGCCTCACCCCCGGGTGGGCGGCGCCGGACTAGGTAAGGCCTAGACTCTCCGCTTCAGCCAGCCCCAGACGGCGGTGGCGGCGAACAGCACCAGGCCGATCAGGGCCAGCCACAGCAGGCCCTCGATAACGAAGCCCAGGATGGACAGAACGAGCCAAATGATAAGCAGTGTGATGATGAGTCCCATCCCGGAAGCCTAGCCCCAAATGGCCGGTGGCAGGGCATATTGACACGGCCCACCCGCGGGCGCACGCTGATAGCGCTGGGTGCCGGTGGCTGGCGGCAGCGGTCCACCGCAGGTCCGCCAACCGAAACCCGGAGCTGTCTGTGCGCTCCGGATGCATTGTTGCCCCACCCCTCCTGTCAGGAGAACGAAAATGACCGTAAACGCCCTGGAAGCGAAATCATTCGACCAGCCCGACGAAAAACGCCGTCCGCCAAAGACCCAGGTGGATGTGGTGAACCTCGGTGACACAACGCTGGGCAGGTTTACGTTTGAACCAGGCTGGCGGTGGTCCGAGACCGTCAAGACCGTGGTCAACACGGACACGTGCCAGGTGAACCATGTGGGGATCTGCGCCGCCGGGACACTGACCGTGGAAATGGCGGACGGATCGCGGGCCACGGTCAGCCCCGGCCACGCGTACACCATCCCGGCCGGCCACGACGCCTGGGTCGAAGGCGACGAGGCGTTCGTGGGCTACGAGGTCATGAGCGCAGCCACCTTCGCCAAGCCTGCCTGATGCCCGGCAGCTGTGCGCGTCCTTCCTAGGAGGGCTTCCGGGCAGCGGGATCCCACGGATGCCGCGCCCCGGAGGCCCCGCTCCCGGAAGAAGCCCCGGCGCTGGCTGCGGCGTTTTGGTATTGCCGCGCTGGTGGCGCTGGGGCTGCTTCTGGTGTCGACGGCGGTCAACGCGGCCATGGAGCGGGCGGAGAAGTCGAGTACCCCTGCCTACGGCGAGCGCGTCCCGGTGGAGGGCGGGGCCCTCAACGTCTGGCGGAACGCGGGAGAGGGGCAGCCGATCGTGCTCCTCAGCGGGCTGGGCACGGCGGCTCCGGGCCTTGACTTCGCGCCGCTGGCCCGTGAGCTGGACGGCTTCAACGTCATTGTTGTTGAGGGGTTTGGGTACGGGTACAGCGACATGGAAGGTCCTCCGCGGACCAACGAAAACATCAGCACCGAACTGCATGCGGTCCTGGCCCGGCTCCAGGTCAGGCAGCCGTACGTCCTGGCGGGGCACTCCATCGCCGGCTTCTACATGCTTGACTACGCCAACCGGTACCGTTCGGAAATTTCCGCGGTGGTGGGCATCGACGCCACCATACCGAAACCCGGCGACGGGCAGGTTCCGGAACCGGAGTCAGGGTTCAGCTTGGAGCGGGCCCTTGCCGTTACGGGAATAGTGCGGGCCGTGACGTTCCTGGCCCCTGGCCTGCTGGACCCGGACGGTGGCGCCTACACGGAGGATGAGCTGCACCGCATGCGCCTGATGGCCAACTGGAATTTCGGCAACCCCGCCGTGGCGGACGAAACAGCCAGGATCGCCAACAACGCCGCAGCCTTGAGGGGAGTCACCTATCCCGATGACCTGCCGGTCCTTGCTTTTATAGCCGATGAAAGCGACGACTCGACGGCCACCAAGACGGAGTCGGCCCGAAACCTCCTGGCGAACGTGGACCGCCACGAGATTCTGCCAGTGCAGGGCCATCACTACCTCCACTGGACCCAGTCCCGGCGGATGGCTGAGGAGATCCGGGCGTTCATGGCGAGCGGCGAGGGGTGATGCACTTACCTCGGCACCGAGCTTAGAGGTATGTACTTCAGGTTGGAGGCTGTGCTACCGGTGTTCTCCTCGTCGTGGACTACGAGGAGCCCATTTTCGAACTGTGGACCGGCATTTAGCGGCGTGACGTCCAAACCGTCGGTGCGGGTCACAGCATCCACCGTTCCACTGGCACCGATGCTGAACTTTGTTAGAAACGCATTATTTCCGGCACGGTCGTACAGCGCTATTGTGGAGTCGCCCTGGCTTGAGACAAAGATTCGTCCGGTCCCACTGGGGCCGTACTCGATGCTCAGTCCTTCGATATCCGCCACAAGGCGGCCGCCGCCCGCCGTATCAACGGATACCCGACTGCTACCAGTTCCAGGTTCGGCACCGTACTTCCACAGAGCGACGTCTTCTTGGGCAATATACAAGTGACCGAGACCGTCGTCGGCGACGCAGCCCTCTGTGATGCTGTTGATCGGGATGCTCCGTACAAGTGTGGCGTCAACCAGGCCGGCTCCATTATCGAACAATTCGAACTGTTGGATGTTACCGGATACGTACGGCGTGACGAAGGCATAAAACTTTCCACTGACGCTGCTGCGGTATAAGCAAAAGCCGTAGTTTGGGGAAAAGGTTGCAATGCTGCGGGCTGCGACCGGCGTCAGAGTTCTTGTTGCCGTATTTAGGGTATAAAGCGCCAGGGTATTGTTCGTGCGATTGTTCGCCCCAACCAAGACGACGGAGTTGCCGCCCAGCGAAAATCCGGTCCTAAGATCCACGTTGCCAATCATTCCGTCGCTCCGGAAGTGGATCAGCTTTCCATCCATCCCGAATACCCCAATGCCCCCGCCCGAGGACGATTTTTTGTCCGCAACCACCGCGCTATTGGCAGGGTTATTTTGATCCACCCAAATGGCGGAGTCATCTGAGATGTCCCCTGACCCTGAAAAACTTTCAGTTTCGAGTGCGGACAACACCACGGGGGCTGTGGCCGTGGATGTTGGAGTTGGCGTGGGCGACGCCCCGGCGGTAGTAAAGCTGAAGGGGGCGGATTTGTACTCGATGCCGCCGATGAATGCGCCTACTGAGAACGTGTATGCGTTTGCTGGTTGGAGGTTCCCGACGGTTTCGCCGGTGCTGGTGTCGTCCTCACCGGCGATTGCCACGCCGTTGATGTAGTGGCGGTAGATCGTGGCGTTCGGCACTGGGTCCCAGAGGAATCTCGCGGTGTGCTCAAGATCCGTGGTGTACGCAGGATCAAGGCGGATGTTCTTCGGGGCGCTGCCCGGCGCAGTTGAGGTCGGCGTGGGTGTGGGCGTTGCTGTTGAAGTCGGGGTCGGAGTTGGTGTTGACGAAGTTCCCACGGTGGTGAAGTTGAAGGGGGCAGATTTGTACTCAATGCCGCCGACGAATGCGCCTACTAAGAACGTGTATGCGGTTGCTGGTTGAAGGTTCCTGACTGTTTCGCTGGCACCCGTGTCGTCTTCACCCGCTACAGCCACACCGTTGATGTAGTGGCGGTACGTTGTTGCGTTCGGCACTGGGTCCCACAGGAACCGGGCAGTGTGCTCAAGATCGGTGGTGTAGGCAGGGTCCAGGCGGATATTCTGCGGCGCGCTGCCGGGCGCCGTTGACGTGGGCGTGGGCGTCGCCGTCGAAGTCGGCGTGGGGGTTGGTGTTGGCGTTGGGGTGGACGGTGAATCGTAGGTGATGACGAGTTGGGGCCGCTTCGCACCCTCGCGGGAGTCCAGGCTTCCCTGCACGCCAGCAGTTGTGTCCACCCCCAAATTGAAGTTTCCAGAGCCTGTGACGGCATTTGTGGGCAATGCGGCACTGGCATATTGCCTGGCACGCAGCAGGCCCGATCTGGCAAGCTCAGCCGTTTGCCAGGCCGGCTGATTATTCGCTGTGACAGTCGTCTCGCTCCACGAATCGCTGGCCGGGTGCACGACCAAGCTCCCACTCACCGAGGTGTTTGAATAAAGCCTCAGAGTGATGTTGGTTACGCTGCTGCCGGCCGGGAGCGTGACATTAAACCGCAACAGTGCACGGAGCGTGGAGTCTGAGACGGCCAAGGTCTTCGCCCGCCCAAAATTGCTGTTCGGCGATGCGGTGGAGATGTACGTGTCCGCCACCGCAGTCAGCGTGACCGTCGTTGACGCGGCAACCGCCGTTCTCCCTGCCATAGTAAGCAAAGTGAAGGCGACTAAAGTCGCAATTGCAACCATTAATGCAGCAATAATACGGAAAAGGCGGAGCATTGCGGATCCTATTCGAGCCTCAAAATGAGGCCAGGTAGGGGACCGGCGGGTTCCAGCTCCAGCCGTCTCAAAAGCGACGATCTACTGTCGACAAGGGAACCCGGCTGCATCGTGAGTAACAACGCCCGCTGAATTCTGGGAGGTAATAGAAGGCACCTATTTGTTTGGCCTGACTAAAATTAGTTAGCATCCCAGTGCGACAAATCGGTCTTTAGTATGCTCCGGCGCTGGGGGAGAGGTCAATGGCACATCTCCCCTATTCGTTGCTCTGATTAGGTAGGGGCCTCCAGATATCGGAAGCCCCAACCTGTGGGGGAGGGATCCCCGGCAAACGGCCGGCGTCGGACGCTTACCCCGCGGGATACTGCGACGTGCGGAGGAAGCGGGACAAATGTGCAGCGTTGCGCGCGGCTCCGGCGGTGGTGGCGGCCACCTTCTCCGGCACGGCCTTCAGTTCCTTGTAGTCCACGGTCTGCATGGCCTCGCCCACCCAATACGTGGCGCCCTGGGCCGGAAGGGTGAAGCCGACGTCGTTCAGTCCCTGCTGCGTATCCGCCACGGTCTTGTGCGCGCCGTCCTCGTTGCCCACCACGGCCACGACCGCCACCTTCCCGTACATGATGGGCCGGCCTTCGTTATCCGTTTCGGCGAGGTCCGCATCGAGCCGCTCCATGACCCGCTGGGTGATGCTGCTCGGGTGCCCCATCCAGATGGGCGTGGCGAGCACCAGGATGTCCGCCGCCAGGATCCTGTCTCGGATGCCCGGCCAGGCATCGCCGTCGCCCATGTCCACCTGGACGCCGGGCATCACGTTGTGGTCCACCACCCGCAGCGACGTCCCGCTCACGCCGTGGGTAGCCAGCTCGTCCAGCACGTGGCGGGCCATGAGCTCGCTGCTGGACGGCGCCGGGGAGGGGGTCAGGGAGCAAATCAGGGCAAGTGCGGTGAGGTCGGCCATTGTTCGTCCTTTGCTTTGGTCTGCGGTGAGTGCCATCGGTGGTTCGGGGCCGGCGGCCCGACGGACTGCCCTCACTGTGGAGTGGCGTTACGACGGCGCCCCCCACCGTGGGTGCCCCGCCCGAACTAGGTAGCAGTAGGTGTCGTTTTGAAGCCTTGGCTTCATGCGGTGATTGCAACACCTGACTATTGAGGGGTGTTGATTTCCATGGCGGTGTTCTCGAATCGGTTGGTGGCCGAGGTTGTTCAGAGGTTCTGGCAGCAGGTGGCCGACGGCGATGGATACGTCGACGCCGGCGCGTCGGTCGGGTGGTCAGTCACCACTGTCCGGAACGAGCTTCGTGCGGCAGGTGGAGTCCGGCCACGCCGTGGCCGGTCACTGACAGGGCGGTCCCTCACGTTCCGGGAGCGTGAGGAGATAGCGGTCATGCGCGCCCAGAAACTGCCTGTCCGGGAGATGGCCCGCCGTCTCGGCAGGGCACCTTCGACGGTGTCGCGGGAGCTGCGCCGCAACGCGGACAAGCCCTGTCTCTATCGGGCGACGACAGCCCATGCCCGTGCCCATGAAAGGGCGGCACGACCGAAGACAGCCAGGCTCCTGGTCAATGAGAAACTAAGGGAGAAAGTCCAAAAAGGGCTGGAGGCACAATCATCCCCGCAGCAGATCGCCGGCCGGCTCCGCAAGGACAACCCCAGGAATCCGGAGATGTGGGTGTCACACGAAACGATCTACCAGTCCCTCTATGTGGAGTCACGCGGCGGGCTGAAGCGGGAACTGGCCAAGAACCTGCGCACCGGCCGGACCCTGCGCAAACCCCAGCGCCGACCTAACGAACGCCGCGGCCGGATCCAGGACATGGTCATGATCGCCGACCGCCCGCCCGAGGTCCAAGACCGTGCCCTTCCCGGCCACTGGGAAGGTGATCTCATCCTGGGCAAGGACGGCAAGAGCAGCATCGCCACCGTCGTCGAGCGGACCACAGGGTTCCTGATGCTGATCCACATCCAGCAGGACATGAACCGTGTCGAAGCCGTCAGGGACGGGCTGATCGCCAAAATGGGCGCCCTCCCGGACCATCTGCGTCAGTCCCTGACCTGGGACCAAGGCACCGAGATGCACCGACACAAGGAAGTGAAGATCGCAGCCGACATCGATATCTACTTCTGCGACCCCCACTCACCCTGGCAACGCGGATCGAACGAGAATATGAACGGACTGCTGCGACAGTACTTCCCCAAGGGCACCGACCTCAGCGTCTACAGCCAAACTGACCTCGACTACGTCGCCCACCAAGTCAACGACAGACCCCGCCAACGATTCGACTTCTGCACCCCAAATGAGATGATCAGAACCTTCCTGTTGCGATAACCGCCTGAAACCGCCGCCCCATAACGACACCTACTGCTACCTAGTTGGGTGCGCGGGATGGTCGGGGCCTTGCGCAATGAATGGCCACTATGCCTAGGATCTATTTAGTAACCATACTTACTATCTCGAACATGCCGGGATCGGGCGGTGTCCTACAAGGGCCCGGATGATCCCCGGCAGCGGGACCGTGGAACACCAACGAAAGGACCGAAGTCATGAAGCGACTGTTCCTGTTCTTCCTGCCCACCATCATCAGCAAGGTGCAGAAGGCCCGTAAGGCCAAGCAGCTCCGTGCCGCCCAGCAGACGCAGCCGCCGCGCAACCGCCGCTAGTTAAGTGCGTAGTCCGCCCTCTTCCATGGGGGCGGACTACGCATTTAAGGGGCGGGTTAGCGCCGAGGGTGCTGGGCGCAGCTGCGGTTGTTTCCCCTACTCCGACTCGTACCGGTCAAGGATGGACTGCATCTGGGAGATTTCTTCCCGCTGCGCCTCTACAATCTGCTCGCAAAGTTCCACGATTTCCGGGTCCGTGATGTCGGCCTCCTGGCATACCAAAATGGCCCGGGAGTGGTGCGGAATCATGGATTTCAGGAACTCCCCGTTGCCCACGAAGGTTTCTGTCCGGCCAAGGGCGAACACGCCGCCGAAAAGGAGGGCGAAGCCCGCCAGCATGGCAATGTTCGCTTTTGTGTTCTTGAACATGGACCACATACCGATGACCATGACAATCGCCATGGCCGAAACCATGAGCAAGGCCATCCAGAAATTGCTCAGGTTGTAGTAGAAGTGGTCGATGCTCCGGACCATGGACATGGACAGCGTCCACATCAGTCCCAGGCTGACCAGCAGGATGATGCCGAACTTCACGTACATCCGGGCTGATCCGCCGTGTTCTTTGTGGTCCTGCCCCGCCTGCTTTTGGTCCGGACGGGGAGGTCCGCCGTCGCGATTTCCTCGTGTGTTTTCCGTTGAGCTCATAATCTCCTCCTCACATCCCCTGGAGTCGGTTGTTAAGCGAGCGAGGACAGAAGCTCCGCGCAGGCCTGCTCGCAGCGGCGGCACGCTTCGGCGCATACCCGGCAGTGTTCGTGCATTTCAGCATGCTGCCCGCACTCGTCGCCGCAGGCCTTGCAGGCCGTCCGGCATGCCTCCAGGATGGCGCGGGTGAGGTTCGCGTCGTAGCCGGTGTGGCGGGACAGGACGTTGCCTGTGGCGGCGCAGATGTCGGCGCAGTCCAAGTTGGTCCGGATGCACTTTGTCAGCTCGGCCACCATGTCCTCGCCGAGGCAGGCGTCGGCGCAGGCGGTGCAGGTTTGTGCGCACTCGAAGCAGGCCGCGATGCAGTCGGCCAACTTTTGGCGGTCCACGCCGCCCAGGTCTTTCGGGTAGGTTTCCAGCATTGACGTGATGTGGCTCATCGTTCCGCTCCTGGTCCTTTATCGAAATATGGGCCAGCGGGCCGCCGACCCATAAAACACAGTAGCCTTACTACTTTGCTTCTGGCCAGAACGGTTTCATTAAAGTCAGGGCGATGGCAGGCGGCCACACCTCCTTGCAAATGAGAATGATTCGCAGGTAGCCTCTTGGGTATGTCTTTGACCCTTGTCAGTTCCCTTGATGTTTTCAGCCGCCAGAAAGCCTGCTCTGCCCTGGCCGCCGAGCAGCCGGGTGCCCTTGTTGTGTTGCATGACCTCCTTGAAGGCGGCCTGGTGGTCCGTCGGGTGTTCCAGGAGGGTGTCCGCCTGGTCCATGGTGAGTCCACCCTTGAGCACCCTTGCCTGGGCTGCACGGTGCGGCTGGACCTTGTGCCCACGGTAGGCCGGCTGCTGAAGTCGGGCACCAATATCGTTGTTGGACTGCCGCCGGCCGTGGCTTCCGAGACGGCCGTGCACGCGCTGCTGCGGGGCCTGGGTGATGCCGTCACCATCGATTCGGTGGTGCTGGCCTGCGCGCCCGATGCCCTGGAGGACCAGCTCTGGGACCACCACACCCTGTTTGAATCGGGCTTCACCCCGGTTCCAGAGGATGAACGGACGCCGGGCGAGTTCCTGGTGCGGGAACTGTGCTTCAGTGACACCGTGATGCTGGCGGATCCCGCCCTGGTGCCGGTGGAGCCGGAGGCCCGCGTCCGCGGGGTCCAGCTGATCCGCGAGCTGGCGCCGCATGCGGAGCTGGGCGAGAGCGACGGGGACGTGTGCACCGGAGTCCACAACCTCGCGGACGCCACCGCGCGCACCATGCCCGGTTCGGTGCAGGCAGCTCCCGAGCCCTCGGCTCCGTTCGCCACCGTGCTGCACCGGGTTGAGCGGCCCCTGCATCCGGAGCGCTTCCGCCATGCCCTGGCCGCGCTGGCTGAGGCATGCTGCTGGCTCCGCGGCCGGCTCTGGGTGGCGTCGGCGCCGGATTGCCGGATCGCCGTCCAGGGCATTGGCCCGCGGGTCTGGCTGGAGAATACCGGCCCCTGGCAAGCCAGCCGGAAGTCCCTTCCGTTTGCGTCCCACATGCCGGGCACTGGCTTGGGGGACTGGCACCCTGAATACGGTGACCGGGGCACCATCGTGGCCTTTACGGGGGACGATCTGGACGCTGCCGAGATCGCCGAATTGCTCAACGCCTGTGAATTGACCGAGGCGGAGATGGCCGCCAACGAAGACTCGTTCCCGGACCCTTTTGGCCTGAACCAGACCACCGAAACCTCAGAAAGGAGCAGTTCATGAAAGTACGCAACTCACTGCGCGCCCTGAAAAAAATTCCGGGAGCCCAGATTGTCCGCCGCCGCGGCCGGACCTTCGTTATCAACAAGAAGAATCCCCGCATGAAAGCACGCCAAGGCTAAAACGCCATTCCGTGCCCGCGCGGAGCACCCGGCCGGAAGCGCCCCATCAGTTGGGGCGCGGCTGGCCGGGTGCTGCCGTCTGCGGGGCCTTTTGTGCTGCGGCGTCCTGGCACCAGCCGCAGGCGTCGGCGCCATCGCCGGCCTTCTTCACGATCAGCAGCCCGGCGGCAGGCGCGTCCGTTCCGGAGGCCGGTGCCGCCGTCGTCGTCCGCTGGCCTGCACGTGTGGAAGCCGGCGGGGCAGGCGCGCAGCAGCTCTCACCCTTCCAGGCGTCCAGGCCTTCTTTGACGGCCACTGCCGCAATAACCAGCGCGGCCACGGGGTCGGCCCAGGACCAGCCCAGGGTGCTGTTGAGCACCAGGCCCAGCAGCAGGACGCCGGACAGGTACGTGCACAGGAGAGTCTGGCGGGAGTCGGCGACGGCGGACCGTGAGCCGAGCTCGCGGCCCGCCCTGCGCTGGGCCAGGGACAGGAACGGCATCACGGCCAGGCTGACCGCCGCAAGGACGATGCCCACTGTTGAGTGCTCCGCTTCGCCGGCCCCGAGCAGGGAACGGACAGCACCCACGGTGACGAAGGCGGCGAGGGCGAAGAAGGCTATGGCGATAAGCCGCAGTGCCTTCTTCTCGCGGGACTTGGGATCGCGGCCGGAGAACTGCCAGGCAACGGCCGCCGCCGAGGACACCTCAATCACCGAATCCAAGCCGAAGCCGATCAGGGCCGTGGAGGAGGCAATTGTTCCCGCGCTGATGGCTACAACCGCCTCGATGACGTTGTAGGAGATGGTTGCTGCCACCAGGAGGCGGATCCGGCGAGTCAGGACGGCCTCGCGGTTCGCCTTGTTTGCCGTGTGGGCAGAAGCTTCCCGGGCGGCCATCAGCAGCACCCTTCCTCGGCGCTGACGGAGCAGTGCTCGGGATCGACAGCCAGGACCACGCCCAGGAGGTTGGTCAGGGCCAGCCCAAGCCGCGGATCGGCCAGCTCATAGCGCATGCGCCGGCCTTCCGGGACGGCCACCACCAGCCCGCATCCCCGCAGGCAGGCGAGGTGGTTGGAGAGGCTCTGCCGGCTCACGCCGATCAGCTCGGCCAAATCGCTGGGGTACGACGCCGCATCCCGCAGCGCCAGCAGGATCCGGGCGCGGGTTGGATCGGACAGTGCGTACCCGAAGCGGGCCAGCACAGAGGAATGGGTGAGCGTCTCCATGGCCTTTATAGTACAGCGTTGGATGTATTCATGGAGTAATGAATCGACGGGAATCGACCGCCACGAAGCAGGCGATGCCATCTCGGCTAGGCCCTAACCACCAGGGAAAGATCATCCCGAAGACACCTGCAGCCAACCTTGCGCCAGCTATTGCGGTCCGACGTCGCGGGGTTGCCAGGTGGCGATGGAAGCAGCGAAGTCCCCTGGCAGGCCCACGGCGGCGGGGCGTAGATCTTCAACCTTCCACAGGGCGGCGGCGGGAGGCCCGCTAAGTCCTGCGGGAATTGGGCCGGACACATCAACCGCGGAGGGTGCCTTTGCCAGGCCCGTCCCGAGCGCTTTCAGGACTGCTTCCTTGCGCACCCACAGGCGGGTCTGGAACCTGGCCTTCAGCGCGGTGGGCACTTCCTGCAGCTGGCCGCGCTCATTCGCGGTCATCACAAGCGACGGGAATCCGTCAAAGTCCGCCGCGGACCCGTTCTCAATGTCCACCCCAATGCCGGCGACGGCGTCGTCCAGGCTGGCGGCCAGCAGGCACCAGTTCCCGGACCTGCTGAGGCTGGCGCGGAGGCGGCCCGCACGGGAAGGGAGCTGGTATTGAGGGATCCCGTGGCCGGTGCGGTTGCTGCAGGTGGGGCAGAAGTAGTCCGCTGTGAGGGACCCGGGGCTGTCTCCGGTCAGTGCGCTGATGTGGAGGCGCAGCGCTATCCGGCCGGCTGTGAAGGTGTCCCGCAGGGTGCCGGAGCGGAAGGTCGTGGCCTTGGCCAGTTCCGCCTCGTCCAGGATATGCGCTAGGCCCAGGTCGACGTCGGACAGCCGTACGGCTGCCAGCGAGGGGCCCTGAAGCGAAGTCACGGGAGCGGGGGGAGTGCCGACTGGTAGAGCCAGGGGGACAGGACGGTGCGGGCGTCGAAACCGGGGAGTTCGCCGCACGCCTGGTTGGCAGTGTCCATGAAATCAGCTGTGCTGACGCCGCCAAAGCGGTACCGGTGCGTCCACGTCCTCAGGAGTCCGAAGAACAGCGCATCGCCGGTGGCACGCCGCAGGGCGTGGAGGGCCAGGGCGCCCCGCTTGTACACCCGGTCATCGAACATCAGCTCCGGTGAGGGATCGCCCACCAGCAGGTCCTGCGGCTGCGATGAGAGGAGCTGCCAGGCGCCCTGGGCCCGTTGCTGTGCCGTGGCGTTCCCGGAGGCCTCGGACCAGATCCACTCGGCGTAGCAGGCGAAGCCCTCGTGCAGCCAGATATCAGCCCAGGCCTTGGCAGTCAGGGAGTTCCCAAACCATTGATGGGCAAGCTCGTGGGCAATAAGCCGCTGGGCCTCCCACTGCTGATTGAGATGGTTGGGACCAAAGACGGACAGCGACTGGGCTTCCAGGGGAATCTCGAGGGCATCATCCGCCACCACCACGGTGTAGCTGGCGAACGGGTACGGGCCGAAGCAGGTCTCGAAGGTCTCCATCATCTGGCCTTGCCGGGCGAGGGCGGCAGTGGCGTTGGCCATAAGCGCCCGGGGTGCCGCAACGAACTGCGGGACCTGACGCCGGCCGCCGTCGTCCTGTATGCCGGCGCGGTGCGCCGGGAAAGAGGGCTGGGAGGTCAGGGGAAGAAGATCGTAGCGGCCGATCTGCACAGTGGCCAGATAGGTGGCCATGGGTTCGGACTGTTCAAACACCCAGGTTTCACGGCTGGCCTTGGCGTGGCGCGAGACCAGCACGCCGTTGCAGACCACCCTGTAGTTGACCTCCGTGGTGATGGTGTATCCGAAGCTGGCCTTCTGGCTGGGGTGGTCGTTGCAGGGAAACCAGGACGGCGCGCCGGTGGGCTGGCCGGCCACAAGCACGCCGTCGGTGAGCTCTTCCCAGCCAACTTCACCCCAGTTGCCGCGCAGCGGACCCGGGGAGCCCTCGTACCGGATGTCCAGGCTGAAGTCGCTGCCGGCGGCCACCGGGCGGGCGGGGACGATGAAGAGCTGGTGTCCCCGCTGGCTGAACCTCTGGACGCGCTGCCCGTCCAGCTGGATTTTCAGCACCCGCAGCCCGGCCAGGTTCAGGGTTATGGTGGCCAGCTCAACGTGGGAGTGTGCTGTGATGGCGGCGTGCCCGGAAAGCCTGTTGGTGGAGACGCGGTAGTCGAGGTACAGCTCGTAGCGGGACACCCCATAGTCCGCGGATCCGTGCCCCGGCGTGTAGGGATCCGGCAGCGGGCGGCAGGGTGCTGCCGTCCCCGGTCCGCCTGGTAGGTGCTCCTGGGATGCGGTCACTGTGGCTGGGCCTCTCGGGCGGGAACGGCGGCGGCCGGGGATGACCATGGGCTGACCGGATTCCCGATCCAGTAGCTGGCCGCCGGAACGGTCTCGCCACGCATCACAAGGGATGCCGGACCCACTGTACCGCCGGCACCAATCCGGGCTGCGGGCAGGATGACTCCGTGCGGGCCCATGGTTGCCCCGGCTTCAAGCGTAACGGTGTCGATGCTCATCACCCGGTCGTGGAAGAGGTGGGTCTGGATGACGCAGCCGCGGTTCACGGTGGAGTTTTCACCCAGCGTGACCAGGTCCGCCTCGGGCAGCCAGTAGCTTTCGCACCACGCGCCGGAGCCGATCTTGGCTCCGAGGCCGCGCAGCCACCAGACCAGAGCAGGCGTGCCAGCAGCAGCGCGCGCGAACCAGGGCGCCGTGACCATCTCGATGAACGTATCCACTACCTCGTTGCGCCAGATGAACGAACTCCACAGGGGGTGCTCCCGCGCTTCGATCTTCCCCACCAGGAGCCACTTCGCTGCTACCGAGCTTGCCGCGGCCACAGCCCCGGCCGCCAGCACAACGGGCGCCCCGAGCACAGCGGCGGCGGCATACCCGGCGGTGCCGGCTATCCAGTCCAGAACCGCAAGGAGGGCGACGGCGATAGCTGCGGTGAGGATGACGGGGACAGCGCGGCACAGTTCCCAGCAGGTGCGGTAGATCTTCAGCCTCAGGGGAGGGTCATAGGTCAGGCTCTGGTCAACCTCCATCCGTGCGCGGCGAAGACGCACCGGCGGGCTGCCCAGCCAGGACGTCCCCGATTTCGCTTTCGCGGGCGTCGCGGACAGCACAGCCACCAGCGAGTTCTTGGGCACGCTGCGGCCTGCCCCGGTCATGCCCGAATTCCCCAGGAATGCCCGTTTTCCAATCTTCGCCGGAGCGATCCTCATCCACCCGCCGCCGAGCTCGTAGGAGGCAATCATGGTGTCGTCGGCCAGGAACGCGCCGTCGCCAACGGTGGTCATGGAGGGCAGCAGGAGAACCGTGGACGCCTCAACGTTGCGGCCCACCTTGGCCCCCAGCAGCCGCAGCCAGACCGGCGTGAACAGGCTTGCGTAGAGGGGAAAGAGCAGGTCCCGGGCCATGTCCAGGACACGTTCGGTGGCCCACACCCGCCAGCCGGTGAAGCTGCGTACGCGGTAGTGGCCTTCGGTGAGTCCCAGGCCAAGCAGACGGACGACGGCGGCCGTCAGGACCATGTTGGACAGGAACCAGACGACGGCGGCAGCGGGGACAGCCCACAGCAGCACCGGCCACGAGGAGAACAGGGTGTCCTGGCCCTGGACGGCGGCGATCACCGGGAGGGCGCCGAGTGCGGCGGACGCGAAGGGGATGAGCGCCAGCGCCGCCGCGGCAAGCGCATAGGCACCAAACGCGAGCACCGACTTCAGCCCGGACGGCGGCCGGGCGGGCCAGTCCCGCTGTGCCTTGCCGAGGCGCTGGGCCGGCGAGCCGGCAAACCGCTGGTTCGCCTTGACCTTGCCCAGGACGGCCGAGCCCGGGGCAACTTCCGCCCCGGCACCGATGCGCGCACCGGGCATCAGGGTGCTCCGCGAACCGACCGTCGCCCCGGGGCCCACCCGGACATGCCCAATGTGGACCAGGTCGCCGTCGATCCACCAGCCCGAAAGATCCACCTCGGGTTCGATGGAGCAGCCCGTCCCCAGGCTCAGCATGCCGGTCACGGGAGGGATGGAATGCAGGTCAACATCCTTGCCCACTTTCGCGCCCAGTGCCCGCGCGTAGTACGGAACCCAGGGAGCGCCGGCCAGGCTCACAGCCCCGGACAGGTCCGCGATCTGCTCGGCCAGCCACAACCTCAGGTGCACCTTCCCGGACCGCGGATAACTGCCCGGAACCACGCCGCGGAGCAGCAGGCGGGCCGCCGCCACCGAGATGGCCATGCGGCCCAGCGGATTCACAAAAACCAGCCAGGACACCAGCACCCACCACCAGGACACGGTGGGGGCATTGTTCAGGACACCCCACGCGGCAAGGACGTTATTGATGGCCATCAGGTACGTCAGCCAGCGCATTGCCACCAGGACGTGCAGCGGCAGCCCGGCCAGGATCTGGAAGATCTGTGATTTCCGGGCGGTGGGCCGCACTGAACGTTCCATCCGCTCGGAAGCCGCCATGCCGCCGTCGGGCGATGAAAGCCGCGCGAGCTCAATCAGCGCACCAAGCCGCGGGCGGGCGTAGACGTCAGCCACGGTGATGGTGGGGTAACGCACCCGGAGTGCGGAGACCAGGCGCGCGGCTGCCAGGCTGCTGCCGCCGTAGGCGAAGAAATCGGCGTCCAGGCTGTCCGGTGGCGTCCCCAGGACGGCCGCCCACTGTTCAACGATCCACGCTGACTGGGGGTCCAGATCCAGTGCCGCGGTTTCGGTTGCAGACGCTTGCGCCAGCGGCCACGGCAACGCGTGACGGTCCACCTTGCCGCTGGTCTTCACCGGGAGGCTTTCGACGACGGCCAGCAGTGGAACGAGAGCCGCGGGGAGCTGGGCGGCCAGCAGGCGCCGTGACTCATCCAGATCCGGGGAAGTACCCGGCGCCGGCGCCAGGTACCCCACGAGGATCTGGTTTCCGGCAGCGGTGCCCTGGACCGCGGCAGCCGCGCCCTGGATGCCGGGCAGGGACTGCAGCGCGGCGTCGATTTCGCCCAGTTCGATCCGGCGCCCACCGAGTTTCACCTGCTCATCGGCCCGGCCCACAAAGACCAAGCCGTCGGCCTCGTACCGTACAAGGTCGCCGCTGCGGTACGCGCGGTCCCATCCCAGCGTGTCCATGGGCGCATACTTTTCCGCGTCCTTGGCCGGGTCCAGGTAGCGGGCCAGGCCAACACCGCCGATGATCAGTTCCCCGGTCTGGCCCTCGTCCACGGGAATGCCGGCGGGGTCCACCACGGCGAGGTCCCACCCGTCCAGCGGCAGCCCGATCCGCACCGGGCCGGATCCGTCCATCCGTGCCGCGCACGCCACAACGGTGGCCTCGGTGGGCCCGTAGGTGTTCCAGACCTCGCGTTCGTCCACGGCAAGCCGGGCCGCCAGCTCGGGCGGGCAGGCCTCGCCGCCGAAGATCAGGAGCCTCACCGCGTCCAGGGATTCGGTCGGCCACAGGCCGGCAAGGGTGGGGACGGTGGAGACGACGGTGATCCCGTTGGTGATCAGCCACGGGCCCAGATCCATTCCGGTCCGCACCAGGGACCGCGGGGCGGGCACCAGGCAGGCGCCGTTGCGCCAGGCCAGCCACATCTCCTCGCAGGACGCATCGAAGGCCACCGAGAGCCCTGCCAGGACGCGGTCCGCGGAGTTCACGGGGTTGTCCGGAAGGAACAGCCGGGCTTCGGCGTCAACGAAGGCAGCAGCTGACCGGTGGGTCACCGCCACGCCCTTGGGTTTGCCCGTGGAGCCCGAAGTGAAGATGACCCAGGCGTCATCCTCGACCCCGGGTTGCCGGGGCGCCGGGAAGGGACCCTTCCTGCCATGAACGGCGGAGATCTCACCGGCGCGGAGGACCGCCGCCACCCCGGCTTCTTCGAAGACAAGGGCCGCCCGCTCTTCAGGGTCGTCGGCGTCGACCGGAACGTAGGCTGCCCCCACCAGCAGTGTGGCGAGGATGGCTACGTACAGTTCGTTGGTGCCCGACGGGATGCGGATCCCGACTTTGTCGCCGGCCCCAATCCCGTTCCGGTGCAGGCGCAGGGCGTACGCCTTGGCCGCGGCGTGGAGGTCCGCGTAGCTGAGGGAGGTCCTGCCGTCGTCGAGGGCCGAAGCGTCAGGGAACTGCCGGGCCGTTTCCTCAAAAACCTGGACCAGGGTGCGCGGCGGTGCAGCCTTCCCGGCGCCGGGCAGCTGGGGCAGGTGTGCTGCCTGCTTCCCGGCCGGTTCAGTCAGATCAGAAACATTCACCGGCTGAAGTTACTCTGCGGGAGTGAACGGATGGTGAACAGCTGCGGCAGCAAGAAATGTTTCACCTTTAATCCCATGTCCGGGCCGGCAAACGTACACTGACCACAACTACAAGGAGCCGGGGGGCGCTTAGTGGAAGAACAGCACGTCTGCCTGGTCATTGAAGATGACCCTGACGTTCGCGGACTGATTACTGCCGTGTTGAGCCGTGCCGGGTTCAAGGTGCTGGCCGTCGGCACAGGGGCCGAAGGTCAAGCCGCAGCCGCCGCAGCGGGTTCCAGGCTGGCCCTGATTACCCTTGACCTGGGCCTGCCGGACATCGATGGACGGGACCTTAGCCTTGAACTGCGGAAGCTGAGCCCGGCACCTCTGCTGTTCCTTACAGCCAGGGCAGAAGACGACGACGTTCTTGCCGGGCTCTCGGCCGGAGCCGCCGCCTATCTTACGAAGCCCTTCCTTCCAAGCACGCTGAGGGAAACGGCTCTGGAACTCTGCCGCCTGCAGCCCGGCGCCCGCCTCTGAGCGTCGGCAACGCCGGCGCCCGCTGCGGGACTCAGCCGCCCTGGGTGACTCCCGTGTCCGGCAGGGCCAGCGGGCGCAGGTCTGCGATGACCCCGGTGGCTTCGTAGGAGAGTTTAATATTGACGTTGTAGTTGCCGGGGCGTTTGAGGTCCGGCACCCAGATCTCGGCCACCCCGGCGTCGTGGGGTGTGGCTCCCACCACTCTGTAGGCGAGTTTTTCGGCCTGCCAGGTGAGCGGTACATCCAAGCCGTCCAGGGACCAGGTCAGGAGCAGGGGGACATCCGCGAGTCCCTGGAGGTCTACCCTGACGGCTACGGTCCAGCCCTGCGGATCCTCGCCCTGCGGGCCGGCGGTCCCCTCCACCGCTTTGAGTGCCTCGGCGAGTCTCTCAGCCACCTGGGCTGGCGGAACAGGTTCTCCCTCGTCGTTGACACTTATGATCACCACGGAGCGGAGAAGGTAATTGCTTATGGCCGGCGCGATGCCCTGCAGCACGTGTTGATTCGACACTTCCCGGATGTATTCATCGCTCACGGGCGGGACGAGCCCGAGGCGCACGATTGAGGGGTCGGTGAGGACGGTCAGGATGCCTGAGGGCGTGGTGCTGAGTGTTGGCGACGGGCTGTCCGTCCCCGTAGAGGTGCCGGTGGGCGTGGTGGGGGTGGGCGTTGGCGTGAACGTCAGGAAGGTGGGCCTCGGAACCGGCCGCACGGTGGGCAGGGGACGCATGGTGAACTGTTCCAGACCCGTGAATTGTGGAGTGGCCACTACGTCCCGTCCGGCTGGTGGCTCCGCCTCGGCGACAACCGCCCCGGCCAGTCCGCCGTCGTCGTAAATCCTCCCCGCCGAGGCAGCCTCAGGAATGGGGGTTAGGGGCAGGAACCCGCCGATTCCTTCCGGGGCAAAACCGGTCAGCGGTGTGCGCTTGATGATGTGGATTGATTCGATCCGGGCCACGTCGTCGTCCGGCGGAGGGAAGATCCTGTCCCAGAGGTTCAGCACGCCCAGGACCGCGGCCGCCAGGGCACCCGCGGCGATGATGAACGTTGAGGTGCGTTTGTACCAGGGAGGCTTCGCTGCTGGTTTATGTTTCCTGACCACGCCATCACCTCCCACCACAGCAAGCAGAACCCCCGGCCCGTTACTGCGGCGTTACTGGGTATCCTGAGCACGCGTGGCGGAGCGCGTACGACGGCGGGGCACGCCGGCCGCCGCCACCTTTCGTTCCAGCGTCCCGGGTTCCATCAGCTCGGCCCAACCCCAGTGCACCAATTCGCCATCAACTCTGGCCCTGCTCCCACATAAAGCCGGCAAGGATTCCACTCAATTGCGGAATCCTTGCCGGCTTTATTGAACCAAAAGGACCTATTTCAGCAGATTCTGGTGATTTTCCGGCGCGCTCTTCCCACGAGCACCCGAAAGAAAAGCCTTAGATTTCACATTTCGGTATGCCCTGGAGGCGTAGTAGTAAACAATGCCCAAAGCAGCAAGGAAGAGTAGAACGAGCGGCCCGAAAGAAAGGACCGCTTCCGAAAACGTAGGGACTAGAGGGTTCATAACGGTGAATCACACCCATCCACAGGAGACTACTCCGGGACCGCTTGTTACGAGCCGGAGGTTCCCGGACCTGGCGGAGTGGTTCCAGCCGATAAGAGTCCGGGTCACTGTAACTGTAGTTTGAAAATAGCCGTTCTTTAGTCGGGCGGCGGTCTGAAGCATCCGCAGGCCTGACTATCCCACTACGAGATTCTGATGCCCGTCGATTAGCTCCCGGACGATGTCCAGGTGCCCCGCGTGGACGGAAGTCTCAGCCAGCACGCGAAACACCACCTCACGACCATTGGACATCGGTGTGCGTCGAACACGCTGGCTGGAGGCCACCAGCGGGGAGGCGCATCCAAGTCGATCTCCGCAAGGACCTCATCACTTCGGGCAATTTCACGCTTGTAGATGTTGATGGCCTCGGCACCGGTCATCGGTTCGGACGCCCAGCCATTGTGTAGTTCGGCGATTGCCCTGTCATCACCGCCGAGAACAGCAGATATCCAGAACATCTCGTCGTCGAAGGCCAGGTGGTTGAGCAGCTGCGTCATTGTCCAGCCGGACGGGACTAAAGTTCGCCGCATCGCATGGTTCTCGAGGCCGTCGACCGTTCGAAGAACATGGCTTCGCTCGCCCGCCAACTGGACAAGCAGTTGGGCGTCGCTCATGTCGCCGGCTCGTAACCGACAAGCCAGTGCAGTCCGTGACGGTCAATGACTTGGCCGTCGGACGCGCCCCACGGCTTGGGCGAGAGTGGATCGAGCACCGACCCATCAACGGAAAGTCTGTCGAACCATTCATGGAGGACTGTAGGTTCGGCGGTTCCCAGCAGCGAGAGCATGATGCCTTCGGGCCTGCCGAAGTCATGGCACGTGTGAAGGGACAGCGCACCGCCGAAAACATCCGCGTAAAAGTTCAAGGCTTCCCGTGCCGTTCCCGGAAAGAAGGCATAGATCTGGGGCCCGCCATGGGTCCAGTGGCCGCTTTGATCATGGCGGTGCTGTCCTTGACCCGGTCGATGGTGGCGCCCCAGCCTTCCCGGGTGCCTCCCAGCATGAGCTTTTGCACTTCTTCGATGTCCAGCTGTTCAGAGAACTGGACCGTAAGGACGAGTTCCGTTTCCGTGCCTAAATCGTTCAGTTGCAACGTGACAACGGGGGCAGTCAGTTCGTTATCGCCGTCGAGTTCTGGCCACCCTCCAACTGCTCCCCAGCGGAAGACGAGCCGTTCGTCGGGAACGATCTCCAGGTAAATTCCCCCGGTGGGGTAGCTGAGGTCGTCGTTGACGACCATCTGCTGCTTCCACATTCCCCCAACGCGCAGGTCCACCTCAATGGGTGTCGTGGGAGTGGGCATGTCTGGGTTGTAGAACCAGGAAAGGTGTTCAGGGTCAGTCCAGGCGGTGAACACGGCATGCCGCGATGCAGCCAAAATTCGGGTAAGGGTGAAGCTTCGATCCTGCGTCGGGAAGTCAGTCATCATCTATCCTCCAGTTCAGCGAGAGCATCGGGGCGGTCGGGGCTTGTGGCGAGCTGGGTGTCGAGGCGATCCAACTGCGTGCCCCAAAAGTCGCGGTACGGGCGCATCCATTCCTCAACCTGTTGTAGCGGCGCAGGTTGAAGCCGGCAGTTCCTCCACTGGGCAGACCGGGATTTAGTGATCAGCCCGGCCTGCTCAAGCACTTTCAGGTGGCGTGAGACGGACGGAACGCTAATCGGGTGCGGAGCGGCCAGTTCGGTAACCGTCGCCTCACCCTGCTGCAGTTGCGCCAGCAAAGCACGGCGGGTGGGATCCGCCAGCGCAAGGAAAATCGTACTGAGCTCGTCCATTTGCGCCCCAGCCTAATTACGTAACAACGCAAATACAAGGGTGGGGTGGACCCTCAATCGACGATGTCGATCGGTGCCACGCCGATGGTCACCTTGACGGGTCGGGGACCCTGCCAGTTGGAAGAACTGCGGCTGGTTGGCTCGACGATGAGCACCGCGCCCGCAACGATCCCTACGAAGGAGTCGCCTGTACGTCGTACCTCCACAATCTGCTGTTCGACAGCGGTTCGTGCACGAGGGACGAGAAAGGGCAGGCCGTTGGGGAATCCCACCGAAGCCAGGTTGTCGTCGTCGGGGTTGTCGTTTCTCCCGGGGATGAACATGTCCACAGTGAGTATTTGGTCCGGATTATCCGCGCTTTCGTGGGGATTCGGAGTTGAGTAGAAGATCTGTTGGTTTCCGCCTCCGTCACCTTGCATTCTGCAAGGTGACGTCCAGTTCGGAAAGCACTCGAACCCTCCCAGCTTGAGCACGGGACCGGCGGCGGACATCGTGGTGGCGTATCCATCACCGGTATGGGGCCAGCTGCGGTCCTTGGCCGCGGAAGTGACAAGGCTGAATTTCAGGCCCGGCCCTCCCTCGCCAACCAGATAGCTGGCATTGCCGGTGTTGAGCTTCTTTGTGAGCGGCGGGTGAGGATCGTCCGGGGAGAATCCAGAGCCGTTGACAACCTCAGAAATCACTTTGTCGAGCTTCGAGGCGTCGTCGGCCCACAGCGCCAGGAAAGAGACGTTCAGCACGTCGCGCAACCGCCCACCGACACTGTCCTTGCTGCCCTGTGGGGGTGAAACATCCGCATACTGCACCACACCTTCACGGGTGGTGACCATGTTCACCACCGTTACCAACCCGTCGGTTGCGAAGTCATGTGGTTCCACCGCGTCACGGCACCATACCTGGGCGGATTCGTCGTTGGAGCGCACCTGCGCACAAAAAAATCCCAGGTTTTCCAGTCCAGAGACGACCTGCGCAGCCTCCCCGCGATCCGGCACCGGAACTGCCACGGAATTTTCGTTCGGCAACTCGTGGCCAAACGGATCTGTCGGGACTGAACGATGGGCGCAGCCCGTGATCAGCACTGTCGAGACCACCCCCAGGCACAGGAGACGAAACACCGTCCTCATTAGGCGCCTGCTCGTCGACCTGGCCATTCGCTTAACACGATGGAACAGCGGAAACGCCCCAGTCGGAAAACGAGAGGATCTCACCAGCAGGTTCACGGCGCTGCTCCCTAACTATGTATCTGCCTAGCGTAGGCGTATCCCGGTGGTGGCCATGACGACAGGCACGGTCCGGAATGGGCCGTGCAGGCGCACGGGCGCGTCGACACCGAATTTGAGCGCAGCAGGCCCTAAGGCAAAGCCTCGAACGGGGCCTGGGCAGTCTTGGCTGAAGTTTCACCCGTCACGGTGACCGCGGTTTGGAAGCCGGGGAGGGCGTTTTTCGGAACTGTGATGGTGGCAGAGAATGCCCCTTGGCCATCAACTTTGATTTGGGTAACGAGCGTTGCGTGTACATAAATGGCCACGGTCTCGTCCGGATAGAAGCTTGTGCCGCTGACCAGGACGCTTGCACCGGCCCGGGCCTGGTTCGGAGCAATCTCGATATGGGGCGTTTGCTGGACCTGCTGCTTGATCAAGTCAGCCCGTTGACGGGATTCCTCAGCCGCTGACCTATCCACCGCTGTGTCTGCACTGCTTTCGGCAATTTTAAGACAGTCAGAGACAATCTGGAGGGCGACCACCGTGTTCTCTTCCTTGTTTTCTTTATAGGCGGCCTCCACAGACGCATCGGCTATCACCTTGAAGGTCCCGCCAAGTTTCCCGCTCAATTCGGTTGTCAGATCGAATCCGTGTCCCTTTGTGCATTCGATGTAGGTGATAGCCACATTGTCCAAGCACGCATTGTTGTAGGGCCGCTGGCTGCCGCTGCAGCTGGGTGATGACGGACACGCCACCAGCAGGGGGCTGATCGCCAAGAGACTCAACAGGATTGCAGCCGGGCGGGCACGTCGGTTCATCAGTCCCAAATCTCCTTCCGCGATTCAGCTTCTTTCCTCCAGGCGGGCATCGGCCCAATGATCAGGGAACTCTAATGGTGGCCCTGGAGCGTTACGTCTGCGTTACAGCCTCACTCGCTGACTTTGGCGGCACGGACGCCGGGAGCAGGAACGCACGACGGCGGCACGCACCACCCGCGGGCAGGTGATAGAGGGTCCGGGGAAAGTCCGCATCGAGTGAGAGAGCGTCAGGAAAGAACCTGCATCAAGTGATAGAGCGTCGCAGGGGGAGGCGGGTGGCCTTGACGGGCCCTCGGGATTCCGCATATCCTGAACGAACGGTCGGTAAATAATTCCGCACGTCCCAGACGGTCTTTGCATAGGAGCAACCATGGCAGCCCAGAACTTGCAGTCAGTGCCGGTCGAGCTAACGGCTGGAACCAGCGAAACGGCCGAGGCGGACGGCCAGGCCAACTTTGACCGCGTCATCGCCGAGGACTCCCGGATCGAGCCCAAGGACTGGATGCCGGCGGCCTACCGCAAGACCCTCCTGCGCCAGATCTCCCAGCACGCCCACTCCGAGATCATCGGCATGCAGCCGGAGGCCAACTGGATCTCCCGCGCCCCCAGCCTGAAGCGCAAGGCCATCCTCATGGCCAAGGTCCAGGACGAGGCCGGCCACGGGCTGTACCTCTACTCCGCCGCCGAGACCCTGGGCCAGAACCGGGACGAAATGACGGACGCCCTAATCGCCGGCAAGGCCCGCTACTCCAGCATCTTCAACTACCCGGCTCTCACCTGGGCGGACATGGGCGCCATCGGCTGGCTGGTGGACGGTGCAGCCATCTGCAACCAGGTCCCGCTGTGCCGCGCCTCCTACGGCCCCTACGGCCGGGCCATGGTGCGCATCTGCAAGGAGGAGTCGTTCCACCAGCGCCAGGGTTTCGAGATCCTGCTGGAGCTCTCCAACGGCACCCCCGCCCAGAAGCAGATGGCCCAGGACGCCGTGAACCGCTGGTACGCCCCGGCCCTGATGATGTTCGGCCCGCCGGATGACGATTCCCCCAACTCCAAGCAGTCCATGGCCTGGAACATCAAGCGCTTCAGCAACGATGAGCTCCGCAGCCGCTTCGTGGGCATGATGGTGGAGCAGGTCCGGGTCCTGGGCCTCACCCTCCCCGATGACCAGATCCGCTTCAATGAGGACACCAAGAAGTGGGAGCACGGCCCGCTGGACTGGGACGAGTTCCACGAGGTCCTGGCCGGCCGCGGCCCCTGCAACTCCCAGCGCCTTGAGCGCCGCAGGCAGGCGCACGACGACGGCGCTTGGGTCCGCGAGGCAGCCGCCGCCTATGCACAGAAACAGTCAATGAAGACGAAGGAATACGCAGCATGAGCCCCCACGGCAACCCGGAAGCCCCCGCCAGCTCCGCCACCGAGATCAACCGCGAAGCCCCCAAGGCATCCCCCAAGCCGCAGGAACACACAGACCACGCCTGGGGCCTCTGGGAGGTCTTCGTCCGGTCCAGCCGCGGCCTGAGCCACGTGCACGCTGGCTCCCTGCACGCACCGGATGCCGCCATGGCCCTGCGCAACGCCCGGGACCTCTACACCCGCCGCAACGAGGGCGTCTCCATCTGGGTTGTCCCCGCGGACGCCATCGCCGCCAGCGATCCCGATTCCAAGGGCGCGTTCTTCGAGTCCCCCCAGGGCAAGGACTACCGCCACGCCACGTACTACACCAAGAGCGAAGGGGTGAAGCACCTGTGAGCGAAGCCAACGCCAGCGCCACCCGCATCACCCCCGGCAACGCCCTCCGCCCAGAGGACATCGCACTGGAGGTCCGCACCGGCCTCGCGAAGCCAAGCGAAGACACCGCCGAGTACGCGCTGCGCCTGGGCGACGACGCCCTGATACTCGCCCAGCGCCTGGGCCACTGGATCTCCCGCGCCCCCGAGCTGGAGGAGGACATCGCCCTGGGCAACATCGCCCTGGACCAGCTGGGCCACGCCCGCTCCTTCCTCAGTTACGCCGGCGGCGCCATGATGAACGACGACGGCTCGGCCAGGTCTGAGGACGACCTCGCCTATTTCCGCCGCGAGCATGAGTTCCGCAGCGTGCAGCTGTTCGAGCAGCCCAACGGGGACTTCGCGGCCACCATCGCCCGCCAGTTCGTCGTCAGCTACTACCAGTTCCTGCTCTACAGCCGCCTCACCGAATCACAGGACGCCACCCTCGCCGCCATCGCCGCCAAGGCCGTGAAGGAAGTGGACTACCACCGGGACCACGCCGCCCAGTGGGTCCTCCGCCTGGCCGGCGGCACCGAGGAATCCCGGAAGCGCATGATCCACGGCTTCCGCATCATGTGGCCGTACGTGGAGGAACTCTTCCGGGACGACGCCCTGACGGCCCGGCTCACTGAGGCGGGCATCGCCGTCGCGCCTTCAAGCCTCCGTGAGGACTTTGACCGGCTCGCGGGTGAAATCCTCAATGAGGCCGAGCTGGAGGTGCCGGACGTGCCGGCAGCACCCGGCGGGGGCCGGCAGGGCAGGCACTCGGAGCACCTGGGCTACATCCTGGCCGAGATGCAGGTGCTGGCCCGCGAGCACCCCGGAGCGAGCTGGTGACGGCCGCCATGTACATCTCTGACTTTGAATCCAGGACCGCAACGCCGCGGCAGAAGGCCTGGGACATCGCGGCCACCGTGGTGGACCCGGAGATTCCCGTGCTCAGCATCGCGGACCTGGGCATCCTTCGGGACGTCGCAGTGACGAAGGAACACGGGACTGAGCATGTCAAGGTCACCATCACGCCCACGTACTCGGGCTGCCCGGCCATGGACGCCATCCGGGACGACGTCAAAACCGCCTTCACCAAGGAGGGCTACACGGACGTCGAAGTTGACCTGGTGCTCTCCCCGGCCTGGACCACGGACTGGATGACGGACGCCGGCAAGCAGAAGCTGCAGGAGTACGGCATCGCCCCGCCCACCGGAAAAAGCCACGCAGCGCGGCATGCCGGCCCCATCCGCCTCACCATGGCCGTCAAGTGCCCGCAGTGCGCCAGCCTGAACACCAAGGAACTCACCCGCTTCGGCTCCACCTCCTGCAAGGCGCTGTACGTCTGCCAGGACTGCAAGGAACCGTTCGACTACTTCAAAGTGCTGTAAGGAAGCCCCATGCCTGTTGTCCGCCAGACTGCCGCCGAGGAGGCGCAGGCCACCGGCCGCCGTCGTCCGTCCTTCCACACCCTGGCCGTGAAGGAGGTGCGCCGGCTCACTGATGACGCCATCGAGGTGTCCTTCCACGTGCCCGCGGAGCTCGCCGGCCAGTTCGACTACCTTCCCGGCCAGTACGTGGCGCTGCGCACCACGCTGCCGGACGAGTCCGGCGAACCCAAGGAAATCCGCCGCAGCTACTCCATCTGCGCAGAGCCGCGCAGCTTCGAGGACGGCACCAGCGAGATCCGCGTGGCCATCAAGAAGGACCTCGGCGGGCTGTTCTCCACCTGGGCCAACGCCGAGCTGAAGGCCGGGGACACCCTGGACGTCATGAGCCCCATGGGCGCGTTCGTGTCCCGGCACGGCCGCGACGGCCAGGCCGTGGAGCAGAACCGGATGAACTCCATGAACAACCCGGAGGAGCTGGCGGGGGACGTCGCCAGCCAGGGGGAAGCGAGCTTCGTGGCCATCGCCGCGGGCAGCGGCATCACCCCGGTGATCGCCATCGCCCGGACGCTGCTGGCCGCCAACCCGGAGTGCCGGTTCGATCTCATCTACGCCAACAAGGCCGCCATGGACGTGATGTTCCTGGAGGAGCTCGCGGACCTGAAGGACAAGTACCCGCAGCGGCTGGCCATCCACCACGTGCTGTCCCGCGAGCAGCGGATCGCGCCGCTGCTCTCCGGCAGGATCGATTCGGAGAAGCTGCAGCAGCTGCTGGGCACCGCCATCCACGCGGACGATGTGGACGAGTGGTTCCTGTGCGGGCCGTTCGAGCTGGTGCAGCTGTGCCGGGACACCCTGGCCGAGCGCGGCGTGAAGCCGGAGAACGTCCGGTTCGAGCTCTTCACCTCCGGCAAGCCGGACAAGCCGGAGGGCAACGCCGGCCGTCCCGTGCTGGTGGACGAGTCCAAGGAGACGTACAAGATCACGTTCAAGCTGGACGGCCTGCAGGGCGAGGTGGCCAGCCCCACCCACGCCCGCGAGTCCATCCTCAACGCCGCGCTGCGGGTCCGCCCGGACGTGCCGTTCGCGTGCGCCGGGGGAGTGTGCGGCACGTGCCGGGCCAAGGTGGTCACCGGCAGCGTGACCATGGACGAAAACTATGCGCTGGAGCAGGATGAGCTGGACAAGGGGTACGTGCTGACCTGCCAGAGCCACCCCACCAGCAAGGAAGTCACCGTCGACTTCGACGTCTAAGCACCCGGTCCCATGCAAGGAGTTCCATGATTTCGCTTTCCATCAACAACGCCGTTGCCGAGGTGGTGCTGAACGCACCGCACAAGCTGAACTCGCTGGACGAGCAGGCGCTGAAGGATTTAGCACAGGCGTACGACGACGCTGCTGACGCCGCCTCCCGCGGTGAGGTGCGGGCGCTGCTGCTGAGGGGTGAGGGCCGCGCCTTCTGCGCGGGCCGGGACATCCAGAACGTGACGCCGGAGAGCGACGACGCCGCCGCATACCTGGGCGGGCTGGTGGAGCCGCTGCTGAAGAAGATGGCCGCGTTCCCGGCGCCGACGTTCGCGGCCGCCCACGGGGCGTGCCTGGGCGTGGGGCTGGGGCTGCTGCTGGCCACGGACGTGGTGTATGTGGCGGAGAACGCGAAGTTCGGCTCGCCGTTCGCCAAGCTGGGCGCCACGCTGGACTCGGGCGGGCACTGGTACTTCACCGAGCGGCTGGGCATGCACCGGACGCTGGACCTGATCTACACGGCGGACTTGATCTCCGGCGCCGAGGCCGTGGCGCAGGGGATGTTCAGCCGTGCCATGCCGGCGGACCAGCTGCTGGAAACGACGCGGGGGATCGTGGGCCGCGTTGCTTCCGGGGCCACCGGTGCGTTTGTGGCGAGCAAGGAGCTGGTGGCGCACATCCGGGACCAGCGCCTGGGCCTCTGGGAGGCCATGCAGGAGGAGAACGCCGAGCAGGCGCGCCTCTGCAAGACCGACGATTATGCCGAGGGTTTCCGGGCGTTCCAGGAAAAGCGCGAGCCAAAGTTCAACGGCGGAAAATTGCCTTTGTAGCGCCGGAACCCTGGACTCATAATCCAGCCCCCTCCGACATGCCGCTGTGTCTTATAGACATAA
>NZ_JAJOMC010000058.1 GCF_021129155.1 Arthrobacter sp. AK04
ACTCTGCCCTCCCCCGCCACAAGCCCCGCCGTCCAGGCGGCCACCCCCGAAGGAGCCCCCGCATGAACCCCACACCGGAACCCCTGGCCACCCGCGGGCAACCAGGGACAAAGGACCTGGCCGCCCGGTTCGCGAAGGAGTTTGGCGGCGCACCGGACGGCATCTGGCAGGCGCCGGGACGGGTAAACCTGATCGGCGAGCACACGGACTACAACGAGGGTTTCGTGCTGCCTTTCGCCATTGACCGGACGGCACGGGTGGCCGTCCGGGTCCGCCCCGACTCCGTCGTGCGACTGCTCTCCACTTACGGGGACCAGGGCGTTGTGTCCACCGCGTTGGATTCCCTGCGGCCGGGCTCCGCCAAGGGCTGGACCAAGTACCCCCTCGGCGTGATGTGGGCGCTGCAGGAGCGCGGCATCGAAGTTCCGGGCGTGGACCTCCTGCTCGATTCGAACGTTCCCCTCGGCGCCGGGCTTTCTTCATCCCATGCCATCGAATGCGCCGTCATCTCTGCACTAAACGAGCTGGCGGGTGCCGGGCTCGACGCACAGGATATGGTGCTTGCCACGCAGCGGGCGGAGAACGAGTTCGTCGGCGCCCCTACGGGCATCATGGACCAGTCGGCGTCGCTCCGGGGCTCGGAAGGCCACGCAGTCTTCCTGGACTGCCGGGACCAGAACGCCCGCCTGGTTCCGTTTGAGACCCAGCCTGCGGATCTGGTGCTGCTGGTCATTGATACCAAGGTCTCGCATTCGCATGCCGACGGCGGCTACGCGTCACGCCGGGCATCCTGCGAGCTGGGCGCGGAGGTGCTTGGGGTCAAGGCGCTTCGGGACGTGCAGGTGGGCGACCTGGAGGAGGCCAGCGGCCTCCTGGATGAAGTCACCTTCCGGCGCGTCCGGCACGTGGTGACCGAAAACGACCGCGTACTCCAGACCGTGGAGCTCCTGGCAAGCGAGGGACCTGGCGCCATAGGGCCCCTGCTGGATGCCAGCCATGCTTCCATGCGGGACGACTTCGAGATCTCCTGCCCGGAGCTTGACCTGGCAGTCGACACCGCGCGCACCAGCGGCGCCATCGGAGCCCGCATGACCGGCGGCGGTTTTGGCGGTGCGGCCATCGCGCTCACGCCGGCGGCGCTGGAACAGAAGGTGCGTAACGCCGTCGTCAAGGCATTTGCGGAAGCCGGCTACAGGGCGCCTGACATCTTCACGGTGTCCCCGGCAGCAGGTGCCCGGCGGGTCGTTTAGACGCTCCCTGGTTGCGGTTAACAGGTAAGGGCCCCACCGCGAGGTGGGGCCCTTACCTGTTAAGGATGTCCGACGGCGGGCGCCGGCGCGGGTGTTACTCGTCCCCGCGCAGGATGGCCAGCAGGCGGATGATTTCCACGTAGAGCCATACCAGTGTCACGGTCAGCCCGAAGGCTGCAGTCCAGGAGAAGCGCTGCGGGGCACCGCTCTGCACACCTGCCTCGATGCTGGTGAAGTCCATGACCAGCGAGAACGCGGCCAGGCCAATTGCGAGGATGCCGATGACAACGCCAATGATGCCGCTGCGCAGCCCAAAGGGTTCCGTTGTCAGGCCGGTGAGCATCATGACGAGGTTCACGACGGAGAAGAGGGCGTAGCCAACCAAAGCGATCATGAAGAACTTCATGGCCTTGGGGGTGGCGCGCACCTTGCCGCTCTTGAACAGGAGCAGTGTCACGGTGAAGACGGACAGCGTACCGATGACGGCCTGGAGTCCAACGCCCGGGTACATGGTGTCCAGGACCCGGGTGAGGCCACCAAGGAAGAGACCCTCAAGGCCTGCGTAAGCGAGAATCAGCGCCGGTGACGGCTGCTTCTTGAAGGTGTTGACGAGCGCCAGCACAAAGCCGCCCAGCGCACCGACGATCATCAGCATGGAGGCCAGGCCCAGGCCGACAAACATTGTCACGCCGGCACCGACGAGCAGCACCGCCAGGCAGGCGGCAGTCTTGACGATGACGTCGTCGTAGGTCATCCGGCCGGTGTCAGCGGGACCTGCAGCAGGCTGGTTGTACATCTGCCGCAACTGCTCGTCCGTCATGTTCTGCGGCTGGCCGTAGGGGGCCTGGCCATACGGCTGCTGGCCGTAGGGTGCCTGCCCATACGGCTGCTGGCCGTAAGGGGCCTGGCCGTAGGGCTGCTGTCCGTAGGGAGCCTGCGGAACAGGCGGTGCCTGGGTGGCTCCACGGAAGCTCTTTCCGTTGAAGATCGGGTTGCCGCCAAGTGCCATTGCGGGATTCCTCCATATGGGATGTGTTTGTGAACCTTAAGGTTTACGCTACCAATTCTCACGTAAATGCACCCGCAATAGTTCCCCGGCCGAAACAGGACCTGGAGTTGTTATCCGATCGCTACCATCGGCGCCTGGACCTCGGCATTTACCGGTACTTCCGCGCTGTAGCATAAGCCAAGCAGGGTGACGGAACTCACACATGTGACGGTGCCGGCCTGATGGCATCATCCTACCCCTGCATCCGTTCGCAGCGGCTGCAATGGCGCAGCCGAGACCGCCCCCAAGTGGAGGTTTACCAATTGAGAAGTACACCCCATGGCCCGCCGGCCGGCGCACGGCGAGGGTTGCTGAGAATACTGGGAGCCATCAGCGCTTCCATCCTGGCAATCCTTCTCGTGGCAGCACCGGCTTCCCAGGCCACTTCCCCATCACCGACACCATCCCCGTCGAACCAAACCTTCCAAAACAACATCAGCGGATTCCTCCGCGATGACACCCGTGCACCCCTGGCGGACGTGACCATTACGGCCAAGAAGGGCGACTTCACCGGCACCGCGAAGTCAACCGCGAACGGTTCCTGGAACATTGGGGTGCCCGAACAGGGCACCTACACGGTGGAACTGGACGAGTCCACCCTGCCTGAGGGCATCGCCCTGGCTGAGGGCCAGGAAAACCCCCGTGACGTCACCTTCAGCCAGACCTCAAACCTCTCAGTGATATTTGCGTTCGGCAAGGGCATCGTGGTGCAACAGCAGGACTTCGGGCAGAACCTGCTCAACCGGCTCGTCGCAGGACTGAGCTTCGGCCTCCTCCTGGCCCTGGCCTCAGTGGGGCTGTCCCTGATCTTCGGCACCACCGGGCTCACCAACTTCGCCCACGGCGAGATGGTGACACTTGGCGCCGTCCTGGTGTTCGCCTTCAACGCTTTGGGCCTTCCCTTCTGGCTGGCAATCCTGCTGGCCCTGTTGGGCGGCGGCCTCTTCGGATACGCCCAGGACAGAGGGCTATGGCGGCCGCTGCGCCGCCGCGGCACCGGGCTTGTGCCCATGATGATCGTCAGCATCGGCCTGGCACTGGCCGTCCGCTACGTCATCCAGTTCTACTTCGGTGGCGCCACCCAGCAGCTTCCATACGCGCAAAGCCCCGAAATCCAGCTTGGACCGGTCTCCATCTCGCCGAACAACCTGTGGTCCCTGGGCATCAGCGCCGTGGTGATCGCCCTGATTGGCATCGTGCTGCTGAAGACCAGGCTGGGCAAGGCCACCCGCGCGGTTGCCGACAACCCCGCCCTCGCAGCGGCTTCGGGCATAGACGTGGACTCCGTCATCCGGATTGTGTGGATCACGGGCGGCATGTTGGCCTCCCTCGGCGGGATCCTGTGGGCCTACTACCGTCCCGGCGTGACGTTCGACATGGGCTCGGCCATCCTCCTGCTCATCTTCGCCGGCGTCACCCTGGGCGGCCTCGGCACAGTCTTCGGCGCCCTGATCGGTTCCATCATCGTGGGCATCTTCGTGGAGCTGACCACCGTGTTCGGGCTCGCCGCGGACCTGAAATACGTGGGTGCCCTGTTCATCATGATCGTTGTCCTTCTGTTTCGGCCCCAGGGAATCCTGGGCCGGCGCGAGCGCGTGGGTTAGGAGACAGCCATGGACTTTGGATTCATTCTTGCCAGCGCTGCCAGTGAAATTTTCAGCCCGACCACGGCGGCATACGCCCTGGCCGCACTCGGCCTCGCCGTACACTTCGGCTACTCCGGCCTGCTGAACTTCGGGCAGGCCGGCTTCATGGCGGTGGGGGCCTACGGCTTCGCCATCTCCACCCTCAGCTTTGGGGTCCCCTTCTTCGTGGGGCTGCTCATAGCCATCCTTGCCTCTGCCGTCTTCGCCCTGCTGCTGGGCATACCCACCCTGCGGCTCCGGGCGGACTACCTGGCCATCGTGACCATCGCGGCAGCGGAAATTGTCCGCTACATCGTGACCACCAACCAGCTCACGTCCGTGACGGGGTCGGCCAACGGCCTTGCAGCGTTCGAGGGCGGGTTCTACAGCATGAACCCCTTCCCTGAAGGCTCCTACTTCGGCATGAACAACCGCGATTTCTTCATCCGCGTAGTGGGGTGGGCGCTGGTGGCACTCTGCTGCACCCTGGTCTGGCTGCTGATGCGCAGCCCGTGGGGACGCGTCCTCAAAGGCATCCGCGAGGACGAGAACGCTGTCCGGTCCCTGGGCAAGAACGTGTACGCCTACAAGATGCAGGCCCTCATCATCGGCGGCGTTCTTGGAGCTCTGGCCGGCATGATTTTCACGCTTCCGCGTGGAGCGGTCCAGCCCGCCAACTACGGTACGGAACTGACCTTTTTCCTCTATACGTGCCTCCTGCTCGGCGGCCTGGGCACCGTGCTTGGTCCGGTCATTGGCGCCATGATCTTCTGGGTGGTCCTGTCACTTACCCAGGGCATCCTCTACGGCCTGATCGAGTCAGGGGCCATCACGTGGCTGAATACGGTCCAGGCCGGGCAGCTGCGCTACATCCTGGTTGGCGTCGCCCTGATGCTGCTGATGATCTTCAGGCCCCAGGGCGTCTTTGGAAACAAGAAGGAGCTGGCGTTCGCATGAGCATGCACAGCGAAGAACCCGCAACCGCCGGCGAAGCTGGCGTCGACTACATGACCGACACTCGGCCCATCGCGGCAGGCGAGGCAGCACCCGGCTGCAAGAAGCGCGACCCCATCGTCGTTGCGGAGAACGTGACACGCAGTTTCGGCGGCATTAACGCCGTTGACGTCGAGTACCTCGAGATCCCCCGGCACAAAATCACGGCACTGATCGGCCCCAACGGCGCAGGGAAGACCACGCTGTTCAACCTGCTGACCGGTTTTGACACCCCGAACACGGGCAAATGGCAGTTCGAAGGCAAGAGCCTTGCCGGAGTGTCCCCCTACAAGGTGGCGCGGATGGGAATGGTCCGCACCTTCCAGCTCACCAAGGTCATGGGCAAGCTGACCGTCATGGAAAACATGCGGCTTGGCGCCGCAAACCAGCCCGGCGAGCGACTGTCCAAAGCGCTCTTCAAGGGCATGTGGGGCGGCCGGGAGAAGCAGATCACCGACGAGGCCAACGTCCTGCTTGAAAAGTTCAAGCTCGACGCCAAGAAGGACGACTATGCGGCGTCCCTCTCAGGAGGCCAGCGCAAGCTCCTGGAGATGGCCCGGTCCCTCATGGTGCGGCCCAAGCTGGTCATGCTGGACGAACCGATGGCAGGGGTCAACCCGGCGTTGACGCAGTCCCTGCTGGACCACATCAAGAACCTTAAGGCCGAAGGCATGACGGTGCTGTTCGTCGAGCACGACATGCACATGGTCCGGCATATCGCGGACTGGGTGGTGGTCATGGCTGAGGGCAAGGTGGTGGCGGAAGGCCCGCCGGGCGAGGTCATGAAGAACCCTGCTGTCATCGACGCTTACCTGGGCGCCCACCACGACGTGGACCTTGGGGACTCCGAGGGCCTGAAGGAGCTTGCAGCCGAACTCGTGGCCGACGAGGAATCGATTGTGGGAACCGAGAACGCCGGAATCATCTCGCTGGACGTTGTGGCGGGCGAGGCCGACCCGGAACGCCGGGGCGGGGGCCGGCATCAGGGCGACAGCCCCCATGGCCGCCATGGAAGCACGGACACAGGCACCACAGAGAAGGACAGCCAATGAGCAGCACCAGCGCGGCACCGGCCGCACAGCCAGTCAGCGACGGGGACTCGGTGGTCAAGGTCACCGACCTCGTGGCGGGCTACCTGCCGGGAGTGAATATCCTCAACGGCTGCAGCATCGAAGCCCGCAAAGGCGAGCTGATCGGCATCATCGGCCCCAACGGCGCCGGTAAATCGACCCTCCTGAAGGCCATGTTCGGTTTGGTCAAAGTCCATTCCGGGACGGTGGTGGTCCGCGGGCAGGACATCACCGGGCTGAAAGCGAACAAGCTGGTGTCCCGGGGAGTGGGTTTCGTCCCGCAGACGAACAACGTGTTCGCCACGTTGACCATTGAGGAAAACCTGCAGATGGGCATGTTCCAGCGGCCCAAGGACTTCGCCGAACGGTTCGACTTCGTGGCCGGCCTGTTCCCGGAACTGGGCAAGCGCCGCGCACAGCGGGCAGGCTCGCTCTCCGGCGGCGAACGGCAGATGGTGGCCATGGGCCGGGCGCTGATGATGGATCCTGCCGTACTGCTCCTCGATGAGCCCTCCGCAGGCCTCTCCCCCGTCAAGCAGGATGAGACGTTCCTCCGGGTCCACGAAATCAACCGTGCAGGTGTCTCCGTGATCATGGTGGAGCAGAACGCACGGCGCTGCCTGCAGATCTGCGACCGCGCCTACGTCCTGGACCAGGGCCGGGACGCCTACACCGGCACGGGCCGTGAGCTAATGAAGGACCCCAAGGTCATCCAGCTTTACCTTGGCACCCTGGCGGATACTGTCGAATAGGCCCAGGCCACACACAAGGAAGCCCCCGTCCGGTTCAGCTGGACGGGGGCTTCCTTGTATGTCAGGTACGGCGTTTAGAGCTTGCCGAACTCTTCCTTCACCGCGGTGTACTTGTTGTCATCCTGGTACTCGTAGATGCCAATGTAGGCCTCTGTCGGGTCCCCGGCCTCGGAGAAGGTTACGGGGCCGGACTGGCCGTCGTAGTCCGCATCCTTGCCCTCCCTGATCAACGTGACGCAGGCAGCGTAGGACGTGCACTTCTCGCCGCCTTCAGAGACTTCCTTGAGCTTGGCCGCAATGTCCACGCCCTTGGTGCTCTGCGCCGCCTCTGCGGCCAGCGAGATGAGGTTCACGGCGTCGTAGGACTCGCCGGCGTAGCTGTAGTCCTTCAGTGCCGGGTCGATGGCCAGCAGCTTCTTCTTGAACTCCTCCTGGGCAAACGTGCCCGGGATGGTGCCCCGTGCGCCCTTCAGGGTGCCGGGCTGGAAGTCCTTGCTGTAGTCGGAGGTGTTGCCGTCCACCAGGAACATCTGTGTGGGCTTGACGCCCTTGCCGGTCATCAGCGGGACAATGCTCTTGGCCTGGTCAAAGGTGATCAGGGCAATGGCGTCCGGCTTGGCAGCAATGATCTTGTCCACCTGGCTGCTGAACTGGGTGTCGCCCTCGTTGAAGAGTTCCTCCGCCACGACCTGGCCGCCCGCTGCCTCGAAGGCGGACTTGATGTTGGATGCCAGGCCGGTGCCGTACGCGTCATTCAGGACGATCATGCCCACGGTCTGCGCGCCGCAGGTGGCCATGTAGTTGCCGAGCACCTTGCCCTGCAGGACGTCGGAGGGTGCCGTACGCCAGTAGAGGCCCTTGTCGTCCCAGGTGGTGAAGTCCGGGGAGGTGTTGGCGGGCGAGAACTGGATGACGCCGGCGCCGGTGATCTGGTTGATGACCGTCTTGGATACACCTGAGGACGCTGCACCGATGATGGCACTGACCCCCTGGCCGAGCAACGCGGACGTTGACTGGGTGGCGATGTCCGTCTTGGTGTCGCCGGAGTCGCGGTGGATCACTTCCACCGGCTTGCCCAGGACGCCGCCAGCCTTGTTGACTTCCTCGATGCCAAGGTTGACACCGGCGATTTCGGGTGGGCCAAGGAACGCCAGCGATCCCGTAGTGGGAAGGAGCGAACCAATCCGCAGCGGGGTTTCAGTATTGCCGGTTGAGGGCGGCACCGAGGGGGTCTCCGCAGGCTGGCTGGCGGCCGCGCCTCCGCCGCCCTCGGCTGCGGGGCAAGCAATTCCTGCCGCTGATCCGGTGGCAGAGGATTCGGTTGCCGTGGGTGTGGACGAACCGCCGCAAGCCGTTGCCATGAAGGCGACGCCGATGCCAAGCGCTGTCAGCTTGGCAACACGGGTTCCCGCCTGGGGGAATAAAGTCATTTACGAGCTCCTCGATCTAAAGGTGCGAACGGCCTTTGACGCGAAAAATCAGGTGTTCCTGATTTAGCTTCAAGCTAGTGCAAATCGGAGCCGAAGATAAGTGACTGAGGTCACATCCTTATAACAGTAGTTGCATATGTGGAATTAAACGGAAGAAGCCGCCCGCGGTGCGGACGGCTTCCATTCCCGGCCTTCTGGAAGATGCTGTGTACCCCAGGTGGGACTCGAACCCACAACACGCGGATTTTAAGTCCGCTGCCTCTGCCAATTGGGCTACTGGGGCGCCCGGTCAATGGTATCCCGTCAGGCGAGTGCGAAGGGTTCGGCATACCGGAATGTCCCGTGTATGCCGCCGGGCCAGCGCGCCAGGGGCAACAACTGGAAGTAGTCGCCCCACGCTTCGTCAGGCGGAAGTACTCCCAGCGAGGTGGCAGGGACAAAACCGAAGCGCGAGTAGTAGTCCGGGCTGCCCAGGAGGGCGATGCCGCTCTCCCCCGCAGCGTTCGCCCGCTGGATGGTCTCCTTCATAAGCGCAGAACCTATACCGTGCCGCTGGTGCCTGGGCGTGATACCGAGCGGCCCCAGGCCCAGCAGCCCGTGGCCACCCACCCAGGCCCGGGTACTGATGACGTGGCCCACCACCTGGCCGTCCAGGACGGCCACCACGCTGAGCTCGGGCAGGTACTCCTTGGACTCGAAGAGGCCCCGGAGCACCCTCACCTCCACGGGTTCGCCCTCCACTTTCAGGCCGGTGGCCGGGGAGACCGCGAAGGCGTCGGCTGTCAGGGCCAGGATGGCCTCGCGGTCCTCATGCGCCTCGCTGCGCACCAGAAGCTCTGGCCGCGGCACCTGCCTGCTGTCCTGGGAAAGCCCGGCCAGGACTTCCAGGGCGCGGGGCGCATCGGCGACCGGAACCAGGAGGTGGTCATGGTGGAACCCCGCGAGCACGTTGCAGCTGATGCTCGCCTCGGCAAGCGCCTTGCTGACGGCAGCCGTCAGGCCTACGGCGTCCAGCGCAGAATGGACCTCCAGCGTGATCCAGGCGCCCACGAAGCCGTAGGCCAGGCCCTCCCTGTCAGCCATCGCCCGGGGCAGCACCACCGCCAGGCCTTCGGCTTCGCGGATTGCCGCCTCAATGCCCTGGACCAGCGGCCTGCCCTGCGGCCACCGGACATAGACGTATTCGCCGCTGCGTTGCACCGGATGCAGCGCGGCAAGCAGCGCCCCTAGGTTCTTCCCGCCAGTCATGGTGCCAGTCTAGGAGTCGTTGACCGCCGTCGGCGGGACGCACCCCGCCCTCGGGACCAACCTTGCCGGGACGTACCCCGCCCTCGGGACGAACCTTGCCGGGACGTACCTCCTGGAGACGATCCTGCCGGGACGCAAACGGCGGCCGCCCCGCACAGGGGACAGCCGCCGTCGTACATTTCAGGCGCAGGGGCCGTGGGCCCTTACTTGGCCTTCGCGGAGACCGTTTCCTTGGCCTCAGCAGCGGCCGGGGACGTTGCCGAGGAGCCGGAACCGCCGCCCACCGGGGCCGGCGCCGGAGCCGCAGCGGGCTTGGGGGCCGGGGTGGCTGCTGCGACGAACGCGCCGCGCGGGTTGTCCAGGTCCATCAACTGCGTGGTGTCACGGCCGGTGAAGAAGCTGATGATCCAGTTGAGGATCACGCGGAACTTGCGCTCGAAGGTAGGCATTGCCATGCCGTGGTAGCCGCGGTGTGCCAGCCAGGCAAGTGCGCCCTTGAGGCCGATGCTGCCCACCAGGTTGATGTTGGCAACACCCTTCCACTGGCCGAAGCCGGCCACGGCGCCGAGGTTCTTGTGCTTGTAGTCCTTCAGCGGCTTGTCCCAGCGGGAAGCCCACAGGTTCTTGGCGAGGCGCTTGGCCTGGCGCAGCGCGTGCTGGGCGTTGGGGACGCAGGTGCCGTCCGGGAGGCCCTTGCCGGTCAGGTCGGGAACCGCGGCGACGTCGCCGGCTGCCCAGGCGTTGTCGATGATGCCTTCGTCACCGGCAACCCGAAGGTCCGGAAGGACGCGGACGCGGCCGCGCGGCTCCAGCGGGAAATCGGTGGAGCGGACCATGGGGTTGGCCTGCACGCCAGCGGTCCACACGAGGGTGTCCGTTTCGAACTCCTGTGCGGGGGTCTTGTCCGGAAGGTTGATGAGCTTGAGGCTGCCCTCGGCGTTGTCAAGGGACGTGTTGAGGAGTACCTCGATGCCGCGGCTGCGGAGGTGCTCCACAACCCATTCCGCCTGCTTTGCAGTAACTTCAGGCATGATCCGGCCCATTGCCTCGACCAGGACGAAGCGGACTTCCTCCTGCTTGATGCGCGGGTTGTTCCGGACGGCGGCCCGGGCGAGGTCTTCCATCTCGGTGATGCACTCGATACCGGCGAAGCCGCCGCCGACCACCACGAAGGTGAGGGCGCGTGCACGGGCGGCAGGATCGGTCATGGTGGAGGCGACCTCGATGCGCTCGAGGACCTTGTTGCGCAGCGCAACGGCTTCCTCGATGGTCTTCAGGCCGATGCCCTTGTCCGCGAGTCCCTTGATGGGGAACGTACGGGTGATGGCGCCAGCGGCCATCACGACGTCGAAGTAGGGAACCTCGAAGTGCGGACCGCCGTCAGCGGGGGCCACGACGGCCGTCCGGTTGGCGTGGTCGATCGAGGTGACGCGGCCCTGGATCAGTTCGGTCTGCTTGAGGTGCTGGCGGTGGGAAACCACAGCGTGGCGTGCCTCGATGTTGCCGCCTGCCACCTCGGGGAGGAAGGGCTGGTAGGTCATGTAGGGCAGTGGATCCACGAGGGTGACGATGCCACCGGCATTCGCGATCTTCTTCTGCAGTTTGAGTGCTACGTACAGGCCGACGTACCCGCCGCCGACGACGAGTACCCTGGGACGGTCCTGGAGCTCTGGGGTGGTTGCCATGGGTTTAAGGATACAGCAGTTTGTGAAAATCTTCACTAACTGGTCCAGGCGGCCGCATGCTAGGTTTTCGGGCCTGTTTCCACGGTCTCCGTGGCGCCGGTCTCGGCGTCCTCCCGGAGCAGCGCAGGGTTCCCCGCGGCCCTCCGCAACTGGACCGCTGCCGCCCCCACGATGGCCACAAACAGCACGCCAAAGCCGATGACGACGGACGCCCCAATGGCGCTGTCCCGCTGCGAGGGCGGCTCCGCTGCCGGCACCGTCGCTTCAGGCAGCGTTGGAGCGGCGCTGGGTACGTCCGTGGTGGGCAGCGGAACGGGGGTAGCCAGGTTGCCCCTGCGGTGCACCCGGATCCATTCCGCAATGGAACCCAGCGGGTTGCCTGCAGCCTCGGGGACGTTGTCCTTCAGTGCCGCCTCCGCGTTCAGCACGCCAAAGCCGTAGAGCGGATCCTTGCCGGGCGCGCCGGCATCCCTGGCAGTTGAAACAATGCGGTTGATGACCTGCTCCGCGCTCATGGACGGCCACTTGGAGCGGATCAGCGCAGCTACGCCGGCAACAATCGGAGCGCTGCCGGAGGTTCCGGCCCATTCGGCATAGCCGCCGCCCGGAAGACCGCCGAGCAGGTTCTCTGCCGGCGCGGCCACCCCGATGCTGATGCCCTGCGAGGACGCATCAATGCTCGCTGCGCCCTTCCGGTCCAGCCCGGCAACTGTGAGGACGCCGGGGATGGTGGCCGGAGCCCCCACCTGGATATTGCCGCCCACCCGGTTCCCGGCAGCGGCAACGATGACCACGTCCTTCTGCTCTGCGTACAGGAACGCGGCGTCCCAGCTCTGCGGCCACTGCGGTGTGGTGCTGCCCAGGGAAATGTTGATGACCTTTGCGCCGTTGTCTACGGCCCAGCGGACGGCTTCGGGGATCTGGTCCTGGTCGCTCTTGCCCGAGGGATTCGCCGAACCCAGCCAGGTGGAAACGGAGAGGATCTCGGCTTCCGGGGCAACACCCACGATGCCATCAGGCGCAGCGCCGGAGGGGGCGGGTGCCGGACTGGCGCTGGCGCTGGGACTGGGACTGGGGGTGGCCGGCTGGTGGCCGCGCCCCGCCAGCATGGTGGCCACCAGGGTGCCGTGTTCCGGTTTGACGCCGACGCCCTGTTGTCCGTCCGGCCGGCCCGAACCGGACGCGTCATAGCCCCCGGCCACTGCGCCTTTCAGGTCCGGATGCTCCGCGTCCACGCCGCTGTCAATGATGGCCACTTTGACGCCCGCGCCCTTGGAAACCTCCCAGGCCTTGGTGATGCCGGACTCGGCGAGCCAGTACTGCTTGTCCCGCCACTCATCCGCCTGCGCCGCTTGAGCGGAGTAGAGGCCGAAGCCAAGGCAGGAGGCCGCAAGGACAAGGACCAGCAGTACTGAGGCTGCGGCGCGCGGCAGGCGGACAGTCCGGGAAGTGGAGAAGTGCATCGCTCAGCCGATGCTTAGGGCGATGCCGTCGAGGATGTCGTGCTCGCTGGCGGTGGCCGTGGTGATGCGGCCGCCGGTGAGCTCATCCAACTGTTCCAGGACGCGACGCCACACGAGCCCGCCGGCTCCGATCACGTCCACCCGGCCGGGGTGCATGTAAGGCAGGGCGGCCCGCTGGGAACGGGGCATTTCCAGCAGGCCCGTGGAGGCGGCGCGCACGGTGTCCAGGGGCAGTTCGGCGCCGTGGATCGCGTCAGGCGAATACTCGGCCAGTCCGAGCGCATGCGCCGTGATGGTGGTGATGGAGCCGGCAACGCCGACGACGGCGGTGGCACGTTCCAGCGGAACGTCCTGGCGTGCGCGGGTGATGGCGGCGTCGACGTCAGCTTCTGCGGCGGCGATCTGCCGGGCAGTGGGGGGATCGTCCTGGAGGTGCCGTTCGGTCAGGCGGACGCAGCCGATGTCCACGGACTTCGCGGCTGTGACACCGCTGGCGGTACCCAGCACAAACTCGGTGCTGCCGCCGCCCAGGTCCACCACCAGCACTTCCTGGCCATCAAGGATGGGCAGGACGCTGCTTGCTCCGGCGAAGGACAGGGCTGCTTCCTCGTCGCCGGAGATCACTTCCGGTTCCACGCCGAGCAGGTTCCGGATTCCGTCCACGAAGACCTGCCGGTTCCGTGCATCGCGGCTGGCGGAGGTTGCCACGAAGCGGACCTTCGTTGCCCCATGGTCACGGATCAGCCGCGCGTAGTCAGCGGTGGCGGCGAAGGTGCGTTCAAGGGCCTCCGGCGCGAGTTCCCCCGTGGCGTCCACACCCTGGCCCAGCCGGACCACGCGCATCTCACGCACCACATCGGTAAGTGCGGTGGTTCCGTTACTGCGCTCGATGTCCGCGATCAGGAGGCGGATGGAGTTGGTGCCGCAGTCGATGGCTGCAACCCGCGTCATTCCGGAGCCTCCGTGGTGGCGGCGGATTTCCGGACGGGGGCGGGCCGGCCCACGATGTCCGGCAGGCCCTGGGGTCCATGGCGGCTGAGGTCACGCGAGGGGGCTTCGCCGGAGGTATCCCAGGCTCCCTCGCAGTAGCACCTGTCAGCGGTCCACCATTCCTTGATGCGGTCCAGGCTTTCGTCCCCGAGCGGGTTGACGCCGGGCCCGGCGGCCAGTGAATGGCCTACCAGGACATGCAGGCATTTGACGCGGGTGGGCATGCCCCCGGCGGAGATTCCGTCGATTTCGGGGACGGCCCCGATCCCAGAGCGTTCGCCGATGGCGTTGCGCGCTGCCAGGTAGGCGTCATGGGCCGAGCGGTAGGCGGCAGACAACTCCTCATCGGCGGCCAGCTGGTCATTCATCTCGGTCATGACGCCCGCTGCCTCAAGCCTTGAGACCGCCGAGGTGATGACCGGATGCGTCAGGTAGAAAGTGGTGGGGAACGGTGTTCCGTTGCTGAGGCGGGGAGCGGTGGCGGCCACCAGCGGATTGCCGCAGACGCAGCGTGCAGGAATCTCCACCACGTCACGGACCGGCCGTCCCAGCTGGCGGCTCAGTACTTCAAGGTCGTGTGCTGATGGCTGGCGGGATTCATCCCGGGCGGCTGCCGTGTTGTGTTCCACTGTGGCGGGCCGTCCTTCCTGTTGCGGTTCAGTCTGTAGCCGCGCGCGTGATGGACTCCCACAGGGAATCCACCCACGGCAGATCGGCGGGGTCTTGTGCTGCTGCGCCGGGCTGGCTGCTGGTTTCTCCGGCCGGCAGGTCGCTGCCGAAAACCCAGTAGCCGGTTTCTCCCGGCATAACCATGTTAATGCGGTCGCGTGCCTGCTGTTTCACGTAGTTGGGGTCCTGCCAGCGCGAGACCTGCTGCCGGAGGGCGTCGCCCTCGGCCTGGCGGGCTGCGATGTCGGCGTTCAACGCATCGATCTCGGCCTTCTTGTCGAAGAAGATCTTGACCGTCGGCGCGAGCATGATGGTGATGGCCACCATCACCACGGCCAATGCGAGCATCCGTCCTGAGAACGCCTTGGCCGGTACCGGCTGCTGGTCTTCGTCCGTTTCAGGGTGCGGGTGCCTTGCGGATTGTCCGGTAGCGCTGCTCCCCTTGCGGCCGCCTGCCTGCCGGGTGCCTCTGCCGCCTTGCGGCTCCCGGCGCCCCACTGCCGGGCCGGCCGGTTTTTTACCGGCAGAGGATGGGAGGGCAGTTTGCGGGCGCGCTGGTTCCCCTGCCGTGGTGTCCTTGCCCGGGCCGAAGTCTGCGCGGATGACGTCCGCGTCGCCGGAAGCGTCCTTTGCGGAACGGGCCGGGGCAACCTTGGGGACTTTGGGACGGCGGGTAGCCATGACACTCCTGAAACACGCAGCCTGCCTGGGCCGCCACTATCTGGGCTGGAACACGTACTGCTTAACACGTGCTGCTGAAACAGCAACGGTGGCTATGGTCTTTCAACCATAGCCACCGTTGATTGCTTTACGCGGCTACTAGCCCTTGAAACGCGGGAAGGCAGCGCGGCCGGCGTAGCGTGCGGCGTCGTCGAGTTCCTCTTCGATGCGCAGCAGCTGGTTGTACTTGGCGACGCGCTCGGAGCGGGCCGGGGCGCCGGTCTTGATCTGGCCGGCGTTGGTGGCCACCGAGATGTCGGCGATGGTGGTGTCCTCGGTTTCGCCGGAGCGGTGCGAGGTGATGGTGGTGTAGCCGGCACGCTGGGCCAGGCTGACGGCGTCCAGGGTCTCTGTCAGCGAACCGATCTGGTTGACCTTGACCAGCAGCGAGTTGGCGGTCTTGGTGTCGATGCCGCGCTGCAGGATGGAGGGGTTGGTGACGAACAGGTCATCGCCAACCAGCTGGACCTTGTCTCCGATGGAATCCGTGAGGGTCTTCCAGCCGTCCCAGTCGTTCTCGTCCAGCGGGTCCTCGATGGACACCAGCGGGTAGTCGGCCACGAGTTCGGCGTAGTAGGCGCTCATCTCAGCCGAGGTCAGCGACTTGCCTTCGAACTGGTAGGCGCCGTCGGTGAAGAACTCGGAGGAGGCAACGTCCAGGGCCAGGGCAATGTCCTTGCCCGGGGTGTAACCCGCGTTCTTGATGGCTTCCTGGATCAGGTCCAGTGCTGCGCGGTTGGACGGCAGGTTCGGCGCGAAGCCGCCTTCGTCGCCCAGGCCGGTGGCGAGGCCCTTTTCCTTGAGGACGGACTTGAGGGCGTGGTAGACCTCAACACCCCAGCGCAGGCCCTCGGAGAAGGTCTCGGCACCCAGCGGAACAACCATGAATTCCTGGATGTCGACGTCGGAATCGGCGTGGCTGCCACCGTTGAGGATGTTCATCAGCGGGACGGGCAGGACGTGGGCGTTGGGGCCGCCCAGGTACTTGTACAGCGGCAGGTCCGCGGAGGCGGCGGCTGCGTTGGCAACGGCCAGGGACACGCCCAGGATGGCGTTGGCGCCCAGCTTGCCCTTGTTCGGGGTGCCGTCCAGGTCCAGCATGGCCTGGTCGATGCTGCGCTGGTCGGTGGCGTCGAAGCCGGTCAGTGCCGGGGCGATCTGGTCGATGATCGCGTCAACGGCCTTCTGGACACCCTTGCCGAGGTAACGGCCCTTGTCGCCGTCGCGCAGCTCAACGGCTTCGTGCTCGCCGGTGGAAGCACCGGAGGGAACTGCTGCGCGGCCGATCTGGCCGTCGGAGAGCAGGACCTCAACTTCTACGGTCGGGTTGCCACGGGAATCGAGGATCTCGCGGGCGTGGATGGCATCGATAAGCGCCATGAATTTGCTCCTTATGGGCGATTAACGGGGGGATCTAACAGAAAAATTCGACGTACTCGTCACAGACCAGCGTAGTCGAGAGTGGTCCGGGTTACGGAAAACTATCCAGCGCCCGGACGTCATGATGGTGCGGCTAGCCCTGCCGTTGCTGCTGAGGGCCGCCCTGCTGGTAGCGCCGGACGGCGCCGCGCAGGGCACGCTCGGCATCGAATCCGCTGGTCCGTGCGGAATGGACGACGGCGAGCAGCAGCTCCCCGAGCTCTTCTTCCGTTCCGGGGATGGGAACGGAAGGCGGCAGGGCGACACCGGCCCGCACGGCCCGGTCGATGGATTTCTGTGCCCGGGCAAGCGCCGGAAGCGCCTGGGGAATCCCCGCGAACGGATCCTGCCGTTCCGGCCGCTCGGTGCGCTTCACGGCGTCCCACGTCTGCACTATTTCCTCTACGGTTGCGGGGAACGTGTCCTGCAGGGAACCGTCGGGACGGAAGACGTGGGGATTCCGGCGGACCATTTTGGCACTCAGGCCGCGTGCGACGTCGTCGAACGTGAAGGCACCCCGTTCCTCGGCGAGCCGGGCGTGCAGCACCACCTGCAGCAGGACGTCGCCCAGCTCACCCAGCAGCTCGGCGTCGTCTATTCCCTGCAGATTCGCTGCTCCGCCCGCGCCCCGGTCTTGGCCGGGCGCGCCAACCTCGACCGTTTCTACCACTTCAAAGGCCTCTTCGAGGAGGTACTCCACCAGGGATGCGTGGGTGAGCGCCCCCATCCAGGGGCAGTGCTCCCGCAGGGAAGCGATGACGTATTGAAGCTCCTCGACCTCCCCCGCCGGGAAACTGCCGGCTTCCGGCTGGTTAGCCAAGGTTGGCGTAGGAGTCGTTGATGTACTCCACCAGGGCTTCCTTCTCTTCCAGGGGCAGGAAGGATGCCTCGGCTGCGTTGAGGGTCAGTTCCAGCAGGTCGTCGAGGTCGTAGTCGAAGGTTTCCACCAGGAGGTCGAACTCGTCCGTCAGCGTAACGCCGCTCATCAGCCGGTTGTCGGTGTTGATGGTGACGTTGAAGCCGAGCTGGTACAGCATGTCCAGGGGGTGGCTTTCGATACCCTCCCCGAACCCGGCAATCGCACCCGTCTGCAGGTTGGACGACGGGCAGATTTCCAGGGCGATGCCGCGGTCCCGGATCCAGCTGGAGAGGTCACCCAGGGTGACCAGGCCAACGGTGTCTTCGGCGTCGTCCTCGAACTCCACCATGATGTCCTCGGCGATCCGGACGCCATGGCCCAAGCGGAGGGCGCGGCCGTCCACCAGGGCGGACTGGATGCTCTCGAGCCCGGCCGCTTCGCCGGCGTGGACGGTGGCGGGGAAGTTGTGCTGCGCAAGGTACGTAAAGGCATCCCGGAAGCGGGAGGGAAGGAAACCGTCCTCGGCTCCGGCGATGTCGAAACCGACGGCACCCTTGTTGCGGTGGCGGACGGCGAGCTCGGCGATCTCCTGGCCACGGTCCGCGTGGCGCATGGCGGTGATGAGCTGGCCAACCTGGATCTCGCGCCCGCTCTCCCCCACGGCCTCGACGCCGGCTTCGAGGCCTTCCTGCACGGCCTCGACGGCCTCATCCAGCGAGAGGCCCTTCTGGAGATGCTGCTCCGGAGCCCACCTCACCTCTCCGTACACCACGCCGTCGTCAGCGAGGTCCTCAACGAACTCCTTGGCCACGCGGAACAGGCCCTCGTGGGTCTGCATGACGGCCACTGTGTGGTCGAAGGTCTCCAGGTAGCGGACCAGCGAGCCCGAGTTGGCGGACTCACGGAACCACTCGCCCAGGGCAACGGGATCGGCGGAAGGCAGTGTGTGCCCAACGGCTTCCGCCAGCTCGATGATGGTGGCCGGGCGCAGTCCTCCGTCCAGGTGGTCGTGGAGGGAGACCTTGGGCAAGTTCTTCAGGTCGAAATCGATGGCAGGGGCAGCGTCAACAATGGGCTCAGTCACGTTCCCACCTTAGGGTGGGCAGGAGCCCAAAGCCAGCCGCTACTTTGCTGCCGGTTCGCCGTCCCCGGCTGCGGATGCATAGTGCTGCGCGCTGCCCTTCCGTGGGCCACGGGCGCCGGACGGGCCGCCGTCGAGCCACCCGTCAACCTCCTGCGCGTCGTTACGGGCGAGGTGCTTGTGCCACAACCGGAGCACGTGGTCCAGCAGGACGCCCAGAATGATGGCGAAGACCACCGCGATGCCGGCGCTGAGGAGCGGATTGTGGTGCAGCCACGGGAAAGAGCTGGCCAGCAGGCCGATGCCGATGGAGTAGCCCACCCATGTGAGGCAGGCGAAAGCATCGAGCAGGAAGAAGCGGCGGTGCGGGAAGCCGGTGCTGCCTGCGACGTAGTTGACGGCCACCCGGCCCCAGGGAATGTAGCGGGCGGTGAAGATCAGAACGGCGCCGCGCTTGTCCAGCTCGTAGCGGGCCCAGCTGAAGGCCTTCTGGACTTTGGGGCGGCGCATCCACTTCCACCGCTTGAGCCCGATGCGCCTGCCGAGCATAAACGCCATGTTGTCCCCTGCGATGGCTCCAACCAGGGCGGTGAAGCCCAGGATCCAGAGGTTCGGTTCGCCGCTGTGCCGGGAAAAGGCCGCCAAGGCCACGATCAGCGTTTCGCTGGGGACCACCATGGCGAAGCCGTCAACGAAGAAGAACACCAGCAGGAGCGGGTAGATCCACCACTGACCCGCTGCATGGAGCACGGCCTCATTAATAAACTCCACGCGGGTGTTGCTCCTATGCAAATTGGCGTGGCCGTCAGTGGCCCGGCCAAGCGGAAATCGTCTCTAAGTCTCCCATGGGCAGGGCGCCTTCGCTATGCCCCTGCCTGCTGGAACAACGCTTCGCCTACGCTTCGGGTTCCTTCATGCGCTCTGCCGCCTGGGGAGTGCGCCTGGCCCGGTTGATCACGACATCCACGACGATGCCGAGCCCCACGGCGCAGACAATCGCGATGGTAGCTCCCAAGAGGTGGTTGTCTTCAAACCACTGGCCAAAAAACAGCCCGATTCCCACGGAGTATGCGGCCCACAACACGGCAGACAGTGCGGTCAGTCCCACGAAGCGCAGGTGCGGATACTGCGTAAACCCGGCCGTCAGGTTGACGGCCACCCGTCCGATCGGCACAAACCGCGCCACAAGAATGAGCGACGCCGGGCGCTTCCGGAGTTCCCTGCCGGCCCAGCGGAAGGCGCTCTGCATCCGGGAATTACGCATCCATGCCCACCGCCTCGTGCCTACCCTGCGGCCAATCAGGTAGGCGATGTTGTCACCCGAAAAGGCGCCAAGCGCGGCCACCAGCATCAGGAGCCAGGGATTGGGAACGCCGGCAGTGGCGGCGACTGCGGACAGGCCCACCACCACCGATTCGCTGGGAATGGGCGGGAAGAAGCCGTCAATGATGCAGCACGCAAGGACGACGAACAGCACCCAGGGCTGTCCAGCGGCGGCAAGGATGAAGTCATTGATGGCCTGCATGGATCCCTATGCTATTCGGTCAATGATCAACCGCTGGGCGGGCCGCGACCCCTCCGGTGCAATGACCACTGCGTGTTCCAGCGCTTCCTTGGCCCGCGCAAAGCGCTCCGGGGTGTCCGTGAGCAGGGTCATCAGGGGCTCCCCCGCGCGGACCAGGGCGCCGGGCTTGGCATGCATCCGGACTCCGGCGCCTGCCTGGACGGCGTCCTCCTTGCGGGCGCGGCCGGCACCGAGGCGCCAGGCCGCAACGCCGACGGCGAGGGCGTCCAGCTCCACGAGCACCCCGTCCGCCGGGGCGTAGACCACCTCGGACTCGCGGGCGACGGGCAGCTTGGCCCGCGAGTCCCCGCCCTGGGCTTCAATCATGCGGTTCCAGATGTCCATGGCCCGGCCGTCCTTGAGCGCGGCGGCGGGATCGGCGTCGGACACGCCGGCGCAGGCAAGCATTTCCTCAGCGAGCCGGACGGTCAGCTCCACGACGTCGTCCGGACCGCCGCCGGCCAGCACCTCCAGGGATTCCTCAACCTCGATGGCGTTGCCCGCCGTCAGTCCCAGCGGGGTATCCATGTTGGTGAGCAACGCCACGGTATTCACGCCCGCGTCCTTGCCCAGCGCCACCATGGTTTCGGCAAGCTCGCGTGCCCGGGCCTCGTCCTTCATGAACGCGCCGCTGCCCACCTTGACGTCCAGGACCAGGGAGCCGGTCCCTTCGGCGATCTTCTTGCTCATGATGGACGAGGCAATCAGCGGAATGGCCTCCACCGTCCCCGTGACGTCACGCAGCGCGTAAAGCTTCCTGTCCGCGGGGGCCAGGCCGGCGCCGGCGGCGCAGATCACGGCGCCCACGTCCTGGAGCTGCGCGAGCATCTCCTCGTTACTCAGGGAAGCACGCCACCCCGGGATGGATTCAAGTTTGTCCAGGGTGCCCCCGGTGTGGCCAAGCCCCCGGCCCGAGAGCTGCGGAACAGCCACCCCGAACACCGCAACCAGCGGCGCGAGCGGCAGTGTGATCTTGTCCCCCACGCCGCCCGTTGAGTGCTTGTCCGACGTGTACTTCAGGCCGCCGTCGGGCCGGCTCAGGCTGGAGAAGTCCATCCGCTCGCCCGAGGCGATCATCGCCGCCGTCCAGCGGGCAATCTCCGTGCGGTTCATGCCGTTGAGCAGGATGGCCATGTTCAGGGCCGCCATTTGTTCGTCGGCGATGGCACCACGGGTGTAGGCGTCGATGGTCCAGTCGATCTGTTCCGGGCTCAGGACACCTTTGTCCCGCTTCACGCGGATGATGTCGACGGCGTCGAACGGTTCGGCAATGTTGTCCACTGCGTGGGTCTGTGCCACCTTGTCAGTCACGGTGTTTCCTCCAGGTGTTGGGGACCAAAGGCGTCAGGCAACACCTGGTCCATCGTTTTGATGCCTTGGGTTGTCATTAGCTCCATGTCCGGGGCGCGGAACTCGTACAGCAGCTGCCGGCAGCGCCCGCAGGGCATCAGGACGTTGCCGCCCCCGTCCACGCAATAGAACGCGCGGAGCAGGCCCCCGCCGGTCATGTGCAGGTTGCCCACCAGCGCGCATTCGGCGCAGAGGGTGAGGCCGTAGCTGGCGTTCTCCACGTTGCAGCCGCTGACCAGCCGGCCGTCGCCGGTGAGGGCCGCTGCCCCCACCGGGAACTTCGAATAGGGAACGTAGGCGTGCTCCATCGCTGCGAGCGCGGCAGCCTTCAACGCCTCCCAGTCAACCGGCTGCTCCTTGTCAGTGCCTGTGGCGCCGTCAGTGCCTGTATCGCCGCGCACTTCTGCAGGTCCGTCCACGCCGTCAGCCCTTGACATACGGAATGCCGCTGGCCGCGGGTCCCCTGGATTTACCCACCAGCCCTGCCACCGCCAGGACCGTCACCAGGTACGGGAGCATGGCCATGAACTGGCTGGGAACCGGAGTGCCGATAATGGTGACGATGCTCTGCAGGTTGTCCGCGAATCCGAACAGCAGCGCGGCGAAGAAAGCCCCGATCGGGTTCCACCGGCCAAAGATCAGGGCCGCCAGGGCAATAAAGCCACGGCCGCCGGAGATCTCCTTGGTAAAGCTGTCGATGGCCACCAGGGTAAAGAAGGACCCGCCAATGCCGGCCACCGCCCCGCCCAAAGTGACGTTCCAAAACCGGGTGGCGTTCACGTTGATGCCCAGGGTGTCCGCCGCCTGCGGGTGCTCGCCCACCGCCCGCACGCGCAGTCCCCACCGGGTTTTGAAGAGGCCCACCCAGACCACCAGGACCGCGATGTACATCAGGTAGCCCACGAGGGACTGGCGGAACAGGATGGGGCCGATCACCGGGATGCTGGACAGGACGGGAATCTCGATGATGTCCAGGCCGGGAGGTGAGTTGAACTGCGCCTTGTTGGCCTGCATCACGGTGCTGAACAGGAAGCCCGTCACGCCGGAGACCAGCACGTTCAGGACCACGCCGACGATGATCTGGTTGACCAGGTACTTGATGCTGAACAGTGCCAGCACCATGGAAACCACGGCACCTGCCACGGCGGCGGCCAGCAGCCCGATGAAGGGGTTCTGCGTCATGCTGGCGACGATTGCAGCGGTGAACGCCCCGCCCAGCAGCTGGCCCTCAATGGCGATGTTCACCACGCCCACCCGCTCGCACAGGACGCCGGACAATGATCCGAAGACCAGCGGAACGGCCAGGGTGACTGAACCGGCGATGAGCCCGGCCAGCGAGATGTTGGGGGTCCGGGCGCCGCCCACCACCCAGATGAGGAACGCGGCCACGAACAGGACGATGAACGCCACGGTCAGCCAGCCCGGGACGGGCTTGTCCCTGGTTTTGAGGTAGATGGCGTAGGCTGCCAGTGCCAGCAGGAGGATGGACAGCACCAGGCCGCCAACGAAGGCGTTCACCTGGAGGGCCGGCAGCTGGAAAAAGTCGCTGCCCGTGGAGATCCCGAAGCTGGCGGTCTGGTTGGGTGCGAGCAGACCGAAGAACACCAGTGCGATGACCGCGAAGGCGGCCAGGAACACGGGTGTCTTCCAGCCCACCGGCTTGGCCGAGACAGTGGCGGCGGCAGCATCTTTGCCTGCGTTTCCGGGCTGCGGGTTGCCAAGCCTGGATGAGGATACTGTCGTGCTCATGCTGCTGCACCTCCGGTGGTTGCTGCCTCGCGGGACTTGGCCGGGCGCGCGGGCTTCCGGCGCCTGGGGTTGAGGCCGAAGATGGCCCGGACCAGCGGCGGAGCCGCGATGAACAGGACAATGAGGGACTGGACCACCAGGACGATGTCGATGGGGGTTCCGGTCTGGATCTGCATCTGGACTGCTCCGGCACGGAAGGCGCCGAACAGGAGGCCCGCCGCGAAGGTGCCCCACGGCGTCGAACGTCCCAGGAGGGCAACTGTGATGGCGTCAAAACCATAGGTGGCCGCAACACCGTCGGTGAGGACCTTCTCCGTACCCGCAACCTGTGCCACGCCGGACATGCCGGCCAGCCCGCCGGCGATGGCCATGACCAGGATGGTGGAGCGGGACACGTTAATGCCCGCAGTCTGCGCTGCCTTGGGGTTTGCCCCCACCGCACGGAACTCGAAGCCCACAGTGGAGCGGTTCAGGAGCCACCACACCAGGACGGTGGCGGCTATGGCCAGGAGGAAGCCAAGGTGGAGCCGGTACTGGCTGCCGAAAATCTGCGGGTACACGGCGGTGGGGTCCAGGATGGGCGAGATCGGGTTCGACTCCCCCGGCCGCTGGAAGGCAGGAGTGTTGAGGAGGTACCGCAGGAAATACAGCGCGATGTAGTTGAACATGATGGTCAGGATGACCTCATGGGCACCGGTGCGGGCCTTGAGGACGCCCACGAGTCCGCCCCAAAAGGCACCGCCGATGATGCCGGCCACCAGGACCAGGAGCAGGTGCAGGCCCATCGGCAGGTCGAGCGCGAACCCCACCCACGCGGCGAGGATACCGGCCACGATGATCTGGCCCTGCGCACCGATGTTGAACAGACCCGCGCGGAAGGCCAGTGCCACGCCCAGGCCGGCCGTGATGAGCGGGGTGGCGATGGTGAGGGTTTCCATGAAGGGCGCGAACTGGGCCGCCACCCCGTTGCCCCGCGGGTTGAAGACCGACCCTTGGAACAGGGCAATGTAGGACCGTGTGGCCGCGTTCCAGACCGCAGCCAGGAAGTCGGTAGGCCGGGCGAAGAAGTACGTGGCCGTGGTGGCAACCTGCCTGTCCGTGCTGGCGATGAGCAGCCCGCCGATGACGAGGGCCAGCAGCACCGCCAGGACCGAAACCATGCCGCTGCCGGTGAAAATCTTCCGGAGCGGGGTATCGGGACCACCCGGGAGCTGGCCGCTTTGGGCCGTCGCGGGGACTGCCGACGGTTCCATGGCGCCGCCGGCGGTATCAACGGATGCGATCGCTGCGGTTTCCTCGGCAGCGGGTGTGGCCCGCGGCCGCCGGTCAGCGGGCTCGCCTCCGGCGTGTTTGGGTGATTGCTGGTCAGGCATGGTCGCCTCCTTCGGCGTCGGAGGTGCTCGTGGTGTCCGCGGCCTTTCGGGCGGGGATGGCCTGGGCATGTTCCTCCGGCGGGATGCCGGCCATCATGAGGCCCAGGACATCCCGGCTGGTGCCGGCCGGGACCACACCCACGAGCTTGCCCTTGTAGAGCACGGCAATCCGGTCGGCCAGTTCCATGACCTCGTCCAGTTCGGTGGAGATGATCATCACCGGCGTGCCCTGGTCCCGTTCTGCCACAATCCGCTTGTGCAGGAATTCGATGGATCCCACGTCCACGCCGCGGGTGGGCTGGGAGGCAATGAACAGGCGCAGCGGGCGGGACAGCTCGCGGGCCATCACCACCTTCTGCTGGTTGCCGCCGGACAATGTTCCCGCGGCAAGTGCACCCGACGGGGTCCGGACATCGAACTCTTCGATCCGGGTCCTGGCATTCTCGAGCACCCTGGCAGGGCTCATGCTGATGCCCTTGGCAAAGGGGGGTTGGTCGTACCGGTCCAGGATCAGGTTCTCCGCAATCGAAAAGGTCCCGATCAGGCCGTCCACGGAGCGGTCCTCGGGGACGAAGCCGACGCCTGCATTCAGCACCTCTTTGACGCTGCGGCCCAGGAGCTCCTGACCGTCCAGCAGGATGGAACCGTGGACACGGTCCTGGAGGCCGAGGATGGCCTCGGTCAGTTCCGTCTGGCCGTTGCCCTGCACGCCGGCTACCGCGAGGATTTCTCCGCGGGCAATATCAAAGCTGAGTCCGTCCACAACGTGCTGGCCATTGGGTGCGATAACAGTCAGGTCCCGGACCTCGAACGTCTTCTCCTTCGGCTGTGCCGGGGCCTTGTCCAGGGTGAGGCTGACGGCGCGGCCCACCATCATGGACGCCAGTTCGGTGGTGGAAGCAGCCGGGTCAGCCGTCCCTACCACCTTGCCGCGCCGGATCACGGTGATGGTGTCCGAGACTGCCTTAACCTCCCGCAGCTTGTGCGAAATGAAGACGATGGACGTCCCGCCGGACTTGAGCTGCCGCATGATGTCCAGCAGTTCATCGGTTTCCTGGGGTGTCAGGACGGCGGTGGGTTCGTCCAGGATGAGGACCTTGGCGTTGCGGACCAGCGCCTTGATGATTTCAACGCGCTGCTGGACGCCGACGGGCAGGTCCTCCACGAGGGCGTCGGGGTCAACGTCGAACCCGTACTGGTCCGAGATTTCCTTGATCCGGCGGCGGGTCTCGTCCAGGTTGAGGAAGCCGGCGGCCTTGGTGGGCTCGGCCCCGAGCGCCACGTTCTCCGCGACGGTGAAGACGGGAACCAGCATGAAGTGCTGGTGGACCATGCCGATGCCCGCCTCCATGGCGTCACCGGGCCCGCGGAAGGAAACAGGCTTGCCGTCAACCAGGATTTCGCCCTCGGACGGTTCATAAAGGCCGTACAGCACGTTCATGAGGGTGGACTTGCCGGCCCCGTTTTCACCCAGGAGACAGTGGATCTGTCCGGGCTCAACCACCACGTCGATGTGGTCGTTGGCAAGCAGGGTGCCAAAGCGTTTAGTGATCCCTCTGAGTTCAAGTTTCAAAACTCTGACCAATCTCGATGCGTCCAGTGATCGACCGGACGGGATATGTGGCTGCAGCACCAGCCTAGTGGGTGCAGTCCTGGGATACGCGGGCTGCGGTGCGGTGCGGGGCAGCCAGCAAAAAGCGCCACCGCCCGGCCAGTCGGTAACCGGCCGGGGGTGGCGCTCAGGCAGGGATCAGGCCTTCGGGCTTGCCGCGGATTCGACCTTCAGTTTCCCGTCGATGATGTCCTTCTTGATCTGCTCAAGCTCGGACTTCAGTTCTGCGGGGACCTGGGAGTCGAGGTCGTGGAACGGTGCCAGCTGGACGCCCTCGTTGGCCAGCGTGCCCACGTACGGGGTGTTGTCGAAGTTGCCTTCCTTGTCCTCCTTGACCACGTTCTCCACGGCGTCGCCCATCGTCTTCATGACGGAGGACAGCATGATGTCCTTGTAATCGGGAGCCGTGAGGTAGCCGTCGGAGTCAACCCAGATCAGCTTGACGTCCTTGCCGGCAGCCTTGGCTTCCTTGAGCGCGGAGCCGGCACCCTTGCCCACCGGACCGGCTACGGGCATGACGATATCCGCGCCCTGGTCCAGGAAGTTCTGGGTGAGCTGCTTGCCGACGTCCTGCTTCTCGAAGTCGCCTGTGAAGCTGCCGTCCTGGGCTTCCTTGTTCCAGCCAAGGAGTTTGACGTCCTTGCCCTTCTGCTCGTTGTAGTACTTGACGCCGTCCGCGTAGCCGTCCATGAAGATCGTGACAGTGGGAAGCTTGATGCCGCCGAAAGTGGCAACCGTGCCGGTCTTGGTGGTGCCGGCTGCGAGGTACCCGGCGAGGAACGCGGCCTGGGCGGTGTCGTAGATGATCGGCTTGACGTTGGCGATCGGCGTCTCGTAACCGAAGTCGACAATCGCGAAGTGGCTGTCCGGGTTGGCCTCAGCCTGTGCCTTGGTGGCGTCGCCCAGCAGGAACCCCACCGTGACGGTGAGGTCGCAGCCGGCGCTGACCATGGCGCGCAGGTTCGGCTCGAAGTCGTTGTTGGTCTTGGACTCAACCTGGTTGACCTTGATGCCCAGGTCGGTCTCGGCCTTCTTCAGACCCTCGTAGGAGGACTGGTTGAAGGACTGGTCATCGAACCCGCCGGAGTCGGAGACGATGCAGCCGGTGTAGTCGCTGGCTTCGGCCGTTGAGGTGCTCCCGGCTTCGGGTGCTGCGCCGCAGGCGGTCAACAGAAGCGCCGAAGCACCGAGGGTAGCCACGCCGGCCATTGAACCCCGTTTGAAGCTTGCACGCAGTGAGTTCTTCAATTTTCCTCCAGGATGAAGAGAGAGGCGCTACGGCTCGAATTCAATGAGTGTCCGTTTCTGCACTGAAATTCTGTTTTCACTGAGGGCACGCAGCACTGCGCCGGAGCGCACTGATGGCACCAACTTTAGTGGCCTGCGCCACGTGCCCGTAGCACGCCGGCGGGGTATCCCGAAGATTGTTTACAAGTTGTTACCAACCAGTAGGGGGGGGGGGGGGAAGCCGGGCCCCCCCCGGGGGGACCGGGCCGGGGGGGCCCCGGGGCGGGCCCCGCGGGTTTCTGGGTTGGGGGCGGGGCGGGGGGGCCGGGCGGCCGGGGGGGGGGGGGGGGGGCCTGCAGCCGCGCA